>NZ_JROH01000060.1 GCF_000786205.1 Sphingomonas sp. 37zxx | reverse complement strand
TTCGCTCGCTGATCGAGGCGAACTCGGACCTGACATTGGACGAGATCCGCAATGCGCAGGCCGCGCGCGGCGCGTCGGTCAGCGTTGCGGCGGTCTGGCGGGACCGTCAGGAATTTCGTGTGCGGGCGGGCGGTTGAACATTACGCCGCCATGGCCCTGATGAAGCGCTCGCCGAAGATGACGGCGAACTGGGCCCCTTCGACAAGCTCAGGACATGCTTGGCCATGGACCACTCCCGTGGCGGCATCTTCCACTCTTTCTCCGATCGGTTCAAGATCAGATAGAGCAGCTTGGTGGCAGCCTCGTCGCTGGGAAAATGGCCCCTGGCGCGGACGGCGCGTCTGAGCTTCGCGTTCAGCGCCTCGATCGCATTTGTGGTGTAGACGATCCGGCGGACCTCGTCGGGGAACGCAAAGAACGGGATCACTTCGCCCCAGGCGCGCCGCCAGCTTTGGCCGATGGCGGGATAGCGTTGGCCCCAGGGGCCGGCCTCGAACGCGCTCAGCGCCTGTTCGGCCGCCTCCGCGCTGGGCGCGCGGTAAATCTCCTTGAGCGCGCTGGCGAGGTTCTTGCGGTCTTTCCAGGACACGAAGTCCATCGAGTTCCTGAGCAGATGCACGATGCACGTTTGGACGATCGCATCGGGGAAGACGGCGGTGATCGCCTCCGGGAAACCCTTGAGGCCATCGACGACGGCGAGCAGGATATCCTCGGTGCCGCGGTTGCGCAGCTCGTTCATCACCCGCAGCCAGAACTTCGCACCCTCATTCTGCTCGAGCCACAGGCCGAGGACCTCCTTGGGCAGCGGCTGCTCTCCTATATCTGTGAAGCACCCAAGATCCATGGGGACGAGACGCCGGTCACGGTGCTGCGCGGCGAAGACGGTAGCAGGACCGCATATTTCTGGGTCTATCTGCGCGATGGTGGGTCGAGCGGTGACATTACACCGCCAGCGGTCGTGTTCCGCTTTACCCAGGGTCGCGGCGGAGAGCATCCCGCAGCGCATCTTGCCGGGTATCGTGGCTATCTCCAGGCCGACGGCTACAAGCGCGGCACATGAGCCAAGCCAGCTTGCGGGCCAGATCCCATCACATCACGATCGACATCCACGCCCTGGCGGCGCAGGATCGCCGACTGACGATACCAGGGCTGATGATCGACAAAGCGGCTGACGATCAGATGCGCGAGCAGCGCGCTGCTCGCCATGACCTTGGGCAACGGAAGATCGATGGCCGGCGCCTGGCGGATCTGTTCGCAGTGCCGGCATGCAATGCGAGGGCGCACATGGCGCAGCACCCGGAACCGGGCAGGCACATAATCCAGCACTTCCGTCGCATCCTCACCGATGACGGTATCGGTGCCGCCGCAGCCACAGGGGACGGGATGATGCTCCGTCGTCTGCCTGGGGATATGGGCCGGGATGGGCTGGCGTGACCCTGCCTTGCGGATACCCTTCGGCTTTGCCGCCGCATCGTCATCATTGGCAGGCGCTGGCGTATCGACTTCCTCGAATATCAGGCGCAGCTGGGCGATATCCATCTGCTTCGAGCTGCGGCCAAACTGCACCCGCAAAAGGCGCGCGAGCCGGTGCTCGAGCTTGGCGATGGTCAGGCTCTGTGTCTTGAGGGTGTCGTTCGCAAGCCTCAGCGCATCGCGCTCCAGTTCAACGGCCTCGGCCATCTCCCGCACCATTTTCTGCAGGAGAACAGGGCCTGAAGGAAGGCGGTCAAGGTCGAACCGCGTGCCCGCAACTATAGCGCAACCGCGGCTTTGATCCTACAAAAACGCGGGTTTTTCGGGCATTTTCTGATCAGGCGAGCGTCGGTACCGGCACCCTTTCTTGTACGATCGCCTGCCGCCAGTCGAGCCCTTCGATCAGCATCGCCACTTGCGCAGACGACAGCCGGACCGCCACCCCGTCCTGTGTCCGGGGCCACACGAACTTGCCCCGCTTGAGCCGCCCTTCGACTTCGCTCAGGAGGGCCTTTGCGTACAGGCAAAGGCCCGATCCATCCCAGACCAGCGCCTCTAGCCTGTCGCCCCTTTTGCCCCGGAACAGGAACACAGCGCCGCTGAACGGATCGAGCTGCAGGATATGGCGGACCTGGACCGATAGCCCGTCAAAGCCCTTTGCGCATGTCGCACGGTGCCAGCCAGTGCAGCTTCACCGCACGAACGTGGTCGTCGCGATGCGATGGAGGACCGCTACCGGTCCCTCGGGCGTAGCGTGAGTGCCCTCGTCGCGAATCGACACCGACAGTAGATATCGGCCCGGCTCGCGGCTCGGCACCACCACCGTTCCCATCGCGTCGGCCACCAGCGTTCGCGTCCATTTGTCGGGCGACACCACCACCATCTTGGCACCGGCAACGGGCTTGCCGTCCCGCATCACCGCGAAGCGATCGCCGTTCTCCGATACGGGCGCGATCTCGAGCGGCATGGTCGCGCGCGGCTCGCTGCGACCGGCGCGCGCGTAATACACCACCGATTCGCGCTTGCCCGCCTCGCCCCAGGGCTGGAAAACGCTGTCATCCCATGCGCGCACATCGCCAGGCGCAACCGTGACTTCGAGGAAGCCCGCGCGGCGTGCGGGCGTTCCCGTCGTCGGGGTCAACAGCTTGGGGGCTACGAGCTTTTCGAACTCGGGGTCACCGCCTTCGGGCATCGGATCGGCGGGTTCGCCCAGATATATCCGCGCCGAGCCGCTGCCGTCGCGCTCGATCCACACTTCATGCGCGGCTGCGCTATTGGAAAGGACGCAAAGCGCAGCGGCGAACGTAAGCATTTTCATCATTTGATCCTCAACGAAAGGGGAAGCAGATTGAGCGCCAGAAAAACCAGCCCGGCGGCGAGCATGATGATTCCGCACCAATAGATCGGGCCGAACACCCAGCCATGCCCAAGCATCGCGACGGTAAAGGTTGCGGCCAGCAAGGCCGAGGCGGCATTGCGGCGGAACCCGCGAACCGACGCATCAGGCCGCTTACCCAGCCGGGCCACCGCATGGGCGTCACTCGACAGGCCCAGCAGCGCGAACGCAGCGACCGCAAGTATCAGCGCAATCGCAGTCATTCGGCGGGCTCCGCCACGGTCGCCGTCGCCATGATTGTCGGCACCGGCGAACGGCGTGGCTTCGGCCCGGCCGGGCGATAACGGGAGACCGCGCGAGCGGTTGCCAGATACCCGGCAGCAAAGACCAGCAGCGTCAGGTCGACGCCGACCGGCAGCCAATCATCGGCCAGCACCGATGCGATCAGCCCGCGCTCGGTAAAACCGATATTGTATAACGGGATCACCCCCAGCAGCACGCCGGTCGCCGCGAGCAATCCGGTCCAGCCACGCGCGGGCTTCAGCAGGAGCGCCAGCAGCGTCGCCACACCCCAGGCGATGAATAGCACATGCACCTCCCATGCGGCACGTTCGGGCATTGCGACGGGCAGCAGCCGATTGGCCCACAGCATGGCGCCAACCGCGAACGGAAAGCCGCCGACGACCGCAATGTTCAACCGCTCGACCAGTCGGAATCCAAAATGCGGGCGCGTCGGATCAGGCAGCTTCTCACGCCGTTTGACCGTCCATAGGACCAGCCCGCTGGCCACCATCAGTGTCCCCGCGACGCCGCACAGGAAATAGATACAGCGCAGCGCGGTATCCGCGAAACGACCGGCATGAAGGCCGATCATCGCGCCTGCCGTCACCGCCGCAGGCCCGGGGGCGGGCGACGCCCACACCACCGCACCGGTCGTGCCGTGGTAGGTGATCCGCGGCGCGCGGCTGTTGAGCATCGAGCGCGACGCGCGGCTGACCGAGACCAATGCCACTGCGTCGTTTGGCTGGCTGACCTCAACCGTGCCGGCTTTGCCGCCCAGCCGCCGTTCGGCATCGCCCACTAGCGTCCGAAGATCGACCAGCGGCGCGGGGGTACCGCTACGCTCTGCCGCCTCGACATAGGGGAACAGCGAGTCGAAAAACTGCCGCTCATCCTCGTAATTGGCGACGGTGGCCCAAGGCATCAGCAGCGCCATCAGCGTGACCAGCCCGGTATAGGTGATCATCAGATGGAAGGGCAGCGCCAGCACTGCGGTGGCATTATGCCCGTCGAGCCACGACCGCTGGCCCTTCGCACGCCGCAGCGTGAAGAAGTCGCGGAATATCTTCTTGTGGGTGACCACCCCGGTCAGGATCGCCACCAGCATCATGAAGGTGGCAATGCCGACCAGCCATCGCGCCCAGATAACCGGCAGGTAATAAAGGTCGAAGTGGAAGCGATAGAAGAATTCGCCGCCGCGCGTCTCACGTGCGGTGACCGGCTCGCCATCGGCCCCGATCAGCGCTTGGTTGTCGCGGCGGCCCCGCCGGCCTGGAGGTTCGTTGGGATTGGGCTGCGGCACCCAGAATAATTGCGCGCCGGGGGCGCTGACACCGGGCATGGTGATGAACCACGACTTGGCATCGGGCGCCTTGCCCTCGAGAAAACGCTGCGCGCCCGCCAGCACCGTCATCGGACTTTCGACGCGCGCCAGTTCGGGGCGCATCCACCGGTTCATCCCCTCGCGCCACAAGGCGACGCTACCGGTAAGGAATACCACGAACAGCAGCCAGCCGAGCAGCAGCCCCGACCAGGTATGAAGCCATGCCTGGCTCTGACGGAATCCCTTGCTCATGCCCGGCCCCCAGCGGCGATCGACATCCAGGTGATGGCACCCGCCACCGCGCCCAGCAGTGTCAGGACGATGACGGCGCGCACCCCGCTACGCGCCGCGAAGGCATACATCGCCGCCACGGCGCACAGCGCCAGCGCCACCAACCCTCCGGTAATCGACGCCTCGGCACGCGCCATCGGCAGGATGCGCGCCAGCGCCATGCCCCACAGGCTGGACACCGCATATCCCAGCGGCACGGCGGCCAGCGTGCGAAGCGCGATGTCGCCGCGCCGCAGCCATCCCGCGCGCGGCATGTCAGTGACGGTCGTCACCGCACGCCGCCCGGGCAGAGGGCCGCATCAGAAGCCAACGCGGATATTTCCCATCACGCGGCGCGGCGTGCCGTAAAAGCCCCCCGGGCCACCAAAGCCGAAGCTGACATTGCGGTAATATTCATGGTCGAACAGGTTCGTCACGTTGACGCCCAGCGTGGCGTGCTCGGTCACGCGATAGCGCAGCAACAAATCGACCAGCGCATAGCCGTCCTGGCTGACTTCGCCGGGCGCGGTCACCGGCGTGCCGTTGGCGTTGAACGCACCCGTCGGCAGCGCGCCGGTGACGAACAGGCGCGATTGCGCGCTGACGCCGCCGCCGATCGTCAACCGGTCCCCGGGCAGGCGATAGGTGGTGTAGAGACGCGCAATGTGCAGTGGGAATTGCGGCAACACCCGATCGCCGGTGCGATCCTCGCTGCGGGCATAGGTGTAGCTGGCGGCCAGCGTCCAGCCGGTTATCGGCTCCCCCGCCAGTTCGGCCTCGCCGCCCCAGGTGCTGACCCCAGAGACCGAGATCGAAGCCATCGATCCGTCGGGCAAAAGCGGCGCGGTCGGATCGGCAACCGCTATATTGTCCTGCTTGATGTGGAACCCCGCAGCCGACATCGTGAAGCCTTCGCCGAATGGCGTGGCTTTCACCCCCGCTTCGTAATTGGCACCGACGGTGGGGTCGAGCAGGTTGCCATCGGCACCGCGCGCCGAGACAGGCGAGAACACGCTCGCATAGCTGGCATAGAGCGACACCGCGCCGGTCAGGTCGACGACTATGCCGCCATAGGGCGCCCAGCGCTGCTCCGCCTGTCCGGTCGAGGGACGCGCAGGATCGAGCGCGCCTGCGGGCGTGAAATTGTCGCGGCCCGAGCGATAGTCGGTATAGCGCGCGCCGATGATGACCTTCAGCCAGTCGGCTGGGTTGAGGCGCACGACGCCATAGGCCCCCAGCTGCTCGAAATCCTGGGTCCAGTCGGGATCGTTGGACTGGATGATCGGTGGCCGCGCCAGATTGCCGGTCCAGTCGAGCATGCTCGGCGCGGTGGTCGGATAGCCCGTCAGATCAAAGGCCGAGCGGTTGACGGTAAAACTGCGATCGAACCAGTTGACGCCGCCAACCACTTCATGGTCGCGACCGAACAAGGTGACCTTGCCCGCAACATAGCCATCGACTGCATCTTCATGCTGATCGACCTCGCCGTAAAAGGTCCACATGTTGAGCCCGGTGCCATCGCGCCGCGGAAAGCCGTTGGCGATGTTGAGCAGCGCGCTCTCGTTCGTTCCCGCGCGGCGGTTGTAGCTCAGCCGCACCAGCCAGCTTTCGCCGATATCCTGTTCGGCGGCGGCGAACAACGTGGTCTGCTCACGTGACCAGGTGCTCCAGTCGGCGGTGCCGGTGAACGACTGCGGCAAATCGGTCGGGGTGCCGTCGTTGAAAATCAGCGGCACCGTGCCCCAGCCCGCGCCCTGCGAATTAGTGCGCAGATAGTCGCCGCCGACGCGCAGGCGGGTATGCGGCGTCACATCGGCTTCGATCGTGCCATACACCACCGGGTTCCGGTCGTGCTGCAGATCGATATAGGATCCGGTGTCGGTATAGGCGGCGGCGATGCGCGCGCGCACCGAGCCATTGCGTGTCAGCGGGCCGCCGACATCGGCTTCCATCCGATAATGGGACCAGGAACCCGCGGTGAGGTTGTAATAGCCGCGCAGTTCGCTTGGTGCGCGCTTGCGGATCAAATTGACCGTCGCCGAAGGGTCGCCGACCCCGGCGAGCAGGCCAGCCGCGCCGCGTACGATCTCGACCCGGTCATAGATCGCCATGTCGCCGACCGCGCTGTTCTCATATCCGCTGACCTGGTAAATCGTCGGCACGCCATCGAGCTGGAAGTTGCGCACCGCAAAGCCGCGCACGTTGAAGTTCGAGCGGTTGCTGTCGATCGTATTGACCGTGACGCCGGGCGTCTGCGCCAGCACATCGGCAACCGTGTTGAGGTTGAAATCCTCGATCCGCTGGCGGTCCACGACCGTTACCGATTGCGGGGTCTGTTTGAGCGTCAGCGGGAGACGTGTCGACGTGGTGGGGCGTTTGTCGCGCTCGCCATTTACCACGATGTCGCGACCCTGAGTCTCCGTCGCCGTGTCGGTGTCGATCCCGGCGGTCGCGGGTAGCGCCTCGCCTGATGCTCCGAGCACCAGTGCGAGTGACCAAAGGCCAATAGCAGCAGACAATATAATTCCCCCTTGTTGATATCAGGTCGCATTATCGATTCAGCCTTGTTAGTAAAGAGAATAATTCGCAACAAGGTTCTGCAGCGAGTTCGCTCGCATCTCAGGAGCGTCAACACCGGCGGCAACGAGCCTCTGCCGAAAGCGTTATCCCGTCTCGTGAGATGACGGGGGAGGCCAACAATCGCCGGTTTGAACCGCACCGGGATTGTCGGAGGCACCAACTCCTGAGAAGGCGGAGTCGATATGAGCAAGCCGACGAACAAGTTTTCACCCGAGGTTCGCGCCCGTGCTGTGCGGATGATATTGGATCACGAGGGCGACTATCCATCGCGCTGGTCGGCGGTGGTGTCGGTTGCCGAGAAGATAGGCTGCGCACCGCAGACGCTGCACGAGTGGGTGAAGGAGGCCGAGGTCGACAGCGGCAAGCGTGCTGGCGCGCCGACCGATACGGCCGACAAGCTGAAGGCACTGGAACGCGAGAGCCGCGAGCTGCGGCAGGCCAACGAGATTCTTCGTAAGCCTGTCCTGAGCCTGTCGAAGGGGCGTCACCTTGCCCGCTGGATTACGTCAACCGCCAGTTCCACGTGCCGGCACCGAACCGGCTGTGGGTCTCGGATTTTACCTACGTCTCGGCCTGGGCCGGGTTCGTCTATGTCGCGTTCGTGATCGACGTCTACGCCCGCTATATCGTGGGCTGGCGAGCCAGCAGGACGGCGCATGCCAGCTTGTGCTGGATGCCTTGGAGCAGGCGCTCCACGATCGCCGACCAGTGCATCGTGGCGGGCTGGTTCATCACAGCGACCGCCGATCGCCTGAACTCCACTGGTGGCATGCCGCCCGCCTCCCGAAACCAACGGCTGCCAACTGGTTGTGACGCTCCAGCCTTCACCGCTGCCGCCTCGCTGCTCATCCCGGTAGCAACATAGCTCCAGAACATTGCACGCTGCTGCCGGTTGGCAACTGGTGGCCTTCCCGGCGACCGCAATTGTGATCGGGTGCACTGGTTCGAACGTCGCTTCTTGATATCCATCGCCCGCCTCCGCTTTGAAGCGTTGCGACGACCGGTTGAATCCGCCCAATATGCGTCCATCAGGTACACCGAACGCCTCGCCGAAGCGGGCATCGAGCCGTCGGTCGGCAGCGTCGGCGACGCCCGCTTGACAAATATAGGAGCCTCA
>NZ_JROH01000059.1 GCF_000786205.1 Sphingomonas sp. 37zxx | reverse complement strand
CGTCGCCTCGGCGAAACCCAGATCGTGCGGGGTCGTGACATCCGGGTCGCCAGTCGCCTCCAACAGCTTGCGTCGCCATGTGTAGACCAGCGCCGTGGAAACATCATGCCGCCGCGCGACCTCGGCGACGCAGGCACCGGGCGAAAACGCCTCGGTCAGGATCAACCGGCGCTCGCCCTTGCTCCAACGCCGGCGACGCTCCCGCCCTGAAAACACCGTGATCTGGCCCATCGATCGCTCCTAAGTGCGCTCATAAGAGCGCGCTTAAGACCGGTCGTCCGCCCCACGCACAAGGCGGGGCCCACCGGACGGATACGAACGTTTGGGCCAATTGGCGACAGGCCAGCCGCTGGACCGCCCGGGTCTGGGCCGTGCTGATCATGCTCGCTGCAATCAACATCCTCTATGTCGCCTGGACTTTCGGGCTGCTGAAAATGACGGTGAATTACTGATGACCTCCGGCAAACTGCCCCCGCTGTCGCTGACCGTCACGGTCGAAAAGCTGATGCTGGCATCGACCTTCCGAATCTCGGGTCATGCCTTCGATGCCAGCGGCTGTATCGCCATGGTGCTCGACGATGGCCGGCACCAGGGTCGCGGCGAAGCCAC
>NZ_JROH01000058.1 GCF_000786205.1 Sphingomonas sp. 37zxx | reverse complement strand
ACGCACAAGGCGGGGCCCACCGGACGGATACGTTCCGCAACCTCAACAGCCTCGAGCAGCAATATCGCCGCTCGGGCGGTGGCCTCAGTCAGGCTGAGCGCCGCGATCTCGACCGCCGCTTCGATACGCTTTCGGCCCAGGTGAAGGTCCAGAAGCACGACCGCCAGGGTCGCCGCTAAACCCTGTCCGCTTCCCTACGCTTGCGAAGGGGGGCGGGTCAGCGGATCGGCTGGCCCGAATCCTTCCACCGGTCGAGGATTTGCGACTCGGGTTCGACCACCGCCGCGCCGCTTTCGGTGTGATCGGGCTGCGTTGCCCCCGCTACCGCCGCCGTCGGGAGCGTATCCGTCACCACCGTCTGCGCCAGCACCACCGGCACCGCCGGATCGAGCTTGCGCAACGGCCCCGGCACCGGCTCGCCGCCGAAATACCGGTCCTGAAACGCGGCGGGGGTGCCCCAATAGCCCTTCCACCGATGAAAGAAATGCGCGCCCTCCACCCCGGTCATCACCAGGCTGCGGTTCCACGACGGCGTCACCGCATAGGTGTGGTAATGCGTCGCCATCCCGACGGCGGCGAACACCGATCCGTTCAGCGCCGACGCCGCGACCCGCTGCGCCCGGTCCCACGCCGCGCGCACCGGCACCCGCGCCATCGCGCCGTCACAGGCAAAGCTGAACTGGCAGACCCGCTTGTCCGACCCCTGAAAGACCACGCCGCACACCGTTGCGGGGAAGGCTGGATGCCGCACCCGATTGAGCACCACCTGCGCCACCGCGCGCTGCCCGGCATTAGGCTCGCTCGCCGCCTCGTAATAAATCGCGGTGGTCAGGCATTGCAGCGCGCGCGACTGGTCGCTGGCCGAACCGCGCAAGCGAAAAGGCGGCGCAGCGGGGATCGTCGCACCGGCGGCAGCCACCATGCCGGCCGTCACCGGCACGTCGGGCAGCGCGATCGTGCCCGTCGTCCCCGCCGCCGGAGCCGCATCATCGTCAAGCGCGGTCAGCAGCGCGGCCCCCGGAAAATGCTCGCCCGCTTCGTCCTGCACGCCCGGCGGCGGCGCGGCCGGGGCGGCGACCTGCTCCATGCTGGCGATCCCGGCATGCGCGGCAAAGCCCGCCAGCGCCAGCCCCAAGGCACCGGCAACGATCGAGCGGGAGAGGAAAGGCCGCGGCATGATCGCGCCATAGCCAAATCACGCCCGCGTTTCGCGCCCCGAATCCACCGCGTCCCATCGGGGGACGAATGGCGGTTAACGCAACCGCCACTCGCCTTATCCGCGTCCTACTTCAGCGCCGCCCGATCGAGGTTCAGCGCCCCCGCCGCGATCACCTCCACCTTGGGATAGGCTTTACGGAGCGGTTCGATGAACTGCTTGGCGTCGCCCACCACCACGATGCTCGCCGCCGCCGGATCGAGCAGCGCCGCCGCTGCCGCCTGCACCGCGCGCGGATCGACCGCCTCGATCGCCGCGCCATAGCGTTGCAGCTCGGCCAGCGGCACCGCTTCGACGACGAAATCGCCGACCAGCCCGGCAATCCCCGATCGCGTTTCGGTCGCGCGGCCAAAGCTGCCGATCAGCACCGCCTTGCGGGTCGCAAGCTCGGCTTCGGTGGCGGGTTCGGCGCCCAGCCGGCGCATTTCGGCGGCGATGATCTCGACCACGTCGGGCGCGGTCGGGTTCTTGGTCTGCGTCGCCGCCGACATCGGCCCGATCCCGCGCCGCGCATCGAGCTGGCTGCCCGCGCCATAGGAAAGCCCGCGCTTGATGCGGATTTCCTGGTTGAGCCGCGAGGAGAAGCCAACCCCCAACGTCGCATTGGCGACATTGGCGGCATAGAATCGCGGATCGCTGCGCGCGATGCCGGGGCGGGCGACGACGACGCCCGCCTGGCCGGCATCGGGCAGATCGACGACGATCACGCGCGGCTGCGGCATCGCCGGGGCCGCCCCTGGCAATGGCGCGGCATTGCCCTGGCCGCGCCAGTCGCCGAACAGCTTCTCGCCCAGCGCCTTGCCCCCCGCCGCATCAATGTCGCCCACCAGCACCAGCGCAGCGCGTTCGGGCCGCCAGCTTGCGCGATAGGCCGCCATCACCTCGTCGCGGGTGATCGCGCCCAACGAAGCGGGGGTGCCGCCCAGCCGGTTGCCATAGGCGCTGTCGCCGAACACCGCGCGCGTGGCGACGATGCGCGACAGCGCGCCGGGGTCTTTCAACTGCACCGTCACCCCGTCGATCGCCTGCGTCCGTGCGCGATCGAGCTCCTCGGCGGCAAAGGCCGGATTGCGCGCGACATCGGCCAGGATGCCCAGGGCCGGGCTAAGCTGATCGGACTTCACCGTCAGCGTGACACCGGCACCATCCCATTGCGCATCGCTGGCGATTGATCCGCCCAGCGATTCGACCGCTTCGGCGATCTCGGTCGCGCTTCGCGTCGTCGTGCCCTTAGTCAGCAGCGATGCGGTCATGCTCGCAAGTCCCGCACGCCCCGATGGATCGAGTGCGCCGCCGCCCTCGACCATCAGCGCCGCACTCACCAGCGGCAGCCCGCGCTTTTCGACCACGATCACCCGCATGCCATTGGCAAGGCGGGTTTCGGTCGGCTGCGGCAACACCGGCTTCACCGGCGCGCCGGGCTCGGGCGGCGCGATCCGTTCGCTGGCCGATGCGGCGGTATGGATGACGATGTCGGCGGGAATCTTCAGCTCGGCGACCTTCACCGTGGGGGCCAGCGTGATCGTGTCGCCCTTGGTGCCCGCGGGCGCGCTTTCGATCGGGTTATACTGGATCGACGACGATCGCTCGTCGCGCAGATAGCGCCGCGCCACCCGCTGTATGTCGGCGGCGGTGACGGTCGCCAGCTCGGCCAGTCGCTTGTCGGCAGCCTTGGGATCGCGATCGACGACGATGGCGTTGGCCAGGGTGAAGGCCTTGCCCTGCGGCGTCTCGCGCCCCTCGATATTCTCGGTCAGCAATTCATTCTTGGCTTCGGCGAGTTCGGCGGCGGTGACGGGTTCGTCGCGCAACCGTGCGATCTCGCGCCGCAACGCCGCCTCGCCATCCACCGCGGTCTTGCCACCCGCCAGGATCGCATAGACGCTGAACTGCCCGGTCGATTGCTTGGCGTCGTAAAAGCTCGCCGCCTGCGCCGCCAATTGGTCGCGATAGACCAATGACTGGTACAGCCGCGAATTGTCGCCGCCCGCCATGATCGTGTTGAGCACCGTCAGCGCAGCGGCATCGGGGTGGTTCGATGGCGGCAGCGGATAGTTGATCAGCACGGCGGGCAGGGGGGTGTTGGGCTCATACACCGTATAGCTGCGCGGCCCGGTCGGCTCGGGTTCGGTCACGGTAACACGCGGGATCGGGCGTGCGGGCTTCTTGATGCCGGCGAAATACTGGTCGACCCATTGGTTCAACTGCGCCGGATCGAAATTGCCCGCCACCACCAGCACCGCATTGTCGGGCCGGTAATAAGTGGCGTGAAACGCGCGAATATCGTC
Organism: Sphingomonas sp. 37zxx; assembly: GCF_000786205.1. Lineage (GTDB taxonomy): Bacteria > Pseudomonadota > Alphaproteobacteria > Sphingomonadales > Sphingomonadaceae > Sphingomonas. The sequence continues at coordinate 12,946 of NZ_JROH01000058.1, read as the reverse complement.
GATCGTCGCCGCGTCGAGATCCTCGATGCTGCCGATGCCGGGCCGCGCATAGGGATGCGTGGTATAGCCGATCATCGGGCGATAAATGTAGAACAGCTTGCCAAAGGGGGCCGAAAGCACGCGGCTGCGCAGTTCCTCCTTCACCACTTCGCGCTCCGACGCGAACACCTTGGGATCGACGACCAACGTGGCCATCCGGTCGGCCTCGGCGAACAACAGCCGTTGCAAATGATTGGCGGGGACGCCTTCGAAATAATTGGTGTAATCATCGGCGGTCGATGCGTTGTTATAACCGCCGACATCCTCGGTCAGCCGATCGACCTGCTCGTCGACCAGGTTGCGCGTGCCCTTGAACATCAAATGTTCGAACATGTGCGCAAAGCCCGATTTGCCCGCTGGATCGTCCTTCGACCCGACATCATACCAGACGTTCACCGACACCGTCGATGTCGTGGTGTCGCGGATCGCATAGACGCGCAGGCCATTGGCCAAGGTGCGCTCGGTATAGGCGATGGGTTCCACTTGTGCCGGCGCGGGCGGCGGCGTCTGTGCCTGCACCGTCACCGGCGTGAGCATGGTGGCGAGCAATAGCGCGGCGGCGAACTTGGTCATGACGGTCTCCGGTGAAGCGCCGCCGTTGTGCCGCAGTCCTTGCGCGTGTCAATCACCTAAGGCACCCCGATTGCCCGCCAGCCATGCCGCCGACCCGATCGGGCCGGCGACAGCATAGGTGCTTCGGTCAGGTCACCGCATCGGCCAGCGCATTGACCTTCGATTTCGCCATCATCGTCAACTTTTCGTCGGTCGCATATTCTTCGTCGAGCGTTTGCTGCAGGATCGACGCTACTTCATTGTGGCCAAGCTGTTCGGCCCAAGTGACCAGCGTGCCATATCGCGTGATCTCATAATGCTCGACCGCCTGTGCAGCGGCGATCAGCGCGGCGTCGAGCACCGCCTTGTCTGCGATTTCGCTGGCGGTTTCATTGGCTTCCTTGATGATCCCGTCGATCGCGGGGCAGGTAACCGCCTTTGGCTCCTGGCCCAACAGCGCAAAGACGCGCTCGAGGCGGACGATCTGGCCCTCGGTCTCGGTCAAATGGGTTTCAAATCCCGCCTTCAGCCCGGCGTCGGTCGCCTTGGCGGCCATTTTCGGCAATGCCTTGGTGATCTGGTTTTCGGCATAATAGACGTCCTGCAACTGATGCAGAAACAGGTCGTCGAACGTGGCAATATCCTTGGTGAACAAGCCCATCATAGCCTCCAGTGTAAGCGTGGACGCCGGGCCGGGGGGTCGGCTCGGCGTCAGGGGTTCAACCCGTCCTGCCACTGGAAGTTGCGCCGCCGCCGCGATAATATTTCGGCGCGGCGGCGGATACTTTGGCCGTTAGTTCTTTTTGTTGCCGCGGTTGGCATAGAGCAGCGCCGCCGCCAGCGCCGCCGATCCGATGCCCACGCCGATCGCGGTCAATGGCCAGCGGCGGCTGCGGTCTTCCGCCGGTGGGGTGGCCTGCGCCGCCGATTGGCGCGCCTTGGCATCGACGGCCGCGACGACGATTTCGTTGCTGGGCAGTTCGCCTTGGTTCGACATGTCGCTCTCCTTTTTTATCTATCGTACTTCAACCGTGATCGCGTGCAGCATAGCGCGTCCGAAATCCGTCGGCGAAGGTCTTTAACGCGCCACTGCCGATCGCGGCCCGCAGATCGGCCATCAGCGCCTGATAAAACCACAAATTATGTTCGGTCATCAGGATCGCCCCCAGCATTTCGCCGGTGCGGACCAGATGGTGGAGATAGGCGCGGCTCCATCCGGCGCAGGTGGGGCAGCCGCAGCTTGAATCGATCGGCCCCTGATCCTCGCCAAAGCGGGCATTGCGGATGTTGAGCGGGCCGTTCCGGGTAAAGGCCTGGCCGTTGCGTCCGCTGCGCGTCGGCAGCACGCAATCGAACATGTCGATCCCGCGCTCGACCGCGCCGACGATGTCGTCGGGCTTGCCGACCCCCATCAGATAGCGTGGGCGCGTCGCATCGAGCTGGCCCGGCGCGTAATCGAGCACCCCGAACATCGCCTCCTGCCCTTCACCCACCGCCAGCCCGCCGACCGCATAGCCGTCAAAGCCGATGTCGAGCAGCGCATCGGCGCTGGCCTTGCGCAGTTCCTGATCGAGCGCGCCCTGCTGGATACCGAACAGCGCCGCACCCTCGGCATGTGCGCCGCCGGTATCGAACCCTTCGCGCGAACGCCGCGCCCAACGCATCGACCGCTCCATTGCCGCTGCCTGCACCTCGCGAGTCGCGGTGGTTGGCACCAATTCGTCGAACGCCATCACGATGTCGCTGCCCAGCAAGCGCTGGATTTCCATGGATCGCTCGGGCGACAGCATGTGGCGCGACCCGTCGATATGCGATCGGAACGCTACGCCATCCTCGCTGCGCGTCGTCAGGTCGGACAGGCTCATCACCTGATAGCCGCCGCTGTCGGTCAGGATCGGGCGATCCCACCCCATGAAATCATGCAGCCCCCCCAGCCGCGCGACTCGCTCGGCACTCGGGCGCAGCATCAGGTGATAGGTGTTGCCCAGCAGGATGTCGGCCCCCGCCGCCCGCACATCGGCTGGCTTGACCGCCTTCACCGTCGCGGCGGTGCCCACCGGCATGAAGGCAGGGGTGCGGATATCGCCGCGGCGCATCGCGATGGTGCCGGTGCGGGCCTTGCCATCGGTGGCATGGATGGTGAAATCGAAACGGGGACGCATCACCCATGCTTTGCCGCCCCGCGCGCAGAATGGAAAGGGTTAGCCGATGGCCGAGCACGACTATACCGCGCGGATCGCCTGGACCGGCAATCGCGGACAGGGAACCGCGAGCTATCGAGGCTATGACCGAAGCTGGGACGTGACCACTCCGGGCAAGCCGGTGATCCATTGTTCGAACGATCCGCTGTTGGGCGGCGATCCGGCGCTGCCCAATCCCGAGGATATGCTGCTGGCTTCGCTCTCGGCCTGTCACATGCTGTGGTATCTGCATCTGGCCAGCAAGGCGGGGATCGTCGTCCACAGCTATGTCGATGATCCGATGGGGGTGGGCGAAACGCTGACGGGCGGGGCGGGGCGCTTCCTTCGCGCCACGCTGCGGCCGGTGATCGAAGTGGCGGCGGGGGCCGATCTCGCGCTGGCCGATCGGCTGCACCACGATGTCGACCGCTATTGCTTCATCGCGCGGTCAGTGAACTTTCCGGTATCGGTTGCAGCGCGCTATCACCAGCAAGCAGCACCCGCGCAATCTCATCGGGCCGGGTGAACAGCAGGTCAGGCGACAGCCGGCGCAGCGCGGCTTCGCTGGCATAGCCCCATAACACCGCCCCGGTCCGTATCCCGGTGCGCCGCGCCGCCTCGATATCGCGGGTTTCATCGCCGATCGAAATCGCCTCGCCCGCGCTCACCCCCGCGCGCTTCAGCGTGCGGCGATATTTCGGTGCCTTGCCGTATAGCGACGACGCGCAATCCCACAGGTCGATCAGGGCGGCATTCTCAACCCCCAGGATACGGCGCGCATTGAGTTCGGAATTCGACGTCACCACCGCCAATTGCATCCCCGCCGCCTTCAGCGCCGCCAGCAATTCGCCGACCCCCTCGAACAGCCGGATCTCATGCGTGTGCAGCGCCAGCAACGTGCGGACATAGCGCGCGATGAAGGGCAGCTTCCATGCCGGGATGCCCAGATGGCGGATCACCTCGCGCGTGCTCTGGTTGCGCAGCGTCTCTACCTCGCCTGGATCGACGGGGCGAAAGCGATATTTCTCCGCCAGATGATCGACAATGCTCAGGAACCAGCCGCCGCTGTCAGATAAAGTGCCGTCGAAATCGAAGATCACCAGCCGGATCGGCGCGCCGGTATCTGCATCGGGAACGGTCATCACCCCTGTGTGACAAACTCGTGTCAGGGGATCAACAGGCTGGCATCGCCATAGCTATAGAAACGATACTCCGCCGCGATCGCATGCGCATAGGCCGCCTGCATGCGATCAATGCCCATCAGCGCCGATACCAGCATGAACAACGTCGATCGCGGCAGGTGGAAATTGGTCATCAGCCCGTCGATGCCCTTGAAGCGATAGCCGGGGGTGATGAAGATCGCGGTGTCGCCCTCGAACGGATTGATCGTGCCGTCGGCTTGCGCTGCGCTTTCGATCAGCCGCAGGCTGGTGGTGCCCACCGCGATCACCCGCCCGCGGCGCGCGCGCACCGCGTTCAGCCGCCCGGCGGTGGCGGCGTCGATCCGCCCCCATTCGGCATGCATCTGATGGTCGTCGGTATCGCTGGCCTTCATCGGCAGAAAGGTGCCGGCACCGACATGCAGTGTCAGCGTTTCGTGCCCGATCCCCGCCGCCGCCAGCGATTCGAGCAGCGCGGGGGTGAAGTGCAGCGCCGCGGTGGGTGCCGCGACCGCGCCGGGTTCGCTGGCGAACATCGTCTGATAATCATCGGCATCGCGCGCATCGGTGCCGCGCCGGGCGGCGATATAGGGCGGCAGCGGCATCTGGCCCGCGCGGTCTAGCAGCAGTTCGACCGGATCGTCGCCTGCGAAATCCAGTGCGAAGTTGCCATCGTCGGCGCGGTCGCCGGCGATCGCGGTCACGTCATTGCCAAAATCGATCAGGTCGCCGTCGCGCAGGCGTTTGGCGTTGCGGATGAACGCGCGCCAGCGGCGCGGTCCTTCGCGCTTGTGCAGCGTCGCGCCGATGCTTGCCTCGCCGCGCTTGCCCTCAAGCTGGGCCGGGATGACGCGGGTGTCGTTGAACACCAGGCAATCGCCCGCCCGCAAGGCACCGGGCAGGTCGGTCACGATCGCGTCGGTAGTCGCGCCGTCCTTCAGCACCAGCATCCGCGCCGAATCGCGCGGGGCGGCAGGCCGCAGCGCAATCCGCTCGGGCGGCAATTCGAAATCAAACAGATCGACGTTCAAGGGGCTATTTTCCGAACCTGCGGGGACCGTGTTTACTTGGCGGGCGCGGTACCCGGCAGCACGACTTCCTTTTCCCCCGCCGGCAGCGCGGGTGCGGCGGCGGCTTGCGGGGTGAAGGGCGGGGGATTGTCGGCGGCGATATAGGCGCGGACGATGCGCGCGGGGTTCGCGGGCGGCTCGCCGCGCGGGATCGAATCGACATACTCCATCCCCGAAAGCACGCGGCCGAACACCGTATATTGCTTGTCGAGCGACAGGCGCGGGGTGAAGACGATGAAGAACTGGCTGTTCGCGCTGTTCTCAGCGGCAATGCGGACTTCTGCCGGCGCGCCGGGAGGCGAGCCTTGCCGCGCCGCCGATACCGCGCCGCGCACATGCGGCAGATAGCTGAATTCGGCCTCGACGTCGGGCAGCGGCGATCCGCCGGTGCCGTCGCCCTTGGGATCGCCGGTCTGCGCCATGAAGCCGTCGATCACGCGGTGGAACAGCAGCCCATCATAGAATTTCTGCCGGGTCAGCGTCTTGATCCGCTCGACCATCTTGGGCGCGACATCGGGCCGCAGCCAGATCGTCACCCGCCCGCCGGTCGACAGATCGAGCAGCAACAGGTTTTCGGCGTCGGTGGTTGCTGGCGGCGTCGCGCGGCCCGGGACGTTGGATTCGACGAGCTGGGCATTGGCGGGTAGCGCCGATCCCAGCCCAAGGACCGCTAACATGGCAAGAACGAAACGCATGGATACCCCGTCAACCTGATGTGGTGCCGGCCCTAGAACAAAAGCCCGGTTGCGAAAAGGCCGGCCAATTGCCGGGCGCGGCGTCAGTTTCCCTTGCGGCCGATCACCTCGACCCTGGCGGCGACGTCAGTGCATACCGGCGGCGAGACGAACTTGGATATGTTGCCGCCATACATCGCGATTTCCTTCACCAATCGGCTGGCGATCGGCTGCAGCGAGACATCGGCCATCAGGAAGACCGTTTCGATCCGGTCGTTCAACTGCTGGTTCATCCCCGCCATCTGATATTCATATTCGAAATCGGCGACCGCGCGCAGCCCGCGCACGATCATGTCGGCCCCCTGGCGCTCGGCAAAGTCCATCAGCAGCGAATCGAACGCGACGACCTCGACCTCGGTTTCCATCCCCTCAACCTCGCGGCGGACCATCGCCAGCCGCTCCTCGATCGTGAACATCGGCGATTTCGACGGGTTGGTCGTCACGCCGATCACCAGCCGATCGACGATCCGCGCCGCGCGGCTGATGATGTCCATATGGCCCAGCGTGACCGGATCGAAGGTGCCGGGATAAACGGCGGTGCGAATGGTCATGAAGCCCCTTTGTCGGTCAACGATCGCGTTCCAGCGTGAAGCGCGCGATGTCGCGCAGCAGATCGGCTTCGTTGCCATAGGCGTGGAGATGATCGATCGCCTGTTCGACCAGGATCCGCGCCTGATCGCGCGCGCGTTCGACCCCCAGCAGCGAGACAAAGGTTTCCTTGCCCGCCGTCCCGTCCTTGCGCAGCGCCTTGCCGACCGCGGCTTCGTCGCCCTCGATATCGAGCAGATCGTCGGCGATCTGGAACGCCAGGCCCACGTCACGGGCATAGCCGCGCAGCCCGGTCCGCCCCTCGATCGGCAGCCGTCCCAGGATCGCGCCGGCTTCGACCGAACAGGCGATCAATGCACCGGTCTTCATCGCCTGCAATCGCGTGACGGTGGGCAAGTCGAAGCTGGTCTTTTCGGCCTCCAGGTCCATCATCTGCCCGCCGCCCATGCCCGATGGCCCGGCGGCATGCGCGATGCATTGCACCAGCTCGACGCGAATAAACGGGTCGCCATGCGTGCGCTCGTCGGCCAGCAGCTCGAACGCCAGCGCGTGCAGGCAATCGCCCGCCAGGATCGCGGTCGCCTCGTCAAACGCCTTGTGCACCGTCGGCTTGCCGCGCCGCATGTCGTCATTGTCCATCGCCGGCAGATCGTCATGCACCAGGCTATAGACATGGATGCATTCGATCGCGGTCGCGACGCGCGCGATGCATTCGCGGTCGACGCCAAATAATCTGGCGGTGGCGAACACCAGCAAGGGACGAAGCCTTTTGCCGCCGCCGATCGCCGCATGGCGCATCGCCCGGTACAGTCCCGCGCGTGGATCGACGGGGACCGGCAGCAACTGATCGAACTGGCGATCAATCTCGGCGGCAATATCGCGCATCGCGTTTTGCAACGGCATCGAGGCGTGGCGCATGCCGCTCAACGTCAGGCGCTCGCGAACGCGGTGGTACCCACCGGCTTGCCTTCGCCATCCAGCCGGATCGCTTCGATTCGTGCCTGCGCCGAATCGAGCTGCGCGGCGCACTGCCTCTTCAATCGGTCCCCGCGTTCGTACAGGTCGATCGCCTCTTGCAGCGACGCATCGCCGCTTTCGAGGCGGCTTACGATCCGCTCGAGTTCCTTCAATGCTTCCTCGAACGAAAGCTCGGCGATGCCGGGTTCCTCTGCCATGTGCGTGCTATGCGGCAGGTTCGGGTCGGCTTGCAACCGGGTAGCGTATCCGGGCGTTCAGAAGAGTGACTTTCCAGCGATTTCGAGGCTTTTCGATGTTCGAGACGATCAATCCAGCCACCGGCACCGCCGGAACCCCGATTCCGATGCTCGATGCGGCGGGAATAGAGGCGCGCGTGGCGCTGGCCGCGCATGCCTATCGCCACTGGCGGATCACCGCGCTCGACGAGCGGACGGCGTTGTTGGCGGCGATCGCCGATGCGTTCGACACGAACCAGGCCGAACTTGCCGAAATCGCCACGCGCGAAATGGGCAAGACGCTCAAATCGGCGCTGGCCGAGGTGCAGAAATGCGTCGGGGGCCTTCGCTATTATGCCGAGCACGGCCCCGAATTCCTGCAATCCACCGAGACCAGCACCGCAACCGGGCGTGTCGTTGCAAGCTGGCATCCGATGGGGCCGGTGCTGGCGATCATGCCGTGGAATTTCCCCTATTGGCAGGTGGTTCGCTTCATGGCCCCGACAATCATGGCGGGCAATGTCGGGCTGCTCAAACACGCCTCGATCACCCAGGGCGTCGCCGCCGCGATCGAGCGGATGGTGGCCGACGCCGGCGCACCCGCCGGACTGTTTCAGAATCTGGCGATCAAGTCCGACGCCGTCGCCGCGCTGATCGACGACGACCGCATCGTCGCGGTCACGCTGACCGGCAGCGAAGGCGCTGGCCGCAACGTGGCACAGGCAGCAGGCAGGGCGCTCAAGAAAGTCGTGCTCGAACTCGGCGGATCGGACCCGTTCATCGTCATGCCGTCGGCCGACATCGAAGCGGCGGCAAAGGTCGCGGTCACCGCACGCAACCAGAATGCCGGCCAATCGTGCATCTGCGCCAAAAGGATGATCGTCCACGCCGACGTCTATCAGCAGTTCATGGCGGAATTCACCGCAGGAATGCGCGCCGCCAAGGTCGGCGATCCGATGGCCGACGACACCGATGTCGGCCCGCTGTCGAGCGCCGAACAGCGCGACACCGTGCTCGCCCAGGTCGCCGACGCCAAGGCGCAGGGCGCGACCCTGTTGTTCGGTGCCGATCAACCGGCGGGGGCGGGTGCGTTCCTCAACCCCGGCGTGCTGGTCGACATTCCCCGCGACGCCGCGATCCTGCGCGAGGAGATTTTCGGCCCGGTGGCAATGGTGCTAAAGGCCGGCAGCCTCGACGAAGCAATCGCGCTGGCCAACGACATCCCCTTTGGCCTCGGCTCGAGCATATGGACCAACGATCCCGCCGAGCAAGCGCGCTTCCAACGCGATATCGAAGCCGGCATGGTCGCGGTGAACCAGATGCTGGCATCGGTGCCCGAAGCGCCCTTTGGCGGCATCAAAAATTCGGGCCACGGTCGCGAATTGGGGCCGTGGGGGATGCACGAATTCATGAATCTGAAGGCGGTGCTGCTGAAGGATTGAAGCCGCGATCGTCAGCTTGGGCTTGACCCGGGGTCCGTGCGATCCGCTCACCGGTAAAGCAATATGACTTCAGGCTGATCCATCCGTTTCCTTCTTCGTCATTCCCGCGGAGGCGGGAATCCATATGCCAGTGCAGTGTCTATGGATTCCCGCCTTCGCGGGAATGACGATGGCAGCTCCTCAACATGAAGTCGTCAGGCTCAAGCGACGCGCCTGTCACCCCTCCGCCGCCAGCTCCGCCATCAGATCCTTGCGGCTCAGCTTCCCGATCATCGTCTTGGGCAGCGCCTTGCGGACCACCACCGCGTCGAGCCGCTCGTGCTTGCCAAGCTGCGGGTTGATCCAGGCGGCGATCGCTTCGCCGGTCACGTCGCTGTCCTCGGCCAGCGTCACATAAGCGCGCGGTACTTCGCCGCGATACGTGTCGGGCATGCCGATCACCAGCGCCTCGCGCACCGCCGGATGGTGGTACAGGATCGCCTCGATCTGGCTGGGGAACACCTTGAACCCGCCGACCGCGATCATGTCCTTCAGCCGGTCGACGATGCGGATATAGCCGTCGGCATCGATCGTCCCGACATCGCCGGTGCGAAGCCAGCGCCCGCCATCGGCATCGTGGCAAAACGCCTCGCCATCGGCATCGGGGCGGTTCCAATAGCCGAGCATGATCTGCGGCCCCGCGACCACGATCTCCCCCGGCTCGCCATCGGGGGCGGGGCGCGCGGGATCGGCCTTGTCGACCAGCCGCACCCGCGTGGCGGGCAGCGGCAGGCCGATCGTCCCGGGCTTGTTCATCCCCTCATAGGGATTGGTCGACACCACGCCCGAGCTTTCGGACAGGCCATAGCCTTCGACCAGCTTCGCTCCCGAAACCTCCTCGAACCGTGCCTTGAGCTCGGCGGGCAGCGGCGCACCCCCCGAAATGCAGATTCGCAGCGAGGTGAGGTCGGTCTTGGCAAGGCTGGGATGTTCGAGCAGCGCGCGATACATCGTCGGCACGCCGGGCAGCGCGGTCGCGCCGGTGCGTGCGATCGCCGCCAGCACCGCCCCAGCCTCGAAGCGCGGCAGCAGCACCATCTCGCCACCCGCCACCACGGTGCGGTTGAGCACGCAGGTGTTGGCAAAGACATGGAACATCGGCAGCGCGCCCAGGATGCGGTCGACCCCGGTTCCGCGCTGCGGATCGACCTCGGCCACCTGCCGCGCATTGGCCGACAGATTCTGGTGGCTCAGCATCGCGCCCTTGGGGCTGCCGGTGGTGCCGCCGGTATATTGGATCAGCGCCAGATCGGTCATCGGGTCGAGCGGCGGGGTTTCGCACGCGCCCTGGTTGGCGATCAGCGCTGAGAAAGCGGTGATCCGCGAATCGTCGGGGCGCGGCGCGATCTCGTTGCGCTTGAGCATCCGGTAGAACACCGATTTGGCCGCCGGCAGCGCGCCCGCGACCGACCCAACCACCAGCCGTTCGAGCGAACTCTTGTCGAGCACCTTGACCGCCGTCGGCAGCAACGCGCTCGCCGAAATCGTGAACAACAGCCGCGTGCCCGAATCCTCGACCTGATGCGCCAGCTCGTCGACGGTATAGAGCGGCGAAAAATTCACCACCGTCGCGCCAAGTTTCAGGATGCCATAATAAGCCGCTACGTAATGGGGGACATTGGGCAGGAACAGGCCGATCCGGTCGCCCTTGCCATAGCCCATCGCCGCCAGCCCGCAGGCAACGCGATCGGCACCGTCCAGCGTCTCGCCATAGCTGTACCGCCGCCCCAGAAACTCGATCAGCGGCGATTCGGGATGTGCCCGCGCCGATTGCTCGAACAGATCGATCATGGTTCGCGGCGGGAAGGGTCGGTCCCATGCGCCGGGGTGATGATAGGCGGTGCGCCAGGCGGTCTCGGGGTCGGTCATTTACACAGGTGTAAGCAGCAGTTTCGGGCGGTGCAAGCTACTGCGCGATCCGCCTCGACCAGGTGACCAGCACCGATACCGCCATCAATCCGGTGTCGACCGCAGCGATGATCTGGCGCGGGGTCGGATCACCGGCGTCGTGCAGGTTGATCCGGATGTCGGTGGTCGGCTGGCGGACGGCCAGCAGCACGACGAACAGCGCGATCAGGGCCAGGCCACAAGGGCGACGTTGCATGTCGTTCAAGCTCCAGGTCGGGGGCGCAACCGGGTGCTGCGCGATACTTGTTTCGGCTGTGAATCGTTTAGCGCAATCAGCCCGCCGTCACCAGTCTTTCCCCATGCCGCGCGCGATCGCGGCCATGCGCCTTGGCTTCGAACAATGCGCGATCGGCGCATTGATACATGCGTTTCCAATCCTGCTCGGTCGCCAGCGGCCCGGTACAGACGCCCAGGCTGGCGGTGACGCGCAGGTCGAACGGCATCCGCGCGGTTCGCAGCGTTGCGAGCAGCGCATTGGGGTCGATCTGCGAATCTCCATTGACGACGATCGCGAATTCCTCACCGCCAAAGCGCGCGACCAATGCGCCGATCGGCACCGCCAGCCGAAGCGAGCGGGCGAATACGCGCAGCACTTCGTCGCCGCCATCATGCCCCAGCGTGTCGTTGACTCGCTTGAAATGGTCGAGATCGGCCAGGATCAATTGCTGCCGTCCGCTGCGGCCGATCGCTTCGAGCAGGAAGGCGCGGCGATTGAGCAGCCCGGTCAGATCGTCGGTCTGCGCCAGTTTACGGCTTTCGGTTTCCTGCGCGATCGCAAGGTCGCGCTCCAGGCTGAGCAGGCGGATACGATAGGCGATGGCCAGGCTGGACAGCAACGCCTCGGCCGTCATCGCGATGATCGTCGAATTGTCGAGCCAGAAGCTCCAGCTTCCCCACCCCAGGCTGTGCAGCGCACGCACGAATGCCATATAGGCCGGGGCGGCCCAGGCGACCGCGAACAACCACAGATACCGGCTGCGCGCCACCCACGCGCTCCATAGCACCGGCAACACTGCCAGCGGCACGGTAAGGAACGCGATCGCATACAGCCGGTCGGCCAGCGGGATCCACCGGTCGGGCGCGAGTACCATCGCCGCGCCGCCGCCCAGCACCACAAAGCCGATCACCCGGATCAGCAGCCCCAGATTGCGACCAAAGACGCGCGGCTCGAAAAAGGTGCGCGCGAAATACAGTGCGGCAGCGGCGGCAATCGCCAGCGTCCCGTAATTGGTCCGCAACCGATCGGCATTGGCCAGATCGGGCAGATGCCACGCCAGCACGCCCGACGACGACATCGTATAGACCAGCAACGCCGCGACCATCGCGCAATAGGCAAGCTGAAACCGATGCCGCAGCGCCCCCCACAATGCCAGATTATACACCAGCAACGCGATGCAAAGTCCCGAAAAGGCGGAATAAATTGTCGCCATCGTCAGGTCGGCGCGAACCCCTTCCGCCGCGGTGCCCGCGCGCGCGCCGATGACGACACCGCGCAGGTTCTGGCTGCCCTCGACATGCCAGACCAGCCGGGTCACCGGGGCCATATGCACCGGGAAGGCGTATTCGACCATCGCTCCCAGCTTCAGCGTACCCGCCAGCGCGTTGCGGCCCGGCGGGAAGATCGTCGTCGTGCCATCGGCATGCAGCGCGTACAACGTCATCCGATGCTGCCACAGGCTGGCGATCCGCACGCGCAGCGGGTCGCCGGTGTCGAACACCAGGTTCAATCGCGGCGTCGCCACCCAGAAATCGCCGGGGCCGAATAGGGTCTGGTCAGCCGCGCAGGAAAAACGGGCCGGGTTGGCCAGCACCTGGCGCGGCGTTTCGCCTTGCCCCTGCGCTCGCGCGACGCAGGTGGCGAGCGGCTTGCCGAACGGCTTGATCTGCGCCTTCGCCGGCGCGGGCATGAGCGCCATGAGCGCGGCGATCCCAAGGACCAGTATCCGCGTAATATTATTGCTCACTCTGCATGCCATGGCGTTTTTCGTACTGTGTGAAAGCAAATAAGCGGTAAAGGATTATGTGCGTAACGATCTACCGAGCCGGGGTACCGACCTAACAGGCTGCTGAAAAATCCCAC
>NZ_JROH01000057.1 GCF_000786205.1 Sphingomonas sp. 37zxx | reverse complement strand
TCCCATGCCGCCGGTGAATAAGACGGGCTAAGCGCTCAGTCGTCGCGCCCGAGATGCACGAAATCGCGCGCAAAACAGGTCTGCGCCGCACCGCCATCGACATATAGCGTCTGACCGGTGCTCGATTCGGCATCCACCAGAAAGCGCACTGCATCGGCAATAGCTTGCGGTGACGGCAAATGGCGAAGCGGCATCATCGCCGCCAGCGCGTCGAGCTGCGCGGGCGTGTAATCCACTGTCGGCAGCGTCAGGCCGGGTGCGACCGCATTCACCCGCACCAAGGGCGACAACACCGCCGCCAATGTCCGAGTCGCCTCGGCAAGTGCCTGTTTCGACAAGGTATAAGCAAGCTGATCGCGATGCGGCCGGGCGATTCGCTGGTCGAGGATGTTGACCACGGCGCGCCCGCCCTGCTCTGCCAGTGCGGTGGCCAGCGCGATCGGGGCGGCGACATTCACCCGGTAATGCGCGACCAGCGCCGCCGCATCGGGCAATTTGCCGTCGCCGGCATCGAATAGCGACGCATTGTTGACCAGCACATCGACGCGCCGCCCGAAATGCGCCGCCACCGCCGGCACCAGCCGCTCGACCGCCGAAAAATCGTTGAGGTCACAGGCAAAGCCGTGCCAGGCCACGCCAGCGGCTTCGATCGCGGCGATGGCCCACGCATCGGGCTTTGGATCGCGGCTGGCGTGCAGCGCCACATCATATTCCGCCGCGGCAAGCGTCGCGGCGATATGCGCGCCCAGCCGGCGGCAACTGCCGGTAACCAGTGCAAGCCCGGCCGACGTCACCGGCGGTGCCGCACCATCGTGATCCCGATCGATTCGCCCGCTTCGGCAATCGCAAGCTTCACGATCTCCACCTCGACACGCAACACGCGCGGGTCGGCGACGAACAAGGTTTCGGCGATATGATCGGCCACGCCCTCGATCAGCGTGAAATGCACGCCTTGCGGCAATTGCGTCGCGGCTTCCTTCAGCTCGAGATAGCTTTTCGACGCCGACAGCGCCGTATCGGGATGGAAATGCTCGGCACAGGCGATGTCGACGGTCATCGAAATCCGCAATGGCTGCGGCAAATGCGTCTCTTCGGAATAGACGCCGGTCAGAACGTTTACTTCCAGGTCGCGGACCTGAAGCTTCAGCGAATCTTGCAAGGAAATGGCCTTATTTCGGGAGGGTCGGAGAAATAGCGTCGATCAGGCACCGGCACTTGGCCGCGCCGTCGCGGCGGCATGCCAACGTAATATGTGTTTCGCGCGTTCGGGCACCGCAAGCTTGGCCGCCGATTTGGCGAAATCGATCGTCACCAGCGCGGTGATGTCGGCAAAGCTATATCCGCCGCCGGCGATCCAGGTGCGATCGGCCAGCCGCTCGTCGAGTGCCTTCACGAAACCGTCCCACATCACCATGCCGCGCGCCGCCAGTTCGGGGATTTGCGCCACCGCCGGCCAATTGCCGGGGATTCCGCGATCGACAAAGGCAGGAGAGCGGTTGCGAAACGCATAGACGGCGGCGGTATAGCCATCACCCTCGATCCGCCGGGTCCAGGATTCGATCCGCCCGATCGCCAGTGGATCGGCACCGAACAGTGCCGGTTCAGGATACAGCGCCTCGATATAGCGGCAGATCGCTGCCGATTCGCACAGCACTTCGCCGTCATCCAGTTCGAGCGCGGGCACCGCGCCGCGCGGATTGATCTTTAGAAAGGCGTCGCGCAACTGCTCGCCATCGCGCAGATCGACATGCTCGCGATCGATGACAATGCCCTTTTCCGCCAGAAAGATGCGCACGCGGCGGGGGCTGGGTGCCCAGGGTGCGTCATAGAGTTTCACTGGCGTCGTTCCTTATCGCTTGCACGCGGCGTCGCACGCGGTAAGCCGCGCCGCCCCGCGATGTCAGAACGCCTGATATGCGGGTGCGACTGGAAGATAAAGCATGGCAGACCTGATCCCGATTGCCGATACCGACCAAAATGCCGTCGAAGCATTGCTCGATACGGTCTTTGGCACCGATCGCCAACAGCGCACCGCCTATCGCCTGCGCGAAGCGGTGGGCATCATCCCTCCGCTCAGCTTCGCGGCGGTCGAGGGCGATTTGCTGGTCGGCAGCATCCAATGCTGGCCGGTGGAACTGGCAGCCGATTCGGGCGATCGGGTGCCGATGATCCTGGTCGGGCCGATCGCGGTGTCGCCGCTGCGCCAGGATGTCGGGATCGGCCGCGCGCTCACCCGCCGCGTGATCGAGGTGGCGCAAAACAGTGCGATTGCTGGCGGCGACTCGCTGATGCTGATCGGCGATCCCGATTATTACGGGCGTTTCTTTGGGTTTGGCGCAGACCGCACCGGCCAATGGCGGCTGCCGGGGCCGTTCGAGCCCCACCGCCTGCTGGCGCTGGGCAATGGGATACCGATGCAAGCAGGACACGTCGGACCAAGGATCGGCGCTACCGTCGAAAGTCGGCTTGCCGGTCACGCAAGTGGGTCCTAACGGATGACGGCTATGCCCATGCCAACCCAACCCGATCTGTCCAGCCTATCGCTCGCCGACATCGCCCGCCTTGCCGAAGAGCATAAGCTGCCGCCGGTCGATAAATGGAATCCCGAGCATTGCGGCGACAGCGGCATGCGGATCGCCAGCGACGGGACGTGGCATCACGAAGGCTCGCCGATCACCCGCACCGAAATGGTCCGACTGTTTTCGACGATCCTGCGGCGCGAACCCGATGGCAGCTATGTGCTGGTCACCCCGGTCGAAAAGCTCGACATCGAAGTCGAGGATGCACCCTTCGTCGCGGTCGAGATGAAAGCCGAGGGCAGCGGCGAGGCGATGAAGCTGGCCTTCCGGCTGAACACCGGCGATCTGGTCACCGCCGGCCCCGATCATGCGCTTCGCTTTGCCTCGGGCGAAGACGGCCCCCGCCCCTATCTGCATGTGCGCGGCGAGCTGGAGGCGCTGGTGGGTCGATCGGTCTATTATGAACTCGCCGACATCGCGCTCGCCAATGGCGGCACCCCCGCCGGCGTGTGGAGCAACGGGGCCTTTTTCGCGCTAGAGCCCGCCGCATGACGCTTGCCGAAAGGCTTCGTCACGCACTCGAACGGCCCGCCCATCCCGATACCGTGCTGTTGCCGGGCGACATGCCCGCGCACGAGATCGAGCAGGGGGGAATAGACTCCCCCGCCGCGGTGCTGGTCGCGATCACCGATCGCGCGCAACCCGGCGTCATCCTGACCAAGCGCACCGACACGCTGGCACGCCATCCGGGGCAGGTCGCCTTTCCCGGCGGGCGGATCGATGCCGGCGATGCCGATGCCATCGCCGCCGCGCTGCGCGAAGCCGAAGAGGAAATCGCCATGCCGCGCCATGCGGTGAACGTCATCGGCGCGGTCGATCGCTATCGCACCGTCACCGGCTTTTCGGTGACGCCGGTGCTGGCGGTGGTGCCCCCCGACCTGCACCTGATCGCGCAGCCGAGCGAAGTGCAGGCGATCTTCGAAGTGCCGCTGGCCTTCCTGTTCGATCCCGCCAACCATGTCCGCGCCAGCGCCGACTATCGCGGCACCACGCGGCATTTTCACGAAATGTTCTGGGACGGCCACCGGATCTGGGGCGCGACGGCGGCGATGATCGTCAATTTGTCGCAGCGGCTGCGATGGCAGTCATGATCCTGCCCGGCGCAGAATGGCGGCAGCGCGAAGGCCTGGCCGAACTGACCGCCGCGCTTGGGGCCGACGCGGCACGCTATGTCGGCGGCGCGGTGCGCGATACGCTATTGGGGATCGCCGTCACCGACATCGACATCGCGACTCGGCATCAGCCCGAGGATGTCGTCGACATCGTCCGCCGCGCCGGGTTCAAGCCGGTGCCGACCGGCATCGCGCATGGCACGATCACGGCGGTGCTCCCCTCTGGCCCGGTCGAGATCACCACGTTGCGGCGCGATGTTTCCACCGATGGCCGCCACGCCACGATCGCCTTCACCGACGATTGGCGCGAGGACGCCAGCCGCCGCGATTTCACGATGAACGCGCTCTATGCCGATCCGCTGACCGGTGAAGTGATCGATTATTTCGGCGGCCTGGACGATCTGGCGGCGCGGCATGTCCGCTTCATCGGCGATCCCCTGCGGCGGATCGCCGAGGATCATCTGCGGATCCTGCGCTTCTTCCGTTTCCTGGCACGCTTCGGCGATGCGCCCGACGCCCCGGCGCTGGCTGCCTGCACCCAGCGCGCGCGCGACCTGATGGCATTGTCGCGCGAACGCATTGCCGACGAACTGCTAAAGCTGCTGGTCGCGCGCGATGCGGTGCGGGTGCTCAGGCTGATGATCGAGCGCGACATCCTGCTGCCGGTGATCCCCGAGGTCGATGCCGCCGGCGTCGCCCGGCTCGAAACGCTCGCTGCGAACGAAGCAGCGCAAGGCATCGCCGCCGACCCGATCCGCCGCCTCGCCGCGCTGTTGCCAGCCGATCCGGCGATCAACGAAGCCGTGGGCGCGCGGCTGAAGCTGTCCAACGCCCGCCGCAAACGACTCGCCAGCGCGTTTCAGTCCATCGGGGTCGAGGGTGCCCCGGCGCTTGCCTATCGCATCGGCAGCGAAGGCGCGGTCGATCGGCTGCTGCTGTCGGGCGACGATGTCGGCGCAGTCGCCGATTGGCAGCCGCCGGTGCTGCCCGTCAGCGGCGGATTACTGGTGCAGCGCGGGATCGGGCGCGGCCCCGATGTCGCGCGGCTGTTGCGGCAAGTGGAGGATCGCTGGATCGCCGAGGGGTTCCCGCAGGCTGACCGCGCAGAAGCCATCGCCGATGCGGTGGTCGCTCAATTCTTGGGCGAGGAAAGCAGCAAAAACGCCTGATCGGCTGGCACCGGCTGCGAATAAAGATAGCCCTGGCCAAAGGTGCAGCCAAGCGCGGTCAGCGTCTGCGCGAGTTCGTTGGTTTCGATGCCTTCGGCGGTGGTCTTCATCCCCAAAGCCTGGGCCAGGCTGAGGATCGCGCGGACGATTGCCACCTTGTCGCGATCGGCGAGCATCCCCGAAACAAAGCTGCGGTCGATCTTGAGCACGTCGATCGGCAGCTTTTGCAGATAGGCGAGGTTCGAATAGCCGGTGCCGAAATCATCCATCGCCAACGTGGTGCCCAATTCCTTGAGCGCGCGGATGGTGTGTGCGGTGCGATCGGGATCGGCGACGATCGCGCTTTCGGTCAGTTCGATCGTCAGCCGGCGGCCATCGACCCCCGATTTCTGCAAGGCATCGCCGACCATCCGGGCAACCCGGTCGCGCTGAAGCTGGATCGCCGACAGATTGACCGCGACACTGACACCGCAATCGCCGCCGGCAAGTCGGTCCCATTGCGCGATCGTCTCGGCGGCCTGCGCCATTGCCCAGCGCCCGAGCGGCACGATCAGTCCCGATTCCTCGGCGACCGGAATGAACTCGGTCGGCGAAAGCTCGACCCCCTGTTCGGTGCGCCAGCGCGACAATGCCTCGAACGCGATGATCCGCCCCGTCGCCAGGTCGACGATCGGCTGAAACGCCAGTCGCAAGCCACCATTGTCGATCGCGCGGCGCAATTCGGTTTCGATCCCGAACTGCTGGCGCGCCAGGTCGAAGGCGCGGGTCTGATAGACTTCGGAGCGACCGGTTTTCTTCGATCGCTTGACCGCGAATTGCGCGTGGCGGACCAGTTCCTCGGCATCGCCCGCCTCATCGGCCCCCAGCGCGATTCCGATCGAGCACGAAACGCGGATTTCGAAATCGGACAGGCGGAACGGCATCACCAGCGAATCCTCGATCCGCTTGGCGACGTGCAGCGCGTCGGCGGGGCCGTCATCGACCGCCATCAGGATGGTGAACTCGTCGCCGCCGGTGCGCGCGATCACGTCGCGCGCGCGCAATGCGCCCTTCATCCGCCGCGCGACCGAAATCAGCAGCTCGTCACCCGAAATCGCGCCCATACAGGCGTTGACCCGGCTGAACCGATCGAGGTTGATCGACAGCACCGCATATTCGGCGCGCGATCCTGCGGTAATCGCGGTTTCGAGCTGGTCGGTAAAACCCGCTCGATTGGGCAGCCCGGTCAGGCTGTCGGTCATCATTTCGCGGCGCAGGCTGTTTTCGGTGCGGGTTTCCGACGTATTGTCGATCAGCGTCACCAGCGCACGCTTGTGCGAATGATCCACCAGCCGGCGAGCGATCTTCACCCGAAAATAGCGTGAATCGACGGTATCGCCAAATTGCCAGTCAAACTCGATCGACCGTTCGTCACTGTCGAAGAAGCTGGCGATCTGCCCGCCGAGCAGACGGATGATCGGCGATGCCTGCGCCGTCACGCCCAGCCCGGCGCGGCGGAATGCCTGGTTGATCCCCTCAAAACCAAAGCCATGCTCGTTCAGGACGATAATCGCTGCGGGGATCGGCAACAGGTCGAGAAACTTGGTGCTTTTTTGCGGGCCGAACAGCCGGATCGACGCCTCTGGCGACCCCGGAATCGGGTCTGACGTTTCCTCGCAAAGGGCGTCGGCGCGTTTCATTATCCCTCGCCTACGCCAAATTCGTTAAAAGCGCTTGAAGAACAATATGATCGGCCAGTTTTCGCTAATTTCGTCCCCACCCGGATACCCGAATCAGCCAACCCGATCAGCCGAAGCGATTGTCGCGGGGGAACCCATTGGGCGGCATCCGCCCCGCCGCGCCCCTCGCCGCCCGCCAAGGCGACATATCGGCCTCCACCCTGGTCCGCGCGCTTTCGCCCCCCATCGTCCAGCTAAGCCCATCGGCAAAGCGAAAGGTCCGCACATCGGACAGGCCGCCGTCGCGATAGCGCTGGATCTGCACCCCCTGCCCGCGCGACAATTCGGCCATTTCGGTCAAGGGGAACACCACCAGCTTGCGGTTATCGCCGATCGCCGCGACATAATCGTCATCGGCATCGATCATCCGCACCAGCTTCAGCTTGCCGCCCGCGCGCGGCGTGACCACCTGCTTGCCCTTGCGTGTTTCGGCGATCAGATCGGCCATCCGCACAACAAAGCCGCGCCCGTCATTCGCCGCCACCAACAGCCGCGAATCCGCCGCGCCCGCGCGCACGAAGGTCACGATGTCGCCATCGCCATCAAGGTCGATCATCGCGCGCACCGGCTCGCCAAAGCCGCGTCCGCCGGGCAATTTGTCGGCACCCAAGGTGTAGAACCGCCCGCTTTCGGACGCGAGCACCAGCTTGTCGGTGGTCTGCGCGTGAAAGGCGAAGCGCGGGCCATCGCCTTCGCGGAACTTCATCGGCTCGGTCGAGGCGAGGTCGGCATGGCCCTTCATCGCGCGAATCCACCCGCGCTGTGACAGGATCACGGTGATCGGCTCGCGCTCGATCATCGCCTCGAGCGGGATTTCGCGCGCCGGCCCCGCCTCTTCGATCAGCGTGCGCCGCTTGCCCAGCAGCGTCTCGGGACCATAGCGATCGCGCACCTTGCCCAGGTCGCGCTTCAGCCGGGTCCGCTGCCGCGCCTCGGACGCCAGCAGCGCCTCCAGCTCGGCCTTTTCCTTGTCGAGCTTGTCGCGCTCGTTGCGGAGTTCCATTTCCTCCAGCTTGCGAAGTGAGCGCAGCCGCATATTCAGGATCGCCTCGGCCTGGCGATCGTTCAGCGCGAATTCGGCGATCAGCACCGGCTTTGGCTCATCCTCGGCGCGGATGATCGCGATCACCCGGTCGAGGTTGAGATAGGCGATGATATAGCCGTCGAGCAGCTCGATCCGGTCGGCGATCTTGTCGAGCCGGTGCTGCGACCGGCGCTGGAGCACCACGAACTGATGCTCGACCCACGCCGCCAGCGCCTCACGCAGCGACATCACGCGCGGGGTGCGATCCTTGTCGAGCACATTGAGGTTCAGCGGCACGCGCACTTCGAGGTCACTCAGCCGGAACAGCCCGTCCATCAGCGTCTGGGCATCGACCGTGCGGCTGCGCGGTTCGAGGACGATTCGAACTTCGGCATCCGATTCGTCGCGAATATCGGCGAGGATCGGGAATTTCCGGTCGTTGATCAGCGCCGCGATCGCCTCGATCAGCTTGCCCTTTTGCACGCCATAGGGGATTTCATGCACCACCGCGGTCCAGCCGCCGCCCTTTTCGCGCTCGATCTGCCATTTGGCGCGCACGCGGAAGCCGCCGCGCCCGGTGGTGTAGCTTTCGGCGATCGACGCCGGCGAATCGACGACGATGCCGCCAGTGGGGAAATCGGGGCCGGTGACATGCGCGAGGATCGCCGCGTCATCGGCCTGCGGCTGGTCGATCAGCAGGATCGCGGCATCGAGCAATTCGGCGGCATTGTGCGGCGGAATCGACGTCGCCATCCCCACCGCGATGCCAGCGGCGCCATTGGCGAGCAGATTGGGGAAGGCGCCCGGGAACAGCTCGGGCTCGTGATCCTCGCCATTATAGGTCGGCCGATAATCGACCGCATCCTCGTCGAGCCCCGCCATCAGGTCGATCGCAACCTGCGTCAGCCGCGCCTCGGTATAGCGATAGGCGGCGGCGTTATCGCCGTCGATATTGCCGAAATTCCCCTGCCCGTCGACCAGCGGATAGCGTAGCGCAAAGGTCTGTGCGAGGCGGACCATCGCGTCATAAACCGACTGGTCGCCATGCGGATGATATTTGCCGATGACGTCGCCAACGACGCGCGCGCATTTCTTATACCCGCTGGCCGGATCGAGCTTGAGCAGCCGCATCGCCCATAACAGCCGCCGATGCACCGGCTTCAGCCCATCGCGCACGTCGGGCAGCGATCGCGCGGTGATCGTCGACATCGCATAGACCAGGTACCGCTCAGACAGCGCGCTGTCGAACGGGGCATCCACGATCAGGTCGAAGGGGTCGGGTGGATCGGTCAGGTCGGTTGCCATTGCGCCGTGCGATAGCAAGCCAGGGCCGCGCTGGCGAGATGCCAGCGATTGACGCCCGCCTCCAACCATGATCTGATCCCTACCGTCTTGATAGGAGATACTATGCGCTGGTTACCGCTCGCCTTTTTGCTGCTCGCGGCGTGCAGCCAAAATCAGCCCTCGGGCACCGCCGCCGATGCCGCGAGCAGTGCCCAGCCCGCCACCCCGGCCGCCGGGGCATCGGCAGTCACCGTCGCGGTGCCGCGAATCGCCTATATCTATCGCCTGGGCTTCACCGTCGGGGCCGATGGCATCGCCGCCGCGCAAAAGGCGCATCTGGCGCTATGTGACAAGGTGGGGGCGGGCCGCTGCCAGTTGATCGCGCTAAACCGCTCGGGCGGCGACGGCAGCTATGCCGGCGGCACGATGACGCTGAAGGTCGCCAGCAGTATCGCCCGGCCCTTCACCGAAAAACTGACCCAGGCAATCGCCGGCAGCGGCGGACGCGCCGTCAGCAACGCGGTTGAGGCCGAGGACGTATCGAAGGCGATCGTCGATACCGAAGCGCGAATCCGCCAGCGCGCAATCCTGGTCGAGCGGCTGACCGCGATCCTGCGCAACCGCGACGGCAAGGTCGCCGATCTGGTCGAGGCCGAACGCAGCGTCGCCACGGCGCAGGAGGAACTCGATCAGGCGCGCGGATGGCTCGCCGAATTGCAGACGCGCGTGGCGCTTTCGACAATCCATATCGACTATGCCGCCACCGCTCCCGCCGCCGACGGCTTTTTCGCACCCGTGGGCGAGACGATACGCGAATCGGGGTCTTTGTTCGCCCTGTCTGTGCGCGGTGTGCTGACGTTGCTGATCATCGCCGCGCCGTGGATCGCGATTGGTGGCCTGGGTCTATGGGGCTGGCGGCGCTGGCGGCGGCGGGAGCCGATGGCCTGACCGCACCGCCGCTTTCCGACCTGACGGGGCAAGCGCCTAATTCTAAAAATCAGCGGAAGCTCGTATCGACCCAAAATGCTTCGCTTCGCCCTCCCCTCCACCCTTGAGTCTCGCAGGCTGCGCCGCAACCTCGCCGCCCGCGGCGACCGGCTTCTGGCATAGGGGCGGGCCTGCGATCGACATGGCACTCAAACCGTGATGACCCTCGACGAAGCCCGCGCGCGCGACGCCGCCGATCCGCTGCGCGATCTGCGCGATCGGTTCGTGCTGCCCGAAGGCGTCATCTATCTCGACGGCAATTCGCTGGGGCCGCTGCCGCGCGCGACGATCGCCGCCGGGACCGACCTGATCGAGCGCCAATGGGGCGATCGGCTGATCCGCAGTTGGGGCGAAGGCTGGATGGACAGCCCGGCGCGGATCGGCGGCAAGCTCGCGCGCTGGATCGGTGCCGATGCCGACGAAGTGATCGTCGCCGATTCGACCTCGACCAATCTTTTCAAGCTGATCGTCGCCGCGCTTCGTCACGATCCGACGCGGACGATGGTCGTCAGCGAGGCGGGCAATTTCCCCACCGACCTGCACATCGCCGAAGGCGCGGTCGCCTGTGTTCCCGGCGCGACGCTGCGCGCGGTGCCGCGCGAAGCGCTGGGCGACGCCATCGACGATCGCACCGCGCTCGTGCTGCTGACGCATGTCCATTACAAGACGTCGCAGCGCTTCGACATGCCCGGCTGGACCAAGCGCGCGCACGATGCCGGCGCGCTGATCTGCTGGGATTTGAGCCACAGCGCCGGCGCGGTGCCGGTCGATCTCTCCCATGCGAACGCCGATTGCGCGGTCGGCTGCGGCTATAAATTCCTCAACGGCGGCCCCGGCGCGCCCGCATTCCTTTATGTCGCCAAGCGGCATCAGGCGGGCTTCCACAATCCGATCTCGGGCTGGATGGGCCATGCCGATCCCTTTGGTTTCGCCGACCCTTATGCAGCCGCCCCCGGCATGGAACGCTGGCGCAGCGGCACCCCCGCGATGCTGGCGATGGGCGCGCTCGAAGCCGGGCTCGATTCGATCGCCGACGTGTCGATCGAATCGCTCGCCGCCAAAAGCGCGGCGCTGTTCGACGTATTCGCCGGCATCGGCGATGCGCTCGGCCTCGAATGCGTGTCGCCGCGCGATGCCGGCCAGCGCGGCAGCCATATCGCCTTTCGCCATCGCGATGCCCGCGCGGTCATGGCCCGGCTGATCGACGCCGGCGTCATCGGCGATTTCCGCGATCCCGACATCCTCCGCTTCGGCCTGACCCCGCTCTATATCGGCTATGCCGACATCGTCCGCGCCGGGATCGTCCTGGCACAAGTCCTTCAGCACGACTGATTGCGCCGCCCGCTTGGTTTCGATATACGCGCCGTCAACACGCCCCGGCACGCGCGGCCTTTGCCGAGCGCCGCCGGGGTCTCTCATTTTCAGGGGTTCCGCCCAATGGCACGCCGCCGCCAAATCTATGAGGGCAAGGCCAAGATCCTTTACGAGGGTCCTGAGCCTGGCACGCTGATCCAGTATTTCAAGGACGACGCCACTGCGTTCAACGCGCAGAAAAAGGGCACGATCAGCGGCAAGGGCGTGCTGAACAACCGTATCTCCGAGCATGTCTTCACCCTGCTCGGCAATATCGGCGTGCCGACGCATTTCCTGCGCCGTCTCAACATGCGCGAACAATTGATCCGCCAGGTCGAGATCGTGCCGATCGAAGTCGTCGTGCGCAACGTCGCTGCCGGTTCGATGTCGAAACGGTTGGGGATCGAGGAAGGCACGCAGTTGCCGCGCACGATCATCGAATATTGCCTCAAGGACGATGCGCTGGGCGACCCGCTGGTCACTGAAGAGCATATCCTTTGCTTCGGCTGGGCCGCGCAGGAGGAGTTGCACGACATCGCCGACCTGGCGATCCGCGTGAATGATTTCCTCTCCGGCCTGTTCGCCGGGATCGGCATCCGTCTGGTCGACTTCAAGCTCGAATTCGGGCGCATCTGGGACAATGATTACAGCCGGATCATCCTGGCCGACGAAATCAGCCCCGATAACTGCCGCCTGTGGGACATGGCCACCGGCGAAAAGCTCGACAAGGACCGCTTCCGCCGCGACTTGGGCGGCGAAGTCGAAGCCTATCAGGAAGTCGCGCGCCGCCTGGGCCTGCTGCCCGAAGACGCCGATTCGGCGGTTCTCGACCTCGAAACCCACCGCAAGCGCCGGGGCAAATAACGCCCCCGCTCCTGTTCGTCATGCCGGGCTAGACCCGGCATCCATGCAATGCGCGCGCCGGGCGTTTCGCCAAGCGCGCTGCTCCCGGCATGACGACAGGTCTGGGCGCTGCTTGCTTGCAGCCCCGCGCGCATCACGGCATAGCGACCGCGACATTCCGCATTACCCGAAAGCGCATCCCATGAAGCTTCGCATCATCGTCACGCTCAAATCGGGCGTCCTCGATCCGCAGGGCCGGGCGATCCAGCACGCGCTGGGATCGCTGGGCTTTGCCGGCGTCGCCGATGTCCGCGCTGGCAAATTGTTCGAACTCGATGTCGCCGACGACACCAGCGACCAGGCGATCGACGATATGTGCCGCAAGCTGCTCGCCAACACCGTCATCGAAAATTACCGGGTCGAGAAGCTGGCATGAAGACCGCGGTCATCGTCTTTCCCGGGTCGAATTGCGATCGCGACATCGCGACTGCGCTCCACGACGTGACCGGGGTGGTACCGACGATGGTATGGCATGGCGACACCGAATTGCCAGCCGACATCGGACTGGTCGCGGTGCCCGGCGGCTTTTCCTATGGCGATTATCTGCGCTGCGGCGCGATTGCTGCGCGATCCCCGATCGTCGCGGCGGTGCATGCTGCGGCTGAAAAGGGCCTGCCGGTGCTCGGCATCTGCAACGGCTTTCAGATCCTCACCGAAACCGGGCTGCTGCCGGGCGCGCTGATGCGCAATGCCGGCCTCGATTTCGTCTGCCGCGACGTTCGGCTGACGATCGGCAACGACCAGTCGATGTTCACCCGCGACTATGATGCCGACGAGACGATCACCGTTCCTGTCGCGCATCATGACGGGAATTATTTCGCTGATAGCGAGACGCTCGACCGGCTGGAAGGTGAAGGCCGAATCGCCTTCCGCTATGCCGACAACGTCAACGGATCGGCGCGCGGCATTGCCGGCGTGCTGAACGAACGCGGCAATGTACTGGGCATGATGCCGCATCCCGAACGCCGCATCGAAGCCGCGCATGGCGGCACTGACGGCCGCCGTCTGTTCGAAAGCCTGCTCGCCGCGATTGCCTGATTGGTCAGACGCGGGTGCGGAACGGAGTGAAATCGGTGCCCCGGTCGAACACGTCGACGCCTTCGCGCCGCTTCAATGCGCCGACCACGGCATAGGTGACCGGCGTCAACAGCGCTTCCCACAACACTTTCAGTCCCCAATTGGTGACCAGCACGGTGAAGACCTGGGTGGTGTCCCACACCCCCAGAAACGCCAGCGGGTAAAAGATCAGGCTGTCGACGCCCTGCCCCACCACCGTCGATCCGATCGTGCGCGACCATAGATGCTTGCCCCTGGTCAGCAGCTTCATCCGCGCCAGCACATAGGAATTGACGAACTCGCCCGCCCAGAACGCCGCGATCGAAGCGAATACGATCCGCGGCACCGCGCCAAACACCGCCTCATAGGCGGCTTGCCCCTCCCATCCGGGTGCCGGCGGCATCGCCACCACCACCGCCGACATTACCCCCAGGAACACCATCGCCCCAAACCCAGCCCATATGCACCGCCGCGCGCGGGCATAGCCATAGACTTCGGTCAGCACGTCACCGATCACATAGCTGACCGGAAAGAACAGGATGCCCGCGCCGAACACGAATCCATCGATCGCCGACACCTTGCCCGCACCGATCACGTTCGACAGCAACAGGATGGTGACGAACGCCGCCATTACAAAGTCGAAATAGCGAAAACCGCCATCGGCGATCTGATCGGCAGCCTTCGCCACCGGCGCGTCGAGATTATTCATTTCCTGCATTACCCACCCCTTCGATCACGCTTCATCCGCGATCCGCCGGGCAACGGCAAGCGGTACGCACGGCCAGCCTTGCACCGGGCCGACTTGGCAACAATGCCATGCCGGCCTTGGGATTTACGGATTGCGACGCCGTTTCCTCGCCGCGCGAAATCAGTTAGGGCAATCGCGTGCGCGCCCGTAGCTCAGTTGGATAGAGCAAGGAGCTTCTACCTCCTCGGTCGGGGGTTCGACTCCCTCCGGGCGCGCCATCACTTTGTGCGCTTGCATCGGCGCGTCACCGGAGACGCGCAAAGCGTCACCTCGCTTTCGCAACCTTGGAGCGCCTTTGGACAGCCATATGCCCCTTCGGAAGCCGACGAGGCAGTTGTCGTCAGCGATACGCAACGCTTTGACGCAGAAAGCCGATAGGGAAGCCGTCCCCTCTTCGCTCATCGCGATATAGCTGCTCGCGAAAATGATGTTGTCCACTGTTTTGATCGGTCTGCCGGAGACACCCAACTGCGCTCCTTTCAGAAGCGATGGGACGGTCCCTCCCAATTCCAACCGTCTTCATGACGATAGCGTCAGCCGTCTGTTCCGAACCGAATCATCGCTGCGGGGCCTTCAGGCTGACGCGCCAGGCGCTCGCATTGCCCATTCGTTTGGCGAAGGATCGCTGCCGCAGGCTGCGTATGCTCGAAGCTAGTGCCAAGGCGATCACACCGCCTTGAGGTCCCGCCTGCGGACGATGCGGCGAGCCACCGACGGTGACCACGGCCGGTCCGGCAGGCCGAATGCCGTCTCCCACGGCCCCGGGACAAACCCGATCAGCCTGTCCTCGTCATCGCGGTCGCTCAGCGACATTACCTTCCCGACGTCGTTCCAATAGATGTCCACGAGCCGATCGGGCTTGGGCGGAATCTCAATCCCGTACACTGCGGCCATGTGGAGCTCGGCCTGGCTGGGAACGAAGGTCGGGAGGGTGAAAGGCGTGGCGACGCTGGCATACCAGCCGAGGCCTTGGTCGATCTTCCAGTACCGCGCGGTCCGCCCGTCATCCGCGGTGCCGACCTGACCGTCCTCCCAGTGCCCATGCTGGCGCGAGACCGCAAGCACCCGATCACGGACGACACGGGCGCGATCGAGGCGGGATAGGGCAGGCGCGGCGTTAGCTGATGGCTTCGATGACATCTGAAGTACCTTCTTCATAAACCTCCGAGCCTTTCTTGGCGGCGCTGGGTTAAGAGTTACTGATCGATCGGCTGGTGTATGTCGCTTCAGGTCAAACGATCCGGTACTGGGGAAAGGCCAGCCCCAACTGCCCGCGTCACCGCGTTGGCGGGTGGTACTCAATCCCCGTTACGAACGCGAATTGGGCCAGCATTTGGCATTTGCCGATTTGCTCGTCTCCTACCAGAGCGAGCAGTTTTTGCGATCGGGCAGTGTCCGCTGCTCAATCAGGAAGCTTACACAGTCGTCGATCTTAGGTTTGGCCTCACTCCCCAATATACCGGTTTCAGTGTGAGCGTTTTCGCCAAGAACCTGTTCGACTTCCGCTTGTTCACGAACGCGGCGCACAACGCCTTGTTGACCACGGCGAAAATCACGCCAAACAATCTGACCGGATTTCTCCCGAAAAATGCATTCCGCTTTTCGGTATCAATTTCGGATACAGCTTCTGACGCTGCAAGGCTTGGCATGAGGCGGGGCAAGCGTCGCCGCACCAGCCCGTAAACATCGGCGCAGGACGCGATGCGGCGAATACTGGAATGCTGTGATACGAGGCTGCATTGACATATGATGGGTGGATGCCGTTGATGCTTACTGGCTGGAATCGGCGGGCGCGGCTGGGCCGGAAGCCTGCGCTTATCGTTGCGCTTCTCGCGCTTGCCGGATGCGTGGCACCGTCTGCCGTGGAGCCCCGCCCCGCCCCGGTGGCCGCACAGCCCAACATCGTGCTGATCGTCTTTGAGGACATGAGCCCGCGGATCGGGGCATTTGGCGATCCAGTCGCCACGACGCCGGTGCTTGACGGGCTGGCACAACAATCGGTTCGCTATCCCAACACCTTCACCACGGCGGGCGTGTGCGCGCCCAGCCGTTCGGCGCTGATCACCGGGGTTCACCAGCAGACGCTCGGCACCCAGCACATGCGCACCCGGGCGGGGCTGCCGGGCATGGCGAGCGGCGGACCGATCGATTACGATGCGGCGCCCCCGCCCGCCGTCAAGGCATTCCCCGAGCTGCTGCGCAGCGCGGGCTATTATACCAGCAATAACGGCAAGACCGATTACCAGTTTGGTGAACCCTTCACGGTCTGGGATGCCAATGCGCCCGATGCCGACTGGCGCGGGCGCGCACCGGGTCAGCCGTTTTTTGCGATGATCAATATCATGGAGACGCACGAGAGCTATCTCTGGCCCGAAGACCGCGAAAGCGCCAATCCACTGGTGAATGCCATTACCCAGCGCAACCGGCGCGACCTTGCAGGCAAGCAACGGGTGACTGACCCGGCGTCGGTTACGGTGCCGCCCTATCTGCCCGATACACCCATAGTGCGCAGCGATATTGCGCGCCAATACGACAACATCGCGTTTGCCGAGCGCAAGGTCGGCACGATCATCGCCCGGCTTGCGGCTGAAGGCCTGCTTGACCAGACGCTGGTCATCATCACCACCGATCATGGCGACGGGCTGCCGCGGATGAAGCGCACCGTCTACGACAGCGGCATCCGGGTGCCGCTGATGGTGCGTTATCCTGACGGGGGCAAGGCCGGACAAATCGAGGATCGGCTGGTAAGCTTTGTCGATCTGGCTCCAACCATTCTCCATTATGCCGGGGTTGAAGCTCCGGGTTGGATACAGGGCCGCAATTTTCTCATCGGCGAGGCACAAGATTACGTCTTTGCCGCCGCCGACCGGCATGACGAGGTGCCGGAACGGACCAAGGCGGTGCGCGACGGGCGGTTCAAATACATCCGCAACTATATGCCCGATCTGGCTGTCCTGCGCCCGCTTGCCTTTCGCGATGCCATGCCGACCATGCAGGAATTCTGGCGGCTCGGGCAGGAAGGGGCACTACCGCCCGCGGCCCAGCGCCTCGCCACATCGCCGCGCGGGTCCGAGGAATTGTACGATACGCTGGCCGACCCGCACGAGATCGACAATCTCGCCGATGATCCGGCGCACCGCGCAACCCTTGTCCGCCTGCGCAGCGCGATGGATCGCTGGATCGCGCAGACAGGCGATCTCAGCGCCATGCCCGAACGCGCCATGATCGAGGCGATGTGGCCCGGCATGGTGCAACCTGTCACTCAGGCGCCAAGAATCACGACCGAGAGCGGACGCGTGTCGCTGACCAGCGCCACGCCGGGGGCGAGCATCGCCTACACGCTTGATGGCAGTGCGGCTGAACGCGGGCGGATCTATACGGGCCCCTTCATGCCGCCGCCCGATGCGGTGATCGCTGCCCGGGCGGTCCGCTACGGCTATGCGCCGAGCGAGGTCAGCTCCAAGCGGATGCCATGACCAGCCCCAGCACAAGGGCTGCTTGCTTTTCGGGAGCTTTCTTGCTCCTAGCATTACAGTTGCGTTTTCGCCTTGAGATGCGATTTTCTGGCGTTGGCTTGGTGAGCGCGCCGCCAGCATGACCACGCGATGATGTATGCGGGTTGGATCTGACGCATGGCAAGTTTGTTGGCGATGCGGCGGACTTCCTGCATGGACCACCGGATCAGATCTTGATGTTCGGCACCCTCGGTTTTTTTGGGGGCGTCACTTCGTTGGCACGGTAACGGATCACCGCCATCATGGCGAAGGCGAGCATGGCGAGCGAGATGTGGCGGTGCCAGCCATGCCATGACCGGGTTTCGTTGTGGTCGAGGCCGAACTCGTTCTTGGCGGTTTCGAAGCTGTCTTCAATCGCCCAGCGATGACCTTCGACAGCGACAAGAGCCTGGATGCCGGTGCCGACCGGGCACCATGTCGTGAAGAAGGCGAGATCACCGTCGCTGATGTTGCGGCGGATCAGCAGGCCGCGGGTCCACAGCCCTGATTGGTTTTCATCGTATTCGTCGGCTTCGAGATCGGCGAGTTCGCAGTATGCCCAGTCATGGAGCCGGGCGCCTTTGGTGCCCTCGCCAGCGGAAAGGCGCTGCCATGCCTCTGGCTCGAGGTCTCGTGCAATCTCATCGGCCCTACCGGCGACCGGTGGCTTGCCCGCCCATGAGCCAAAGTGGTGATCAGATTTGACGCCCAGAACATAGCCTTTGCAGGCTCGGCGGTATCCATCCGGTGAAGCGCGCGGCGGGCTGTGATCAGGCAGCGAGGGCGTCGCTTCCGTGGTTCCATTTCCAAGGCAGGAGTTCGTCGAGGCGGCTGAGCGGTTGCTCGGCGATGCGGGCGAGGACATCGGCGAGCCAGGCTTGCGGATCGACGCCGTTGAGCTTGGCGGTCTGGATAAGCGTGTAGAAGACGGCGGCGCGTTCGCCGCCGCGATCAGACCCGCAGAACAGCCAGGCTTTACGACCGAGTGGCACGCAGCGCAGGGCCCGTTCGGCAGCGTTATTGGACAAACAGACCCGACCGTCGCTGAGGAAGCGGGTGAACGCCGGCCAGCGGCGCAGCATGTAGTTGATCGCTTTGGCCAGATCATGGTTGCGCGACAGCCTGGCGAGCTGAGCCTGGAGCCAGCTGTGCAGATCGTCCATCAAAGGCGCGCTGCGCTCGCGGCGATCGGCTAAGCGTTCAGCCGCGGATCGGCCGTTGATGCTGCGCTCGATCTCGAACAGGGCGTCGAGCTTCTGGACGGCTTCCAGCGCGATCGGGTAGATCATGCGGGTGCGCTCGCCGCGGCTCTTCCTTCGCGCAGCGCCCTCGACATCGGCGAGCTCGAAGAACTTGCGCCTTGCATGCGCGAAGCAGCCAGCCTCGATAATCGGTGCCGGCGCGCGACCCTCGCGGTAAAGCTCTCCATAGCCGGCATAGGCGTCGGCCTGCAGGATGCCTGACCAGGACGCCAGATGGGTCTGCGGATGTTCGCCGCGCCGGTCTCGCGAATAATGGAACAGTGCCGCGGGCGGTTCGGCACCAGCGAACGGCTTGTCGTCGCGGACATATATCCACAGCCTGGCGGTATCGGTCTTGCCCTTCGCCATGACCGGGACGGTGGTATCGTCACCATGCAATCGCTCGGCGGCGAGCACATGGTCCTCGATCAGCCGATAAAGCGGCGTCAGCGCCAAGGCGGCAGCGCCGACCTGGTCGGCGAGCGTCGACGTGCTGAGCGGCACCCCTTCGCGCGCGAAGCGCTCGGCCTGACGGTTGAGGGGCCGGTGCTGGCCGTACTTCTCGAACAACAGCATGGCCAGGAAGCTGGGCCCCGCCCAATGGCCCCTGGCGCGGACGGCGCGTCTGAG
>NZ_JROH01000005.1 GCF_000786205.1 Sphingomonas sp. 37zxx | reverse complement strand
TCGTCGACCGCCTCGGTCACGGTGTGGCCGTGCACGACGACGTGGCTTAGGCTGCCGCGATGGCTCAAGAAAGGCTCGCGGATCCAGAACAGGTCCGCGGTGCGTTGTTCCTCGATCGGCACGTCGGGGCGGATGCCGGCATGGACGAACACATAATCGCCGAACACCAGCATCGTTTCGAACCCGGCGACGAAGCTGCGATGCGCCTCTGGCACCAGTGCGCGTGCCTGTTCTTCCAGCTCGTCCCATGATGCTTCGGCGAATTGCTCTGACGACATGCCATAGCTCAGCAGGGTTTCGCGCCCGCCGGCGCGGGCGAACACCTTCATCGCGTCGCGCTCACCCTCGAGCGCGGTCAGGAATAATTGCTCGTGATTGCCCATCAGGAAATGCGGCGTTGCCCAATCGAGCGACAGGGTGCGAAGCCGCTCGACCACGCCAGCCGAATCGGGACCGCGATCCATCAGATCGCCCAGGAAGATCAGCCGCGTATCGGCGGCAGGGCGCGCGGCATTGTCGCGCTCGATCATCGCGATCAGCTTTTCAGTCTCGTCGAGGCAGCCGTGAATGTCGCCGATCGCATAGATGCGAAGGCCTTCGGGGATCAGTTGCTGTTTGCGAGCGGATTTGCGGAATAAACGCTGGATCATATTTGTCTTGCTGTCAGGAGTCGGCCCCAGAACGTGCGCGGGGATATAAAGTGCCGGTGGCGGCTAAACCAGCACGCAGGCGGGGCAGCCCGGATCCTTGGGCAGGGTCAAGGTTCTGAAGCGCATCGACAAGCCATCGGCAAGCAAAAGCTTGCCCGCCATGTCATCGCCAAAGGGCACAACCGCGCGAACCGCCTCGATCGCGGCCAGGCTGCCGATCACCCCGGTCATCGCGCCGAGCACGCCCTGATCGGCGCAACTAATGTCGGCGCGATCGGGGTCGCCGCCGACGAAACAGCGATAACAGGGCTTGTCGATTTCCCAGCCGCGATAGACCGCCAATTGCCCTTCGAATCCGCCGATCGCCGCCGATACCAGCGGGATTTGCAGGCGAAGCGCGGCGTCGGCCACCGCCAGCCGGGTGGCGAAATTGTCGCTGCCGTCGAGGATGCAATCGGCCGACGCCAGCAGATCATCGGCATTGGCTGAATCGATCCGGGTGGCGTGCAGGCGCAGTTTGCTGTCGGGGTTGAGGCGGGCGAGCGCGTCGGCAGCGGCCTCGACCTTCATCCGGCCGATGTCGTCGGTGCCGAACAAGGTCTGGCGCTGGAGGTTCGATCGCTCGACATGGTCGTCGTCGATGATCGTCAATTGGCCGACACCGGCGGCGGCGAGATATTGCAGCGCGGGCGATCCGATGCCGCCAGCACCGATCACCGCGATATGCGATTTCAGCAACCGCATCTGTCCACCGCCGCCAATCTCGCGCAGGATGATATGGCGCGCATAGCGATCGAGTTGCGTATCGCTGAGCGTCAGATCGGCCATTCGAACGTCATCGTGGCGCGATACCAGCGGGTTGTCGTGGTTGCGTGCTGGCGCAGATTGTTGCGGGCGAAGCCCAGCACCAGGCCGGCGGCATATTGCTCGACCGTGGGGCAATCGATCGCGCGGGGGATGGTCACCCGCGCTCCCAATTCAGGGGTGACCAGCACGGCGATGTCGACCTGCATCGCGCGGCGGGTGGCACCGAACAAATTGGGTTTGCAGCGCCCAGCTTCGACTTCGCCGATGACGAATGCGGTGACGTGCTCGGTCAGGACCGGCGGTTCGCGATAGGGGAGGGCCGGCAGATCCTCCCAAGCGATCGACTGGCCCGGGCGCGAGGGCGGCGGCACGGTAGTAGGCGTGCCCGGCACCATCGCCTGCGCCAGCAAAAGAAGCGCCGACAGCATCAGCGACCCGTTGATCCGAAGCCGGCGGTGCCTCGGGCGGTCTCGTCGAGCGTATCGACTTCGGCAAGCGTCGCTGCCTGCACCGCTGCTGGCACCAGCTGTGCGATTCGTTCGCCGCGCACGACGTCGAAGGGTTCGCTGCCCAGATTGGCGAGGATCACCTTCACTTCGCCGCGATAGTCGCTGTCGATCGTGCCGGGGGTGTTGAGACAGGTGATGCCGTGTTTCAGCGCAAGCCCCGAACGCGGGCGTACCTGCACCTCGTACCCCGCAGGGATCGCGATCGCGAAGCCGGTCGCCACGGCGTGGCGCGCGCCGGGCAGAAGGGTCATGGTTTCGGCGGCGACGATGTCCATGCCGGCGGCACCCTGTGTCGCATAGACGGGCAGCGGCAGGCCCTGGCCGTGCGGCAGCCGTTTCAGCGCGATGCGGATCGGATTACCGTCATGCATCAGCTTGCCCCAGCCAATCGCGCCAGCGCGTCCAACGTCTCGGGGTCATTCAGAATATCGTGACCGCGACCGGGCAGGCGACGAAAGTCGGTGCCGATGCCGCGAAGGGCCAGCGCCTCGGCATAGGTGCCGGCGATACGCGGCGGCGTGATACGGTCATTCTCCCCCACCAGGATCGCGCTGCGCGTGGTGGTGGCGATACCGCCCACCGTCTGGAGCGGATCGAGGCTGGCGACCGGACGGTTGAAGCCTTTGCCGGGTTTGGCCTTTGCCATCAGCGCGCGCCATTCAGGCAGGGTGCAGGGACACCCCACCAGCAGCATGGCATCGACCAGCGCGGGGCGGGTGCCGGCAAGGTTGGCGACGAGCGCGGCACCGCCGTCTTCACCTGCGAGGATGGTCCGGGCGCGCGGATAACGCTTGCGATAGGCGGCGACCGATTCGCCGAGCAACCGGACATTGTCCGCCGTATAGCCATCGCCATTGCCGGCATCGCGAACCCCCGGCGAGGCGAGCCCGGTCCCGGTGCCATAGCCTGGACGCAGCAGCGCGACGACCGCCGCCTTCGGCAAGGTCGCGGCCGCCCGCTGGGCAAAGGCGAGGTGCGAAGGTGTCGCTTCGGTGTCGCCATGCACCACGATCACCAGTGTTTCGACCTGCTCCGGCTTGACGTTGCCAAAGGCCGCGCCGGCAAGCGGTGGTTCGATGATCGGCATGCGCGGCGTTGCAGCGCAGGCAACGAGCAGCAGCGCTGGCAGCAGCAGCGCGGGGACGAGATTAAAGCAGCGCATCGGCGATCCTGTCGGCAAGGCGCGCGGCGACGGTCGCCTTTGGCAGGCGCTCCCATTGCTCGACGCCCAGCGCGGTCACGAGGTGAATGGTGTTGGCATCTCCGCCCATTACATCGCCCGATACGTCATTGGCGACGATCCAGTCGGCCTGTTTGGCGGCGCGTTTGGCGGTGGCGTGTTCGACGACCTGCTCGGTTTCGGCGGCAAAGCCGATCAGCAGGCGCGGGCGGTGCGGGCTGGTGCCCAATGTCGCCAGCAGATCGGGATTGGGCACCAGCGCCAGCATCGGCTGCATGGCGCCTTTTTTGAGCTTCTGGTCGGCAATCGCCTCGACCCGCCAGTCGGCGACGGCCGCCACCATCACCGCGGCATCGGCGGGTAAAGCGGCAGTGACCGCATCGGCCATCTGCCGCGCGGTTTCGACATCGATGCGATCGACTGCGGCAGGGGTAGGGAGGGTGACGGGACCGGCAATCAGCGTCACCCGCGCCCCGCGCTCGGCCAATGCCTGCGCGATCGCGAATCCCTGGCGGCCCGACGAACGATTGGCGATATAGCGAACCGGGTCGATCGGTTCATGCGTTGGGCCGGCGGTGACCAGGATGTGCTTGCCCACCAGCGAGCGCGCGCGCTTTTCGTCGGTGCGGGCCGAGCTGGTCGAGGCGGTTTCCTGAAGCCCTTCTTCGGGGACGAGGGCGCGCTGTATGGCGGCCAGAATTGCTGCCGGTTCGGGCAGGCGACCGGGGCCGAATTCGCCGCACGCCATCGCGCCTTCATCGGGTTCGAGCACGGTCACGCCATCGGCGCGGAGCTGCGCCACGTTGCGGACGGTCGCGGGATGCTGCCACATCCGCACATTCATCGCTGGCGCGGCCAGCACGGGCTTGTCGGTGGCGAGCAGCAAGGTGGTGGCTAGATCGTCGGCGATGCCGCTGGCCATGCGTGCCAGCAGGTCGGCGGTCGCGGGGGCGATCACGACCAGATCGGCTTCGCGGCTTAGCTGGATATGCCCCATCTCCGCCTCGTCCTTCAAATCCCACAGGCTGGTGTGGACCGGCGATTCGGATAAAGCGGCCAAGGTCATCGGGGTTACGAACTGCGCGCCGCCGTCGGTGAGGACACAGCGCACGGCGATCCCGCCCTGGCGCGCGAGCCGGATCAGCTCACAGGCCTTGTACGCGGCAATGCCGCCGCCGACGATCAGCAGGATACGCTTCATCGCACGATCCTCTGCACCCGGATGCGCCGCCTGTCGAGCGCAGCGGCAGTCAGGTCGCGCAGGCTGTCGGGCACAAAGACCAGTCCGACGAGCAGCAAGGGGGCCGCCATCACCGCCCAAGTAAGCGATTCAAGACGACCGAATGTCGCGATGATCAGCGCATAGCCGGTCAGCATCGCCGCGACGCGAAGGCCAAGCGGATCGCGCAAGCCCATCCAGCCAAACAGTGCCAGCGCCACGATCGGCGCGGCGATCCACAGCGGCACCGCCTGCAACGCGGTGGCCAGGCTTGCCGATCGGACGAACAGGCCAAAGCCATAAAGGCCCGACCAGCCGCTCGCTTGCGGATCGAGCGGGCCGGTGACGGCGGCGACTGCCATTGCGTGGAAGGTCAGGACCACGCCGAACAACAGGATCGCGCCGATCCAGCCATAGGCCTCGCGCCGCGCTCCCTCTGCCCAGGCAAACACCGCCATCACGATCAGATAGACCAGGGCGGTTTCGGCGATCAGCCCCGCGATCAATCCGATCGCGGCGGAATTGACCCAATTGCCGGGGCGGCGCAGCCCCAGCGACAGCGCGACCAGCGGTGCCGCCCAGAATTCATGCAGCGCCCACAGCCCGGTCTGGACGAATGCGACCAGCCCGCCCGCCAGCATCACCGCCGTCACCAGCACCGCAGGCAGATCGGCAACCGCTTCCGATCGCAGCCGGTTCAGCCAGACCAGGCCGGTTATGGAGGCCAGAGCGATCATCAGCGAAGATAGGAGCATCGGCGGCAAGCTGGCCTGCACCACGGCAAGCGTCGGCAACCGGAAGGTATCGAACGAGCGGAGGGGATAATTGCCCGCGCGCAGCGAATCGGCTGTGACGGTGTAGTAATCGCCGCCGGCGTGGAGCGCCGACACGATGCCTTCATACAGCAGCAGATCGCTTTGCGCGATCGCGCCGTCGCCGCTGGGTTGCGGCAGGAACAGCGCCTGGAACGACAGCAAGATGAGCAGCGCCGCCAGGCCGAGCAACAGGCGGGCAAATGGCTTGCCGATCCCGCCAAACCGGCTGGAATTGCGCAGCCATAGTGGCGGCGGTCGCCTCATCCGATCGCGAACATGGTGCCCGCGCCGACTGCCAGCCCCGCGAGTGCGATCAGCGCATAACGCCAGCCGCCACCGACCCGGACGATTTCAATATCGCGAAGCGGCGGCGAGGGCGGCGCGCCGCCGGGGGAGGGATAGCGCAATTCGATGTTGCGGATCAGTTCGGGCAGCCGGGCAAAGGTCTTGAGGTCGAGCATCAGCCGATCGGCCAGTGCCGCTTCGGGGCCAAGCTCGGTGCGGATCCATTCGCCGATGAAGGGCGCGCCGACGTCCCACAGGTTCACATTGGGATCGAGGCTGGTCGCCACTCCCTCGACCATCACCATCGTCTTTTGCAGCAGCAGCAGATGTGGCTGGGTCTGCATGTCGAATTCGCGGGTGATGTTGAACAGGCTGTCGAGCATCATGCCGACCGACATGTCCTTGGTCGCAACGCCTCGCACCGGCTCACCCACCGCGCGCAACGCGGTCGCGAACTCGGCCATATTGTGATGCGCGGGGACATAGCCCGCCTCGAAATGGATTTCGGCGACGCGGGTATAGTTGCCGGTGATCAGTCCGTATAAAATTTCGGCGAGCCAGACGCGCGCGCGCCGGTCGATCCGACCCATGATGCCGAAATCAATTGCGGCGATCCGCCCGTCGGCCAGCGCGAACAAATTGCCCTGGTGCATGTCGGCGTGGAAAAAACCCTCGGCGATCGCCTGGCGCAGGAATGCCTTTACCAGCGTCTGTGACAGCGAGGACAGGTCATGGCCGGCGGCAAGCAGCGCCTGTTTGTCCGACAGCTTGATGCCGTCGATCCATTCGAGCGTCATCACCTTGCCGGTGGTGCGTTGCCAATCTATCGCTGGCACCACGAAATCGGGCTGCGCCTGCATGTTGTTCTTGAGCTCCGATGCAGACGCCGCCTCGCGCCGCAGGTCGAGCTCGCGCAGCGTCCAGCGCTTGAACTGGTCGATCGTCAGGCGCGGGCGAAGCCGGGCGAGTTCGCCGCCCATCTGTTCGATCTGCGCGGCGGCCCATTCATAGGTTTCGATCGCACGGATGAATTCGGCCTCGACGCCGGGGCGGATGACCTTGATCGCGACGCGGCGGCCATCAGTGGTGGTGGCGCGGTGGACCTGCGCGATCGACGCGGCACCGATCGGCGTTTCGTTGATGTCGAGGAATAGCGATTCAAGCGGCTTGCCAAAGCTTGCCTTCATCGCTTCGCAAATCACCGAATAGGGCACTGGCGGCAGCGCATCCTGCAGGCGAAGCAGGTCGTTGGCGGCAACATCTCCCACCAGGTCGGGGCGGGTGGCGAGGGTCTGCCCAAGTTTGATCGCTGCCGGGCCGATCGCCTGGAACGCATCGGCATAAGCGGGGGCCGCCGGCAGCGACGCGCCAAACCGCAGGACGCGGCAGACGCGGCGAAGCGCTGGCGGCGTATTGGGGTTGCGCTCGATCCCGGTCAGCGCCCCGTGGCGTGCCAGGATGCGACCCCATTTCAGCAGGCGCAGCAGATGGATTGCGGGGGCGGTCAAATCTTCCAGCCGCTGTGGATTGCCACCAGTCCGCCCAGCATCGGCTCAACTTTGGTCTGCACAAAGCCTGCATCGGCGATCATCGTTTCGAACCGGGCCATGTCAGGGAAGCGGCGGATCGATTCGATCAGATAGCGATAGCTGTCCTCGTCATTGGCGATCAGCTTGCCAAGCTTTGGCACCAATCGGTGCGAATAGGCGTCATACACTTCGGCAAAACCCGGCCAGAGCGTAGTCGAGAACTCAAGGCAATAGAAACGCCCGCCGCGCTTGAGCACGCGATGTGCCTCGCGCAGTGCCAGCGGAATATCGGTGACGTTTCGGATGCCGAACGCGATCGTATAGGCATCAAAGAATCGATCGGGGAAGCGAAGCGTCTCGGCATTCGCCTCGGTCCATACCAGCCCCGAGATGCCGCGCTTGGCGGCGCGCTGCATGCCTACTTCCAGCATCGCCGGGTTGATGTCGGCAACGGTGATCGCTGCATCCGATTCGATCATGCGAAAGGCGATGTCGCCGGTGCCGCCCGCCATGTCGAGGATCGTCTCGCCCGCGCGTGGCTTCACGCGGCGGACGAACACGTCCTTCCACACGCGATGCATGCCCGCCGACATGGCGTCGTTCATCGCATCATAATTGCTGGCGACATTGGTGAAGACTTCGCCGACTCGGGCAGTCTTGGCGGTAGCGGCGATGTCTTCATAGCCGAAGGATACTGTGTCGGTCATGCCTGCCCAAATGGCGGTTTGCGGCTGTCCTGCCAAGCCCAATGGCGAGACTTGTCGCGGCACGCGCGTGCGCCTAGCTCAAGGCCGGTATGCCAGAGCTTCCCGAAGTCGAAACCACGGTGGGTGGGCTGCGCCCCGTGCTGGAGGGACGACGAATCGTCCGCGTCATTGCCAACCGCCCCGATTTGCGCCGGCCGATGCCGGTCGATCTGGGGCAGCGGCTGACCGGTGCGCGGGTGACGTCGCTTGGGCGGCGCGCGAAATATGGCCTGGTCGATACCGATCGCGGCGACACGTTCGTCTTTCACCTGGGCATGTCGGGCCGATGGCGAGTCGATCCAAGCGAAGCCTTGCCGCACGACCATCTGGTGCTGGAAACCGACGAGGGGCGGCGGCTGGCGCTGAACGATCCGCGACGCTTCGGATCTGTCGATCTGGTGCCGACGGCTGAATTGACCGGCTGGGGTCCGTTTGCCGCGCTTGGGCCGGAACCGCTGGGCGCTGAATTTACAGCCCGGCATCTGGCAAAGGTGTTTGCCGACCGCATTTCGCCGGTGAAGGCATTGCTGCTCGATCAGCGCAATGTGGCGGGGCTGGGCAACATCTATGTGTGCGAGGCGCTGCACATGGCCGGGATCGCGCCGAGCCTGGCCGGCGGGCAAATCGCCACCCGCCGAATCGCGCCGCTGGTCGCGGCGGTGCGCGAGGTGTTGGCGGCGGCGATCGAAGCGGGCGGATCGACGCTTCGCGATTATGCGCGGCCCGACGGCGAGCTTGGCTATTTTTCGAAGCAATGGCGCGTTTATGGTCGTGAGGGCGAGGCGTGCGGCTGTGGAACGACGATTTTACGGCGTGCAGAGGCAGGGCGATCGACCTTCTTTTGTCCGCAATGCCAGCGGTAAAGGTTGACCGCTGTGGCCAGCTTCGGTAAGGGCCGCGCTTTCCCGGGCAACGGAGCTTCGTTCCACGCCCATCCCAATTAGCAGGTTCGAGGACGGCATGGCGAATACGCCACAGGCGAAAAAGCGTATCCGGCGCAACGAGCGTCGTGCGGAAATCAACGGTGCGCGCGTCAGCCGCATCCGCACCTTCGTAAAGAAGGCCGAAGCAGCGCTCGAATCGGGCGACAAGGTTGCGGCCACCGCCGCGATGGCAGCGATGCAGCCTGAACTGGCGCGCGGCGTTGCAAAGGGTGTGCTGCACCGGAACACGGCATCGCGGAAATATTCGCGCCTGACCAAGCGACTGAGCGCACTCGCCTAACAGCGATTAGCGTTGAAAGACGAATAAGCCCTGCCGGTTCGCCGGTGGGGTTTTTTGTCGTGCCTGAAAGCTTGCTGCCATTTTCAGTTGCGTTTTGCGATCGATAATCCCGAAACGAGGTTCGTCCACGAGTCGATTGGTGTCGGCTTGCTTGACAGTAGACAAAACCACATAAAAACAGCAACTTAAGGCGGATTTCCAGCATTTCCGCCACAGCACTGAGTCAAGCGTTTTATATTTCATTTTCTTGACGTCGCAGGGTTGCTCGACTCACGATCGAGTTTCTAAACAGACCTCCCGCAGCGACGATGTTGCAGGCGGGGTTCAGCGAATCTTCGCAACCAGACGGGATATAATTTCCCGGCTGAGGGGGTTTTTGACTGTTGATGATGCGTAACCGGAAGCATGTGCTTTCCGGCAAGGAAGGGGCTGTCCGCGTGAACGAGCATGACGAGGCTGGCCGATCGGCGACGCTGGCAACCGCCTGGGAACAGGTGCGTCGCAACCTGCGTGCCCAGTCGGGTGCGAAGGTGTTCGACCAGTGGCTGAAGCCGGCGGTGCTCGCTGAAACATCCGATCTCGACTGCATCCGCATCGCGCTGCCTTCGCCGTTCATGACGAACTATGTGAAAGGCCATTATGCCGAGCGGCTGCTGCTCGAGTTCCGCACGACGCTGCCCGGGGTCCGTGCGGTGTCGGTGGAGACGCTGAGCGCCGCGCCAGCGCCGCGCCGGGTGTTGAGCGAGGCCGCGCCCGTTGCTGCCCCGGTTGCGCAGGTAGTGCCCGTTGCCGAGCGGTTTGCCTTTGATCCGCGCTTCACCTTCGATCGCTTCGTTGCCGATACGTCGAACCGGGTGGCGCTTAACGCTGCCAAGGCGCTGGCCGATCGCAATCCGCCGCAGTTCAGCCCGCTCTACATCCACAGCGCGACGGGCCAGGGTAAGACGCATCTGTGCCACGCGATCGGCCATGCCTTCCAGGAAGCCAATCCGGGCGCGACCGCGATCTATATGCCCGCCGAGCGGTTCATGTTCGAATTCGTCAAGGCGGTGCGCGCGCGCGACACCTTCAGCTTCAAGGAGCGGCTGCGCGGCGTCGACCTGCTGATGATCGACGACCTGCAGTTCATCGCGGGAAAGGATTCGACGCAGGAAGAATGCTTCCACACCGTCAACGAATTCATGACGATGGGCAAAAGGCTGGTGATCGCCGCCGACCGCTCACCCCAGCATCTCGACGGGGTCGAGCCGCGGCTGGTGAGCCGGCTGGGCGCGGGGCTTGTCACCGACATCAAGCCGCCCGAGTTCGGGCTTCGCCGAGCCATATTGGACACCAAGCTGCGCGAGATGCCGCAGGTGGCGGTGCCCGATGAAGTGCTTGAGCTGCTGGCGATGCGGATCAACACCAATATCCGCGAGCTGGAGGGCGCGCTTAATCGGCTGGTCGCCTATGCCCAGTTGATCGGCGAGACCGTGACGATGGACTTCGCGCTCCAGACCTTGGGCGAAGTGCTTCGCGGGGCACAGCGTCGCGTGACGATCGACGACATCCAAAAGGCGGTGTCGGCGCATTTCGAAATGAAGCAGCTCGACCTGATCTCGGACCGCCGCGCAGTAGCGGTGGCGCGTCCGCGCCAGATCGCGATGTACCTCGCCAAGCGGTTGACGACGCGCAGCCTGCCCGAGATCGGCCGCAAATTCGGCAATCGCGACCATTCGACGGTGATCCACGCGGTCAAACGGATCGAGGATTTGCGCGGCAAGGACCGCGAGATCGACGGTGCCGTCCGCAGCTTGATGCGGCAGCTCGAGGGCTGATCGACCATAGCGTGATGGCATGACGGCGTCTTGCTAACCCATCTCGTCCGTCATTCCCGCGAAGGCGGGAATCCATAACCCCTGTACCGAATATGGATTCCCGCCTTCGCGGGAATGACGAAGAGAAGACCGTTGTTTCCGCGTAATAGTACTCGATCTGGGGGCTCGCAGCAGGCGCTACGGATTGATCCTCACCAAACGGTGCGTTGGGGTACGCCCCCTCTCCAGGGAGGGGGGTAGGTTACGCTACTTGAAGCCCCAGCGCTTCCTGCGCCGCGCGCAGTGTCGGTGCCGCCAGCGTCCTTGCCTTGTCAGCGCCCTTGCGTAGCTCGGCCGCCACTTCGTCGCGGTTCGCCAGCAACTGCTTCAGTCGATCGCGGATCGGGCCGAGCGTCGCCACCGTCAGGTCGGCCAGTGCCGGCTTGAACGCGCCGAAGCCCTGGCCTGCGAACTCGGCAGCCACCTCGTCGGGTGTCTGTCCTGCCAGCGCGGCATAGATCGTCAACAGGTTGCGCGCTTCGGGGCGCTCGGCGAGACCCGCCATCGTTTCGGGTAGCACATCGGCGTCGCTCTTGGCCTTGCGAAGTTTGGCGACGATCGTGTCGTCATCGTCGATCAGGTTGATCCGGCTCATATCCGATGGGTCGGACTTCGACATTTTCGCGGTGCCGTCGCGAAGCGACATGATGCGCGGGGCTGCGGCCGAGATCAGCGGCTCGGGCAGCGGGAACAGCTCGACGGCGAAATCGGTGTTGAACTTGGTTGCGACGTCGCGCGCGAGTTCGAGATGCTGTTTCTGGTCCTCGCCCACCGGCACGTGCGTGGCGCGGTACAGCAATACGTCGGCGGCTTGCAGCACCGGATAGGTGAACAGGCCGACACTGGCCCCTTCGCGGTTCTTGCCCGCCTTGTCCTT
Organism: Sphingomonas sp. 37zxx; assembly: GCF_000786205.1. Lineage (GTDB taxonomy): Bacteria > Pseudomonadota > Alphaproteobacteria > Sphingomonadales > Sphingomonadaceae > Sphingomonas. Next base: position 166,247 of record NZ_JROH01000005.1, on the reverse strand, counting down.
CCACTGCGTCATGCGGTTGAGCCAACCCATCCGCGCGGTGCCGCCGAGCAGCCAGGCAAGCTCGCTATGTTCGGGTACGCGCGCCTGATTGAACAGGATCGCGCGGTCGGTGTCGATGCCAGCGGCGATCAGCGTGGCCGCCATCTCGACCGTCGTACGCGCCAGCTCCTTGGGGTCTTGGGTTACCGTCAGTGCGTGGAGGTCGGCGAGGAAGAACAGGCAATCGTCACCGGCTTGCAGCGCGTCCTGCATCGCTACCCATTGGCGGATCGCGCCAAGATAGTTGCCGAGGTGGAGATTGCCGGTGGTCTGGATTCCCGAGACGATTCGCATGGGTTCTTCTTCTGGTTCAAACGGGGCGGCGGCGGAGCGCCTTGAGGTCCGACGGGCGATAGGCACCCGTCGCGAAACACGCAGCGGCATAGACCAGCCCGCCGCCCGCGACCAGCGCGCCGAGCCCGGCGATGCGGACCAGCACGCTGCCGGTGGTGTAGGGGTCGATCAGCCAGTCGAGCATGTAGAGTGCGCCGCCCATCACCAGCGCGGCGACCGCGAGGCGGGGCAGGCGGCGCTTGAGCTGCGCGTCGGCAACGAAATGCCCGCGCCGGCGCAGCATCCAATAGAGCAGCGCCATGTTGACCAGTGCCGACAACGCTGTTGCCAGCGGCGGCCCCATAAAGCCGATCGTGGGGATGAGGATGAGATTGCCGATCAGGTTAACCGCCACCGCGATCATCGCAAACCGCACCGGCGTTCTGGTGTCGGCGCGCGCGTAAAATCCGGGGGTGAGTACCTTGATCATCACATAGGCGGGCAGACCAATCGAGAAGGCCGACAGCGCAAGGGCGGCAGCGCTGGTATCTGCGGCGGTGAACGCACCGTGCTGGAAGATACCGCGAACGATCGGCTCGGCGGCAACCAGGAATGCAACGGTCGCGGGGAGGGTGAGGAACAGCGCGAGTTCGATTCCACGATTCTGCGTCTCCATCGCCGCCTGATCATCGCCAGCGGCGAGCATCCGCGAGAGGGTGGGCAATAGGATAGTGCCAAGGCCGATGCCGATCAGCCCCAGCGGCAACTGGTTCAGCCGGTCGGCGTAATAGAGATACGAGATCGAGCCCGCTTCGAGCAGCCCGCCTGCCAATGCGGTCGAGACCGCCAGATTGATCTGGGTCGCGCCAGCGCCGATCGCCGCTGGCAGGATCAGCCGCAGCAACTCGCGGACGTCGTTGTCAATTCGCGGCAGCCGCAGGCGAAGGCTGATGCCGGCGCGGCGGCAGGCCAGGATCAGCCACAGCAATTGCAGCGCACCGCCGACGGTAACCGCGATCGCCTGTGCGCGGGCGGTTTCATAGGGGTTGTCGCCGTGGAAAAACCACAGCGCCGCGATCATCGCGATGTTGAGCAGGATCGGTGCGGCGGCGTTGGCGGCGAACTTGCCGAGCGAGGTGAGGATACCACCGAGCAGCGAGACGATCGAGATCAGGGCCAGATAGGGAATGGTGATCCGCGACAGCGTGACGGCGAAGGCGAATTCGTCGGCGGTTGGGTCATCGAACCCGCCCGACAGCGCCAGCGTCAGCGGATCGGCGGCGATCATCAGCAGCGCGGTGAAGCCGATCAGGATCGGCAGCAGCAACGCCAACGCGCGGCCGGCAAAGTCATAGGCGGCGGCATAATCGCGTTCGGCCCCGACCTTGCGGTTGAACAGCGGGATGAACGCCGCGTTGAACGCACCCTCCGCAAACAGCGCGCGGAACATGTTCGGCAACTTGAACGCGACCAGGAATGCGTCCGACGCGAAGCTCGCGCCGACAAAGGTCGCCTGCAGCGAATCGCGCACCAGCGCGAGCACCCGGCTCACGAGCGTCAGGCCGCCAACCGATCCGAGCGCGCGGGTGAGGTTCATGGAAACCTTTGCTGAACTAAGCCCCTCCCTGCCAGGGAGGGGCAAGAGCGGTCAGGCGTGACCGATGCCGTCGCCGGCGATTTCGCCGGTCTGGGCGGCGGCTGCCTGTGCCTGCTGCTGGAAATACAGCGCGCCGAAATCGATCGGTTCGAGCAGCAGCGGCGGGAAGCCACCGTCACGCACCGCATCGGCAAGCACGCGGCGCGCGAAGGGGAACAGGATGCGCGGCGCTTCGCCCAGCAGGAAGGGCTGAAGATGCTCGTTCGGGATGTTCCGCAGACCAAACAGGCCGGCGAACGACAATTCGCACAGATACATGACCTGGCCTTCGATCTCGCCGCGTGCTTCGATCTTCAGCACGACTTCATGAACGTCCTCGCCCACCTGTGCCGCGCCGATATTGAACTGCACGTCGAGCTTGGGGGCACCCTGCACCTGATAGATGGCCGGGGCGTTCGGATTTTCGAACGACAGATCCTTCACATATTGCGACAGCACATTGGCCATCGGTGCGGTATCTTCGCCATTGGCTGCGGGCTGGCCGAAGCCCTCGGCATTCTCCTGCGCGTCCATCGGATAGGCCCTTTCTTCATGGTGGCGGGCACGCCAGGCGCGCCGAATATTGGAAAGCGCGGCGACTAGCAGGGCCGCCCCGCCAGTTCAACGGCAAGAGAGGTGCCGAAGGACATGGGCGACGCCATTTGAATCCAGCGCCGCTTGCGCCTATGTTGAGGATCGAACTCGTCGGAGGCACGGTGCTCTACGTTATTCTTCTTGCAATGGTCGCGGGCTTTTTAGCGCTGCGACTCTATTCGGTACTGGGCAAGCGCACGGGCCACGAACAGCCTTTGCCCAAGCCGGCCGAGGATCGCGTCGCCACATTGCCGGTGCCGCGATCGATCGACCTGCCCGCCGAAACGCGCGACACGGTCAATCGCCTGATCGAGCCAAAGGCAGAAAACGGTATCCGCGCGCTGGTCGCCGCCGATCCGTCGTTCGACCTGACGCAGTTCGTCGAAGGGTCGAAATCGGCCTATCGCATGATCCTGGAAGCCTATTGGAAGGGCGATCGCGAGACGCTCGACTGGCTGGTCGAGGCCGATGTTAAGGCGGCGTTTGAAGGTGCGATCGACGCGCGCGCCGCCGCCGGCGAAACGCTGGAAAACCGGCTGGTGTCGATCGAGCGCGCAGTGGTTTCCGATGCCGCCGTTGACGGCGGCGTTGCGCGAGTGACGGTTCGCTTCGATGCCGACATCGCTGCGGTAACGCGCGGGGCCGAGGGCAATGTCGTGGCCGGATCGCTGAGCGATGCAGTGGAAACCCATGACGTGTGGACCTTCTCCCGCAGCCTTCGCAGCGATGATCCCAACTGGAAGCTGGCCGAGACTGACGAAGTCTGACGCGGGCGGCGGGAGCTTGATCGACATGCGCGCCCTTGGGGGGATCGCGCTGGCTGTTGTGCTGGCGTCTTGCACCAACGCCATCGTTCCCAACGGGATCGAGCCCGGTCGAGCGGTTCTGCCGGGTGGCCCCGCGGCTGGTGCCGATGTGGCGCGCAATCCGGTGGCCGCCCGACCTTTGGCTCCGGTCGATGCCCCCGAAGCACCTGCTGCGGCATCGAGCGCCAGCGTGGCGGGCGTGGTTGCCGGGCCTTTGATCGCATCGCTGCCGATCGATGTTGCGGGTGCGGAGCGCGCGCTCGCGGCGTTTCGCATCAGTTGTTCTTCGCTGCAAAAGCGGAATGATGCGAGCGGCCTGACCCGGGGAGCCGATTGGGCCAAGCCCTGCGCCGAGGCACAGCGTGCGGGTAATGCCCGCGCCTTTTTCGCCGCCAATTTTGAAACCGTGCAGATTGCTGACGGCCGCGCTTTCGCGACGGGCTATTATGAGCCGGAAATTCGCGGCGCGCGGGTGCGACAGACGGGCTATGAAACGCCGGTCTATGCCAAGCCTGCCGATCTGATCGAGGCCGATATGGGGCTGTTCGCGTCCGACCTGGCCGATCGCAAATTTCGCGGGCGGGTGCGGAACGGTGCTTTCGTGCCCTATTACGATCGAACCCAGATCGAGTCGGGTGCGCTGGCGGGCAAGGGGCTGGAGATCGCCTGGGCCGCTGATCCGATCGAGTTATTCTTTTTGCAGGTGCAAGGGTCGGGGCGGCTGCGCTTGCCCGACGGATCGGTGATGCGGATCGGCTATGCCAGTCAGAATGGCCAGCCTTATACCGGCATCGGCAAGCTGATGCGCGATCGCGGGCTGTTGCAGCCGGGACAGGCATCGATGCAGGGGATCATGGCGTATCTGCGCGCCAACCCCGCCGAAGGTCAGGCGGTCATGCGCGAGAACAAAAGCTATGTGTTCTTCCGCGAATTGACCGGACCGGGGCCGCTAGGGGCATTGGGGCTGCCGGTGAGCGCGCAGGCGAGTGTTGCCGCCGATCCGCGCTTCGTGCCGCTGGGCGCGCCGGTATTCCTGTCGATGGATCGCCCCGATGCCAATGGCATCTGGGTGGCGCAGGATACCGGCGGCGCGATCAAGGGGGCAAACCGCTTCGATACCTTTTGGGGCGCGGGCGAGGACGCGCGCGCGATCGCCGGCGGCATGTCGGCACGCGGCACCGCCTTTATCCTGGTGCCGCGCGGTACATTGGCACGGCTGCGCAGTGCCCAGCCGACACCTTAGCCCCGAGGAAGCTGCGCTGTGGGCGCGGGTGATGGCATCGGTGCGCCCGATCGAGGGCAGGGCCAAGCCAGTTGCGCCGGCGGCAGTGCCCGCAGTTCTGCCCAAGCCGGTGGTGGCTAAAGCGCCACCGGGCAAGCTGGTCAAACCGAAACCCAAGGTGGTCGCCGCGCCGATCGTGGCTGTCCGGCCGCCCGCTACGCCCAAAGCGGCAGCGCAGGCCACGCTCGATGGAGGTTGGGACCGGCGATTGTCGCGCGGGCTGGTATCGCCCGAAAGCTCGATCGACTTGCATGGCCACACGCTGGCGACGGCCCATCGGGTGCTGGATGCCGGGCTGGCGGACGCGGTTGCGCGGGGGGACCGGGTGTTGCTGCTCGTCACCGGCAGGCCGCCGCGCGCCGATGCCGAGCGACCCTATGGCCGGGGAGCGATTCGCGCCGCAGTTGGCGACTGGATCGCAGGGTCGCACCATGCCGAGCGAATCGCGGCGGTGCGGGGGGCACATCCCCGTCATGGTGGTGCAGGAGCGCTGTATATTGTATTGCGGCGAAAACGGACGTTATAATAGCCGATAATTTATTAATCTCTTTCTTTGATATACTGGAGCGCGAGCAGCCGTTTGCAGTAACGGCGGGCAAGGGGAAGTACCGCAACGGATGAAGAGCTTCTCGCTCACGAGCAGGGCGATTCCTTTCGCTATGTGTGCGGGCGGAATGGTTGCGTTGCTGACTTTGTCTGCGGCTGCCAGTCCATTGTCACCGATTGTTATCGCTATCTGCTGCGCCTTGTTCTGCTGGGGCGCGGCGAAGCAGGCTTCATCGGTCCAGGCAGGTGCGCTCGACGCCGCGATCCAGCGACTGACCCGTGCGGCGCATGGCGATCTGCAAAGCCCCGTTCCCGCTGAAGTCGGTCGAGCGGAACCGGCACTGGCCGGCGCGATGGCCAAGCTTTTCCGGCAGCTCCACGGCAGTTTCGAAGATGTACACCGGCTGGCGATGTACGATCCTGTGACCGCGCTGCCTAACCGCGTGAGCTTTCAGCGGTCGTGCGAGCGGCTGTTGGCCGAGGGCCATCCTCAGGCTGTCGCCGCGCTGTTCTTCATCGACCTCGATCGATTCAAGGCGGTCAATGACACGCTGGGGCATGAAACCGGCGATATATTGCTGGGGATGGTGGCGGATCGGATTCGCGCGATTGCCACCGGCTATGCCGCGCCCACGCCCGAATCGCAGCCGCTGATCGGTCGGCTGGCGGGCGATGAATTCACGATGTTCTTTCCGGCGCTTGCCGAAACGGTCGAGGCAGAGCGGATCGGTCGAGCGATCCAGCTTGCGCTTGGCGAACCATTTGAAGTGACGGATCAGGAGGTGCGGATCGGGGCGTCGATCGGGATCGCGATCCGACCGCAACATGGCGAAGACTTGGCCGATCTCATGCGCGCCGCCGATGCGGCGATGTATTATGCCAAGGCGCAAGGGCGCGGCCGCGCCGAATATTTCACCGATAGCCTGGCCGCCGACATTGCCAACCGGGCGCAATTGGAAAGCGATTTGCGCCAGGCGGTGGGCAAGGATCAGTTCGCGTTGGTGTTTCAGCCGCAGGTCAGCGCCCGCGACGGGCGGATCGTGGGAGCCGAAGCGCTGCTGCGTTGGCGGCATCCCGATGGGTTGAAGCTTCCCGCTGCTTTCATCCAACGCGCTGAGGAAACCGGCTTGATCGTTGAAATCGGCGACTGGGTGGTCGAATCGGTTGCGGCGACCATCGCGCGCTGGGCGCGGTTGGGAATACAGCAGCGAATGGCGGTGAATATCAGCCAGCGCCAGATCGATCATGTGCTGTTCTTTCGCCGCCTGCGAGCGGCGATGCATGCAGCGCAGGCCCCAGCGTCGCTGCTTGAGCTTGAGATCACCGAGACGTTGGCAATGAATTGCAGCGCCGAGGTGATCGCCGCGATTGGCGCGATCCGCACCGATGGCGCGACGGTGGCGATCGATGATTTCGGCACAGGCTATTCCAATCTGGCGCGCTTGCGCGAACTGCCGGTCGACCGGATCAAGCTGGACCCGTGCGTGATTGAAAAGGTGGCGACCGATCATGCGGCGAGGGCGATCGCGCAGGCGGTGATCGCGCTGATTCACGGCCTGGGTTGCGAAGCGGTGGCCGAGGGCATCGAAACCGCAGCGCAGGCCGAGGTGTTGCGGATTATCGGCTGCGACGTGTTGCAGGGCTACGCCATCGCCCGGCCGATGGACGAGCGATCGTTCCTCGCCTGGGCGCAGACGACGCGCGTGCCGTTGCTCAGCCCAGCGTTTGGCGGATGATACCCGCGTAGATCGCGCGGAGGGTGACCAGGTCATCGACCGCGACTGCCTCGTCCAGCTTGTGCATCGTCGCGTTGCACAGGCCGAATTCGACCACCGGGCATAGTTTCGACAGGAAGCGCGCATCCGACGTGCCACCGCTGGTCGATAATGCAGGCCGGATGCCGATTTGCGCTTCGACCGAGTCGCCGATGATGGTCGACAGCTTGCCCGGCTGGGTGAGGAAGGCTTCGCCCGAAACGCGGGCGACGACGCGGGCTTTGGGGGCGTGGCGATGGACCAGCGCCTCGATCAAGGTCGCCAGTTCGTTGCCGCGATGCAGATCGTTGAACCGGATGCTGATCCGTGCCGATGCCTGTGCCGGGATGACATTGGTCGCCGGATTGCCGACGGTGATGTCGGTCACTTCGATGTTCGACGGCTGAAACCAGTCGGTGCCGTGGTCGAGCACGATCGAGTCGATCTCGGCCAGAATCGCTATCAGCCGCGGAATCGGATTGTCGGCCAGATGCGGGTAGGCGACATGCCCCTGTCGACCCGGAACATCGATCCAGATGTTCACCGAGCCGCGACGACCGATCTTCATCATGTCGCCAAGGCGATCGACGCTGGTGGGTTCGCCGACGATGCACAGGTCGGGCGCGATGCCACGCTTGGCCATGCGATCGATGAGCGCGAGCGTGCCGAAGGTCGCCGGGCCTTCCTCGTCGCCGGTGATGATGAGGCTGAGCGTGCCGCTGGGTTGCGGATCGGCGCAGGCGGCGACGAACGCACCGATCGCGCCCTTCATATCGACCGCGCCGCGCCCGTATAGCAGCCCGCCGCGAATCTCGGGGGCAAAGGGTGCGCTGGTCCAGCCGATACCGGGGGGAACGACATCGAGATGGCCGGCAAAGGCCAGATGGGTGCCACCTTCGCCGCGAATCGCCAGCAGGTTTTCGACCGGACCGTCGGGTGCCTCGCCGACGACGAAGCGATCGACGGCGAAGCCCAGTGGCAGCAGCATCGCCTCCAACACGTCGAACACCGCCCCGCGCGCGGGCGTCACGCTGTCAGCCGCGAGCAGCGCGGTGGTAAGGACGATCGGATCGGGCAAAATGGCGGTGGTCTGCATCCTATCGCGCATCGCCCAAGCATCGACGCGGCGCAATCCCGGCAATGGCATCAGATGGCATCAGGCGGCAGCGCGCTCGGCTTGCTGGTCGGCGAACCATTGTTCGAACGCCGCCGCTTCCATCGGGCGCGCGAAATAATAGCCCTGGGCTTCGTCACAGCCCATCGCCGACAGCAGGTCGGCCTCTTCGGCGGTCTCGACACCTTCGCTGACAACCCGATAACCAAGGTCGTGCGAAAGCGAGATCATCGATCGCACCAAGGTCTGCTCGCGCGCTCCCAGCGTCAGACGCCGGATGAAGGATTGATCGATCTTCACGATCTTGGCGGGCAGGCGTTGCAAATAGGCCAGGCTGCTCTGGCCGATGCCAAAATCATCGATCGCCAAATTGACGCCGACCGAATCGATCGCGGTCAATTGGCCGAGCGCGCGGGCGGCATTTTCCATCGCCGCGCTCTCGGTCACTTCGATTTCGAGCATCGCCGGGAGGATACGGTGCTTGAGCAGATATAGCTGCACCCGCTGGGCGAAATCGCTTTCATCGAGATTGACGGCCGACACGTTGATCGAAAGCTGTAGGTCCATCCCCGATGCCAGCCAGGTCGCCAGTTGCGCGAGACCCGTATCGAGGACGCGGGCGGTGGTCGGCCGCGCCAGCGACGTCTGCTCGATGATCGGGATGAACTCGGCGGGGGAAACCTCGCCCAATATCGGGTGGTTCCAGCGCAGCAGTGCCTCCGCCCCCACGCAACGGCGCGAGGCAAGATCGATCCGCGGCTGATACACCAGCCGCAATTGTTCGGGCGATTCGAGCGCTGCACTGAAATCCTCGAGCAGCGAGAAACGACGGCAATGCGTCGAATCCTCGAGGGCCGAATAAAAACTGATCGCTGATTCGGCCTGGCGTGCATCGAGCGCGGCGCTGTGTGCAGTTCGCATCACGTCACTGGGCGGCGTCTCGCCAGTCACGAAGGGGGCAATGCCGATCACCGCAGTGACCCCGAATCGCATTTCCGATCCCTTTTGCAGCCGCGTCAGCAGCGATCCGAGCCTTCGGATGTAATAGCGCTCGTCGACATCGGGCGGAGCCAGGAACGCGAACTTGGTCGAGGCGACGTGGTAGGCGGCCCGTTTTGGTCCGAGCACCGATCGCAACACGCGGGCGCTTTGCTGTACGATCGTATCGAGATACCCCGAACCCATCGCCCGCACGCCGTTGTTCAGCTGTTCGATTCGAGCGAGGTCGAGCAACACGACCAAGCGTCGCACGCCAGGGGTGTCGCGACCCAGATCATCAAGGTCGTCGCTGAACTGGATCCGGTTGGGCAGGCCGCTGAGCGCGTCGACCCGGCCGATCGCGTGGCTGAGCTCGATCTGCGCCATCACCATTTGCGCCAAATCGTCGAGCGCAGCCATTTCCGCTTCACTGGCGGCGCGGGGGTCGGGGCCAAGCACACAGAGCGAACCCAAGCCGAACCCTTCGCGCGTCACCAATGGCGCGCCGGCATAGAAGCGGATGCCCTGTTGGCTCAAAATGCAGTCGTGATAGCGTTCATCTAGCAGCAGATCGGGAATGACCATCGACTGATTGTTTTCGGCAACCTCCGCGCAAGGTGCCTGATCGCGGGGGATCGAGTCGTACGTGCAGCCGACGCGCGATTTAAACCATTGGCGATCGTGATCGGTGAGCGAAACCGCCGAAATCGGCAGGTTGAAAATCTGGCTGGCCAGCCGCGTGATCCGGTCGAACGCTTCGCTGGGCGCGGTGTCGAGCAGGTTCAGGCGATGCAATGCGTCGAGGCGCGCTTCCTCAATTCGATTGGCCATTTTCCTATCATAGGTCGATGGCGATTGATGCGATGCGTGTCGGCTGTTTTATGAACTTCAGGCGGCGGGGGTTTGCTCATATTGTTCGAGCACCCATTCCTCCTCCTGCGCGCAGGCGATCCAATCCTGCATGCAAGGGTGGGCGATCACCGCGTTCATATATGGCCCGGCAAAGCGGGCGAAGGGCAGCGAATAGGTGATGATCCGTGTCACCACCGGCGCGAACATGATGTCGACCGCGCCCCAGGTGCCGAACAGGAATTCGCCGTCACCGCCGAAGCGCGCTCTGGCTTGTGCCCAAAGCTCCATGATCCGGCCCAGATCGGCCAGCACATCGGCGTCGGGTTGGCCGGGTTCATATACCTGGCGGATATTCATCGGATGCTTGCGGCGTAGCGCGGCATAGCTCGAATGCATTTCGGCCGCCATCGACCGCGCCATCGCGCGCGCGGCGGCATCGGCGGGCCAGAAACGATCGTCGCCGGTCTTTTCGTTGAGATATTCGATGATCGCCAGGCTGTCCCAGATCACCACATCGCCATCCCACAGGATCGGCACTTTGCCCGATGACGGCGCGAATTCATCGCCCTCGCGGCGCTGTTCCCATGCCTGATCGTACAGCGGCACGACGACTTCCTCGAAAGCCAGCCCCGCATGTTTTACCGCGAGCCAGCCGCGAAGCGACCAGGATGAATAGGCCTTGTTGCCCAGGATCAGCTTTAGCATGTCGTGGAGGTAGCCGGGCGAGGGCGGTGCGGCAACCGGGGAAGATGTCGTTCTGCCTTGCCGCCAAGTCGAAGACGGATGGATCGATGTTGCGCCGCAGCGTCGATTTGTGATGCTACCGCCCCAGAGGCCAGTAGATTCGCTGCGTATTTCGCTTATGGTCAGGGTATCGTGATTCACGCGCTAGCCAATCCTGTCCGCTTTCTGAAGATTGCGAAGCCGTTGACGCCGGTATTGATATGGGGCGGGCTGGCGCTGTTGCTGTTCGGCGCATGGGCCGGGCTCACGCAAACACCCCCCGATTACCTGCAGGGCGAGACGGTGCGTATCCTGTATCTGCATGTTCCCGCCGCTTGGCTGGGCATGGGCGGATGGAGCGGGATTGCGATTTCGAGCATCGCCTATCTGGTGTGGCGGCATCCCTTGGCTGCAGTTTCGGCCCGCGCATGTGCGGTGCCGGGAGCGCTGTTTGCCGCGATCTGCCTGGCCACCGGATCGATCTGGGGGCGTCCGACCTGGGGGACGTGGTGGCAATGGGACGGTCGGCTGACGTCGATGCTGCTGCTGTTTTTTGTCTACCTTGCCTATATAGCGCTTTCGCGGGCCGATGCGGCGCGCGGCGGTGATGCGCGCATCCCGGCATTGTTCGGGGTGGCGGGCACCGTATTGCTGCCGATCATCCGCTATTCAGTGGTATGGTGGAACACGCTGCACCAAGGACAGAGCCTCAGCTTGACCAAATCGACGATCGACAATGCTATTTTGTGGCCGCTGGCGTTTACGCTGACGGGCTTCAGCCTGTTGTTCGCAGGGATCGTGTTGATGCGGATGCGGGCGATCCTGGCTTCCTCGAAAGTTGAGGCGCGGATGCGCCGGATGGCAGCGGCATGAGTCAGTGGTTTTTCGTGATCGCCGCCTATGGCGTCGCGGTGGTGGGAACGGGGGCGATCCTGATCGACAGCTACCGTTCGATGCGCCGCGCCGAGGATGCGGCAGATAAGGTGCGCCGGCGATGAAAGCGAAACATCAGCGATTGCTGCTGGCCGGGCTGGGACTGGTCGCGGTCATGGGGGCAAGTGGCCTGGCATTGTCGGCGTTGCAGGACGAGGCAGCGTTTTTTTATGCCCCGGCGGATGTTGCGGGCAAGGCACCGCCGGTTGGCCGCGCGGTTCGACTGGGTGGGATGGTCGAGGCGGGATCGATCAAGCCGCAGCCCGATGGCGTTTCGATCCATTTCGTGGTGACCGATGGCAAGGCGACAGTGCCGGTGCGCTTCAGCGGTATCGCGCCCGATTTGTTCAAGGAAGATTCGGGCGTGGTCGCTGAGGGGATGTTCCAGCCCGACGGCAGCTTCACCGCCACCAACCTGTTGGCGAAGCATGACGAACGCTACATGCCGCCCGAAATGGCGGGCAAGATGGCTGCTGCCGAGACACTGAAACCATGATCGCCGAAGCTGGACTTGCGGCGCTGTGGCTCGCCGCAGCGCTGGCCCTGCTGCAACTGGTGCTGGCAGGGCTTGGGTTATGGATGGGGCGACCGGACGGGGTGTCGGCAGAGCGGGCGGCAACCGCCGCGCAGCTTATCGCCGGGGTTCGCCCGGTCGCGATCGTTCAGGGTTTGCTCGCGGCGTTGTCGTTCGGGTTGCTGATCGTGCTGTTCGTCCAATCCGACATGTCGGTCGTGCTGGTCGCGCAAAACAGCCATTCGGCCAAGCCGCTGATGTACAAAATTGCCGGTGCCTGGGGCAATCACGAAGGCTCGATGCTGTTGTGGGTCACCGTGCTGGCGATCGCCGGCGGGGCGATCGCGATTGTCGAGCGGCGACTGAACGAAGGTACGTTGGTCGCAACGATGGCGGCGCAGGCGGCGATCGGGCTTGGCTTCTATGCCTTCCTGCTGATCGCGTCGAACCCGTTTGCTCGGCTGAACCCGGCGGCGGCCGAGGGCGCGGGGCTGAACCCGCTGCTGCAAGACCCCGGCCTCGCCTTCCATCCGCCGACCTTGTATTTCGGCTATGTCGGGCTGTCGGTGGCGTTTTCATTCGCGGTCGGTGCGCTGGTGATGCGCGATGTCGGGCCGGCCTTTGCGCGCGCGATGCGCCCTTGGGTGCTCGGCGCTTGGGTGTTCCTGACGATCGGGATCACGGCGGGCAGCTATTGGGCCTATTACGAGCTGGGCTGGGGCGGCTGGTGGTTTTGGGACCCGGTCGAGAACGCCTCGCTGATGCCGTGGCTGGCGGCGACCGCGCTGCTACATTCGGTGACGGTGCTGGCGACGCGCGACGGGCTGCGATCCTGGACGATCATGCTGGCGGTGGTGGCGTTCAGCATGTCGATGATCGGCACCTTCCTGGTCCGGTCGGGCATCCTCACCAGCGTCCATGCCTTTGCCGTTGATCCTAGCCGGGGTAGCTTCATCCTGGCGCTGTTGATCTTGTATATCGGCGGCGCGCTGGTGCTGTTTGGCTTGCGGATCGGCAGTGTGAAGCAGGGTTCGACCTTTGAACTGGTGAGCCGCGAAGGCGGGCTTATCTTCAACAATCTGTTGTTGTCGGTGATCCTGGGGATAGTGTTGATCGGCACGTTGTATCCGATCGTCGCGCAGGCGATGGGGACGCAATTGTCGGTGGGGCCGCCGTTTTTCAACAAGACCACCGCGCCGATCGCGCTGCTGCTGATGCTGGGCATGGCGGTGGGGCCGATGATCCGCTGGCGGCGCGACGAGGGCAAGGAATTGATCGGGCGGATGACCGCGCCACTTGCCGCCGGGCTGGCGGGGCTGGTGGCGGTGTTCGTGATCGCCCCCGATACCGCGATCCTGCCGCTGCTGGGGTTGGGCTTTGCCTTCGGGCTGGCGGTGGCGAGTGTCGCGCCGCTGTGGAAGCGCAACCTGCGCCGCACACCGTTGTTCACCTATGGCATGGTCGTCGCGCATCTGGGCGTTGCGGTGAGCGTGGCGGGGATGGCGAGCGAAGCCGCCTTCACGCAGGAGAAACTGGTTGCGGTGCGGGTGGGGCAGGTGACGCAGGTCGGACCCTATTCGGTGGTCCTAGAAGGGATCAAGCCCGCGATCGGGCCGAACTGGTCGGCGCTGGAAGGGCGGCTGCGCGTGCAGCGCGGCGATGCTGCGCCGTTCATCATGGGGCCGCAGAGCCGCTTTTTCTCCGCGCCGCCGACGGTGACCAGCGAAGCCGCGATCGAAACAGTGTTCGACGGGCAGCTTTACACCGTGCTGGGTCAGCCCGATGGCGAGGGGCGCTGGCAGCTTCGTTTATGGTGGAAGCCGTTCGTGACGCTGATCTGGCTAGGCGGCGTGTTGATCGGGTTGGGCGGGCTGTTGTCGCTGATCGGCCGGGTGGTGCGGGAACGGCGGTTGCCCGCGCGGATGGCGACGGCATGAAGAAATTGCTGTTGTGGGTGCCGTTATTGGTGTTCGCCGGGCTGGTCGCGCTTGCCGTGCACGGGCTGTACCGCCCGAACGACCCGACGATCCGGTCGGCGCTGGTGGGCAAGCCGCTGCCCGATGTGACGCTAAAGCCGATGCTGCCGGGCAAGCCGGGGTTGGCGCTGAACGACGATCCCGGCGGCAAGCCCCGGCTGGTGAATGTGTTCGCAAGCTGGTGTGTGCCGTGCATTGCCGAAGCGCCGCAACTGATGCGGCTGAAGGCGGCGGGGGTGGCGATCGACGCGATAGCCATTCGCGATACCGCCCCGGCGATTACCCGCTTTCTGGCCGCGCATGGCGATCCGTATCGCCGCATCGGCGACGATCCCCGAAGCGCGGTGCAGCTGGCGCTGGGATCATCGGGCGTGCCCGAAACCTTTGTAGTCGATGCCAAGGGGTTGATCACGATGCAGCATATCGGCCCGATCAATGAGGGCGATGTGCCGGTCATTCTGGCGGCACTGGAGGAGGCACGGTGAAGCGGCTGACGATGCTGGCCCTGCTGGCCGCGACTCCGCTGGCAGCGCAGCAATCGGCGGTGCCGCAGGCCGAACTGGCCTGGAAACAGCTGCCCGACCCCGCCAAGGAAGCCGAGGCGCGGGGGCTGATGGAGGAGCTGCGCTGCCTAGTGTGTCAGGGCCAGTCGATTGCCGATAGCGACGCCGACATGGCGGGCGACATGCGAGCGTTGGTGCGCGAGCGGGTGGGGCAGGGAGAAAGCGCTGCCGAGGTCCGCGCCTGGCTGATCGAGCGTTATGGCGATTATGTGAGTTACGATCCGCCGGTGAGCGGCGCTTCGGTGCCGCTGTGGATCGCGCCGATCGTGTTGCTGATCCTGGGTGCGGGTATTGCCGCGCGCAGTTTTCGGCGGCGCTCAAGATGATGGGCAAGATGACGCGCAAGATGGTGGGACAGCGCTGATGGGCTGGCTTGCGCTTGCGGTGTTGGGCCTTGGCGCGGGGGCGGCCTTGTGGTGGCTCGGCGCGCCGCGGATGTTGTCGACGTTGATGGCGGCGGCGCTGCTATTGGGTGCCACCGGCTATGCGCTGCAGGGCCAGCCGATGCAACCGGCAGCGCCAGTGGCGACCGGCGATCAGGGATTGCAGGTCGATCCCGGGCTGATCGATTTCCGCGCAGCGATCCTGGGCGAACGCCATCGCGCGGCGATGAGCCTGGCCGACGCGGCGATGGCGCGCGGCGACAAGGGCGAGGCGGTGCGTATCCTGATCGACGCAGTACGCCGCTCGCCGAACGATCCCGGCACCTGGACGGCGCTGGGCACGATGCTGGCGGTGCATGACGGCCAGCAATTGTCGCCGGCGGCGCGATTTGCCTTTGCACAAGCGGTGCGGCTCGATCCCAAGGCACCGGGGCCGCCGTTCTTCCTGGGAATTTCGCTGTTGAACGCGGGCGAGATCGATCAGGCGCGGACGGCCTGGGCGCAGGCGCTTGCGCTTACCCCCGCCAATGCCCCTTATCGCGGTGACATCGTCGAACGGCTGGCGGTGGTCGATCGCTTTCGCGCGATGATGCAGGGTGCCCCGCGTCAGGTGCCGCCCGCGCGCTGACGCAGACGGCCCCGGTCGCTTTAGCGGACGACCAGCCGGGTGTATAAATGCCAGGTGGCATAGCCGAGCCAAGGCAGCACCACCGCCAGCCCCACGCCGAACGGGATGGTGCCCAACACCAGCAACGCGGCTACGCGCAGCCCCCAGCCGATGGTTTCGCCCGGATTGCGCCGTGCCGCAGCGATCGAGGTGGCGACTGCAGTGTGCGCTTCGACCGGCTGGTCGACCACCATCGGGAAAGCAACGAACGAAACGGTGATCGCAACCAGCGCGAAGCCGAGGCCGACCAGATTGCCGATCACGATCATCGCCCAGCCCGATTCGGTGGTGAAGATGCGGCTGATCTCGCTGGCGCGCATCGGGCCGTCTGCGCCGAAGGTGAGGGCATAAATGGCATAAGCCGCCGCCAACCAGCCGATGAACAGCCCGGTCAGCATCAGCGTGAGCATCGCGATCGGCGTTCGGCTGCGCCCTTTCAGCGGATCGAGAAAGTGCCACCAGGTCGAATCGATCCCCGCTTCGCGTCGCCGGGCCAGCTCATAAAAGCCTGAAGCGACCGCAGGGCCGGCGATCGAAAGCCCTGCGACGAGCGGGAAGAATAAAGGAAACAGCGAATCGTTGAACGTCACCACTGCCGCGACGAAACACACCACCGGATAGATCACGCCGATGAACAACAAATCGCCGCGCTTTGCCCGGAAATCGCGCCACCCTTGCGCAAGCGCCCAATCCATATCCGCCTTTCCGATGCGTCGGACCTCAGCGATCGGCACGGCAGGAGACAAGGATTCCGGATGCACGGTGATTGCCATTGCGACTTCCTTTCTTGGGTTGGACTTTTTACTTTCCGGGCAGTGCGAACTTTCTTCTGGGTTGCTACGGGATCGGCGGCAGTCGATCGCTGCCGCCGCATATCGGTATAATCAGAACGGCAGGTTGCGGACCACGATCGCGCGGTTGAGCGCCGAGGCGAAACTGACCCAGGCGAGATAGGGCAGGACGAAGAACGCGGCGGTGCGCGAGATTGGCCACAGGCCGATGAACAGCGCCAGCACCGATGCCCACAGGAACACCACTTCGATCAGCGCCCAATCGGGCCGCCGGGCCATGAAGAATAGCGGGCTCCAGGCCAGGAAGAACACCGCGTTGACGCCGAACAGGATCAGGATGTCGCGCCGGGCGGCGGCATCGGGGGCGGCGTTCCACGCCATCACCGCCGCCGTGGCGGCGCAGGCCAGGATGATCGTCCAGGCGGGGCCGAATGCCCAGTTGGGCGGCTGCCATTCGGGCTTGGCGAGTTCGCGATACCAGCCGCCGATCGGTGTCGTGGCCCCGCCGGCAATGCCCAGCAGCAACGCCGCGCCGCCCGCAATCCAAACCGGTGCCCAACTGCTGCTCATCATATTCCAGTGTCCGTACTTGTGGAGTGTCCAACGCATGGTACACCTTTGGGATGCGAACACCTTTCCCTTTTTCGGCAATCGTCGGCCAGGACGAAATGAAACTGGCGCTGCTGATCGCGGCGGTCGATCCCCGCGTTGGCGGCGTGATGGTCTTTGGCGACCGGGGGACGGGCAAATCGACGGCAGTGCGGGCGCTGGCGGCATTGTTGCCGCCGATTGCTGCGGCGCGCGCGGGTTATCAGATCGCCGATGCGCCGCCGCCCAAGGGCAAGGTGCCGGTGCCCTTTGTCGACCTGCCGCTTGGCGCGACCGAGGATCGCGTCGTCGGTGCGCTCGATCTCGAAGCCGCGCTGGGACGCGGCGAGAAGCGGTTCGAGCCGGGGCTGCTAGCACGCGCCAATGGCGGGTTTTTATATATCGACGAGATCAACCTGCTTGAGGATCATATCGTCGACCTGCTGCTCGACGTTGCGGCATCTGGTGAAAATCTGGTCGAGCGCGAGGGGTTGAGCGTTCGCCACGCCGCGCGCTTCGTGCTGATCGGCAGCGGCAATCCCGAAGAAGGCGAGCTGCGGCCGCAATTGCTCGATCGTTTCGGGCTGTCGGTCGAGGTGCGGACCCCCAAGGGCATCCCCGAGCGCGTCGAAATCCTGAAACGCTGCGATGCGTTCGAGCGCGATCCGGCAGGCTTTACCGAGCATTGGGGCGCGTCGGAAAAGAAGACGTTGAAGCGGATCGCCAAGGGCCGCGATCTGGTGGGCGCGATCGAAGTGCCCGATGCGGTGCTCACGCGCGCGGCGCTGCTGTGCAGCACGGTCGGGGCCGATGGCCTGCGCGGCGAATTGACGCTGATGCGCGCGGCGCGCGCGCTGGCGGCGCTGGAGGGAAACAAGATCGTCGAGGCGACGCATCTCGATCGAGTCGCGCCGATGGCGCTGCGGCATCGGTTGCGGCGCAATCCGCTAGACGACAGTGGATCGAATGCGCGGATCGAGCGCGCCCTGGCCGAGCTGGCGGCATGAGCGGGTCGGGCCAGAGCGTGCCCGATGTGTTTGCCGATGCGATGCTGGCGGTGCGGCTGTTGCGGGTCGATCCGGCGCTGGGCGGTATTATCCTTCGCGGCGACGGCGCGGCGCGTGATGCGGTGGTCGCGGCGCTGTGCGAGGGCGCGGTAGTGCGGCGGGTGCCGCGCAATGTCGATCTCGATCGGCTGGTGGGCGGGCTCGATCTGGGCGCAACGCTGGCGGCGGGGCGACCGATCGCGCAGCGCGGGCTGCTGGCCGAAGCTAATGGCGGCGTGCTGGTGATGCCCGGTGCCGAGCGCGCCGATGACATGGTGGTGAGCCAGCTTTGCGCGGGGATGGATAGCGGCATGGTGGTGGTCGAACGCGACGGCGTGGCGCTGCGCGATGCGGCGCGGTTCGCGGTGGTCGCGCTCGACGACGGGATCGAGGAGGAGCGGATCGCCACCGGGCTGGCCGAGCGGCTGGCGTTCCGGTTCGACCTGTCGGGGGTCGCGGCAGATGCGTTTCGATTGCCCGACGCCGCTCCGACCGGCGAAGTCGCGGTCGATGACGAGCAACTTCGCGCAATCGCGGCTACGGCGGCGGCGCTGGGGGTCGAATCGGCCCGCGCCGCGCTGCTGACGCTGCGCGTGGCCAAGGCGATTGCGGCGCTGGGCGGATGGGAGGCGGTGTCCGATCTCGACATCGCTACTGCCGCGCGATTGGTGCTGGGGCCGCGCGCGACTCGGATGCCGGCTGCTGAGCCGGATGCCGATAGCGAACCGCCGCCACCGCCGCCGCCCGACGATCATCCGGGCGAGCAGGGCAATGGCGAAGTCCGCCGGCTCGACGACATGGTGCTTGAAGCGGCGCTGGCCAGCCTGCCGCGCGATGTCCTGGCGGCGATTGCGGCGGGGCAGGGGCGCGGGCCGATCAGCCGTTCGCGCGGCAAGGGGGCCAAGCGCAAATCGCCGACGCGCGGGCGCGCGATCGGCGTGCGCGCCGGGTTGCCGAGCGGCGGGCTGCGGCTGAGCCTGATCGATACCTTGCGTGCGGCGGCACCGTGGCAGCGGCTGCGCGGTCGCGATGATTCGCGGATTCGGGTGCGGCGCGACGACCTGCGTATTCGCCGGTTCGAAACGCGCGCCGAAGCGACGACGATCTTCGCGGTTGATGCCTCGGGATCGTCAGCGGTGGCGCGGCTGGCCGAGGCTAAGGGCGCGGTCGAGCTGTTGCTTGCCGAAGCTTATGTGAAGCGCGCGCAAGTCGCCTTGGTGGCGTTTCGCGGTGAGGGGGCCGAGATATTGCTGCCGCCGACGCGCAGCCTGGCGCGGGCCAAGCGCGCGCTGGCCGAACTGCCCGGCGGCGGGGGGACGCCGATCGCGGCGGGGCTGGCAGCGGCGCATGACCTGGCGCTGGCGGCGGCGGCAAAGGGGCGGACGCCGTTCGTGGTGGTGCTGAGCGACGGTCGGGCCAACATCGCCCTGGACGGCAGCACCAGCCGCGCGGCGGCGGCGGGCGATGCCGAGGCCGCGGCCAAGGCGATCGGCGAATCCGGGATTGCGGGGGCGTTCGTCGATATTTCGCCGCGCCCGCGTGCCGAAGGCGAGCGGCTGGCGGCGGCGATGGGCGCGCGATACCTGGCGCTGCCGCGCGCCGATGCGGGCACCATGCACGCGGCGGTGCGCGCGGTGGCTCCGGCATGACGCTGCGGTTCGACATCGAGGGTCGCGACTGGCCCAATCGCGTGGCGAGCCGGTTCGTCAATGTCGGGCGGATTCGCTTTCATGTGCAGGTGATGGGGCAGGGGCCGGCGCTATTGCTGCTGCACGGCACTGGTGCTGCGACGCATAGCTGGCGCGATCTGGCACCGATATTGGCGCAGGATTTCACGGTGATCGCGCCCGATCTGCCGGGGCATGGCTTTACCAGCGGGCGGCCGGTGGGCGGGCTGGCGATGCCGGCGATGGCGGGGGCGGTGGGCGATTTGCTCGACGCGATGGGCGAGCAGCCGCAGCTAGTGGTCGGCCATTCGGCGGGCGCGGCGATTGCGGTGCGCATGGCACTGGATGCGCAGGTTGCGCCCGAAGCGCTTGTCGGGCTGAACCCTGCGTTGCTGCCGTTTCCGGGCCTTGCGGCCAAATTATTCCCGACGCTGGCCAAGCTGTTGTTCGTCAACCCATTTGCCCCGCACATCTTCGCGCAGATTGCACGGGGATCGGGCGAGGTCGGGCGGTTTCTCGCGCGCAGCACCGGATCGACGATCGCGCCCGAGGGGGTCGAATGCTATGCGCGGCTGTTTCGCGATCCAGGGCATATCGGCGGCGCGCTGGCGATGATGGCCGAATGGGATCTCGACAGCTTCGCCGCGCGCCTGCCCGAATTGCGGGTGCCGTTGCTGTTGCTCCACGGCGATCGCGATGCGGCGGTGCCGGTGAAGGCAGCGACCGACGCCGCCGCGCGCGTGCCTGGCGCGGTGGTCGAGATCATTTCCGGCGCGGGCCATCTGGCGCATGAAGAACAGCCGGCGCAGATTGCCGCACGAATCCTGGGCTTCGCACGGCAACAGCGGGAGGTAGCGACATGAACAATCTGTACGGGCTGCTCGATGCGGCGATCGTCGTCATCCCGGTAATGGGCTTTGCCATCTGGCAATGGATGTCGGTCAGCCGCGAGATCGAGCGCGGTAAAGCAGCCAAGCCAAAGCCCACGCAATCAGAATAAAGCGCGCGGCATCCGATAGGGCAGCATGGCCTGGACCACCGTCGATGCGAACCGATTGAGCGACAGGCTTTCATGGACCGCAAACGCATCCTCGCCGAACAGGCGGGTTTGTAGGCCTGATCGTGCGTAGAAGGGTGCGTCGATCCAGGTCTTTCGCACCCTGGCCGCGTGGCCGACATCGACCCGCGTGCGGCGATCGACCAGCCAGCCCGATCGCGTCAACCGCTGCACCGGCGGTGCCTCGACATCGCGCCAGCGCCCTTGCCGATCGCAGAGCAGCGCCAGATCGAAGGGGCGACCATCGCGGCGAATCCCCTCATACAGCACCGCCACGTCGCGGCTTAGATGCGCGCGCGACCAGTGCCAGTCGCGAAAGCCGGTTTCGAGCGGCTCATCGCCGAAATTCGAATCGATATAGCCATTGCCGGTCCAACTGGTCCCCGGCCGGTCCATCTCCACCTCGATCCGCGCGCGCGGCGCGATCGGTTGCCAGCGGTGGCGCGCGGCGGGGTCCAGCGCGAAGCCGGTGTTGGTGACCAGGTCGGGGTAGAGCTTCACCCGCCCGCGCACCGGATAGGGGATCGGTGCCGAAATCTCGTTGATCTCGATCGTCAGGCAATCGCCGTCCCAGTGCATGGCGCTGGGGCCGACGGCGAAATGGTCGCGGTCGCGGGTGACATGTTTTGCGCCGCGCTCGGTCATCGCCCAGGCATTGGCGCGCGGGCCGCACAATGCGATGTTGATCGCGCAATGGTTATCGGGACGCTTGCGCCCCATCAGCTTGTAATAAGGCGAAAACACGCTGCCGATAAAGGCGATGATCGTCAGCCCGTATTGGCCGTCATCGCTGGTGGCGTCGATATACCACCAGGCATAGCCCTGCGGCGAAACCACGACGTCGAAGCGTGGTCCGCCGCCAGGCAATCGACGGCAAGGCTGGCGGACAAGGGGGCCATCGGCAGGCCCGCCGCGCCCGGATGGCAGCTCCCGCCCGCGCAATAGAGCCCAGGGATCCGCGTCCGGCTGCCCTGGCGCAGGAAGGGCACCGCCCACCCGCGCGAGGCCCGTCCATAAAGGGCTCCACCCGTCGACGGGCACAGCACTTCGAAGTCGGTCGGGGTTAGTAGCCGGGTTTCCCCAACTGCCGAACCGAGCGAAAGCCCGGCTTGCGACAGTCGTCGATGCATCGCCTGCGTGCATGATTCGATCTCCTGAGGGGGCAGCTTTTGCGTGTCGCCGATGGGCGGGGCGTTGACGTTGATCTGGAAGCGTTCGGGGCCGGCGGGGGCGTTGCCCAGATCGTCGCGGTCCTGCGCACAAACATAGACGCTCGGGTCGGCGGCGGGGCGTTGCGCTGCGAGCGCGTTGAATTCCGCCGGGTAATCGGGTGAGAAAAACACGTTGTGGCGCGTCAGCGGGAAGCCCGATGCCTGCGCCGTGGTCAGCCAAACCATCGCGCCAAGCGGCCGGCGCTCGGCGGGGCAGGCGAAGGGCGACGAGCCGCAATAGGTGGCATAGCGGCCGAAAAGCTGTTGCAGCCGGGGATCGGCGAAATGCTCGCCCAATGCGCGCCAAAGCGATTCATAGGGGCGAAGCGCAAAGGCGTCACCGACTCGCCGCATGGCAAGCCGCGCGGCGAGCGTCAGCGGATCGGCACGCGGGCGGCGCATGAAGGCGGGATCGAGCGCGTCGAAGATACGGGCGGCTTCGGTGCGGAAGCTACGGTAGTCGCGCGCCGCCGAGGCACCGGCGAAATCGCCGATCGCGGCTTCGCTGCGGGCGGGGTCGGCGAACAGATCGAGGCGATCATCGCTCCAGGCGTGGCGCGCGAGGATCGTCGCCGGTCGCAGCGTCAGGGGATCGTCGATCGCACTGCCGCAAGCGGTGAAAATATCGGCGAAGACATCACGCAGGGTGAAGACGGTCGGCCCGGCGTCGATCGCGTTGCCCACGACATCGATCGCGCGCAGCTTTCCGCCGGGCCGTGATTGGGCCTCGACCACCGTCACCGCATAGCCCCGCGCGCCAAGCAAGGCGGCGGCGACCAAGCCGCCGATACCGGCACCGATGATGACCATTTGATCGCGGGCCATGCCGCCTGCCTCTCTGCTCCAGTTGACTGCATCCTAACACCTGTCCAGAACAATGGACATATGGATTGTCCGAAATGATAGACGGATGGCGCGAGGGCTTTATCGCCCGGCGCAATCGCGTCCTCACCAGCCCGCGCTTCCAGCGATTTGCTGCGCGCTTCTGGCTGACCCGCCCGGTGGCGCGCAGCAAAGCGAGTGCGCTGTTCGATCTGGTCGCCGGCTTTGTCTATTCGCAGACACTGGCGGCGTTTTTGGAAGCGGGGATGCTCGATTGCCTGGCCGCAGGGCCGCGATCGGCCGGCGATCTGGCCGAGCGCGCCGATTTGCCGATCGAGGGGGCAGAACGTTTGCTGCGGGCGGCGGCGACGCTCGATCTGGTCGAGCCGCTGGCGGGAAATCGCTGGGTGCTGGGCAGTACAGGGGCGGCGTTGCTGGGCAATAGGGGCATCGTCGAAATGGTGGCGCACCACCGGCTGCTCTACGCCGATCTCGCCGATCCGCTGGCCTTGCTGCGCAAGGGTGGGGGCGGGACGCTGGGTGCCTATTGGCATTATGCGGGCGCATCGGGGCAGGGCGATGCTGCCGAGGTCGCGGCCTATTCGGCGCTGATGGCAGCATCGCAGCCGTTGGTCGCCGATCAGGTGATCGATGCCTATCGCTTTGATCGTCATGCACGAATCCTCGATGTGGGCGGCGGCGAAGGGGCGTTCGCGCTGTCGCTGGCCAGGCGAGTCGCCGGGCCGAAGCTGGCGATGTTCGACCTGCCGGCGGTGGCCGAGCGCGCCACTGCCCGATTCGCGGCGGCGGGGATGGCCGATCGGATCGCCAGCCACGGGGGTGATTTCATCGCCGGGCCGCTGCCATCGGGGCATGATTGCGTGTCGCTGATCCGCATTTTGCACGACCATGACGATGCGCCCGCGATGCAATTGCTGCGCAACATCCATGCGGCGCTTCCCCCCGGCGGACGGCTGGTGATCGGCGAGCCGATGGCCGATGCGGCGGGCGCGAGGCGGATGGGAGATGCCTATTTCGGCTGGTATCTGCTGGCGATGGGATCGGGTCGACCGCGCACCGCCGAAACCATTGTCGCGATGACAAAAGCGGCGGGTTTCAAGGAGTCATGGGCAGTGCCCACCGCGTTGCCGCTAACTACCGGCGTAGTTGTCTCGCAAAGTTGACATAAAAAGCGTCCAGAAGAATTGACATTAATCAACGTCGGGATAGAGTGACAGGTGCAGTAAGAGCTCAACCGGGGCTCTTGGCAAACCAACGGGGAGCGCGCGATGAAGGCGCTGGCAGTAATATTGGAGGCACCTGAAAGCCTCTCGCTGCGCCCGGTCTCGCTGCTGCCGATGGGCCATGGTGACTTGACCGTTGAAATCGCCTGGAGCGGGGTCAGCACCGGTACTGAAAAACTATTATGGACCGGCCGGATGCCGCCCTTCCCGGGCCTGGGCTATCCGCTGGTGCCTGGCTATGAATCGGTCGGTCGCGTTGTCGATGCCGGGCGCGATGTGCGCGGGCGGATCGATGAATGGGTCTTTGTCCCCGGTGCGACTTGCTATGCCGATGCGCGTGGCCTGTTCGGCGGCAGCGCGCGGCGGGTGATCCTGCCATCGGCGCGGGCGATGCCGGTTGCGGAATCGCTGGGGCGCGACGGCACCTTGCTCGCGCTGGCGGCCACCGCGCATCATGTGGTGGTGGGTGGCAATGCCCCCGACCTGATCGTCGGGCATGGCGTATTGGGTCGCTTGATCGCCCGGATCGCCATCGCGCTGGCAGCCGACGCACCGACGGTGTGGGAAACCAACCCCGACCGCCGCGATGCCGACGACTACACCGTGATCGACCCCGCCAGCGATGAGCGCCGCGATTATGCGGTGATCTGCGACGCCAGCGGCGCGGGCGAACAGCTCGACATGTTGATCGGTCGGCTGGGGCGGGGGGGCGAGATCGTGCTTGCCGGTTTCTATGACCGGCTATCCTTCGCTTTCCCCAGCGCCTTCATGCGCGAGGCGCGGCTGCGGATCTCGGCCGAGTTCAAGCCCGCCGACGTTACCGCCGTCACCGAATTGATCGAGGCGGGGCTGCTCTCGCTCGACGGGCTGATCAGCCATGTCGAGCCAGCCGCGCGCGCCGCCGAAGCCTATCCAATCGCTTTCACCGATCCCGCGTGCCGCAAGATGGTGCTCGACTGGAGTGCATTATGACCATGTTCGATGCCGGTATTCTGCGCGAAGAAGCGAGCCATGAGCCCGATCCCGTTCCAACGGGGCCGGTGACCAAGGAAACGCAGATCATCGCGATCTATGGCAAGGGCGGATCGGGCAAGTCGTTCGCGCTGGCCAACCTAAGCTATATGATGGCGCAGCAGGGCAAGCGCGTGCTGCTGATCGGCTGCGATCCCAAATCGGACACGACCAGCCTGTTGTTCGGCGGCAAATCGACCCCGACGATCATCGAGACGTCGAGCGCCAAGAAGCTGGCAGGCGAGGAAATCGGCATCGAGGATGTCTGTTTCCAGCGCGACGGCGTGTTCGCGATGGAATTGGGCGGCCCCGAGGTCGGGCGCGGTTGCGGCGGGCGCGGGATCATCCACGGTTTCGAAACGCTCGAGAAACTGGGCTTCCATGAATGGGGCTTTGATTACGTCCTGCTCGATTTCCTGGGTGACGTGGTGTGCGGCGGCTTTGGCCTGCCGATCGCGCGGGACATGTGCCAGAAGGTGATCGTCGTCGCGTCGAACGACCTCCAGTCGCTCTATGTCGCCAATAACGTCTGCAAGGCGGTCGAATATTTCCGCAAGATGGGCGGCAATGTCGGCGTCGCGGGCATGATCATCAACAAGGATGACGGCACCGGCGAGGCGCAGGCCTTTGCCGAGGCGATCGGTATCCCCACGCTGTGCTCAATCCCCGCGAACGAGGACATCCGCCGCAAATCAGCGAATTACCAGATCATCGGCACGCCCGAGAGCGAATGGGGTTCGCTGTTCGCCGACCTCGCCGCCAATGTCGCCAGCGCCCCGCCGGTCCAGCCGCGCCCGCTCGACCAGGACGGGCTGCTGGGGTTGTTCAAGCCAGAGGATACCGGCGGCAATTACACGCTGAAGCCCGCGACTCAGGCGGATATGCGCGGGAAGCCGTTTGTGACCAAGCCGAGCCTTGAGGTCGTGTACGATGCGGTCTGACGTGGCCCTTCCGGTGGCCACTCCCGTTGCGGGAGGCGATGTCAGAAGCCGCGACCGTATCGTCGTTGCCGAGGGCGGCTGCGCTTCGGGCGACACGCTTCGGGCGGCTGCGATCGGCGCGGGCAAGTCCGACATTCTCGATCGCTATGCCGCCGATTATCCGGTCGATCGCAGCGCCGGCCCGCACGATCAGCCGCAGTCGATGTGCCCCGCCTTTGGCTCGCTTCGCGTCGGTCTTCGGATGCGGCGTACCGCGACGATCCTGTCGGGCTCTGCGTGCTGCGTCTATGGCCTGACCTTCACCAGCCATTTCTATGGGGCAAAGCGCAGCGTCGGCTATGTGCCGTTCAGCTCGGAAACGCTCGTCACCGGCAAGCTGTTCGAGGATATTCGCGACGCGGTGCATCAGCTCGCCGATCCGGCGCTGTACGACACCATCGTCGTCACCAATTTGTGTGTGCCCACTGCCAGCGGCGTGCCGCTGCAATTGCTGCCCGACGCTATCAACGGCGTGCGGGTGATCGGTATCGATGTGCCGGGGTTCGGGGTGCCGACGCATGCCGAGGCCAAGGACGTGCTCGCCGGCGCGATGCTCAATTATGCGCGCAAAGAGGCCGAGGCCGGCCCTGTCGCGGCACCGCGCGATCGCGCCGCCAAGCCGACGATCACGCTGCTGGGCGAAATGTTCCCCGCCGATCCTCCGGGGATCGGCCAGATGCTCGAGCCGTTGGGGCTTGCCGCCGGGCCGGTGGTGCCGACGCGCGAATGGCGCGAGCTGTATTCGGCGCTCGATTGCGCGGCGGTCGCGGCGATCCATCCTTTCTATACCGCCAGCGTTCGCGAGTTCGAAGCCGCCGGGCGGCAGGTAATCGGTTCGGCCCCGGTGGGCGCCGAAGGGACGGCGGCGTGGCTCGACGCGATCGGGCAGGCCTGCGGTATCGCGCAAACCAGGGTGGATGCGGCAAAGAACCGCTTCGTCCCCGCCATCCGCGCCGCGCTCGCCGCCCGACCCATCAAAGGCCGGATCACGGTTTCGGGCTAT
The DNA here is from genome assembly GCF_000786205.1 of Sphingomonas sp. 37zxx. Taxonomy (GTDB): domain Bacteria; phylum Pseudomonadota; class Alphaproteobacteria; order Sphingomonadales; family Sphingomonadaceae; genus Sphingomonas. The sequence goes on along the minus strand of NZ_JROH01000005.1, from coordinate 139,194 downwards.
GAAGGCTCGGAGTTGCTGGTCGCGCGGCTGCTGATCGAAAGCGGGGCCGACGTGCCCTATGTCGGCACCGCGTGCCCGCGCACGCGCTGGTCCGATCCCGATCGCGAATGGCTCGAAGCCAGGAGCGTGCGAATCCAGTTCCGCGCCAGCCTGGAGCAGGACATTGCGGCGGTGCATGAATTCGGCCCCGATCTGGCGATCGGCACGACACCGGTGGTGCAGCACGCCAAGTCGCTGTCGATCCCGGCGCTCTATTTCACCAACCTCATCTCGGCGCGGCCGTTGATGGGACCGGCGGGAGCGGGGAGCCTGGCGATGGTGGTGAACGCCGCTATGGCCAATCGCGATCGCTTCGAGCGGATGACCGCGTTCTTCGAGGGCGTGGGCGCAGGACCAAGTGCCGGAGTGTGGGAAACCACGCCGGTCGACCGGCCCGAATTCAAGGCGAAGTTCGCAGCGCGCAGGATTGCGGCGGCGAAGGCTGCCGAGGCGGTGGGCGTATGACGCTCATCATCGATCATGATCGCGCCGGCGGTTATTGGGGCGCGGTCTATGCCTTTACCGCGATCAAGGGGCTGCAGGTCATCATCGACGGCCCCGTAGGCTGCGAGAATCTGCCGGTTACCTCGGTATTGCATTATACCGACGCGCTGCCGCCGCATGAATTGCCGATCACCGTTACTGGCCTGTCCGAACAGGAATTAGGCCGCGACGGCACCGAAGGCGCGATGCGGCGGGCGTGGAAGACGCTCGATCCCGATCTGCCCGCCGTGGTGGTGACCGGATCGATCGCCGAGATGATCGGCGGCGGGGTGACGCCTGAGGGCACCAACATCGTCCGTTTCCTGCCGCGCACCATCGACGAGGATCAATGGCAGGCCGCCGATCGGGCGCTGACCTGGCTGTGGACGCAGTTCGGCCCGAAGAAAGTGCCGCCCGCGCGCCGCAAGGAAGGCGCGCGACCCAAGGTCAATATCATCGGGCCGATGTACGGCACGTTCAACATGCCCTCTGACCTTGCCGAAATCCGGCGACTGATCGAAGGGATCGGGGCCGATGTCGGCATGGCGTTTCCGCTGGGCAGCCATCTTGCCGATGTCCGCCGGCTGGCCGAGGCCGAAGTGAATGTCTGCATGTACCGCGAATTCGGTCGCGGGCTGTGCGAGACGCTCGAACGCCCGTTCCTGCAAGCGCCGATCGGGCTGGAAAGCACCACCTTGTTCCTGCGCAAGCTGGGCGAGTTGCTTGGGCTAGACCCCGAACCGTTCATCGAGCGCGAGAAGCATACGACGATCAAGCCGCTGTGGGATCTGTGGCGGTCGGTGACTCAGGATTTCTTCGGCACCGCCAGCTTCGGCATCGTCGCGACCGACACTTACGCGCGGGGCATCCGCAATTTCCTGGAAGGTGACTGTGGGTTGCCCTGCACCTTCGCTTATTCGCGCGGGGCCGGGGTGAAGCCCGATAATCACGCGATCAAGGATTCGATCCGCGACAATCCGCCCTTGGTGCTGTTCGGCAGCTTCAACGAGCGGATGTACATGGCCGAGGCCGGCGGGCGCGGGATGTATATCCCGGCTAGCTTCCCCGGCGCGGTGATCCGCCGCCACACCGGAACGCCGTTCATGGGCTATTCGGGCGCGACCTATCTGGTGCAGGAAGTGTGCAACGCGCTGTTCGATGCGCTGTTCAACATCCTGCCGCTGGCCGGGCAGCTCGACGCGGTCGAGGCCACGCCGGCGCGCGATCAGGCCGAGATAAGCTGGGACGACGCCGCCAAGGCCGGGCTCGACGCAGCAGTCGAGCGCGAGCCGGTGCTGGTGCGGATTTCCGCCGCCAAGCGAATCCGCGACGCCGCCGAGCGCGCCGCGCGCCGCTCCGGCGAAGCACAGGTTACCGAGCGCCGGTTGGCCGACGCGCTGGCACAGGGCCAGCCGCGATGACCCCCCGCATCCTTTTCCGCGAGTTCCCGACCGGGTTCTTCGCGGCAACCCCATCGCTGCCGGGTTTGCCCGACCGCGATACCGCCTGGGAGCTAGTTCCGGGCTCCCGTCCTTGTCGGGAAACATGGAGACGACAGACATGAGTGACATCAGAGACGAAAGGATGGGGCCAGGAACCTACCTGACCCCCGAAGAAGCCAAAGAGTTTCATAAACTCTTCCTCGCAAGCTTCATCGGCTTCACCATCGTGGCGATCATCGCGCACTTCCTGTTGTGGAGCTGGCGGCCCTGGTTCCCCGGTCCCAACGGCTATGCCGCGCTGAGCGATGGCGTCGCAGTGGCGCAAGCCACGTTTACCGCCCTCTTGGCATAAGGAGCGTCCGTCATGTGGAGAACCTGGCTGATCTTCGATCCGCGGCGCACACTCGTCGCGTTGTTCATCTTCCTGTTCGTGTTGGCGATCGTGATTCATTTCATCTTGCTCAGCACCGACCGGTTCAACTGGCTTGACGGCCCCAAGAACACACCCGCCGCGATGAGCGCGCCGGCTGCTGCTCCGGGTAGCTGATGTCGAATATCCCGCGTGCCATCCCGGCGCGCGGGGCAGGGCAGGCGAGGTCGCGTCCTTCAGGGACGTGAACTCGCCACCCACCAATTACTGAAACCGCAACGACGCCGGGACGATTGCCCGCGCGCGGGAGGAATGGCTCATGGCGCTGCTTAGTTTCGAGCGGAAATACCGCGTGCGCGGGGGGACGCTGCTTGGCGGCGACCTGTTCGACTTTTGGGTCGGGCCATTCTATGTCGGCTTTTTCGGGGTGACGACCGCGTTTTTCGCGGCGCTCGGCACCTTGTTGATCTTTTACGACGCATCGCTCGGGCCGACGTGGAACCCGTGGCTGATATCGATCGAGCCGCCTGACCTCAGCTATGGCCTGTCGCTTGCGCCGCTGCGCGAGGGCGGCTTCTGGCAGATCATCACCGTCTGCGCGATCGGGGCGTTCGTGTCCTGGGCACTGCGCGAGGTCGAAATCTGTCGCAAGCTTGGTATGGGCTATCATGTGCCGGTCGCCTTTGGCGTCGCGATCTTTGCCTATATCAGCCTGGTAGTGATCCGCCCGGTCTGGCTGGGCGCCTGGGGACATGGTTTCCCTTATGGCATCTTCAGCCATCTCGATTGGGTGTCGAACACCGGATACCAGTATCTACACTTCCATTATAACCCCGCGCACATGCTGGCGGTGACCTTCTTCTTCACCACCACCCTGGCGCTTTCGCTCCACGGGGCACTGGTGTTGTCGGCGGTAAACCCGGCACGCAATCGCGACGGGACATTGGGCGAGGTGAAATCGCCCGAATATGAGGACAGCTTCTTCCGCGACACGATCGGCTATTCGGTCGGTACACTTGGGATCCACCGCGTCGGCCTGTTCCTGGCGCTGTCGGCAGGGTTCTGGAGCGCGGTCTGCATCATCATCTCGGGACCATTGTGGACACGCGGCTGGCCCGAATGGTGGACGTGGTGGCTCGACCTGCCGATCTGGAGCTGAGGAGAAACGACATGGCACGCTATCAGAATCTCTTCACCCAGGTACAGCTTCGCGCAGCGCCCGAAATGGGCCCACCGATGCACGATGCTACCTTTGGCCGCACCGGACTGGGTAGCTACTCCTATTGGATGGGCAAGTTCGGCAACGCCCAGCTTGGCCCGATCTATCTGGGACCATTGGGCATGGCATCGCTGATCTGCGGTTTCCTGGCCTTTGAGATCATCGGCCTGAACATGTGGGCTTCGGTCAACTGGGACCCGGTGCAGTTCGCCCGCCAATTATTCTGGCTGGCGCTCGAGCCGCCAGGGCCGGAATGGGGCTTCAGCCCGTTCGTGCCGCTGGCGCAGGGTGGCTGGTGGATCCTTGCGGGGCTGCTGATGACCACCAGCGTGCTGTTGTGGTGCGTTCGGACCTACCGGCGTGCCAAGGCGCTTGGCATGGGAACGCATGTCGCCTGGGCTTTCCTTAGCGCGATCTGGCTGATGCTGGTGCTGGGCTTCATCCGCCCGATGCTGATGGGCAGCTGGGCTGAGGCGGTGCCGTTCGGCATCTTCCCTCATCTCGATTGGACCGCCGCTTTCTCCATTCGGTACGGCAATCTGTTCTATAATCCATTTCATGCGCTTTCGATCGTGTTCCTCTACGGATCGACGCTGTTGTTCGCCATGCATGGTGCGACCATCCTGGCGGTGGGCCGCTATGGCGGCGAGCGCGAGATTGAACAGATCACCGATCGCGGTACTGCATCCGAACGTGCCGGCTTGTTCTGGCGCTGGACGATGGGCTTCAACGCCACGATGGAATCGATCCATCGCTGGGCATGGTGGTTCGCGGTGCTGACGACGATCACCGGGGGTATCGGCATCTTGCTGACGGGTACGGTGGTTGATAACTGGTATCTATGGGCCATCCAGCATGGCTATGCGCCTGCCTATCCCGGCACCGGCGTGGTCGATCCCTCACTTTCGGGAGCACCGCAATGAGTATGCGCCATCGTCCCTTCGCCCTATGCGCCGGCGTGGCCGGCGCGGCGATCATGCTTTCCGGCTGTGATCTCGGGCCTAAAAAAGTGGTCCAGACCGGCTTTCGCGGCACCGCCATGGCGCAGATCACCGACGTGACCAACATCAAGGAACAGGTGCCGATCCCGGACGATCCCTATCCGCTGCCGCCCGACACCGGGCCAAAGGCAAGCGAGGTGTATGAAAACGTCCAGGTGCTGGGCAATGTGTCTGCCGAGCGGTTCAACCATTTGATGGCGCAGATCACGCAGTGGATCGCGCCGCCAGAACAGGGGTGCAATTATTGCCACAACCCCGCCAACATGGCTTCCGATGAAGTCTATACCAAGCTGGTCGCGCGCCAGATGCTGTTGATGACGCAGGAAGTGAACTCGAAATGGTCGAGCCACGTCCAGCAGACTGGCGTTACCTGTTACACTTGCCATCGCGGCAATGCGGTGCCCGAGTATGTTTGGGCGGCGGAACCTGGCGCGGCCAATCCCAATTCGATTTTGGGCAACAAGCGCGGGCAAAATACGCCAAGCCCGGCAGTCGCCTATTCCTCGCTGCCCAATGATCCGTTTTCGATGTATCTGACGGGCAAGGGCAATTCGCGGGTGGCGGGCAAGACGATCTACCCCGCCTATGGCGAGGGCATGGGCAAGTCGACAAAGGAAGCAGAGGCCAGTTACGGCTTCATGATGCACCTATCCACCTCGCTTGGGGTAAATTGCACCTTCTGCCATAATTCGCAGTCGCTCAGTTCCTGGAATATCAGCCGTCCACAGCGGGTTACGGCCTGGTACGGTATTCGGATGGTCGGCAGTATCAATGATGCCCATATCACGCCGCTGACGCCGATCTTCCCCGCCAACCGCAAGGGACCGCAGGGCGATCCGTATAAGGTGAACTGCATGACTTGCCATCAGGGCCTGCAAAAGCCGCTGGGCGGGGTGAGCATGATCGCGCGGTCGCCGACCTTGCGTGGGCCGTCAGGACCGGTGGCCGTTGCCAAGAATGGCGGCGGCGTTGCTGGCCAGGCCGTAATGACTCCGGCGGTTGCTTCGACCGAGGCGGTAACTGCCAGCCCTGTGGCCGATCAATCCAGTGCGCCGGTGGCGCGATAAGGGTTGCATCGATCCGGTTGCGGTTCGTGTTGCGCCTGAAGGTGCTGGCTGTCCTTCCCGGCTTGGGCGGGCGGATACAGTCCTTCGTATAGCGCAACACGAGCGCGATAAGATGCTAACGCCGTTGCAGGGAATATCTTAGCCTCTTCCCGGGGGCGGACCGGAGGGGCGATGCACGACCTTAGCGACCGCAGCCATCCGCTGCGCGCGAGCCTCTCCGCCGAAATGCATGTCCGGCGGCTGCCGCGCTTTTCCAGCCCGTGCCGATTGTTGCAGGTCGTGACCCTGCTGGGCGGTGCGGCAGCGCGCGAGAGCCGCGCCTATATCGAGGATGTTGCCACCGCCCACGGGCTGAGCATCGCGCCGGCTTCGCGCTATGCTGTGCTGCCGATCGGGCCGTTCACCTTGGTGTGGGAGGGGCATACCGAGTTTGCGAGCTTCACCCTCGTCCTGGAGGGCGCGTTCGACGACCCGTTTGACACCGGGGTGTTCGATGGCGAGGCCGCATCGATCCTGATCGGCCTGCCGGGCGAAGTAATCCGCGCGACCCAGATCGCGGTGCTGCGCCATGCGGCGGGGATGCCGCCGCGCGAGACGCTGTCGACCTGGTTCGATGCGTCGGCGATCGTGGTATGCGACGTTGCCGATGGCAAAGCGCGGATCGCGTCGGATTTCATGCTGCATCCCGACGGCTTTGGCCGGTTGTTGATCGACGATATTTCGTTGGAAGGCGATGAGGCGGCGCAACTGGTGGTTCGATTGCAGGAGCTTGGCAATTATCGCAACATGGCGTTGCTCGGCCTGCCGATGGCGCAGCGGTTGACGCCCGAGGTGACCGCGATCGAGGCCAGGCTGTCGGCGCTGACGCATGAGGTGTCCGAGCGCAGCACCAATGACGACTCGCTGCTCGACGAACTCACCTTCGTTGCTGCCGAGCTTGCCCGGTTGGTCGCTGAGACGCGCTATCGGATGAGTGCCACCCGCGCCTATTCCGAGCTGAGCATGGAGCGGCTGCGGAGCCTGGGGATCGGGCCGGTGCGCGGGTTTCAGACCCTGGCCGATTTTACCGAGCGCCGATTGGTGCCGGCGGTGCGGACCTGCGCCAGCTTTTCGAACCGGCTGGAGGATTTGTCGCAGCGCACCGCCTGGACCAGCTCGCTGCTGCGCACCCGGATCGACATCGCGCTGGCGAAACAGAATCGCGACTTGCTCGAGTCGATGGACCAGCGCACCAAATTGCAGTTGCGGCTGCAACAGGCGGTCGAGGGGCTGTCAGTGGTGGCGATCAGCTATTATCTCGTGTCGCTGATCGGCTATCTCGCCTATCCGGCGGGGGCCGAAGCCAAGCCCTATATCGTCGCTGGCGCGGTGCCGCTGGTGATGGGGCTGGTGTGGATCCTGGCGCGGCGGTTGCGCAAGGGATTTGAGGAATAACCGCGCCCTGGCTTGAGCGTTCGCCGAGCCTTTCAGCCGCTTAACAAAACGCAGTTTCGCCTTTGGTCTAGGCCGTCGCCCCAAGCCTGAGCGGTGTCGGATCGCCTCCGGCACCACTGCCTTGAGTCACGCCGCCATTTCGCGCCGTGCCAGTTCGCACATCGACCAGATTTCGCTCAGGCCGCGAACCAGCCGGTCGACATCGTCGTCCGAATGCACCGGCGAGGGCGTGAGGCGAAGCCGCTCGGTGCCGACCGGGACGGTTGGATAGTTGATCGGTTGCACATAGATGCCGTGATGCTCCATCAGCCAGTCGCTGATGCGTTTGCACTTCTTGGCATCGCCCACCATCACCGGGATGATGTGGCTGGGGTTTTCGATCGTCGGGATGCCGATCGCGTCGAGGCGGCGGCGGACATAGGCGACCCGCTCCTGATGCTTCTCGCGCTCGACCTGGCTAACCTTGAGGTGGCGGATGCTGGCGGCGGCACCCGCGGCCAGCGCGGGGGGCAGCGCTGTCGTGAAGATGAAACCGCTGGCGAAGCTGCGAACGAAATCGCAGACCGCTGCTGAACCCGCGATATAGCCGCCCATCACGCCGAACGCTTTGCCCAGCGTCCCCTCGATCACGGTGATCCGGTCCATCAGACCGCGCGCCTCGGCGACGCCGCCACCGCGTGGGCCATAGAGGCCGACGCCGTGGACTTCGTCGATATAGCTCATCGCGCCGTGGCGTTCGCACACGTCGAGGATTCCCTCGATCGGGGCGATGTCACCGTCCATCGAATAGACGCTTTCGAACACCACCAATTTGGGGCGGGCAGGGTCCATCGCCGACAGGCGGCGGTCGAGGTCTTCGGGGTCGTTATGCGCGAAGCGGTGGCATTCGGCGCGGCTGTGGCGGATGCCTTCGATCATGCTGGCGTGGTTGAGCGCGTCGGACAAGACGATGCAGCCGGGGATGCGCGCGGCAAGCGTCGACAGCGCTGCCCAGTTCGAAACATAGCCGCTGGTGAACAATAGCGCCGATTCCTTGCCATGCAGATCGGCGAGTTCACGCTCGAGATCGACATGCGCGTGGGTGGTGCCCGATATGTTGCGGGTGCCGCCCGATCCCGCGCCGCAGCGATCGAGCGTTTCGTGCATCGCGCTGAGTACCGCCGGATGCTGGCCCATGCCGAGATAGTCGTTCGAACACCATACGGTGACCTTATCGACCCCGGCGTGATTGAAGCAGGTGGCGTTGGGGAAAGCGCCGGCCTTGCGCTCCAGCTCGGCAAACACCCGATAGCGACCGTCTTCGCGCAGGACATCCAGTTCCGACTGGAAAAACGCTTCATAGTCCATGCGATACCTCCCCGTTCAATCCAGTGTGGCGGTTCGTACCGCCGTTGTTTTGGGCTTTGTGGCCGAGGCCCAAACCCACATCTTCCCGTCACGCAGTGGCAGGACCAGAAACAGATGCTCGACCACGCCGAGCGCGCCGAGGCCAACCAGCAGCATCGCGGTGATCGCCGCGCCCCCGGCTGATGCTTGCGCGAAATGCCACGCCCAGATCACCTGCGCGACGCCGAGCGCCACCGACACGGGATACCAGACGTTGATCGGCCGCTTGCCGAAATAGGACTTTAGATAGGCCAGGTGCGCCGGGAAAATCTCGTCCGACAGATTTGCCACGCCCAGGAACAGATTGATCTTCGCCGAAAGCCGCAACACGAACAGCAGCGCGAAGGTGAGCGGAGCGGTCTGGTTGGGCTGGCCCCAGCACAGCGCGAAGAGCACCAGCACCGTCGCCGCCAACGCCAGTTCGTGATGGATCACCGTTCCGGTCGCCGCGCGAAACCGCGCCATGCCGGTGATGCCCGGTGGGCAAGGCGCGCGGCGCGGGCCGGCGACGAAGCCCATCAGGAACCCCATTTCATGCCAGCCCCAGATGACGATCGCTGCGGCAAAGCTGACATAAGCACCGCCCGCGCTTGCATCGCCCGCTACCCACCAGACCGCAACCGTTGCCGCCAGTGCCGCCAGCCCGGCCAGCCGGAAGCTGGTGCGGAACGTGGCGTGCGCGCGGCTGTCGAGCCACACCACCGCAGCGGTGCCGACAAACCACATGAGCAGGGCAAACAGAAGCGGTGGAAAGGTCACCAGGCGGGCACCATCCGAACGCTTGCGGGTGCCTCGTTCCGTTCGGCGCGGTGGCAATATAGCCGGGCGAAGGCGAACCCCGCCGCCGCCATGCCGGTTACCCGTTTGAACATGCCGACCACGCCGCCCTGGCGCTTGCCCGCTTCGATCCGAAGCGAGGCGAGGCGGATCGCTTCCAAGCCGCCGCGAAAGCCTGCGCTGTCGGTATCGAGCACCACCGGGAACACCTGCCGCGTGATCGCCGAACAGACGCGATAGACCTGAAGGTCATAATCGGTGGGGTCGATGCCAAGTCCCTGATGGAACAATGGCCGATTATGGTCGCGGATATACATCGTCGAATAGACCGCCACCAGGAAGAAGCGGATCCACAGCTTGTTGGTGCCCGCCAGCAGCTTGGGATCGGCGCGCATCAACAGCGCGAATGCCTCGCCATGGCTGAACTCGTCGTTGCACCATTCCTCGAACCAGTTGAAGATCGGGTGGAAGCGATGTTCCGGGTGGCACGCCAGATGGCGGAAGATCGTGATGTAGCGCGCATAGCCGATCTTTTCGGACAGATAGGTCGCATAGAAGATGAACTTCGGCCGGAAATACGTGTATTTCTTGGCGCGCGTGAGAAAGCCAAGGTCGATACCGATGCCGGCATCCTTGAGCGTGTCGTTGATGAACCCGGCATGGCGGCTTTCATCGCGGCTCATCAGCCGGAAAAGCTGCTTCATGTCGGGATTGTTGGTCCGCTTCGCGATTTCGGCATAGAGGATGCAGCCTGAAAATTCGGCGGTGAGCGAGCTGACCAGGAAATCGATGAACTCTTCGCGAAGCCCGTCGGGCAGGCTTTCGATCACCCCTTCAAACGCGCGGGTGCGCTTGAAATGCGCCTTGCGCGGGTCGGCCGCCAATTCGCCGATCAGCACGTCCCACTCGGCGCGCACGCTCGACACGTCGATCGCATCGAGTGCGTCGAAATCGGTGGTGTAGAAGCGCGGCGACAGGACGGTGTCCTGGCTCGCGATCGCCATCGTGTCTGCGGCGGCAAGGCTGGTGGTCGCGTTCATGTGAGGCTCCTCGGGCTGAAGCTGACTTCGTATAATTCGGTCATTTCGAAATGGCCGGCGAATTTGGTCCAGAGCCGCTCGACCAGCCCCGCGCGCTCGACGGTGGCGATCCGGTCGAAGCTGCGGCGCTGGCCGAAATCGACATGGATCGGTTCGCCATGGACATGGACACTGTCGCCAGGTTCAAGCGCGACACCGCCCGCCAGGTGGACATGCGCGCAAAGAAACTCGTCGCTATGCTCGACTTCGATGCGGCAGGGGGTGTCGAAACGCTTGCGGGCGATCATGTGGTCGGTCCCTTGTCCAGCAAGGCCGCAAAGGCGGCGCGGTTGTCGCTACCAAAACCGTTCAGTTCCACCACGCGCCCGGTCGACGGATCGTCCAGCGACAGGCCGCCATTGGCCCAGGAGGTAAGCCTGAAGGGTGGTTCGTTGCCGATCCCGCGCATCCGCCGGTCGCGCGCCATGCCGCGCATGACGCCGCGAACGAAGCCGGTCTGCTGGCCCGGCTCGATCACCGCAGGGGTGTCGCCGATGCGTTCGATCAGCACGCCGCCATCGGCGCGATCGGTGAAGCGAAGCATCTTGCTATCCACCATAGCCACTTGCCCGGCGGTGCGCTCGGCAACCGGCGACGCGGTCGGCGGCAATTGCGCGATGCGAAAGCCGGCGGTCATCGCGAGTGCGATCCCGACCAGGCCGGCGACCATCGCCAGCGCGCCGCGCGGCACCGTGGTTTCGTGGCTATCCGTGCTCATGCTGCCACTGCCTCGCCATAGCCATGATCGGCCTGTTGCGGCACCACGGCGGGGGTCAATTGCCCTTGCGGATTGGCTGACAGGCACATCCGCGCGATCAATGCGCCGACCTTGTCGGCATCGGCGATGCTGCGCAGCATCGGCTGTGGCTTCGAAAGCTTCCACGGACGAGCATGGGGCCAAAGCGCAACATAACCAAGGTTCTGCGCCCCGGTGACATGCAATGCAACATCTCCCGTACCATCGGCGCGCGGGGCAAGATCGACCGATCCGACCAGCGTCAGCGGCAGGTTGATGCACTTGGGCAGCGCAATGCCGATCCGCAGCACGAGCCGCTTGTCGGTGAGCGTATACACCGCGCCGCGGGCGGTGCCCCAGGCGAGGAGCGATAGGAGGCCGACGCAGACCACGCCAGATGCCGCGGTCATCGCGGTGCCGAACAAGGCACCGCCCGATCCGATTGCTGCAGCGATCGTCAGCAGCGTGAAATACACCGCAACCAATCGCGTGTGAAACGCGGTTCGGGCCAATTGGCGCCATTGCGGCTTGCCCTGCCAGATGATCCGCTCGCCCCGGGGCAGCGGTGCGGGAAGGCCGGGGACCGGCTCGATGTCATATTCAGTGATCACAGGATTGGCTCCTGACGTTCGCGGTTGGCATAGAGGTAGCCGCCGCCGTAATAGGCCTGGATCCGCTCTTCGTCGTACAGCGTGAGCGTGCCATCGGCTCCGGCATCGGGAACATTGGCGAATTGCGCGGCGGTGATCGCGTCGATCACGACCCGGCTTTTGCGCCGTTCGATCGTCGACATGAACATCGGGGCGAGGACCGATTTGCCCGGCACGGTGGCAAGATCGACGGTGAGATAGCGGATCAGCCGGTCGGCCTTGTCGATCCAGATTTCACTGATCTTGCCGACCACTTGGCCATCGGCCGACACCACGTCGAACCCGCGCGGATCGGGATCGCCCTTGACGATCCAGAAGTCGCTGTTGCTGCCCAGCGGCACGATCCGCGGATGGCCTTCATAATCGAGGTCGGGGCGCTTGGCGCGCTCGGCCCAGGCCGCGGGGCCGATCCCGTCGACCAGCGGGTCACCCGTCGGGGCATAGGGTGCGCCGGCGAAGCGATCGGTGCGATAGGCGGCGATGTTTACCGGCTCGCGTCCCTGGGTCGGGGTGGATACGACGCCGTGGCCGAACGGCAGTTTGAAACGCTTGGGATCGGCACTGAAGAAACCGCCGGGCGCGTCGATCCGCCCGGTCATTTCGTCTTCCATCGGATAGCCTTCGCGGCGATCTTCGCGCCGCAGGTAAACGATCAACCCCAGGAAAAAGAGGAAGAATGTATACAGACTAAGCAATGCCACGTCGAAATATGGCGTGATGAGGACGTTCACAGGCCTTCTCCCTTCAAATCGGAAACTGGCCGAGCCCGAAGCGATCGGGGGCAGGGCGGGGGGCATCGATGCGCCCCCTGACCAACGGCCCGAGCGCGACGAGCGTGCCGAGGAGCAACAGAATTTCTACGCAATAAACAACACCATAGCCGGTGGCCGGATTGGCCAGCGTCGATCCGAAATCGGTGGCGACGGCGGCGGTGGAGATCACATCGCGGGCAATGCCGCCGATCGCGATCGCCGCACCCGCGCAGGTCGCCTGCACCGAACCCCAGGCGCCGAGCGCAAGGCCCGAGCGGCCGTCTTCGGCCATGCCCATCGCCTCGACCATCGTGCCGACCGAGAACAGGCCGCCGCCAAGCCCGATCATCGCTGCGCCAAAGCCAAGCAGCGCGACCGAATTGAGCGGCGCGGCAAACAGCACGCACAAGAATGCGCCGATGCCGACTACCCCGCCGAAACCGGCAAGGCGCAGCGGATCGACCTGGCTGGCCATCGCGCGCGCCGCCAAGGTGAAGCCGGCAAGCATCCCCGCCGCCCATAGCGCGGTCAGCGACGTGGTCGCACCGACCGAAAGTCCTAGGATCGATCCGCCATAGGGTTCGAGCAGCACGTCCTGCATGCTGAAAGCGGCGGCACCCATACCGACTGCGACCAGCAGCCGCGTGGCGCGCGGGCGGGCGATGAATTCGGCCCAGAGCGCGGCAAAGGCGGGACGGGGCAGGTCAGCCGACGTCGCGGTGCGATTGCGCACCTCCTGCTTCCACAAGGCGATGACGTTGAGCACCATCGTCGCCATCGCAACGCCTGAGATGACCTGCACCAGCTTGGTCGGCGAAAATTCGCGCAGCAGCTGGCCGATGACGATCGCGCTGACCAGCATGCCGACCAGCAGCATGACATAAAGCAGGGCAACGACGCGCGGCCGCGCTTCGACCGGGGCGAGGTCGGTCGCGAGCGCTAGCCCTGCGGTCTGCGTCATGTGCATGCCCGCGCCGACCATCAGGAAGCCCACGGCGCTGCCGATATGCCCTGACCAATCCGCGCCCGGCCCGGCTCCGCCGCCCGCCATCACCAGCATCCCGAACGGAAGCATGGCGAAGCCACCAAACTGCAACAGGCTGCCGAACCAGATATAGGGCACCCGCTTCCAGCCCAGCACCGAGCGGTGATGGTCCGAACGATGGCCGATCAGCGCACGGAAGGGCGCGAACAACAGCGGGATCGCGACCATCGCCGCGACCAGCGATACGCTCATGCCGAGTTCGACGATCATCACGCGGTTGAGCGTGCCGGTCAGCAACACCGCCGCCATGCCGACCGAAACCTGGAACAGCGACAGCCGCAGCAATCGCCCAAGCGGCAATTCCAGCGTCGCTGCATCCGCGAACGGCAGGAACTTCGTGCCGATCCGGCTCCAGAAGGCGGCCCCGGCGATCATTGCGCGACGATTTCCATCGCCTGGCTGGTGTAGAAACCGCTCGAGATGCGCTGGGTACGGCCAACGCGGGCGGTGGGGATCGCATTGGCGACCAGCGTCCGCAGCAATCGGTCACGCGCCGGAATGATCGCCGGCGCGCGATCACTGCGCGGGAACAGCTTGCCCGTTGCGTGCATGACGTTGAGCATCGGCGTGGCCGGGGCGAAGGTATAGACGATCGATCCGCTGGTGCGTTCGGACAGGGTTCGCAGCACATCGACGATGTCGAAGGCCGGATAATGGATCAGCGAATCCATCGCCACGACATGATTGAACCGGCCAAGTGCGGGATCGAGCATGTCACCCACTTTCCAGTCGATCGAAAGGCCAGCCGGCGCGCGATCGCGGGCGACGTGCACCAGGCTGCCGGCGATGTCGATCGCCACGACATCGGCCCCGCGCCGCGCCGCTTCGACCGCGAGCGATCCGGTGCCGCAGCCGGCGTCGAGCAGCCGCAGCCCGGTCATGTCGGCGGGCAGCCAGGACAGCAACGTTTCCCGCATCCGATCGCGGCCGGCGCGCACGGTGGCGCGTATCCGGCTGACCGGCGCGTCCGACGTCAACTGCTCCCATGTCTTCGACGCGGTACGGTCGAAATAGGTTTCGAGCTGGGTTCGGTACTGGGCATAGGAAGCGGCCATCATTCGAACCCCAGAAATTCGAAGATGTCGCGATCCTTCATCGCCTTGGCATCGAGCGCGTCGGTGCCCGCCCATAGATGCGCGGCGAGGCGCTTATATTCATCGCAGGCGGCGGCGACTTCGGGGGTCTGTTCCATCTCGAACAGCGTGCATTTCTTGAGCCGGCTGCGGCGGATGGCATCGAGATCGGGGAAATGCGCCAGCCGCTTGAGCCCGGTGGCCTCGTTGAAACGGTCGATCTCGTCGGTCGCTGCCGAGCGATTGGCGATCACGCCGGCCATTCGCACGTCGTAATTCTTCGACTTCGCCTGGATCGCCGCGACGATCCGGTTCATCGCGAAGATGCTGTCGAAATCATTGGCGGCGACCACCACCGCGCGCTCGGCATGTTGCAGCGGCGCGGCAAAGCCGCCGCATACGACATCGCCCAGCACGTCGAACAGCACGACATCAGTATCCTCGAGCAGGTGATGCTGCTTGAGCAATTTCACCGTCTGACCGACGACATAGCCGCCGCAACCCGTTCCCGCAGGCGGTCCGCCTGCCTCGACGCACATCACGCCGTTGAAACCTTCGAACATATAGTCCTCGGGCCGCAATTCCTCGTGATGGAAGTTCACCGTTTCGAGCACGTCGATGACGGTGGGCATCAGCTTTTTGGTCAGCGTGAAGGTGCTGTCATGCTTGGGATCGCACCCGATCTGCAGCACGCGCTTGCCCAGCAGCGAGAGGGCCGCCGACAGATTCGACGAGGTGGTCGATTTGCCGATGCCGCCCTTGCCATAGACGGCAAAAACCTTGGCATTGCCGATGCGGTCGACCGGGTCGAGCCGGACCTGAACGCTGCCGTCGGCGCCCGATTCTTGGCGTGCGGGGCGGATTGGGTCGTGAAGTGCCATGTTGGTTCCTTTCAGGCCGCCGCCGCCACGCCTTCGAGCATGTCTTCAATCTCGTCGCTCGCAGCATGGAGGGCAGCCAGGGTTTCGGCATCAGGTTGCCAGAAATCGCGTTCGCTCGCCTCGATCAGCCGGCCGGCGACACGCGCCGATGCCTTGGGATTGAGTGTCGCGAGGCGCTGGCGCATCGCGTCGTCGAGCATGTAGGTCTCGGAAATCTTTTGATAGACCCAGGGGGCTACCTGGCCGGTGGTGGCTGACCAGCCCATCGTCGTGGTCACATGCCCCTCGATCTGGCGGACACCCTCGAAGCCGTGCTTGAGCATCCCTTCGTACCAGACCGGGTTGAGCATCCGGGTGCGGGTTTCGAGATCGACTTGCTCGCCCAGCGTCCGCACCTTTGCCGTCCCTTGCGTCGCATCGACGATATAGACCGGGGCCGCCTTGCCCTTGGCGCGCGCGATCGACCGGCTCATGCCGCCCAGCGCATCGACATATTGGTCGATGTCGGTGACGCCGAGTTCGACCGAGTCCAAATTCTGGTAAGTCGCATCGACTCCCGCCAGTGCCGATTTGAACAATTCGGCGCGGCGCTCGGGCGCGCCCTTGCGGCCATAGGCGAAGCCCTTGTTACGCTCGAACATCTCGGCGAGTTCGTCGGGGTCGCTCCAGCCGCCAGCGTCGATCATCTGATTGACGTTGGCACCATAGGCACCCTCGGCATTTGAGAAGACACGAAGCGCCGCGGTTTCGAGGTCGCAGCCATGTGCCGCCTGATGTGCCAGCGTGTGCTTGCGGACGAAATTCTGGTCGAGCGGCTCGTCGGCGCTTGCCGCCAGCCATGCTGCCTCGGCGATCATCCGCGTTTGCAGCGGCAACAAGTCGCGGAAAATGCCCGATAGCGTAACGACCACGTCGATCCGGGGGCGGCCAAGCTCAGCCAGCGGGATGAGTTCAGCCCCGCTCAACCGGCCATACCCATCGAAATGTGGCCGGGCACCCAGCAGTGCCAGTGCCTGTGCGACTTGCTGGCCTTCGCTTTTCAGATTGTCGGTGCCCCACAGCACCATCGCCAAGGTTTCGGGGAAGGGCGCGCCATCGGCGATATGCCGCGCGATCACCCCTTCGGCGGCGCGTGCGCCTTCGATACAGGCATAGGCACCGGGGATGCGGAAGGGATCGAACCCATGCAGGTTGCGCCCGGTCGGCAATATTTTGGGATTGCGGATCAGGTCGCCGCCGGGAGCCGGGGCGATGAAGCCGCCGTCGAGGGCGTGGATAACCCCGCCCAACTCGTCATTGGTGGCCAGCATCCGGTCGATCTCGGCAATGTCGCTGTCGGGATTGCCGGCGGCGATCTGGGTAGCCCAGGCGCGGCGCTCGGCAGGATCGAGCCGCTTGCCGATGACATGCAGGCCGTGCGGGATGAGTTCGCATTCCAGCTCGTACAGGCGCGCCGCCAGCGCTGCGATGTCGAAGCTATGCCCGTTCTCGGCATTGCCGCACAGCAAGGGCGGCGAGGTGGTCAGGTCGAGTGCGAGCGCGGCGTCAGCGATCATCGGCTCAAGCCCGGCGCGCTCGGCACCCTCGGATGACGAGCGCCAACGCTCGATCAACGCCTTCAGCTCGTTCAGCCCTTTGTACAAACCGGCCTGGGCCAGCGGCGGGGTTAGATAGCTGATGAGCGTCGCGCCCGAGCGGCGCTTGGCGAGCAGCCCTTCGGACGGATTATTGGCGGCATAGATATACAGGTTGGCCAGGTCGCCGATCAGCCGCTCGGGCCAGCAAGCGCCCGACATGCCCGCCTGTTTGCCCGGCATGAATTCGAGCGCGCCATGCGTGCCGAAATGCAGCACCGCATGCGCCGCGAAATCCTCGCGCAGCCAGCGATAAAAGGCGCTGAAGGCGTGGGTGGGGGTGAAGCGCCCGTCGAACAGGATCCGCATCGGATCGCCTTCCCAGCCAAAGGTCGGCTGGATCCCGACAAAAACGTTGCCGAATTGCGCGCCCAGCACCTGGATGCTGCTGCCGTCGGCCTGAACCTTGCCAGGGGCTGGTCCCCAATTGGCCTCGATCTCGGCCAGCCAGCGTTCGCGGCGCACATGATCGTCGGTGCTGATCCGGGCATGGACATTGGCGTCGGTGCCGAAGCGTTCGGCATTCCCCTTCAACACCGCGTCGCGCAGCGTGTCGACATCGGCGGGAACATCGACCGTATAGCCCTCGTCGTGCATCCGCGTGAGCGTGGCGTGAAGCGATTCCCAGACTGCCAGATGCGCCGCGGTGCCGGTGGCACCGGCGTTGGGCGGGAAGTTGAACAGGATCGTCGCGACCCGCCGCTCGGCGCGCGGGGTGCGGCGAAGCAATACGGTGCGTGCGACCTTGGCGGCGAGCGCCTGCGCGCGCTCGGGGCACGAATGCATCGTGCGGACCAGCCCTTCGGTGGGGAAGGAGCAGCCGTGGTGGCAACCCGAGCAGGCGACGCCCGCGCCATCGGAGCGACCGCCAAAGATCATCGGCGCGGTTGCCCCGTCGAGTTCGGGGATCGCGACCATCATCGTCGCTTCGAGAGGCAACAGGCCCTGACGCCCCGCGCCCCATTGTTCGAGCGACTGGAACTCGACCGGATGCGCGGCGATGTAGGGCACGTCGAGCTTCGACAGCGTTATTTCGGCAGCGTCCGAGTCGTTATATGCCGGCCCACCGACGAGCGAGAAGCCGGTCAGTGAAATCACCGCATCAACGATGGTCGCGCCGTCCCGGACGAAGAACTTCTCGATCGCCGGACGCGAATCGAGGCCGCCGGCAAAGGCGGGAATGACGCGAAGCCCCTTGGCCTCCAGCGAGCGGATGACGCCGTCATAATGGCCGGCATCGTGCGCCAGGATGTAGGAACGGAGCATCAGCACCCCGACGGTGCCGATCGTTTCGCCCGGCGCAGCCAGCGCGTCGACACGCTCGGCCATGCGGCCGGGCAGATCGGGGTGATAGACGCCGACTTCGGGATATTCGCGCGGTGCCTGCGCCCGCTCGCCGCCGCGTTCGCCAGTGGCATAGCGATCGACCAGGGCGCGGATCATGTTGACGACATTGTCGTCGCTGCCCGCCAGCCAATATTGCAGCGTCAGGAAATACGCCCGCACATCCTGTGCGGTGCCGGGGATGAAGCGCAGGATCTTTGGCAGCCGGCGCAGCATCTTCATCTGCTTGGCACCTGCCGATGCACCCGGCTTTGACGAACCACGCAGTTTCTTCAACAGCGCCAGCGGCCCCTTGGCCGGGGCGTCCATGCGATAGCTGCCCATCTTGGTGAGCTTCACCACCTCGGCACCCGACATCATGCCGATGGTCGCCTTGGTATGGTCGCGCCGGGCGACAATGGCGGGCATCACCGCGCGGATGTGATCGTCGAGAAACAGCATCGTCGCAACGACGATGTCAGCGCGACCGATGTCGGCGATGGTGGTTTCGAGGGCGTGCGGCGATGCGTCCCAATCGGAGGCGGCGTGGAAGCCGATGGTGATTCCGCTGCCATCCTGAGCGAAGCGTGCCGCTGCACGTTCGACCGCGCCCGACAGATGATTGTCGAGGGTGATGATGACCACATGGATCGGTGCGCTATCGGGCATAATGCGCCTTCGCGTCATAGAGGGTATCGAGGCCAACGGTCGGCAGGCCGTGGTCGGCGGCATAGGCTTCGGTGTTGCGGCGTGCCTTGCCGCGCACGAAGAACGGGATTTTGCGAAGTTCGCGCTCGGCCTCGGCAGTCCAGCCGATCGCCGCCGCGTCGGTCGCGGCGGGGGCATGATCGACTGGCGGCGGCGCTGGCGCTGCGACCTTGCCATGTCCCAAATGGCTGGCGCCTGCATCGTCGGCGAATTCGAAATCGTCGCGGAACATCGTCAGCAGATGCTCCTCCAGCCCCATCACCAGCGGATGGACCCAGGTGTCGAAGAGCACGTTCGCGCCCTCAAACCCCATTTGCGGGCTGTAGCGCGCGGGGAAATCCTGGACATGGACCGGCGAGGAAATGACCGCGCAGGGAATGCCAAGCCGCTTGGCGATGTGGCGCTCCATCTGCGTGCCCAGCACCAATTCGGGCTGAAGCTCGGCAATCGCCGACTCTACCTCAAGATAATCGTCGGTGATGAGCGGTTCGACACCATATTCGGCGGCGGCTGCGCGCAAGTCGCGCGCTAATTCGCGGTTGTAGCAGCCAAGGCCGACTACCTTGAAACCCAGTTCGTCGCGCGCGACGCGGGCGGCGGCGATGGCGTGGGTGGCGTCGCCGAAGATGAAGACGCGCTTGGCGGTGAGATAGGTCGAATCGACCGAACGGCTCCACCAGGGCAGAAGCGAGGTGTCGAGCGCAGCGGAGGGATCAATGCCCGCGACGGCGGCGACTTCGGCGATGAAGTCGCGAGTCGCGCCATAGCCGATCGGCACGGTGCGCACGATCGGCTGACCGAAGCTCTTTTCCAGCCAGCGTGCGGCGGTGTCGGCGGTTTCGGGATAGAGCGAGATGGTGAAGTCGGCAGCGCCCAGCGTCGCGATGTCGGCGGGGCTGGCCCCCAGCGGTGCGACGCAATGAACGTCGATCCCCATGCTATCGAGCAGCCGGGTGATTTCGATGACGTCATCGCGGTGGCGAAAGCCGAGTGCAGTCGGCCCCAGCAGATTTGCGCGCGGGCGGCGACCTTCGCGCGGCGCGGGGCGGACGTCGCGATCGGCGAGCGTGCGGACGATCTGGTAGAAGGTTTCCGAAGCGCCCCAGCTTTCCTTGCGGCTATAGCTTGGCAATTCGAGCGGGATCACCGGGATCGGCAGGTGCATCGCCTGCATCAGCCCCGAAGGATCGTCCTGGATCAACTCGGCAGTGCACGAAGCACCGACGATCATCGCCTGCGGCTGGTAACGCTCAAATGCTTCGCGCGCCGCGGTCTGAAAAAGTTCGGCGGTGTCCTTGCCCAGATCGCGCGCCTGAAAGGTGGTGTAGGTGACCGGGGGACGCTTGGCGCGGCGTTCGATCATCGTGAACAGCAGGTCGGCATAGGTGTCGCCCTGCGGCGCGTGCAGGACGTAATGCACACCCTCCATCGCGGTCGCGACTCGCATCGCGCCGACATGGGGCGGTCCTTCATAGGTCCAGACGGTCAACTGCATCGCTCTACACCCGCAACACGTCGCGCCGCCGCAGCGGGCGCGCGAACAATTCGGCAAGGTCGCCGGCCTGGTCGAAGCCGTGGATCGGCGAGAAGACGAGCTCGATCGCCCATTTGGTCGTCAGCCCTTCGGCTTCGAGCGGGTTGGCCAGGCCCAGGCCGCAGACGGTGAGATCGGGGCGCTCGGCACGCACGCGATCGAGCTGGCGATCGACATCCTGCCCTTCGCTGACCAACGTGCCCGGCGGCAGCAATGCGAGTTCGCCCGCCAGATGCGCGCGGTGGAGATAGGGGGTGCCGACCTCGACCGGGATCATGCCCAGCTCGTTCGACAGGAAGCGCGCGAGCGGCACTTCGAGCTGCGAATCGGGCAGGAAGAAGATGCGCTTGCCGCTGAGCTTCTCGCGGCAATGTTCGATCGCGCGCTTGGCACGTTCGCGGGCGGGCGCAACCACCCGGCGGAAGTGCATTTCATCGATGCCAAAGGCTTGCGCGGCGGCGTGGACCCAGGCGGTAGTGCCCTCTGCGCCGAAGGGGAAGATCGAGTCGATGCGAGTCGCGCCGCGCTGTTCGAGCGCCAGTGCGGTGGCTCCCAGAAAGGGCTGTGCCAGCAGGAAGCGGGTGTTCGGCCCGACCGGTGGCATCGCATTGGCTTTGCGCGCGGGCAGGCAATGGACCGGGCCGATGCCGAGTTCGGCGAACAGCCGCAGGAATTGATCCTCAACGATGTCGGGCAATGCGCCGACGATCATCAGCGCTGGAGGAGCACTGGCGGGTTCGGCCGCAAGCTCGGGAACCAGCGCGGCGAGGCACGCATCCTCGCCCTCGGTAAAGGTCGTTTCGATGCCGCTGCCCGAATAGCTTAGGATGCGGACATTGGGGGTGTGCTTGGCCGTCAGCCGCTGGGCGGCGCGCGAGAGGTCGA
This sequence comes from Sphingomonas sp. 37zxx, assembly GCF_000786205.1. Classification (GTDB taxonomy): domain Bacteria; phylum Pseudomonadota; class Alphaproteobacteria; order Sphingomonadales; family Sphingomonadaceae; genus Sphingomonas. Next base: position 117,676 of record NZ_JROH01000005.1, on the reverse strand, counting down.
GCTTGATGACTTCGCTGGGGCACGAGCCGACCAGGAACAGCATCTTGATGTCGGGACGGCGCACCAGCAGGCGATCGACGACTCGGTCGAGCTCTTCATTGGCGTCGGCAAGACCCGCCAGGTCGCGTTCTTCGATGATGGCGGTGCCGAAGCGCGGCTCGGCGAAGATCATCACCCCGGCGGCCGATTGCAGCAGATGCGCGCAGGTGCGCGATCCGACGACCAGGAAGAAAGCATCCTGCACCTTGCGATGCAGCCAGACGATGCCGGTCAGGCCGCAAAATACCTCGCGCTGGCCGCGTTCGCGCAGCACCGGCGGGCAATCGATCGCCGATCCGGCGGGCAGGGGAAGCGCCGGGCTCATGCCGCGACCATTACGGGCTGCTCAAGCCGGGCGACGCGGAGCTTCCACAGGAACTGACCGGCGTTGATGACATAGGCGAGATACCCCGCCAGCGCGACCGCCATCTGTTGTTCAAGCGTGCCGATGCCGGCGAACAGCATCGCCAGATAGGCGGTGTGCAGCGCCAGCACGACCATGCTGAACATGTCTTCCCACCAGAAGCCTTCGGCGAACAGCCATTTGCCGAACACCATTTTTTCCCAGATCGAGCCGGTGATCATGATGGTGTAGAGTGCAATCGTCTTGACCACGATCGAAGCCGTCGCAGCACCCGCGCCCTCGCCAGTGGCGAAGTAGCGCAGCACCAGCGCGAGGCTGACCAGGAAGATCAGGAACTGCACCGGGGCGAGCAGCCCCTGCACCAAGGTCCAAGGGCTGGAGTCGCGGCGGGCGCGCTGCTCGGGCGTATAGAGCGCCGGGCTGCGCCGTTCCTGTCCGGCCGATCCTGCGCGCTGTACCATTACCGCCTCACCTCATCATTCGCTGGTTGCATGATGAGCTTGACGCAAAAGAGTGTCAAACAGAATTGACGTCCAATTATTTTTACAAGTGTTGCGCCGCAGCACGTTTGGCGGGTTGTGATGTGCGGGCAACAGGCATAGCATCGGGGATGTCGACGGACCCAAAAGTGGGACGTCGGTAGCATCGTATATGCTTCGATGGGGACAGGAGACCACGCGGATGGCATCGACTTATCCTTCCAACCAGGCCAATCCAGCCATGGTTCATCGGGAGCGCGGCGGGCAGCGATTGATGTCGGGCATGCGACGTCCTCCGCAATATTTGCATCAGCGCGCTGACCCGGTGGCGCTATCGGCGCTGATCGAATGCGAAGTGATTCCCCGACTGATGGGCGCGCGCCATCGCAGCGCCGGGCAAGCGATTCCGGTAGAAATGCCGGTCATCTCCCCCGACGAGGTTGAGGCCTTCACGCCATTGACGCTGCAGGTCGAGGCCGATGAATTATTGGCGCTGGTGGAAACGATGCTGGCACGCGGCCTGACGGCGGAGGCGCTGCTGCTCGATCTGCTTGCCCCGGCGGCGCGGACGCTGGGCGAATATTGGAAAGACGATCGCTGCGATTTCGTTGATGTGACGATGGGGCTGTGGCGGTTGCAGGAAGTGGTGCATGAACTTGCCGCGCGCGTGCCTTCGGCCGGGCGCCGCTCGAACGACGTGCGCCGTGCGCTGTTTGCGGTGGTGCCCGGCGACCAACATAGTTTCGGCCCGCTGGTGATCGAACAGGTCTTTTCCCGCGCCGGATGGGACACCGACCGGCTGATTGAGAGCACCGCGGCGATGTTGTGTGAACGGCTGTCGAGCAGCTGGTTTGATATTGCCGGATTGACCGGGGGCAGCGAGTGCCATATCGGCGCTCTGCCATCGGTTATTCTCGCGATGCGCAGTGTCTCGCGCAATCCGCATCTTCGGGTGCTGGTCGGGGGGGCGGCATTTCTCGAGAATCCGGCGCTTGTCGACGATGTCGGTGCCGATGGAACCGCGCCCGACGCGCGGGCAGCCTTGGAAGTTGCCGATGCAATGGTGCAAGCCGTTGCGTCGGTCTTCGGGGGCTGAAGGCCATTTTCCTCTTATATCCGGAGCGTTGCGGATCGTCGATGACCAGGCATCCCGCCCCTGCCGGCCCTAGCGGCTTTTCGCAGCCGGATCACTATCCGGGGCTGCTCGATTCGAATGCAGCGGCGCAGATGCTGGCGGCTGCCGGCGATGTTTCGCTGGTGCTCGACAGCGCGGGGACCATCCTTGACATTGCGGTAGCCGAGCGTGACCTGGTGGTGCTGGGCTTTGGCACCTGGGCGGGCCGCGACTGGCGCGATACCGTGACTCGCGACAGCCTTCCCAAGATCGACGAAATGCTGGCGGATGCGATCGCTGGGCGACCGGCGCGGTGGCGTCAGGTGAACCAGACGACCGACAATGGCGAAGTGCCGGTGCGCTATCTGGCGATGGCATTGGGCAAGGATGGCCGTGTCGTCGCGATCGGGCGCGACATGCGCGCGCAGGCAGCGACTCAGCAGCGACTGATCCAGGCGCAGCAATCGCTCGAACGCGATTATATCCGGCTGCGCCAGGTCGAGGCGCGATACCGGCTGTTGTTCGACATGGGGCGCGAGGCGGTGCTGGTCATCGACGCCGCGACTCGCCGCATCCGCGAAGCCAATGTCGCCGCGCATCGACTGGTCGATGCCAAGCCCGGCGCACTGGTCGACCAGCCGGCGACGATGTTGGTCGAGGCCGCTGATCGTGAGCGATTGGTTGCCTATCTCGGGGCGGCAGCCGTTGCCGTGACCCCGCCGACCGAGGTATTGATGCTGCGCAAGGGTATCGGGGAGGGGAGGTTCGTGGCGACGCTATTTCGCCAGGAGCGAGCCGCCCTGCTGCTGCTGAGGATCGAACCGACTGCTGTCGGGGCGCAAGTTTCCGACGAATCGTTGCCGTTGCGCGATGTCGTCGATGCGTTGCCCGATGCGTTCGTGCTGGCCGATGCCGATATGCGGGTGCTGACCGCCAATGCGTCGTTCCTGGAGCTGGCCGAATTGCCGGTGCTCGATCGAATGACGGGGGGGGCACTTGGCGAGTGGCTCGGGCGTCCTGGTATCGACCTTGAAGTGATCGAAACCCAGTTGCGCGAGCATGGCACCGTCCGCAATGTCGCAACGATCATGCGCGGCAGTTCAGGCGGCGAGGAAGAAGTCGAGCTTTCGGGGGTCGCGGTTCCCGGAACCGATGGGTCGATGCATTTCGGCTTCACCATCCGCACGCTGGCGCGTCGGGTGGTCGACACCGCCCAGCCGGGACGCGAAGTACCGCGTTCGGTCGAGCAGTTGACCGAGCTGGTTGGCCGCATGTCGCTTAAGGAAATCGTGCGCGAGAGCACCGACCTGATCGAACGATTGTGCATCGAGGCGGCGCTGGCGCACACATCGGATAATCGCGCTTCGGCGGCGGAGATTCTGGGGGTCAGTCGCCAGAGCCTCTATTCCAAGCTGCATCGCCACGGCCTGGGCAGTTTGACGAGCGAACCGCAATAGCTTCTGCGCTGACACGGTCTTACTTGACAGCTAATAGTGTCAATTTCATTTGACGCTTTCGGTTGGCGGGCATAGCCTCATGCCATGGCCGAAACTTCGACTCATTCGCGTGGTGCTCCCATTCCGGCGGCGCGCGATGTGTTCGAACTGCTCAAGCCGATCACCTGGTTTCCGCCGATCTGGGCCTTTGTCTGCGGGGTTGTTTCCTCGGGCGTGCCGCTGGGTGATCGCTGGCCGTTTCTGATTGCCGGCATTCTGCTGACCGGGCCGCTGGTGTGCGGCACCAGCCAGGCGGTGAATGACTGGTTCGATCGGCATGTCGATGCGATCAACCAGCCCGAACGGCCGATCCCGTCGGGGCGGATCGCCGGGCAATGGGGATTGGCGATCGCGCTGATCGGCAGCGCGGTGTCTGCGCTGGTGGCATGGGTCACCGGCCCCTGGGTATTTGTCGCGACCTTGGTAGGGTTGGCGCTTGCCTGGGCGTATAGCGCACCGCCGCTGCGGCTGAAGGTCAACGCGATCCTGGGGCCGGGCGCTGTGGCGCTGAGCTATGAGGGGCTGACCTGGTTCACCGGGGCTGCGGTGATGGCGGGGACGCTGCCCGATGCGCCGGTGCTGGTGATCCTGCTGCTGTATAGCATCGGCGCGCACGGCATCATGACACTCAATGATTTCAAAGCGGTGGAGGGCGATCTTGCCACCGGGGTCCGTTCGCTGCCGGCGATGCTGGGTATCGGACGCGCGGCCAGGGTGGCGTGCCTGACGATGTTGCTGCCGCAACTGGCGGTGGTCGCGCTGCTGCTCCGCTGGGAGCATGCGATCGTCGCCGGCGTGGTGGCGTTGCTGGTGATCGGGCAGGTCGGGGCGATGGCGCGGCTGCTGCGCGATCCAAAAGCGATGACCCCTTGGTTCGCCGCGACCGGCGTGTCGATGTACGTGCTCGGCATGCTCGCCGCCGCGTTCGGGCAGGGGGGCGTATGGGGATTATAGGCAAACCGCTTGGCTGGGGCGGCATCGTTCGCCTGGGGCTGGTGCAAAGCGCGATCGGCGCGATGGTGATGCTGGCGACGTCGCTGCTCAACCGGGTGATGGTCGTCGAATATGCGCTGCCCGCAGCGTTGCCGGCGGGACTGGTTGCCTTTCACTATGCGGTACAGCTTTCGCGGCCGTTGTGGGGGCATGGCTCCGATCGCGGCAATCGGCGAACGCCTTGGATCGTCGGCGGCATGGGCGCGCTGGCGCTGGGGGTAGTGCTGGCGGTCGATTCGCTGGCGTTGCTCGCGCAGGGCGGGGTGGGCGGCTATGCGATGGCGATCCTGGCCTTTGCGATGATCGGCGGCGGCGTGGGAGCAGCAGGCACGTCGTTGCTCGCACTGCTGGCGACGCGGGTCGCGGCCGAGCGGCGACCGGCGGCGGCGGCGATCACCTGGATCATGATGGTCGCAGGGATCATCGTCAGCGCCGGCGTGGCGGGCGCGTTGCTCGATCCCTATTCCTTGCCCCGGCTGGCGATGATCGTCAGCGGTATTGCGCTGGTGGCGTTTGTGATCGCGCTGGTGGCGGTACGCGGCATCGAGCCGGCCAGGACCGCGATGGAGGCGGCTACGTCGCCACTCATGCGGATCGAACCGGAGTCGTTCGGCGTAGCGATCGCTGCGATGCTGGCCGATCGCGATGCGCGGCGGTTTACGCTGTTCGTCTTCGCCTCGATGCTCGCTTATTCGATGCAGGACATGATCCTCGAGCCGTTTGCGGGACTGGTATTTGCTTACTCCCCTGGTGAATCGACCAGCCTGGCGGGCATTCAGCATGGCGGCGTATTGGCGGGGATGATCGCGGTCGGGGTCGGCGGCAGTGCTTTTGGCGGGCGTAGCGCGATGGGATTGCGCCGCTGGATCGTCGGCGGATGCGCCGGATCTGCGCTGGCGCTGGCAGGGTTGGCGATGGCGGCGCAGGCAGGACCGGGTTGGCCACTGGCGCTGAATGTGGCGCTGCTGGGTATGGCCAATGGCGTGTTCGCGGTCGCGGCGATCGGCACGATGATGGCGCTGGCAGGGGCCGCCGGCGATGGCCGCGCGGGCATGCGGATGGGCGTATGGGGCGCATCGCAAGCCATCGCCTTCGGCCTGGGCGGATTGATCGGCGCGGTCGGCGTCGATTGGGGGCGCGCCGCGACCCGTGATGACGCTGCGGCATTCGCATTGGTCTTTGCGGGCGAGGCGGCGCTGTTTGTCGTTGCCGCCGCATTGGCGATCGGCGCGACGGCGCGTTCCACCACGATACAGCATCTCGAACTGGCGGAGTTGGCACGATGAAGACGGCGTATGATTACGACGTGGTGGTGGTCGGCGGCGGCCCATCGGGCGCAACCGCCGCCACAGACCTGGCACGATTGGGCAGGCGCGTGATGCTGCTCGACCGGGGCGGGCGGATCAAGCCGTGCGGTGGTGCAATCCCGCCGCGCGCGATCGAGGATTTCGCGATCCCCGACCATTTGCTGGTCGGCAAGGCGCGGACGGCGCGGATGGTCGCGCCTTCGGGCAAGATCGTCGACATGCCGGTCGGCGACGGTTTCGTCGGGCTGGTCGATCGTGAGACATTCGATGAATGGCTGCGCGCACGGGCAGCGCTGGCGGGTGCCGATCGGCGGACGGGGACGTTCGAGACGATCGAGCGTGCCGAAGATGGCGCGGCGGTGGTGGTCTATCGCGAAAGCCGAAACGGGCAGCTGCAGCGGGTGCGGGCGGCTAGTGTGATTGGGGCCGACGGGGCGCGATCGGGTGTGGCGCAGGCGACGCTGAAGGGCGAGCGAACGCCGTGCGTGTTCGCCTATCACGAGATCGTCAAGTCGCCCCCTGCGGGCGACCCGAGCTTCGATCGCAGCCGCTGTGACGTGATCTATCAGGGGCATTTGTCGCCCGATTTCTATGCCTGGGTGTTCCCGCATGGCGAGACCGCCAGCATCGGTGTGGGCAGCGCGAACAAGGGATTCCCCTTGCGCGACGCGGTCGCCCGGTTGCGCGCCGACAGCGGTCTTGCCGAGTGTGAGACCATTCGCTGCGAAGGCGCGCCGATTCCGCTCAAGCCGCTCAAGCGATGGGATAATGGCCGCGACGTCCTTGTTTCGGGTGATGCGGCGGGCGTGGTCGCGCCTGCATCGGGCGAGGGAATTTATTACGCGATGGCATGCGGCCGCTTCGCCGCCGACGCGATCGATGCGTTTTTGACCACCGGCAAGGCAAGCGCGCTGAAACAGGCGCGCAAACGCTTCATGCGCGAACATGGCAAGGTGTTCTGGATCCTGGGGATCATGCAGTATTTCTGGTATCGCAACGACAAACGGCGCGAGCGCTTCGTGAAGATGTGCGAGGATCCCGACGTCCAGAAACTGACGTGGCAGGCCTATATGCACAAGCGCCTGGTGCGATCCGATCCGATGGCGCACGTCCGTATTTTCTTCAAGGATATGCGCCACTTGCTGGAGTCCGCGACATGACTACCCTTAATCGCGCAGGTATGTTCCCGGTGGCGATCGCCGCCGTCGCTGCAACGTTCGTCGCCGTCGTCGGCGCGACGATGACCGATCTGGGGCCATGGTATCGCACGCTGGCAAAGCCCGGCTGGGCGCCGCCCGACGCGATGTACGGGATCGCTTGGACATTGGTGTTCGCCACCACGGCGCTGGGCAGCGTCACCGCGTGGCGCGCGATCACCGATCGCGCTGCCGGCGATTGGCTGATCGGGCTGTTCGCGTTCAACGGATTCCTGAATATCCTGTGGAGCTTGTTGTTCTTCCGCCTCCAGCGACCCGACTGGGCCGCGATCGAAGTGGTGGTGCTCGGGGTTTCGGTGTTCGTGCTGACGCTCTTTGCCTGGCGGCATTCGCGCGCGGCGGGGATGTTGCTGTTGCCGTATCTGGGTTGGGTGGTGTTGGCTGGCGCGCTGAACTGGGAAATCGTCCGGCTGAACGGGCCGTTCGCCTGAACGCCTTTTTCGCCAGCGGCCATGCGGTCGACGTCGTGCTGGCGGTGCTGGCGCTCGAATTCGGCTGGCTGGTCTGGCGCGGCGGATGGGGGGTGGCCGATGCCGCCTTCCGGCTGTTGCCAGGCGCGCTGATGCTGCTGGCGACGCGGGGGGCGTTGACCGGCGCTGCCTGGCCCTGGGTCGCGCTGCCGCTGCTGGCATCGTTTCCGGTGCATCTGCTTGATTTGCGGCGCAGGTAGCCGGGCCGATCGAATGAGCTGATGCACGGCAAGTACAAAAAGCCGCCCCGGTCGCTCGGGGCGGCTTTCAGCAATGGTGCTGACTTACTTCAGCTCACCGAGATACGCGATGACATTGGCGCGCTTCTGTTCGTCGGGAATGCCGGCGAACGCCATCTTGGTGCCGGGCACCACGCGCTGCGGATTTTCCAGATACTGGAACAGCTTTTCGGGGGTCCAGGTGATGCCGCTATTTTTGTTGGCGGGGGTGTAGCTGTAGCCAGCGACCGTGCCGGCGGCGCGTCCGACGATGCCGGCAAGCGATGGCCCGATCTTGTTCACGCCGGCTTCGACCGCATGGCAGGCTTGGCACTGCAGGAACACGGTCTTGCCGCTGGCGGCGTCGCCGGTGAAGCTTGCGAAGGTCGCGCCGGTTACCGTCGCAGTATCGTCGGCTGCGGGCGCAGCCGCTTTGGGGGCTGGTGCTGCCGCCGGTGCAGCAGCGGTCGTAGTGTTGGCCGGGGCTGCCGCTTTTTCCTCTGATCCGCCGCCCGAGCATGCGGCTAGCGTCAGGGCAGTCGTCGCGACGCCCAACGATAACCAACCTGTGCGCTTCATCGATCCAAAGTTCATTCGCCTGCTCCTATACAGTGTAAATGGTACGCTTCTTTTGTACCCTACATCGTCACGCAATAACCCGCCGATCGAAAAACAGTGCCGTCTCCGGATTTCGCCCTTTCATTTCTATCATGCAGGCGTTTAACCGCAAGACGTACATGCATCGATCGTTGCGCGATTTATGGTCGGGCGTGCTTGCATGGCAACGCAGTCGTAAGTTTTGCGGTCTTATGTTGCACTGCATCCATCATGGAGCTACCAACTTGCTTCTCAACAAGGTTAACGAACATTGAGTAGCATGCTGGCGCAACCGGTAATGATCGTGGATCGTGCACCTGACGAGGGGGCCTTGCTCGCGCGTGCCACCCGCCTTGCCGGGATCGGCGCGTGGCGGTGCGATCTTGCCGACGACCGTCTGGCGTGGACCGAAGGGGTCTATGGCCTGTTCGGGGTTGCCTGCGATGTATCGCTCGATCGACGCGAGGTTGTCACCTGGTTCGACGAGGAGTCGCGGGACATTCTGGAGCGTCTTAGGTGCGATGCCATCGCCCGGCGCGGTAATTTCAATATGGATGCGCGAATTATCCGGCCCGATGGCGAAACCCGCTGGATCAGGATCCGTGCGGAATATGGCCATATTCCAGGCGGGGCGGGTGAGCTATATGGTCTGAAACAGGATATTACCGAGGAACGCACACGCTGGGAGGCGTTGCGACGCCTTGCCGACTGCGATGCACTTACTGGCCTGGCCAGTCGCGGCACGTTTCAGCGGGACTTTCTCGATCGCGATTCCGTTGCGGGCTCGTTGGTGCTGTTGGACATCGACGGGTTCAAACCAACCAATGATCGGTTCGGCCACGCCGCTGGCGACGCTTGTCTGGTCGCGGTGGCGCATCGCCTGCGCGCCGCCTTCGCAGATGCAAAGATGGTTGCGCGGATCGGCGGCGATGAATTCGCCGTCGTCGCGCGCGGTGCGCCCGAAGCGGTCGCGAAGCGAGTGAAGAGCGCATTGTGCGATTTATCGTTGCCGGTCAGCTGGGGCAGTGGGCTGCTGGCGCTGAGCGCGTCCGCCGGCATGGCGTCGTGTCGAGACCATGAGCGCATGAGCGCCGAAGCGTTATTCGTTGCCGCCGATACCGCATTATATGCGGCGAAGCGGGCAGGCCGAAATCGCCTGATGATCTCGCCTTCGGCCATGAGCAGTCAATTCTCGAAAGGGCGTTCGATCCGATAATGGATCGGCTTGAAGCTGCCGCCGTTCGAATCCTTGGCCGAACAGGCGGTCAGGCCGACGATCAGGTCGATCTCGGCGCGAAAGCTGATGTGGTCGCCGGCTTTGCTGAGCGGCGGCAGCACTTGCAGCTTGCCGGTTTCGCCGTCGACCGGGACATTCATGAAGCAATTGAACGCACTGGGTATCTGGTCGGGCGTCACGCCATAAGGTTCGAGCGCAGCGGCGAGGTTGCCGAAGCATCCGCGATGCGGCGGCTCGTTCTCATAGCATAGGCGGAACGTGTCGTAAGAGCATGGCGTCAAAAGGAAATCATGGCGCCCGACGCTATCGTCGACGATCGTCAGCATGACGTTCGATCGGTTGGAAAACAACCGGTCGCCGGTGGTGAGATAGATGCGTTCGGCATAGTCGAAGGTGCGACCCGACGAGATGACTTCGCCCAGATCGTCGGCGCTGAACGCCAGCAGGTCGGATACCTGCTGCCCCTTCGGGTCGATCACCACTAGCAGCTCGCCCTTGGCCAGGCGCAAGGCGGTGCCGCTGCGTTCGGGAATCTCGATCGTTTCGCTAATCTCGCTCATTTCGGGGCGTCTCCGCGATATTCGAAGGGCGGGGTCCAGCCATCGTCGACGACTCGGCCCGAATATTGCCGGGCTTCGCTGGTTTCACCGTGGCGCGACAACATCGGGTTGCGGCTGCCGGCAAGCGCTTCGTCGCGGACCATGATCTTTTCGCGCATCTTTTCATACTGGCCGTCGGCGCGAAGCTGTTCGAACTGATCGTGCAGGTTGAACACCATCGTGGGCCGCCCGAACCGGCGAGCGGGACGGCTCGCCTGCGGATGGAGGCCGACGATGAAAAAGGCCTCGCCCCCGAAACTGAGCGAGAAATGCGGGTTGCTGGGGTCGTGGCTCACGCGCCGGTCATATTCCTGACCGCGCCAGACGTCCTTGTCCGACAGCGACTGTACCCGGCGCCACAATGCCGCTTCGAACGCGGGTTCGTCGAGGTCGCCGGGACCGTCGAACACCACCGCGAAGCTGCGATACAGCCCCGGATCGGCGCGATAGGCGGTGGCAAATCGCAACAATTCGTCATGGATACGCACATCGTCCCACGCGCTGTCGATCGTATTGCAGGCAAGCACCTGCAAGGTTCCCTTGGCCATTGCCGCCTTGGCGCCGACGCATGGGAACGCCCGATCCTCAACATGGGCGAAGAGCATTTGTTCGAGCGCATCCTGCGCTTCGTGTTTCCAGCTAAACATAGGTTGGGATCGCGTCGCATCTGTAACGGTGGGGACAGGCAATACGAACGGAGCGCATTCCTGTTCCCAAGCCAATGGTATTGCGCGATTTTGGTTGGCGGCGTGACGGCGGGGAAAAGGCGCGGTAGCATCGCGGCATGAACCGGCTCCATCTCGACAGTTTCCTACCCTATCGCCTTTCGATCGCGTCGAACCGCGTGTCGGGGGTGGTGGCGATCACGTACCAGGCGATGTTCGGCCTTCGCATCCCCGAATGGCGGCTGATCGCGGTGCTGGCAGAGGGCGATGGGGCGACTCAGCAGGCTTTGGGGGTGGCTACCCGGATGGATAAGGTGACGGTCAGTCGCGCGGCGATTGCGCTGGCCGAGCGGGGGCTGGTCGATCGGCTGCCCAATCCGGGCGACCAGCGATCGCATATCCTGTCGCTGTCAACGGCGGGGCGGGCGCTGTATGAACAAGTCGCGCCCAAGGCGATCGAGATGGAGGCACGGTTGTTCGAGGGGTTTGACGCCGGAGAACGCAAGCTGTTGCGATCGATGCTTGAGCGATTGGAAGCGGCTGCGGCGACACTGGAGCATGAACAGGGTTGATTGCGCGCGCCGGGCGTGCTGAACGGGTTGCGCCTCCCCGGGTATGTGCCGAGCAATGCCATAGCCAGGAGTATGCCATGCCCACCACCGAACGCGCCGGCCTGACCATCGCGACTTCGCTTGCGCGTTTCATCGAGGAATCGGTGCTGCCGGGCCTTGGCATCGATGCGCCGAGCTATTGGCAGGGCGTGGCGGTGATCTTTGCGCAATTCGGGCCGCGCAACCGGGCGTTACTGGCGGTGCGCGACGATCTTCAGGCGCAGCTTGATGGCTGGCACGACCGGCATCGCGGCGAAGCGATCGACCCGCTCGCCTATCAGGCGTTCCTGCGCGCGATCGGCTATCTGGTCGATGTGCCGGCACCCTTCACCATCGGCACGACGAAGGTCGATCCTGAGATTTCGGTGCTGGCCGGGCCGCAACTGGTGGTGCCGGTGCTCAATGCCCGCTTCGTATTGAATGCCGCCAATGCGCGCTGGGGCAGCCTGTATGACGCGCTGTATGGCACTGATGCACTACCGGGGGTGCCGACACCGGGCGGGTATGACGCGAATCGCGGCGCGCAGGTGATCGAGCGTGCGCGGGCGTTTCTGGATCAGGCGGTACCGCTGCGCAGCGGGAGTTGGCGCGATTTCACCAGCGGGCATCTCGATCTGGCCGATCCGCAGCAATTTATCGGCCACCATGGCGCGAACCTGCTGTTTCGCCATCATGGCCTGCATATCGAAGTGGTGATCGACCACGACCACCCGATCGGCGCGACCGACAAGGCGGGGATCGCCGATGTGCTGCTCGAATCGGCGCTGACGACGATCGTCGATCTGGAGGATTCGGTCGCGGCGGTCGATGCCGAGGACAAGGTGGCGGCCTATACCAACTGGCTCGGGCTGATGCGCGGCGATCTGGAGGAGAGCTTCGTCAAGCAGGGTAAGACGCTCACCCGAACGCTGAACCCCGATCGCAGCTATGCGCTTGCCGATGGCCGCGACCTGTCGCTGCCGGGCAGGGCGGTGTTGTTCGTCCGCAACGTCGGCCATCTGATGACGACGCCCGCGGTGCTGCTGCCAGGGGGCGACGAAGCGCCCGAGGGCATTTTGGATGCGATCGTCACCAGCACGATCGCCCTGTACGATCTTCGCGCGCTGGGCCGGTATCGCAACAGCCGCACCGGATCGGTCTATATCGTCAAGCCCAAGATGCACGGGCCGGCCGAATGCGCCTTCACCAACGATCTGTTCGACGCGGTGGAGGATCTGCTCGGCATCGATCGCCACACGATCAAGGTGGGGGTGATGGACGAGGAACGCCGCACTTCGGCCAATCTTGCCGCCTGCATCCACGCGGTGCGCGACCGGATCGTGTTCATCAACACCGGCTTCCTCGATCGCACCGGCGACGAAATCCACACCGCGATGCGCGCCGGGCCGATGGTGCCCAAGGGCGAGATGAAGGGTGCTGCATGGATCAAGGCGTATGAGGATCGCAACGTCCTGATCGGGCTGGCGACCGGGCTGGCCGGGCGCGCGCAGATCGGCAAAGGGATGTGGGCCGCGCCCGACCGGATGGCCGACATGCTCGACCAAAAGATCGCGCATCCGATGACCGGCGCGAACACCGCCTGGGTGCCGTCGCCGACCGCCGCGACGCTGCACGCGCTGCATTATCATCAGGTCGATGTGGCGGCGCGGCGCGAGGCGCGTGCTGCCGAGCCGATCCCGCCGCTTGGCGACCTGCTGACGATCCCGCTGGCGATCGGGCGCAACTGGACGCCGCAGGAAGTGGCGCGCGAGCTCGACAATAATGCCCAGGGGATTCTTGGCTATGTCGTGCGCTGGGTCGATCAGGGGGTGGGCTGTTCCAAGGTGCCCGATATCGACGATGTCGGGCTGATGGAGGACCGCGCCACGTTGCGGATCAGTTCGCAATTGCTCGCCAATTGGCTGGCGCACGGCATCGCGACCGAGGCGGAGGTCGACGCCGCGCTCAAACGGATGGCCGCCAAGGTCGATGGCCAGAATGTCGGCGATCCGCTGTACCGGGCAATGGCGGGGCGCGAGGACCAGTCGCTCGCCTATCAGGCCGCGCGCGCACTGGTGTTTGAAGGCGTGGCGCAGCCGAATGGCTATACCGAGCCGCTGCTGCATCGTTTCCGCCAGCAGGCGAAGGCGCGCTGATCAATATTGGTCGCGGCGCGGCTTCACCTGGCGTTTGCTGGGCAAGGTATCGGCCATCCGCGCCCCGCGCTGTCCCTGTGGGCGCGGGTCGCCGGTGGTCGAATCGACGCCGGTCTGGCGCTCGGCCTCGGCATTGATTTCGGCACCGATCAGCACCGCATAGCTCGACACGAACAGCCACATCAGCAGCACCACCACCGCGCCCAACGCGCCATAGGTGGCGTTGTAATTGGCGAAATTGGCGGCGTAGATGCCAAAGCCGAAGGTGGCGGCCAGCCACAGGATGGTGGCGGCGAGCGATCCCACCGACAGCCATTGCCAACGCGCGCGGGCGCGATCGGGGCCGTAGCGATAGACACAGGCAAAAGCGGTGGTCGCGATCAGCGTCGCGATCAGCCAGGTCAGCGCCTGGATGACCACGACGCCCGCCGGGCCGAGCAGATCGGTGAGGAAGCGCAAATAGCCAAGCGCGCCGGCTGACAACAAGCCGACGATCGCCGCGATGACCGCGCCGATGGTGAGCAGGGCGGATAAGAGGGTGGTCTTGAAGAAGTTTCGCCCTTCTTCCTCCTCATACACCACGTTGAGCGCCTGAATGATCGCGCTCGACGCGCGCATCGCGCCGTAGATGGATAGGGTGAGCGCGATCGCCAGCGCTAGTCCGGCGGTTTCGGCGGCGGTGCTGACGACCGAGATCAACTGGTCTGAAATCAGCTTGGCGGCTTCGGCGGGCATCAATTCGAACAGCGTCTGCATATGCGCGGTGACGGTGACCGGATCGGCCACCAGGCCATAGGTCATTACCACCGCACCCAAGAGCGGGACGAACGACAGAAACGCATAGAAGGCGACCCCCGCCGCCATCAGCGACAGGTTATGATAGCCCATCATCGTGTAAACGCGGAACAGGATCGATCGCCATGCCGGCCAGGGGTGATGCCAGGGGTGATGTGAATCGAAACCGGGGATGCCCGCTGGGTTGGTAGTCGATTGGTCGGTGGTCGCCGCGTCGTTCATCTTGCCCCTCTTATCGTCGGCTGGATAACGCTGCCGACGCCCCGAGGATGCACAGCGCCCGCCAACGGACACGCTTTGCACCTGACAAGGTTGCGCAAAAACTGCATGAGGCGCGGGAGCCTAATGCCCGATCGGGCGTTTGCGGGGTTCTGGGGATGAGCGCGTCGCGTTCGCAAGCGCCCCGCATAAGTAGCGGGGACGCAGTGGGGACGAGCAGCGCTTTGAGGTATCGTAAGTCATTTGGCCCCGTGGCGCGGGGTGTTTCGCAAGTTGCCCTGGCATCGTGTTTCTTGTGCGTGCCAGCCGCTGCAACGGTGCAAACAGCGCCTGCAGCCGATGTCCCTGCCCAGACGCTGCCGAGCATCGCCGGTGCCCCCCAGATCGAGAATCCGATCATTCCCGAGGCCGAGTTTGAAGCGGCGCTGCCGTCGCTATCGGACGATCTCGACGCGCCGCTTGAACCTATGGAACGTTTTGAAGCGCCGGTGGCTCCCGCCGCTGCGGCACCCGATGCTACTGCGCCAGTACCCGGCCAGACCGTCGCCGATCCCGGCACCATCGCGCCGCAGCCCTTGTCCGCCGAAGCGATGCTCGCGCAACCACTGCCGCCGATCGCCACGTTTGAGGTGAACCCGCCGATCGAAGTCGCGGCGCAGGACGATACCGATCCGGTCGAAATCCGTTACATCACCGTCGTCGACGGACTGAAGCAGGTTGGCCTGGCCGATGCGTTCAAGACGTTGTCGGCATTGCAGGAGGGCAAAGGCAAGGCTGCCAATGCAACGCAGGTGGCTGCCCGAGCGCGCGAGGATGAGCAACTGGCGCTGCGGCTGTTGCGCTCGATCGGCCATTATGATGCGTCGGTCGTGTCGGCGATCGAGCAGAACCCAGCCAATTCGGGCAATTTGCGCGCGGTGCTGACCGCTACCGCCGGGCCGGTCTACAAGATCGGATCGATCGACGTGAAGGCCGAGGAGACCGTGCCAGCCGGCCTGATCCTGCGCGAATTGCCGCTGAAGATAGGCGAAACGATCGATGCCGCGCGGGTGCAGGGGGCCGAGGCCAATGTCGCGCTCAAGCTGCCGCAACAGGGCTATCCCTTTGCCGAAGTGGGGCAGCGCGACATCTTGCTCGACGAGCGCGTCTTTACCGGAGCCTATACACTGCCGGTGACCACCGGGCCGCGATCGTCGTTCGGCACGATCACGACCCAGGGCGACCAGGTGTTCGAGGTCGATCACCTCGAAGTGCTTACCCGTTTTGATCCGGGTGAACTGTATGACAGCCGCAAGGTCGACGATCTGCGCGATGCGCTGATCGCCACCAGCCTGTTTTCGACGGTGTCGGTCGAGCCGCAGCGCACCGGCACGCCCGGTCCCGATGGCACCGAGCAGGTCAATCTGCTGGTGCGGCAGAATGCGGGGCCTGCACGAACGCTTGCGGGCGAAGTCGGTTATGGCACCGGGCAGGGCATTCGCGCCGAGGGCAGTTGGACCCATCGCAACCTGTTCCCGCCCGAAGGCGCGCTGATTGGCAACATCATCGCGGGCACGCAGGAGCAGGGGCTGGGGGTGACGTTTCGCCGATCGAATGCCGGCAGGCGTGATCGCACCGTGTTGCTGAATGCCAGTGCCAACCGGTCGGATTACGAGGCGTTCGAAGCTTTCACCGGCACGCTTTCGGGGCGGATCAGCTATGATTCGACGCCGATCTGGCAAAAGCGGATCACCTATTATTATGGCCTCGAACTGATCGCCACCAACGAAGACGTTTTCGATTTCGATCTGAACGACCGGGTGCGCCGGACCTATGGCATCGTGGCGGCTCCGTTGTTCATCGGCTGGGATAGATCGGACGATCTGCTGAACCCGACCAGGGGCTTTCGCCTGAAGCTGAACGTCAGCCCCGAGGCGTCGGTGCAGGGCAGCGCGCGGCCCTATGGCCGGTTCATGCTCGAAGGCACCGCCTATTTCCCGGTCACCGACAGCATCGTCATCGCCGGTCGTGCGCGCGGCGGGGCGATTGCGGGCATTTCGCGCGACGATCTGGCCCCGTCGCGGCGCTATTATGCCGGCGGTGGCGGATCGGTGCGCGGCTTTGGCTTCCAGGAATTGGGACCGCGCACGATCGAGCCCAATCCCGATTTCGACCCCGAGAATGAAGATAGCTCGCCAACGGTGTTCCGCGCGATCGGCGGTCGCAGCATGAACGAGTTCGCGCTTGAGGCGCGCTATCGCTTCGGCAATTTCGGCATCGTGCCGTTCATCGATGCTGGGCAGGTGTATGACAGCACCTTGCCCAAAGGATCGGACTTGCGCTTCGGCGCGGGGATCGGCGGGCGGTTCTATACCAATTTCGGCCCGATGCGGCTCGATGTCGCAACCCCGATCGCGCGCCGCGAAGGTGAATCGCTGATCGCGGTCTATATCTCGATCGGGCAGGCGTTTTGATGACCGACACCATCGCCCAGGATCAGCCCGAAGCGCCACGCGACGAGCAACCCGGTGGTGCGCCGATGTGGCAGCGCGTGCTGAAGTGGATCGGCATTGCCGTTATCGGCGTCGCATTACTGCTTGGCCTGGTGGTGGCCGGGCTGAATACCGCGCCGGGGCGGCGGTTCGTGGCCAATCAGATCAACGGCTATACCCTGGCTTCGGGGCTCAACGTACAGGTCGGGCGGATCGAGGGATCGCTTTACGGCGCGATGGTGTTGCGCGACGTTCGGCTGCGCGATCAGCGCGGGGTGTTCGCTACCTCGCCGCGGTTTGCGGTCGACTGGCGTCCCTTTGCCTTTGCGTCGAACCATGTCGACATTCGATCGCTCACCAGCCCGCTGGTGCGGATCGCGCGGATGCCCGAATTGAAGGAAACGCCGAGCGACCCCGACGCGCCGCTGCTGCCCGATCTCAACATCGACGTGAACCGGCTGGCGATCGCCCGGATCGAGCTTGCGCCCGCAGTGACGGGCAAGCGCCACATCGCGCAGATCGATGGCGAAGTGCATATCGCCGATCGCCGCGCACAGCTTAGCGCCAAGGCGGTGACGCTGCGTGCCCCCGGTATTGCCGGCGGCGATAGGCTGGTGCTGGCGCTGGATGCGGTGCCCGATGACGACCGGTTCGACGTCGACCTGAAGCTGAATGCCCCGGCGGACGGGCTGATCGGCAGCATGGCGGCACTTCGCGCGCCATTGGCGATTTCGATCGATGGGCAGGGGACATGGGCGCGCTGGACCGGGCGGCTGGCGGGAACGCTTGGCGGGCAAAGCCTGGCCAATATCGCTGTCACTGCGCGCGATGGTTTTTTCCAGGTGCGCGGGCGTGCCCAGCCAGGGCTGTATCTGGAAGGGCCGGTCGAGCGGCTGATGGCATCGGGGCTGCAAATCGCGCTCGATGCGCGGCTGCTCGAAAACCGCCGCCTCGATACCCAGCTTCGCCTGCGATCGGATGCACTGGCGGTGGCGACCAAAGGGCTGCTCGATCTTGGCCGAAGCCGTTTCGAGGGCTTTCGCGCCGAGGCGCAATTGCTGACGCCGGGCGCGATCGCCGACAATCTCAACGGTAATGCCGTGCGCGCGCAAGTGGCGCTCGACGGGGCGTTCGCGACGCCGACGGTGGATTACAAGCTGCAGGCGGCAGCGATCGGCTTTGGCGAAACGGTGGTCGAGCGGCTTTATGCCGAGGGTCGCGCGACGGTGAATGCCGATCGCATCCTGGTGCCGGTAAATGCCCGTGCCGCCCGCATTGCGGGGCTGAACGCAGCCATTGGCGGGCTGGTCACCAATGTCGCGATCAATGGCGATCTGGCCTATTCGGGGCAGCAATTGCTGTCGGACAATCTGCGTATCCGCTCCGACCGGATCGACGCGACGGCGGTGATCGTCGCCGACCTTGGCACCGGACGCTATACCGGCGCGCTGAAGGGGCGGGTGAATGATTATGAACTGGCCTCGATCGGTATCCTGGATCTTAGCACCGATGCCGATCTGGTTGCCACCGCTGGCGGATACGGCATCCGTGGCCGCGTCGTCGCGCAGACGACCCGGCTGTTCAACGACGGGGTTCGCAGCTTTCTGGGCGGCAATGCGACCACTGCGGCCAATGTCGCGCTGGGGCCGGATGGGATCGTCCGCTTCGACAATCTGCGCCTGAACGCGCCGCAATTCCGTATCACGCGGGGGGCGGGGCGATATGATTTTGCCGGGCCGCTGCTGGTCAATGCCGATGCGATATCGACCCAATATGGCCCGATCGCCGCGCGCGTCAGCGGCACCGTCGCCGCGCCCGTCGTGCTGCTGCGGGCGCCGCGCCCCGGGGTTGGCGTCGGCTTGAGCGATCTGGTCGCGAATATTCGCGGGCAGGGCGATGCTTATGCGGTAAAGGCAACCGGCGATACCGATTATGGCCCGTTCAACGCCAATGTCCTGCTGCGGACCGGGCCGCGCCTGACCGCCGACATTCGCGATACGGTGTTTGCGGGCATGAACATCGATGGCCGGATCGCTGCCACCGATGCAGGGCCGTTCACCGGCGCGCTCAACTTCTCCGGCTCGGGCGTGAACGGCATCGCTAGACTGGGCGCGCAGGGGAGCTATCAAAGCGCAACCGTTAGCGCGCGGGCGAACAATGCGCGGATTCCCGGCGATGCCGGCCTCACCATCGGTCGCGCGATCATCGACGGGTCGGTGGTGCTGTATGACGATGCCCCAGCCATGGTGTTCGACGCGCAGGTGGCGAATTTCCGCCAGGGCGATTTCGTCATTACCCAGGCGCGCGCGCGCGGTGATTATCGCGGCGGCAACGGCACCGTCACGGCGCTGGCGCGCGGATCGTCGGGCGTGCCGTTCGAGATCGCGGCCAATGCACGGCTAGGCCGCGGCCAATATCTGGTGGCGCTGAAGGGGCAGGGCAACGGCATCGGTTTCCGCACGGTGCAGCCGGCGCGGATCGTGCCGGCGGATGGCGGTTATCGCCTGTTCCCGACGCGGATCGACTTCGACAATGGATCGGCCCGGATCGCGGGCACCTATGGCAATGGCATGTCGGTGCAGGGACGGCTCGACAAGCTGGACCTGGCGATTGCTAACGCCTTTGTCCCCGGCCTGGGGCTGGGCGGATCGGCAAGCGGCAGTTTCGAGGCGACGCAGGCCGCGGGCGCGGCCTTCCCGACCGGCAACGCCCGGATCGAGGTCGATAATTTCACGCGATCGAGCTTGGCGACGGTATCGGCTCCGGTCGATATTCAGGCGATCGGTACGCTGGGATCGGGGCGAAGCGACCTTCGCGCCATTGTCCAGCGGGGCGGTGCGACGATCGGGCGGGTCGTGGCGGGGTTCACTCCCGGCAGCGGCGGCTATGCCCAGGCACTGCTGACCGGCGGCATCCGCTATAACGGCCCGTCGGACGTGCTGTTTTCCCTGACGGGTATTGCTGACCAGCGCCTGTCGGGTCCGGTGGGCATCGCCGCCGATTTCTCGGGCACCGTTGGCGCGCCGCGCATTGCGGGTGTCGTTCGGGCGAACAGCCTGCGGTACGAGAATGAAACCTATGGCACGCGGCTGACGGCGATGCGGATCAACGGGCGGTTCAACAACGACCGTTTCGAGCTGACCGAATTGCAGGCGACAGCGGGCGAAGGCACCGTGACTGCGCAAGGCTATGTCGGGTTGGCGGCGAATAGCGGCTTCCCGATCGACGTTCGCGCCAGGCTGAACAATGCGCGGCTGGCGCGCAGCGATGCGCTGGGTGCCACCGCGACCGGCAATATCCGGCTGACCAATGGCACCGATGGCGGGCTGATCCAGGGCGACATCGTGATCCCCGAGGCACGCTATCAGGTGATCCGCCAGGGCGCGGCAGAAGTCGCCGAACTTACCGGCATCCGGCGGCGCGGCGATGTCGTGAAGGTCGCGACCTCGGATGGTGCAGTCAGCGGCCCGCCAGGGCTGTTCCGCCTGGCGATCAATGTCCGCGCCGACAACCGGCTGTTCGTATCGGGGATGGGGCTGGAGTCCGAATGGGAGGCTGATCTGCGGGTCGGCGGAACCTCGGCCAATCCGCGCATCACCGGGACGATCGAGGTTGTGCGGGGAACCTATTCCTTCTCGGGCAAGCGGTTCGACCTGACGCGCGGGGTGATCAGCTATGAGGGCAATGACCTGACCAATCCCAATGTCGCGATTTCGGCAAGCACCACCACCGAAGGCGTGACGGCGATCATCAACGTCACCGGCACCGCGCAACAACCGCGGGTGGCGTTCAGCTCGACCCCGGCGCTGGCGCAGGATGAGGTGCTATCGCGGATATTGTTCGGCAGTTCGGTGACGAACCTATCGGCGGTGCAGGCGATCCAATTGGCATCGGCGCTTAATTCTTTGCGCGGATCGGGCGGCGGGCTGAACCCGCTGGGTGAGTTGCGCCAGGCGGGCGGCATCGATCGCCTGCGGATCGTCGGCGGGGATGAGGCAACCGGGCGCGGCACGGCGCTGTCGGCTGGGCAATATCTGACCGACGACATTTATGTCGAGATTATTACCGACGCGCGTGGCTTCACCGCCACCCAGCTCGAAGTGGCGCTGACCAAAACGTTGAGCGTGTTGTCGCAGACCGGATCGTTCGGCGGATCGAACGTCAATCTTCGCTATTCGCGCGATTATTGATCCTTTGGGGATCGCAAAGGCGGGCTATGTCCCGCCTTTCGTTCATCGCCTGAATCGAATAACGGGTATGGCGGGAGAAACGCGATGACTGTGGAGCATTTCGACGTCGTAGTGGTGGGGGCGGGCTTGTCTGGCATCGGTGCCGGACATTACCTGCGCGAGCGCTGCCCCGACCGCAGTTTCGTGATCCTGGAGGGGCGCGAGCGCAAGGGCGGCACCTGGGACTTGTTTCGCTATCCGGGGATTCGTTCGGATTCGGACATGCATACGCTTGGCTATGCGTTCAAACCCTGGACCGAGGCCAAGGCGATCGCCGATGGCCCGTCGATCCTGAATTATATCGAGGAAACCGCGCGCGAAGACGATCTGGAGCGCCGGATCCGCTATCGCCAGCGCGTGGTGGCTGCCAGTTGGTCGAGCGCCGATGCGCTATGGACATTGACGGTGGAGGAAGGCGAGGCGGCGGTGCCGCGCAATTATACCTGCAATTTCCTGCACATGTGCACCGGCTACTATGACTATGCCAAGGGCTACACCCCCGATTTCGCGGGGCGCGACGATTTTGGCGGCATTGTGGTGCATCCGCAATTCTGGCCAGCCGAACTGGAGTATGCCGGCAAGCAGGTGGTGGTGATCGGCAGCGGCGCGACGGCGGTTACGCTGGTGCCAGAACTCGCCAAGCAGGCGGCGCATGTTACCATGTTGCAGCGGTCGCCAAGCTATATTGTCGCTCGCCCATCGCATGATCGTTTCGCCAATTGGCTGCGCCGCGTTGCGCCGGCCAAGCTGGCATATGGCGTCGTGCGCTGGCGCAACGTGCTGCTGGGGCAGTTTTTTTATAGCCGCACGCGCAAATATCCGCAGCAGACCAAGAAGCGGCTGCTTGGCTGGGTCCGCGATCATCTTGGCCCCGACTATGACGTCGATACCCATTTCACGCCCAGCTATAATCCGTGGGACCAACGGCTGTGCCTGGTGCCCGACGCCGATCTGTTCGAGACGATCAAGCGCGGCGAGGCGAGCGTGGTCACCGGGCATATCGATCGCTTCACCGCCGACGGCATCCGCCTGACCAATGGCGAGGAAGTCGTCGCCGATGTCGTCGTCACCGCGACCGGGCTGGAGCTGCAACTGATGGCCGACATGCCGGTGACGGTGAATGGCGTACCGATCGTGTTCAGCCAGACGCTGAATTACAAGGGGATGATGTTCAGCGGGGTGCCTAATCTGGCGTATTCGTTCGGCTATACCAATGCGTCGTGGACGTTGAAGGCCGATCTGACCGCCGCCTATATCTGCCGCTTGCTCAACGCGATGACCAAACGCGGCGTTCGGCAAGCGACGCCGACGCAAAGCGATGCCGATCCGGCGGCGCATCCGTTTCTGGATTTCTCGTCGGGCTATATCCAGCGGGCGATTGATCGGTTTCCCAAGCAGGGCGCGCATGCGCCGTGGAAGCTGCACCAAAGCTATGCGCGCGATCTGGTCGCGCTGCGCTTTGGATCGATCGACGACGATATGGTGTTTTCCAATCCCGTTCCGGGCGGCAAGCGTCAGGCTGCCTGATAGTTGCCAATTTTTTTGCTGCAACGCGAAACCGGTTCGCATCCGGAACGTTCAAGTCGCGGGAGGCCGTTTTGCAAAATTCTATCATTACCGATGCCCAGGGGCTGTTGCCCCCACCCAGGGCATTGCTTCGCGGTGCCAGCCTGTTTCTCGATTTTGACGGGACATTGGTAGACTTACAGGACCGTCCCGATGCGGTGACGGCGGATGCCGAACTGCGCGGGCTGATCGCGCGGCTGGGTGAGGCGCTGGATGGGCGGGTTGCGATCGTGACCGGGCGGGCGATCGCGCATGTCGAGCATATGTTTGGCAGTCTCAGCTTTGCCGTGGCTGGTAGCCACGGGGTCGAGTTTCGCTGGCCCGATGGCCGCACCGCCGCACCCGCGCTGCCGCCGACGCTGGATCGGGTGATGGCGCAGGTTCATGCCTTTGCCGCGACGCGCGATGATGTGCTGGTGGAGACCAAGCCCTTTGGCGTGGGGCTCCATTATCGCATGGCCCCGCAGCACGAAGCCGATGCGCGCGTGCTGGCGCAGCGGCTGGCGACCGAACATGCGCTGCACCTGCAACCCGGCAAGATGATGATCGAACTGCGCGCCGCCAGCGGGGACAAGGGCAGCGCGATCACCCGATTGATGCAGGATGCGCCGTTCGCTGGGATGCGGCCGGTGTTCCTGGGCGACGATGTGACCGACGAGGACGGTTTCCATGCGGTGGCCGCAATGGGCGGCGTTGGCATATTGGTGGGCGATGCGCGTCCGACGGCGGCGGGGTATCGCCTGGCCGATGTGGCGCAGGTGCGCGCGTGGTTGCAAGGCGCCGTGCAGGTGGCGGTATGACCCCCACGCTCGATCTATGGCCGATCGGTAATTGCCAGGTCAGCGCGCTCGTCGATCGCGGCGCGCGCTTCGTTTGGGGATGCGTGCCGCGCGTCGATGGCGACCCGACGTTTTCCTCGCTGATCGACGGGCGCGATCCTGAATCGGACGACGCGGTTGGGCTTTGGGCGATCGACCTGGAGGACTGCGTTTCGATCGACCAGCATTACCGCCAGAACACCCCGATCCTGGTGAGCCGGATGACCGATTCGAATGGCGGCGTGATCGAGGTGACCGATTTCTGCCCGCGTTTAGAACGGCTTGGGCGAACCTATCGCCCGGTCGCCTTCGTGCGCTGCGTCAAGCCGATCGCAGGCAGCCCGCGCATTCGCGTGCGGCTGCGCCCGACGCGCAATTGGGGCGATTCAGCGGTCGAGCGGACCAGCGGATCGAACCATATCCGCTTCCTGCTCGACGGCATTCAGCTTCGGCTGTCGACCAACGCACCGGTGGGCATGCTCGAGGCAGAGCGCGTCTTCCGCGTCGAGCGGCCGCTGCATTTCTTCCTTGGCCCCGATGAGAGCTTTGCCGGCGATCTTTCGACCACGGTCGAGGAGATGCTGACCTATACCACCGAGCATTGGCAGCATTGGGTACGTGGGCTGGCGACGCCGTTCGAATGGCAGGATGTGGTGATCCGATCGGCCATCACGCTGAAGCTGTGCCAATATGAGGAAACCGGCGCGATTGTCGCAGCATTGACCACGTCGATCCCCGAGCATGTCGGGTCGCAGCGCAACTGGGATTACCGCTATTGCTGGATCCGCGACGCTTACTACACCGTGCAAGCGCTCAACCGGGTCGGTGCGCTCGACGTGCTCGAGGGGTATCTGGGCTATCTGCGCAACATCGTCGACGGGGCGAAGGGCGGGGACATCCAGCCGTTATACGGGCTGCTGGGCGAAGCCGAACTGACCGAGCGCGAAGCCGAGCGGCTGGCGGGGTATCGCGGGATGGGGCCGGTGCGTGTGGGCAACCAGGCCTATGAGCAGATCCAGCACGATGCCTATGGCCAGATCGTGCTGTCGAACGTCCAGGCGTTCTTTGACCAGCGATTGTTCCGCATGGCGGGGATCGAGGATTTCGAAGCGCTCGAACGGGTGGGTGAGCGGGCATGGGAGCTGTACGACAAGCCCGATGCCGGGCTGTGGGAGCTTCGCACCCGGCAATCGGTGCATACTTATTCGGCGGCGATGTGCTGGGCGGCGTGTGATCGGCTTGCCAATGCGGCGGGGCGGCTTTGCCTGCCCGACCGCGAGAAATTCTGGAACGAGCGTGCCGCCACGATGCGCGCGACGATCGAGAAGTCGGCGTGGCGCGAGGATACGCAGCGGCTGTCGGCCACCTTTTCGGGCGATGATCTCGATGCCAGCCTGATCCAGTTGCTCGACCTGCGTTTCCTGTCGCCCGACGATCCCCGCTTTCGCGGCACGCTGAACGCGGTCGAGGCGGGGCTGCGGCGGGGCAGCCATATGCTGCGATACGATACCGAAGATGATTTCGGATTGCCCGAAACGGCATTCAACGTCTGCACCTTTTGGCTGATCGAAGCGTTGCATTTCACTGGAAGAGACGCCGACGCGCGCGCGCTGTTCGACGAAATGCTGTCGCGCAGAACCGCCGCCGGGCTGCTGTCCGAAGATATCGACCCCGCAACCGGGGAATTATGGGGCAATTATCCCCAGACCTATTCGCTGGTCGGCATGATCAATTGTGCGGTCCTGCTGAGCAAACCATGGAGTGCTATTCGTTGAGCCGCCTGATCATCATTTCCAACCGAGTCTCTGCCCCGACCGAGTCCAATTCGGGGGCGCAGGGCGGGTTGGCGGTGGCACTGGCGGCGGCGCTGCGCGAGTATAAGGGCATTTGGTTCGGCTGGTCGGGTGAAACCACCGATCATTTCACCGGCCATATCAACTTCCAGCGCGCGCAGGGGGTGACCACCGCCACCGTCGATCTGGAAGAGCAGGATATCGAGGAATATTATAACGGCTACGCCAACCGCACCTTGTGGCCGTTATTCCATTACCGCATCGACCTGGCCGAATATGAGCGCGATTTCGCCGGTGGGTATCAGCGGGTCAATGATCGCTTTGCCGATACCGTTCGGCCACTGATCGAAGCCGACGATGTCGTCTGGATTCAGGACTATCACATGTTTCCGCTCGGCAGTTCGCTTCGCGCGCGCGGGTGCAGGAACCGGATCGGCTTTTTCCTGCACATTCCTTGGCCACCGCGACGGCTGCTGGGCGTATTGCCCGAAGCGGCGGAGTTGGTGCGGCATCTGTTCGATTATGACGTCATCGGATTTCACACCCAAGAATGGCTCGACAGTTTTTGCGACTATGCCGTGGTCGAACTGGGCGCGACGCTCGACGGGCATATGCTGACGCTGGGCGATCGGGTGTTGCACGTCATGGCCGACCCGATCGGGATCGACGCCAAGGAGTTTATCGAGGCATCGCACAGCCCCACGGCTCGCCTTGCGTTCCGGCGGATGCGCGACAGTGCGGTGGGCCGCGACATGATCGTCGGGGTCGATCGGCTCGATTATTCCAAGGGGCTGGAGGAGCGGTTCCTTGGCTATGAGCGTTTCCTGAAAACCTATCCCGAAGAGCGCAAGGAAGTGTTCCTGCTCCAGATCGCACCGCCTTCGCGCGGCGCGGTCGAAAGCTATCAAAAGATACGCACTGCGCTGGAGGGCATGTCGGGGCGGATCAACGGCGCGTTCGCCGATGTCGATTGGGTGCCGATCCGATATGTGAACCAGGGTTATCCGCGCGACCAACTGGCGGGGATATATCGCGCCGCTCGCATCGGGCTGGTGACGCCGCTTCGCGATGGGATGAACCTGGTCGCCAAGGAATATGTCGCGGCGCAGGATCCCGACGATCCCGGCGTGCTGATCCTATCGCGCTTTGCCGGGGCGGCGGCGCAACTCAAGGAGGGCGCGGTCCTGATCAATCCCTACAGCGCCGAGGAGATCAGCGATGCGATCGTGCTGGCGCTGAAGATGCCCCGCGAAGAGCGGATCACCCGCTGGCGCGCGATGATGGACAATGTGGTGAACGAAGATGTGGTGTGGTGGCGCAAGCGCTTCACCGAGGCGCTGATGGCTGACATCACCATCGATGCCTGATCAAACTCCCCTCCCCAGCCGGGAGGGGAGTTTGACGGTTACTGTGCCGCCGCCGTCGCCGCCCGCCGGGTGACGTCGGGTGCATTTTCCCAGCCACCGCCCAGCGCCTTGAACAGGTTCACCTGTGCATCGGCCAGCGTCGCGTCCGAGGCCGCGAGTGCGGCCCGCGCATCGGCGCGCTCCTGTTCGGACTGGATCAGTTGCAGGAAGCTGTCGGCGCCATAATCGAACCGCAGCCGCGACAGCCGCGCCGATTCGCCCGACGCGCGCACCGCGCGTTGCAACGTCCGGTTGCGGTCGAGTTCGCCAGCATAGCGGGCAAGCGCCTGTTCGACTTCACGAAGCGCGGTCAGCACCACGCCGTCGAACGCGGCAAGGCTGCCATCGGCAGTTGCCTTGGCCTGGCGCAAGCGGGTGCGGGCAACCGTCATATTGGGGAAGTTCCACGAAATCAGTGGCCCCAGCGAGAAGTTGATGCTGTCGCGCTCGACAAGATTGTCGATCGAGGTCGAAGCCAGGCTGGTCGACCCGAGCAACTGGATCGACGGATAGAGCGACGCTGTCGCAACGCCGACGCGGGCAGTGTCCGCCGCCAGCTTGCGTTCGGCCTGGCGAACGTCGGGACGGCGCGCCAGCAGCGCCGCGCCATCGCCGATCGGGATGATCTGTGACGTGCGCGGCGGCGCGGTGCAGGCGTTGGCGGTTGCATCGATCTCGGCGGCCGGACGACCTGTCAGCGTCGCGAGGGCATAAAGCGACGCGCGGCGTTCGGCCTCCAGCAACGGCACTTGGGCCTGGGTCTGGGCCAGCAGCGTATCGGCGCGTTCGACGTCACGGCGCTGGCCACGCCCGGCTTCGAACAGCCGGCGCGTGAGGTCCAGCGTCTGCTGCTGAAGTTCCACCGTTTCGCGCGCTACCGCGATCTGGCTGGCATTGCTGCATGCGGTGGCATAGGCGCGCGCGGTTTCGCCGGCGACCGATACGCGAGCGGCATCGACCTGCGCCGCAGCCGTCGCGACATCGCCGCGAGCCGCCTCGATCGCACGGCTGACGCCGCCGAACAGATCGAGTTCATAGCCGACATCGACACCGGCGGTGAAAAAGTCGGTTTCGAACGAGGGGATTTGCTGCCCCTCACCGAATTGCGCGCCGAAGCTGTTCGACCCGGTGCGCTGTCGCGTGCCTTGCGCCGACAGGCTGGTGGTGGGCAACCGTCGTCCGCGCGTTTCGCCTAGGACGGCGCGTGCGCGTTGCAGGTTCGCGGCGGCCTGCCGAATGTCGGTATTGTGCACCAGCGCCTCGGTCACCAGCCGATCAACATTGGGGTCGTCATAGAGCTGCCACCATTTTTCGGGCAGCGCCTGTGCCGAGACCGCGCTCAGCCTCTGGCCTTCGGCAAAGGCGGCTTCGCTGGTGATGCCGCCCGGCGTTGCGGGCCTTTCATAGTTGGGGCCAACCGCGCAGGCCGAAACCATCAGCGCGGCGGTTAGACTTGCCAGCTTCTTCATGCGGGCTCTCCGGCAGCGGGGGCGGGCGGGGCAGGGGGCTGATCGACAGGCTGGCGCGGCTTGTGCCGATCACGCCAGCGCGCTGCGCCATTCCCCATGCGACGGCTCATGATGTAGAATGCAGGGGTGAACAGCAGGCCGAACAGCGTGACGCCGATCATGCCGAAGAACACCGCCACACCCAGCGCTGCGCGAAGCTCGGCACCGGGGCCTGACCCGATCACCAGCGGCAGCACGCCCAGGATGAACGCGATCGAGGTCATCAGGATCGGCCGCAGGCGTTGAGCAGCGGCATGCCGCGCAGCTTCATACATTTCGTCGCCGCGGTCTTCATTCGCCTTGGCAAATTCGACGATGAGGATCGCGTTCTTTGCCGCCAGGCCGATCAGCACCACCAACCCGATCTGGGTGAGGATGTTGTTGTCCAGCCCCATGAAATTGACCCCGAGCAGCGCCGCCAACAGGCACATCGGCACGATCAGAATCACCGCGAACGGCAGGGTCAGGCTTTCATAATTGGCCGACAGCAGCAGGAAGACGAACAGCACCGCCAGGCCAAAGGCGACGATCGCAGTGTTGCCCGCCTGCTTTTGCTGGAACGCGAGTTCGGTCCATTCATAGCTCATCCCGTCGGGCAGTGTTTCGGCGGCGATCCGCTCCATCGTTGCCAGGCTCTGGCCGGTCGAAAAGCCGGGAATGGTGTTTCCCTGCAATTCGGCCGAGGGGTATAGATTGTACCGCACCACGCGATACGGCCCGCTGTCGTCGCGCAGGGTCATCACCGCATCGAGCGGCACCATCTGGCCCGAAGCCGAGCGGGTGCGCAGCCGGCCGACATCCGACGTTTCGTCACGATAGGGCGCATCGGCCTGTGCGGTCACACGGAAAGTGCGGCCGAGGAAGTTGAAGTCGTTGATGTATGACGAGCCCAGATACGTTCCGAGGGTCGAGAAGATATTCGCCACTGGCACCCCAAGCTGCTCTGCCCGTTCGCGATCAATGTCGGCGAACAAACGCGGAGTCTTGGTGTTGAACAGGGTGAAAGCGCCGGTGATGCCTGGGGCGGCATTTGCCTTCATCATCATCTGAAACGCAGCCGCTTCCAGCGCGCCATAGCCACGGTTCTGACGATCCTCGATCATCATCTTCCAGCCGCCGCCGGTGCCGATGCCCTGAACCGGGGGTGGCGGGATCACCAGCAGCATACCCTCGGTCAACTGGCTGAAGGCACCGCGCAGCATGTTGGCGACGTCGTCGGCCGGCGGCCGCTCGGCGTGACCCTTCATCGTCACGAACATCGCGGCGGTGTTGGGCGCAGCCGAAAAGCTTGCGCCGTCGAGGCCGACCAACGCCACCGTGTCCTTCACATATGCGTTCTTGCCGGTGATTTCCTGCGCGCGCAGCATCATCGCGGTGGTCCGCTCGAGCGACGCGCCAGGCGGAAGCTGTGCCGCAACGATGACATAGCCCTGATCCTGCGCCGGAATGAACCCGGTTGGCGTCGAGTAGAACTGCCACCCAGCCGCTGCGATCAGCAGGACATAGGCGATACCGACGATCCCCAGCATGCGGATCGCACGCGCGGTGAGCCGGCCATAGCGTTCGGCCAGCCATTCGAACCCGCGATTGAAGCTGCGGGCAAAACGGGTGGGCCAGCCGCGCACGCCAGCGGCGGGGGCGACATCCTCATGCTTTTTGGGCTTGAGGATCAACGCCGCAAGGGCGGGCGACAAGGTGAGCGAGATGAAGGCCGAGATGGCGGTGGCCGACACGATCGTCAGCGCGAACTGCTGATAGAAGGTGCCCGAAATGCCCGGGATGAAGCTGGTCGGGATGAACACCCCGCACAGCACCAGCGCGATCGCGATCAGCGCGCCCGATACTTCGTCCATCGTTTCATGCGCTGCCTGGAGCGGGGTCAGCCCCTTTTCCTCCATCAGGCGCTCGACATTCTCGACCACGACGATCGCGTCATCGACGACGATACCGATCGCGAGCACCAACCCGAACAGCGAGAGGTTGTTGAGCGAGAAGCCAAATCCCAGCAGTACCGCCAGCGCGCCGACCAACGAGACCGGGATCGCGATGATCGGGATGATCGCCGCGCGCCAGCTTTGCAGGAAGATCAGCACGACCAGGCTGACCAGGATGATCGCCTCGATCAGTGTATGATACACGGCATCGATCGACGCCGAGATATATTCGGTCGGGTTGTACGGAATTTCGTACTTCATCCCCGGCGGGAAGGTCTTCGACACCTGTTCGAGCTCGGCGATCACCGCGTCGGCGGTGGTCAGCGCGTTCGATCCGGGAAGCTGTGAAATCGCGACGGCGGTGACCGGCTTTCCGTTCAGATACGCATTGATCGAATAGGTTTCGGCCCCGAGCTCGACCCGCGCCACATCGCGCAACCGGGTGAGTGCGCCGCCTTCGCCGCGCTTGACGATGATCTCGCCGAACTGTTCGGGGGTGGTGAGGCGACCTTCGGCCTGGATGCCGAGCTGGAACGCATTCTTGCCGGTATTGAACGGCGGCGAACCGACCGAACCGACCGCTGCCTGCGCGTTCTGTGCGCGGACCGCGGCGGTGATTTCATCGACCGTCAGGTTGCGCGCGGCGGCCTGATCGGGATCGATCCAGACGCGCATATTATAGTCGCGGCTGCCGAAGCTTTGCGCGTTGCCGACGCCCGACACGCGCGAGATCCGGTCGATCACCTGCGTCCCGACATAGTTCGAGACATATTCCTGGCTGAGCGAGCCATCGGGTGACGAGAACATCGCCACCATCAGGAAGTCTGGCGAGTTCTTGAGCACCGTTACGCCGATCTGGCGCGTCTGTTCGGGCAGGCGCGGCTCGGCCGAGGCCACCCGGTTCTGCACCAGCACCTGTGCCTGATCGGCATCGGTGCCCTGCGCGAAGGTGACGGTGATCTGGGTCTGGCCGTCGCCGGTGTTCGACGAGGACATGTAGATCATGTTCTCGACGCCGTTCACCGCTTCCTCGATCGGGGCGGCGACGGTTTCGGCTAGCGTTTCGGCGCTGGCCCCGGGGAATGACGCGGTGATGACCACCGTTGGCGGTGCGATCTCAGGATATTGGGTTATCGGCAGGGCGGGGAGCGCCACCAGGCCGAACACCAGGATGAGGATCGACAGGACCGCCGCGAAGATCGGGCGATCGATGAAGAAATGCGGGAATTTCATCTCAGTTCGCCGCGCTGGCTGCGGAAGCGGGTGGGGTCGATACCGGCATCGATGCCGGCGAATTGCTAGCCGGCTTCAGCTGGATCTTGGTGAGCTTGGCTTGCACCGGCATGCCCGGTTGCAACGCGGTCAAGCCGGCGATGACGACGCGGTCGTCCAGCTTCAGCCCTTCGCGGACCACACGCAGCCCGTCGGCGGTCGGGCCGGTGACGACCGGGCGCG
This sequence comes from Sphingomonas sp. 37zxx, assembly GCF_000786205.1. GTDB lineage: Bacteria > Pseudomonadota > Alphaproteobacteria > Sphingomonadales > Sphingomonadaceae > Sphingomonas. Next base: position 85,941 of record NZ_JROH01000005.1, on the reverse strand, counting down.
GCGCAGTCTTGCCATCGGCACCGACGACATAGACGAACCGGCGGGTCTGATCGCTGACGATCGCTTCTTCGGGGATCAGCATCGCACGATAGTTCCCCGATCCAAGCAGGCGGGCGCGGCCGAACATGCCCGGTGTGAGGAAGTCATCGGGATTCTGGATCAGCGCATGCGCCCGGATCGTGCCCGAATTGGGATCGATCGTGTTATCGACAAAATCCACCTTGCCGCGCCAGTTCCAGCCGCTCTCGTCCGAGAGCTGGATTTCCACCGGGTTGCGGGCGTCGCGCGAGGAGCGGCGCTCGCCGCTTTGATCCTGCCGGCGATATTTCAGGTAAAATGCCTCGGCACCGTCGAACACGAACCAGATCGGACCGGTCGATACGATACGGGTCAGCACGGTCTGGCCATCGCTGACGAAATTGCCGTTGCTGACGCGGCGGCTCGACACGCGCCCCGAAATCGGCGCGCGAACCGTGGTGAACGAGACGTTCAGTTCGGCAGTCTGGGTCTGCGCGCGTGCTGCCGCTACATCGGCTTGCGCGGTGCGGAGCGCAGCCTGGCTGGTTTCAAACTCTTCGCGGCTGACCGCTTGCGCCGCCAGCAGCTTTTCGGAGCGCTGGAGTTCGCTGCGTGCATTTGCCAGCGTTGCTTCGGAGCGCTGGGCCTGCGCACGGGCTTGTGCCAATGCGGCGCGATAGGGGCGGGGATCGATTTCGAACAGCGCCTGGCCCTTGCTTACCTGCTGGCCATCGCTGAACATGACGCGGGTGATCGTGCCGGTGGCGCGGGGGCGGATCTCGGCGTCCTGGATCGCTTCGAACCGGCCGACATATTCATCCCAGTCGCGGATTTCGCGCTCGATGGGATTGGCGACCGACACCTGCATCGGCGGGCGCGCCGGGGGCGGGGCTTCGCCCGAGCATGCTGCCAGCAGCATCGCCGACATGAGCGGCATCGCAGCGGTCAGCCGCAGCGGGTTCCATAAATTGTTCGTTACCTGCGGCATTGCCGTTCACCTCTTGCATGCGCCAAAATTTTCGTCGGCGACCGCCAAGTGCGTTCGCAGTCGCAACATTGCAATAGCCCGAACCATAATTTTTGAACACTGGCGTTCAAAAGCCCGGAATCCGGTGGGTCAGGCGTTGCAAGGATATACAGCGTCACGCCGAACATTGTCCGATAGACCGCCCTTTTGCATTGTAGTGGGGCGGATAGGAGAAACGAAATGGCCGGAATGCTTGGAGTCGGACTGGTCGGCTATGGTCTGGCGGGCAGGGTGTTTCACGCACCGCTGATCGGAGCAGCACCGGGCCTCACGCTGCGATCGGTAGTGTCGCGTGACCCTGCCAAGGTCTGGGCCGATTTGCCGGGAATGCAAGTGGTGCCCGATCTGGCAACGCTGCTTGACGACGATGCGATCGATCTGGTGGTGATTGCCACCCCCGATGCGTTGCATGCCGAGCAGGCTATCGCCGCGCTACGGGCGGGGCGGCATGTGGTGGTCGACAAGCCGTTCGCACTGACGCTGGTCGATGCCCAGTCGGTGGCCGATGCCGCCGATGCGGCGGGCCGCAGCGTGACGGTGTTTCACAACCGCCGTTGGGATGCCGATTTCCTGACGCTGCGCCGGTTGATCGGCCAAGGCGCGTTGGGCGAGGTGATCCAGTTCGAAAGCCATTTCGATCGCTTCCGCCCGCAGGTGATCGATCGCTGGCGCGAACATGCAGGGGCAGGGGTGTGGAACGATCTGGGGCCGCATTTGATCGATCAGGCGCTGGTGTTGTTCGGCCTGCCCGATCGCGTGATCGCCGATTTCGCCATTCAGCGACCCGGCGGCCAATCCCCCGATTATGCCCATGTCACGTTGGTGTATCCCAGGCTTAGGGTGATCCTGCACGCCAGCATGATGATGCCTGCGTCGGCGCTACGCTTTGCGGTCCACGGGACCAAGGGCAGCTGGATCAAGCACGGCCTCGATCCGCAGGAAAATGCGCTGCGAGCCGGCACCCTGCCAGGGGCGGAGGGCTGGGGCATCGATCGCGTGCCCGCGCATTTGTCGCTGGTGGGCGAGGGTGCGGGCGTCGAAACCCGCGACGCGCCGTGTGATCCAGGGGACTACCCCGCCTTCTATGCCGGCGTCGCGGCGATGATCGCCGGCGACGGTCCCAATCCAGTGCCGGTGTCGCAGGCAATAGACGTCATGCGCGTGATCGAGGCGTCGCGACGATCCGCCGATGAAGGCCGAAGCGTCGCACCGTGACGAAAGCGGTCAGTCGCGCTCGGCGATCAGCACCAGCACGTCGCCGATGATGGCGGTCATCGCGCGGCGGGCATCCTCGGGGTCTCGCCGTTCGATCGCGTCGGCGACCGCCCGGTGATCGACGATGTTGGCCGACCGGCCCTTGATCTTGTTGGTGAAGCGGATCGACGTTCGCAGCGCAGTCGCGACGACCATCTGGAACTGTTCGTAGAACGGATTTTTCGACGCGCGCAGGATCGCCAGGTGAAAGGCGATGTCCGCCTCGAGCGCGTCGCCGTCGCCGGCTTCTGCCGCCGCCATCGCATCCAGCCCGCCGCGAATCGCGCGCAGGTCGGCGGCGTCATGAAATTGGGCCGCCAGCGCTGCCGCTGCAGGTTCGATGCCGATCCGTAGCTGGTTGAACTGGCGCAGCAATTCGACCGAGAATTTGCGTTCGAGCAGCCAGCGCAGCACATCGGGATCGAACAGGTTCCACGCCTTGGCCGGCTGAACGATCGTGCCCTGGCGCGGCCGCGCGCTGACCAATCCCTTTGCGGTCAACATCTTCACCGCTTCGCGCGTCACCGATCGGCTGACGCCGTGTACCTTGGCGATTTCGGCCTCGGTCGGGAAGGGCCGGTCGGCATATGCCCCCGTCACGATGGCGCGGCCCAGCAGCTCCAGCATGCCGTGCGTCAGATTGCGGCCCAGCTCGGGCCGCGCGGCAGCGATATCCTCGTCAGTCATTCTCATCCCCATCTGGGCCGTGTTTTATGCATGCACGCGACTTTGTCACTCGCTTCGATGCTCGACACTAGCATTTTATCGTATAAATACCGGCGAGATTTCAGCAACCATGCGGGACAGGGGCGCAGCTATGGGGCTTTCGACGATCGATCTGGTCGTGGTGATCGTATATGCGATCTTCATCTTCGGCCTGGCGCAGTTCGTGTCGCGCGAAAAAGGCGGTAAGGAAAAAGACACCAGCGATTATTTCCTGGCGTCGAAGTCACTGCCCTGGTGGGCAATCGGCGCATCGCTGATCGCGGCCAACATCTCGGCCGAACAGATCGTCGGCATGTCGGGATCGGGCTATGTCATGGGGCTGGCGATCGCATCCTATGAATGGATGGCGGCGATCACGCTGCTGATCGTCGGCAAATTCTTCCTGCCGATCTTCCTGAAGAACGAAATCTACACGATGCCGCAGTTCCTAGAGCAGCGGTATGGCAGCTCGATCCGGACGCTGATGGCGATCTTCTGGCTGGCGCTGTACGTGTTCGTGAACCTGACGGCGATCCTGTGGCTCGGCTCGATCGCAGTGAACAAGGTCGCGGGCGTCGATCAGATGGTCGCGCTGTTCGGGCTCGGGCTGTTCGCGTTGCTGTACCAGCTTTACGGCGGGCTGAAGGCGGTGGCGTTGACCGACATCGTTCAGGTGACGTTGCTGGTGTTCGGTGGCCTGACGATCTCGGCGTTGACGCTCAACGAAGTCGGTGGCGGGCAGGGGGTGCTGGCCGGTTTCGGGGTGCTGCTCGATCGTGCGCCCGAAAAGTTCAACATGATCCTAGAGCCCGGCGAAGTCGGCTATCAGGAACTGCCCGGCATCGCGGTGCTGGTGGGTGGCATGTGGATCGCCAATCTGAGCTATTGGGGGTTCAACCAATATATCATCCAGCGCGCGCTGGCGGCCAAGAATCTGGCCGAAGCGCAAAAGGGCATCGTGTTTGCCGCGGGCCTCAAGCTGCTGATGCCGCTGGTCGTGGTGGTGCCGGGGCTGGCGGCGGTGATCCTCGCGCCGGGGCTGAATCCTGCCGATGAAGCCTATCCCACGATGATGCGCTATCTACCGTCGGGGCTGCTGGGGCTGGTGTTCGCCGCGCTGATGGCGGCGGTGGTCGCCTCGACCGCGTCGAAGATCAATTCGATCGCGACGATCTTCACGCTCGATCTGTACGCGAAGTTTCGTGACATCCCGACCGTCGCCGAAGACGGTGCGGCGCGGACGGGCCGCGAAAAGCATCTGGTGCTGATCGGTCGTTCGTCGGCGGCGGTGGCGACGGTGATCGCGTTGTTCACCGCGCGGCCTTTGCTCGGCGGATCGGACCAGGCGTTCCAGTTCATCCAGGAGTTTTCGGGCTTTTTCACGCCGGGGATCACGGTGATCTTCCTGCTGGGGCTGTTCTGGAAGCGCGCGAGCGAATGGGGCGCAATCGCCGCCGCGGTCGCATCGGTGGTGCTGTCCTATCTGTTCAAGGTGGGGATGCCCGACATGCCGTTTATCAACCGCATGGGGCTGGTGTTCATCATCGCATTGGTGCTCGCCGTTGTCCTGTCGCTGGTAAAGCCGGGGGCTGCGGGCAGCGACCGGATCACCGCCGAGGGGGTGAGCTTCCGCACCACGCCAAGCTTCAACGTCGCCGCGTTCGCGATCGTCGGCGTCGTGATCGCGCTTTATGCGTCGATGTGGTGAGCCGATGACCGACGCATTCATCGCGGTCGATTGGGGCACCACCAACCGCCGCGCCTATCGGATCGAGGGCGGCATCGTCGCGGCGAGCGAGCGCGGCGGGCCGGGGGCTGCGGCGACGCCTGCCGAGGCGTATCCTGGCGAAGTGGCAGGCCTGCGCGAGCGGCTGGGCGATCTGCCGATGTTGCTGGGCGGCATGGTCGGATCGACGATCGGCTGGCGCAGCGTTGCCTATGCCAGCGCGCCGGCGGGGCTCGCTGATCTGGTCGCGGCAGTCGAGTGGATCGACGATCGCACCGGCATCGTGCCCGGGGTTTCGATCGTGCAGGGCACGCAGGGCGACGTGATGCGCGGCGAGGAATTGCAGATCCTCGGCGCGGTGGCGGCTGGCATGGTGCCGGGCGATGCGCTGGTGTGTCAGCCGGGCACGCATTGCAAATGGGCGACAGTGGCGGCGGGGCGGATTGCCAGCTTCACCACCGCGATGACCGGCGAACTCTTTGCGCTGTTGCGGACGCATAGCGTGTTGAAGGGGCAGCTCATGGGTGAGGTCACGCCCGGCGACGCCTTCGTCGACGGCGTGCGCGAAGGGGCCAAGCGCGACCTCGCCGCCAGCCTGTTCGGCGTCCGCGCCGCCAGCGTGCTTGGCTTGCGCGACGATGCCGATGCCGCGAGTTATGCCAGCGGGCTGCTGATCGGGGCCGATGTCGCCGCAAGGATAGGGGCGGGTGTGACGGTGTATCTGCTCGCAGATGCCAATCTGGGCGCGCTCTATGCCGCCGCTATTTCGACGCTGGGCGGCCAATCGGTCGCGATCGACAGCGAAGCCGCGTTTCTTGCCGGCGTCACACAGCTTTGGGAGCTTGCCCGATGACTAATCTCCACCGTTTCGACGCCGCCTTTGCCGCCTGCCCATTGGTGGCGATCCTGCGCGGGGTTCGCCCCGACGAGATCGAGGCGATCGGCCATGCGCTGGTCGAGGCGGGGTTCACGCTGATCGAAGTGCCGCTCAATTCCCCCGACCCGTTCGCGAGCATCGAATTGCTCGCCCGCCGTTTCGGCGATCGCGCGGTGGTCGGCGCGGGGACGGTGCTGACGGTCGAGGATGTGCTGCGCGTCGAGGCGACCGGCGGCACGCTGATCATCGCCCCCAACGCCAATCCTGCGGTGATCTCGGCGGCGGCCGAGCGCGGGCTGGTGGCGATGCCGGGGATCGGCACCCCCACCGAAGCCTTTGCCGCGCTGGCGGCGGGGGCGGCGGCGCTGAAACTATTCCCCGCCGAGGCTGCAAGCCCCAAGGTGCTGAAGGCGATGCGCGCAGTGCTGCCCAAGGATGTTCGGATGCTGCCGGTTGGCGGCATCACGCCCGAGGCGATGGGGCCTTGGCGCGAGGCGGGCGCGGCCGGGTTCGGGCTGGGGTCGGCGCTCTATGCCCCCGGCATGACCGCGGCTGAAGTCGGCGAGCGGGCACGCGCCTTCGTCGCGGCGCTGCCGTCAGTCGGCTAGCCGCTGTGCCACCAGCGGGGTCACCCGATCGGCGACTCGCTCGACGCCCTTGGCGTTGGGGTGGATCCGATCGGGGAGCATCAGCGCGGGGTTGCCGATCACGCCGTCGAGGATGAACGGGTACAGCGCCGCGCCATATTCCCTGGCCAGATCGGTATAGATCGCGTTGAACGCGGAGACATATTCGGGGCCGAGATTGGGCGGGGCGACCATGCCGGTAAGCACCACCGGCACTTCGCGCCGCCGCAATTCATCGAGCATCGCCACCAGATTGGCGCGCGTTTCGGCAGCGGGAATCTGGCGCAGCACGTCGTTGCCGCCTAGCCCCAACAGCACGAGGTCTGGCTTGCGCGGCAGATTGTCGAGCGCGAAGGCCAGACGCTGACGGCCCGCCGCGCTGGTGTCGCCCGATACGCCCGCATTGACCAGCGTTGCGTTGATGCCGTCGGCGCGAAGCCGGTTTTGCACCGCATCGGGAAGGCTCTGCCCGCGTCCCAATTGATAGCCCGCATACAGGCTGTCGCCGAACGCCAGGATCAGCTTTTCCTCGCCTGCCGGACGCACGGTGGCCGCCGTCTTTCCCGCCATTGCAGCCGCGTTATCCGCCACTGGCAGCGCGGGATCGCCGCAGCCATTCAAGCATATCGTTTGGAGAATGGCCGCTGCCGCCACATATCGCTTGTTCAAACTAGCCAAGGTCAAGCTCACTCCATGCATTCCCCACAGCAGCGCGATATGGTCATCGATGCGCGCGATGTCACGCTGACGCTAGGCAGCGGCGATGCGGCGACGCAGATTTTGCGCGGTATCGACCTGGCGGTGCCGCGTGGTCAAAGCATCGCTCTGCTGGGACCATCGGGGTCGGGCAAGTCGTCGCTGATGGCGATATTGTCGGGGCTCGAGCGCGCCACCGGCGGCAGCGTCGCGGTGGCGGGGCTGGATTTCGGGACGCTCGACGAGGATTCGCTGGCGCGCGCGCGGCGGGGGCGGATCGGCATCGTGCTTCAGGCCTTCCACTTGCTGCCGACGATGACCGCGCGCGAGAATGTTGCTGTGCCGATGGAATTGGCGGGGGTGGCCGACGCCTTCGAGCGCGCCGATGACGAGCTGGCGGCGGTGGGTTTGGGCCATCGCATCGGCCATTATCCCAGCCAATTGTCGGGCGGAGAGCAGCAGCGCGTGGCGATTGCGCGCGCGCTGGGGCCGCGCCCCGATCTGGTGTTCGCCGACGAACCCACCGGCAATCTCGACACCGCCACGGGGGCTGCGATCATGGATTTGCTGTTCGAGCGGCAGGCGGCGGCGGGGGCGACGCTCGTCATCATCACGCATGATCCGGCGCTTGCAGTACGCTGCGACCGGGTGGTGACGCTGGGCGACGGCCTGATCGTCGAGGATCGCGCGGCGTGAGCGATTGGGGAATCGCCTGGCGGCTGGCGCGGCGCGAATTGAGCCTGCGGTTTCGCGGGCTTCGGCTGTTGCTTGCCTGCCTGTTTTTGGGCGTGGGGGCGCTGGCGGCGATCGGCAGCCTGACGCAGGCGATCGGCGGCGAACTCGCGGCGCGGGGGCAGACGATCCTGGGCGGCGATGTCGAGTTCGAGATTTCGCAGCGCGAGGCCAATGATGCCGAACGCGCGGCGATGGCGCGGCTGGGCAACGTCTCGCAGAGCGTGCGGATGCAGGCGACGGCGGTCGGCGGCGATCCGGGCAGTCCGCGCATCGTGCCGATCGACCTGAAGGGCGTCGATGGCGAATATCCGCTCTATGGCCGGCTGACGCTGCGCGACGGTCGCAGTGTTGGCGCGCCCGATGCCGGGACGGTGTGGATCGCACCCGCGCTCGCCGATCGGCTGCGCGTGGGGCAGGGCGGTCGCTTCCGCATCGGATCGGCAAGCTTCACCGTCGGCGGGATCATCGCCGACGAGCCTGACCGATTGGGCGAGGGCTTCACCCTGGGGCCAGTCGCGATGGTATCGCTGGGCGGGATAACGCGCACCGCGCTGGTCCAGCCGGGCAGCCTGTATGCCACGCGCTACCGCATCCAGATGCCCGACTCGCGCGATCCCAAGACCGTCGAGGAGGCGTGGAACAAGGCGTTCCCGGTCGCCGGCTGGGAAACCAAGACGCGCGAACGTGCATCGCCCAGCGCCGCGCGCTTTATCGACCGGATGGGGCAGTTCCTGCTGCTGGTAGGGCTGTCGGCGCTGGTGATCGCGGGAATCGGCGTCGGCAACGGCGTGACCTCGTATCTCGCGGCGCGGCGGGGGAGTATCGCGGCGCTGAAGGTGCTCGGCGCGACATCGGGGGTGATTGCGCGGGTGTATCTGTTGCAGATCGGCGTGGTCGCTGTGGCCGGGATCGCTGCCGGGCTGCTGGCGGGCGTGGTCGCGGTGCCGCTGATCGTGTGGGCGGCGGGCGACGTGCTGCCGGTCGCGCCCGAATTTCAGGTGCAGTTGCTGCCGTTGATGCTGGCGGCTGCCTATGGCCTGCTGATCGCGCTGGCGTTCACCGCGCGCCCGTTGATCGCGGCGGGGCGTGTGCCCGCCGCGGGGTTGCTGCGCGGGGTGATCGGTGAGCGTCCGGTGCCCTGGCGGCATTCGCTGCCCTGGGTGGGCGGTGCCGGTGCGGCGATCCTCGCGCTGGCGCTGGCGACTGCCGAGCAGCCGTTGCTCAGTGCCGGCTTCCTTGCCGCCGTTACTGCGGTGCTGCTGCTGTTGGCTGGCGTCGGCGTGCTGGTCCGGCGCACCGCCGCGCGACTGCCACGGTCGCGTCGCCCGTTGCTGCGGCTGGGCATTGCAGCGCTGCATCGGCCGGGATCGCGCACCGGCGCGCTGGTCGTCGCGCTGGGGCTTGGCCTCACGCTCTTCGTATTGCTGGCGGCGATCCGCACCAGCATCGACGGCAATATCGCAAGCTCGGTGCCGCAGCGCGCGCCCGCTTTGTTCGCGCTCGACGTGCCGCCGCCGCGCGAAGCCGATTTCCGCGCGACCATCGCCGCGATCGAGCCGCGCGCCGAAGTGAAGACCGTCCCTGCGATGCGCGGCACGATCACCGGCTATGGCGATGTCCGCGTCGCTGACCTGGAGGAGCTTCCCGAAGGGGCATGGGCGCTGCGCGGTGAACGCGGGCTGACCTATGCGGCGACCTTACCCGAAGGCAGCGAACTCGTGGCGGGAAGCTGGTGGCCGCGCGACTATAGCGGTCCGCCCATAGTTTCGGTCGATGAACGGCTGGCCGAGGCGATCGACCTGAAGCTTGGCGATCCGATCAGCGTCAGCTTGCTCGGCGTCGAGCGTACCGCGCGCGTGGCGTCGTTCCGCAAGATCAATTGGGACACATTGGGCTTCAACTATGTGCTGGTATTCAGCCCCAATGCCATCGCCGACGCGCCGCATAACCTGGCGGCGACGATCGATTTGCCCAAGGGGCGCGAGCGGGCGGTGCTGAACGCGCTCGTGCCACGATTCCCTTCGATCTCGGTGATCGAGGTTGGCGGGGTGCTGGCGCAGGTGCGCGACATTGTCGGCGCGATGGCGACCGCGATTGCCGCTGCGGCTTCGGTCGCGATCCTGGCGGGGCTGGCGGTGCTGGTGGGCGCGATCGCCGCGACGCGCGAGGCGCGGACCTATGACAGCGTGATCCTCAAGACCCTGGGCGCGACGCGCGGGCAGGTGTTGTGGGTGCAGGCGATCGAATATCTGCTGCTGAGCGCGATTTTGGCCGCGCTCGCCCTCGCGCTGGGCTTGGGCGGCGCATGGTATGTCGTGACGCAATTGTTCAGCTTCGAATGGCTGCCCGATTATCGCGCGGTCGGCGCGACGCTGGCGGCGGGTGTTGTGGTGACCACGGTCATCGGCGTGCTGGGGGCGCTGCCGGTGCTCAATGCCCGCCCGGCGCGGGCGCTGCGCGAACTATAACGCCGCTCAGTCGATCGACGCGGCACCCTGGGGGATCGCCCCGATGGCAGGCAGGTCGCCGCGCATCGCCGCGTCGAACTGTGGCTGGTCGAGCGCATTTTCCCAGCGCGAGACGACTACCGTCGCCACGGCGTTGCCGATGAAGTTCGTCAGGCTGCGGCATTCGGACATGAAGCGATCGACCCCCAGGATCAGCGCCATGCCCGCCAGCGGCACCGACGGCACGATCGACAGCGTTGCCGCCAGCGTGATGAAGCCCGCCCCGGTGACCCCCGCCGCGCCCTTTGATGACAGCATTGCGACGCTCAGCAACAGCAATTGCTCGCCGATCGTCAGGTCGACATTGGTTGCCTGCGCGATGAACAATGCCGCCATCGTCATGTAGATGTTGGTGCCGTCGAGGTTGAAGCTGTAGCCGGTGGGCACCACCAGCCCGACGATTGATTTGGGGCAGCCCGCGCGCTCCATCTTCTCGATCAGCGACGGTAGCGCGCTTTCGGATGACGAGGTGCCCAGCACCAGCAGCAATTCGGCCTTGAGATAGGCGATAAGCTTGAAGATCGAAAAGCCGCACAGTCGGGCGACGCTGCCCAGCACGACGATTACGAACAGCAAGGCGGTGAGGTAAAAGGTGCCCACCAGCGCCGCGAGGTTGGCGAGGGTTCCCAGCCCATAGGCACCGATGGTGAACGCCATCGCGCCGAACGCTCCCACCGGCGCCGCGCGCATGACGATCGACACGAGCTTGAAGAAGACTGCCGAGACGTCTTCGAGCAGGTTGAGCACCGGTTCGCCCCGATCGCCGACCAGCGCCAGCGCGACGCCGAACAGGATCGCGACGAACAGCACCTGCAGGATGTTGCTTTGCGTCAAAGCGCCGGTGAAGGTGTCGGGAATGATCGCGAGCAGGAAGCCGGTCAGCGTCGATTGCTGCGCCTTGGCGGCATAGGTCGCGACCGCGCCGCTATCCAATGTCGCTGGGTCAATGTTCATCCCCGCGCCGGGCTGGACAAGATTGCCCACCACCATCCCGATCACCAGCGCGAAGGTGGAGAAGAAAAGGAAATAAGCGAACGCTTTGCCCGCCACCCGTCCGACCGAGGCGAGGTCACGCATCCCGGCGATGCCGGTGACGATCGTCAGGAAGATCACCGGCGCGATGATCATCTTGACCAGTTTGATGAAGGCATCGCCCAGCGGCTTGAGCGCTTCGCCGGTGGCCGGGTAGAAATGGCCGACCGCCACTCCCGCGACGATCGCGAGCAGCACCTGTGCGTATAGCAGGTTATACCAACGATTGCGGCGTGGCGCGGCTACGCCCTCCGCCGGTAGCAGGGTGATCTTCAGCGACATTCGCGTCTTCCTCGACTGGCCGCGATTGAGCGGCACATCTGTCGATAGACGGCTTGATGCGGGATATACCAGTGCTGCGCTGCCACTATCCCCAGGCTGTAACCGGAAAACGGCCCGCCGATACCCGATCGGCGGGCCGTGGCATTACATCGCGTCGGCCATTCTCACGGCGTCGTCGACATCGGCAGCAGCGCCCTTGTCGTCGCCGGTGATCCGGCCGGCACCCGCGCCTGCGCCCAGATCGACGCCCGTCGTCGGATCGCCGGTCGGCACCGACGCAGTGCGGACGGCAAGCTTTTCGGCGGCCATGGCGTCGGCCTTGTCGAGTACTACCGAAGCCGAACCATCGCCATCATCGAACGGCATGGTCTGCGCCAGATCGTCGATCCGCTCCCATTGATCGCCCGAATTCCACGGGCCGTTCATGTCGCCTTCGCCTTGCGACGTGTTGACATAGACATTGGCATATTTCTCGATCCCCGGCAGCTTGCCCGACGGGAAATTGTCCTCGATCGCGTACAGCGCCTTTTCGAACGACTTCTGGTGCGCGATTTCGCGGGTCATCAGGAAGCCGAGCGCATCCTTGATGCCGGGATCGTCGGTGATGTTGATCAACCGCTCGTAAATCACCTTGGCGCGGCTCTCGGCGGCGATGTTCGAGCGGAGATCGCACGTCGGATCGCCGCGGCTGTCGATATAGGCGGCGGTCCACGGCACGCCCGACGAGTTGGTCAGCGAAGGGCCGCCACCGTGTAGCAACGACTGGGTATGGCTGTTGCCGCCCCGAGTCATCGACAGATAGAGTTCGGCTTCTTCCATCGAGGCTTCCGCAAGCTGTGCCTTGGCACCCTTGTTCAACATCGCGACGATCGAACCGATTACTTCCAAATGGCTAAGCTCTTCGGTAGCGATGTCGATCAACAGATCCTTGCGACCTGGATCGAGTTCGCCCAATCCTTGCGTGAAATAGAGCATCGCTGCTGCGAGTTCACCATCGGCACCGCCGAACTGCTCCAGCATTAAAGATGCCAATACAGGGTTTGGTTCGGCAACGCGCACGGTATATTGCAACCGTTTGTTGTGCATGAACATCGGGATATTCCAGTTCTGTCAGGAGGTGCTGGAATAACGGGCAATTTGCGACGATGTTCCCGCACAACAGAATAAGCGGATACCACTAACCTGGATCAGGCAAGGTGATGGACGATCTATTCGTCGGCAGCGTAACGATCTATTGAGCGCCTGCCAGTAAACTCAATCGATCCGATCGAGCATCATCGCAATTGCCGAATCTACTGCGCCGCCAGCATAGAGACTGGAGCTGCCACAATGCTCGCCGCGATGCTTTGGTTGCCCCGCGATCGATGCGGGGCAACCTCCCGCGTTTATCGCACCAGAAAAACCGGCGCGTGGACGGTGCGGATCATCGCCGTCGTGGTGCTGCCGACGATCAGCGTGCGCAGCCGTGAATGGCCATAGGCACCCATCACCAGCATCGCCCCCGGCGTCTTGGCGACGATGTCAGCGATGACCTCTTCGGCTTTGCCCTTTTCCAACGTCGCGGTGACCGCGTGCGCGGCCTCCAACTGGCTGGTGGCTGCTGTGAGCGCCTGTCGGTGGGCGTCGTTTTCGCTATCGGCCATGACGATATGCACCGGCATGGCAGCAAATAATGGCGAATTGACCAGCCGTTCCAGCGCGCGATCGGCGGCTGGGCTGGCGTCATAGGCAAAGACCACGCTTTGCGGTGCCTGCGCTGCCCGATTGGCGATCAGGATCGGCTTGGTGCTGGCACGCACGACGCGCTCGATCTTTGACCCGATATGGTCGGTCGCGAATTCGTGGCTGCCGCCGCGCTTGCCGATTACGACCACGCGCGCATCGGCTTCCTGCTCAAGGATCGTCTCGACGATGCCGCCATGCCGATGGAGCACGCGAACCTCGGTAACGCCGCCTTCGCGCAATCGGGCTTCCCCGGCTTTGAGCAGCGCCCGGCCGCGTTCGACCTGTAACCGTGCGTCGGTTTCCTCCAGTCGCACCAATTCTTCCATCAGGTCGGTCTTGGCCCCGAGGCCGATCGCGCCCGACAAGTCACCGCGCGCGGTCACCGATTCCTTGCGCTGGACGACGTGGAGCAGTTCGACCGGCATTTCGAGCCGCTTTGCGGCCCAGGCTGCGAGGTCGCAGACGCTGTTGGCGTAGCTAGATGCGTCGATACAGGCGAGAATATTTTGCATATTCAATTTCCTATCAATGGCCGCCGAGTTGCGCTTGGGCACCCGGCTTGTCGTGGATCGCGAAACGCTGGACCAGCGATGCGCTTGCCTCGTTCAGCCCGATCACCTCGACATCGGTGCCTTCACGCCGGAATTTCAGAATTGCCTTGTCGAGCGTGCCGATCGCCGAAATGTCCCAGAAATGCGCATCGCTGACGTCGATCACGACGCGGTCGAGAACCTCTTTGAAGTCGAATGCTTCGGCGAAGGCGTCGGACGAGGCGAAGAACACTTGGCCCGCGATGCGATAGGTGCGGGTGGCACCTTCGGCCGACAGGTCGGACGTGACGACGAACAGCCGCTTGACCTTGCTCGCAAAGAACAGGCCCGACAGGATCACGCCCGCCAGCACGCCTTGCGCCAGATCATGCGTCCACACCGTGATGACGACCGTTGCCAGCATCACCGCCGACGATTGCCAGGGATGGCGACGCACATCGGTGATCGAGCGCCAGCTAAAGGTGCCGATCGACACCATGATCATTACTGCGACCAGCGCCGCCATCGGGATGATCGCGACGACCGAGCCGAGCACCAGCAACAGGAACAACAGGAACACGCCCGACACCATCGTCGACAGCCGCGTCAGGCCGCCCGACTTCACGTTGATCACCGACTGGCCGATCATGGCGCAGCCGCCCATGCCGCCCAGGAAGCCGGTGAAGAAATTGGCGATTCCCTGGCCCTTCATCTCGCGCTGCTTGTTCGATCCGGTGTCGGTGAGGTCATCGACGATCTGCGCAGTCATCATCGATTCGAGCAGGCCGACTGCGGCCATCGTCGCCGAATAGGGCAGGATGATCTGGAAGGTTTCGAACGTGAACGGCACGTTCGGAATCAGCCACGCCGGCAGCGACGAAGGCAGCTCGCCCATGTCGCCCACGGTGCGGACGTCAAAGCCCATATACCAAACGAGCAAGGTCAGCACCGCGATCGCGATCAACGGCGACGGCACCGCCTTGGTCAGACGCGGGAAGAGATAAATGATCGCCAGCCCGCCTGCGACCAGCACATAGGTGAGCGGCGCGACCCCGGTCAGTTCGGGCAATTGCGCCATGAAGATCAGGATCGCCAGCGCGTTGACGAAGCCGGTGATGACCGACCGCGACACATATTGCATCAGCAGATGCAGCCGCAGAAAGCCCGCGAGCAACTGAATGACGCCCATCAAGATGGTCGCGGCGAACAGATATTCGACGCCATGATCGCGCACCAGCGGCAGGATCAGCACCGCGATGGCGGCAGTAGCCGCAGAGATCATGCCCGGTCGACCGCCGACCAATGAAATAATCACCGCGATCGAGAAGGAGGCATATAATCCGACGCGCGGATCGACGCCGGCGATGATCGAAAAGCCGATGGCTTCGGGAATCAGCGCAAGCGCCACGACGATACCCGCGAGGATGTCACCACGCGGGTTGGAAAGCCATTCGCGTTGCAGCGAAGCTAAAGAGGGCATTGAAAAACCTTGGAAAATGCTTGCAGCACCGGTCGTTCAAGCGCTCGACGATAAGCGGTTACGATGACGGAGGGCGGACAGCCGATGCCAAAAGGTTATCCCGGGGATAGGCGCCGGGCCGAGCCACCTGGTAAGCCCCAGGTCCAGCGGACGCACGGCCAGTACGAGCAAAGCCGTTGTTTCGCAAGTGCGCGCAGGACATTGCGCGAGGCGGGCCGCGATGTGGGCGGCCCGCGCTACCGGCCCGGCAGCCGGGCGGGGTGTCTCAGAACGAAGGCTGGTCGGGGTCGCCGTCGCCCACCGGCGAATGAATGCCGCACTCTACCTTGTCCCAGCCCTTCCAGCGGCCCGATCGCGGATCTTCGCCCGGTGCGACCTTGCTGGTGCAGGGCGCGCAGCCGATCGACGGATAGCCTTGCTCGACCAGCGGATGCACGGGCAGGTCGTGCGCCGTGAAATAGTCGGTCAGGTCGGCCTGACTCCAGGTGGCCAGGGGATTGAGCTTGAGCCGGCCGAAATCATCCGATCCGTCCAGTTCGAACCGTGGCAGCGCGTTGCGGGTCGATGCCTGGAATGCCTTGCGCCCGGTGACCGTGGCGTCGAACCCGGCAAGCGCGCGGGCCAGCGGCACCACCTTGCGGATTTCGCAGCAGCCATCGGGATCATAGGACCAGCGCAGCCCGGTCTCGTCGCGCTTTGCCAGCGTTTCGGGATCGGGGCGCAGGATGCGAAGATCGGTCAGCGCCAGCCGCTCGACCAGTTGATCGCGGTATAGCAGCGTTTCGGGGAAATGCTTTTCGGTGTCGAGGAACAGCACCGGCACAGTGCGATCGACGCTTGCGATCAGGTGCAGCAATGCCGCCGATTCAGCGCCGAACGACGACACGATCGCGACATCGCCCAGCATCGATTCACCCAGCACCGCGCGGAGCATCGCCACCGTGTCGCGGCCGCGAAACAGGTTGTTCAGCCGATGCGCGTCGGCGGCGGTGAAGCGGGGGCCGGTGTCGATCCGGTCGATCGGACGCAGAAGCGCATTAGCCATGCCGCAATTTCCAGATTGGCGCGCGCCCGTCGGCGGCTGCCTGATAGACATTGTCGTACCGCGTCATCGCACGTTCGAGCGCGGCACCGTCGATCGCCGCCGCCGGGGCGAAACTGTCGAACCCGCAGCGCCGCATCAGTGGCAGTTGATCGACCAAGACGCCGCCCTCGGCGCGCAATTCGCCGGTATAACCGGCCTCGCGCAGCACCCGCGCCGCCGAATAACCGCGCCCGTCGCGAAAGGTAGGAAAGCCGATTTCGATCAGCGCGATCCGATCGAGATGCCCGAGCAGCGCGCGTGCGTCCTCGCCGGCTTCGATCCGCACCGCGGTGGCGTTCGACTGGCCCAGGAATGATTCGAGCGTCACCGCCGGCTCGTCATGGGGTTCGTCGTCGCGAAAACGCAGCAGCGTTTCTTCGCTGGCCACCGAATTGGCAATGTCATGCAGGGCCATAGATGGCCTCCTTGAAGGGTTCCATGCCGATGCGGCGATAGGTGTCGACGAAACGTTCGCCCTGTTCGCGCTTGGCAAGATAGACGTCAGTGGCCTTTTCAACCGCGTCGACGACGCCGTCCTCCGAAAAGCCAGGGCCGGTGATCTTCGCGAGGCTGACGTCCTCAGCCCCCGAACCACCGAACGATAGCTGGTAGTTTTCCAGGCCTTTCTTATCGACGCCCAGGATGCCGATATGGCCGGCATGGTGGTGGCCACAGGCATTGATGCAGCCCGAAATCTTGAGCTTCAATTCGCCAAGCTCGCGCTGTCGATCGAGATCGGCAAAGCGGCTCGCGATCTTTTGCGCGACCGGGATCGAGCGGGCATTGGCGAGGCTGCAATAGTCGAGGCCGGGGCAGGCGATGATGTCGCTGATGAGGTCGAGATTGGCTTCGGCCAGCCCCGCTTCGTGCAGCGCCTGCCATACCGCATACAGATCGGCCTTGCGGACATGCGGCAGGACGATGTTCTGTGCGTGCGTGACGCGCAGTTCGTCAAAGCTGTAGCGCTGGGCTAGGTCAGCCATCAGGTCGATCTGGTCGGCGCTGGCATCGCCCGGAATGCCGCCGGTCGGCTTCAGGCTGATCGTTGCGATCGCATAGCCCGGTTGTTTGTGCGGCTTAACATTCTGGTCAAGCCAAACGGCGAAATCGGGGTCGCTGCGATCGAGCGTGTCGGGCGCGTCGGCGGCAAAAGCGGGGGCCGCGAAGAACGCCTTGATCCGCTCGAACTCGGCGGCGGGCGGGTCGATGCCCAGCGCCTTTACGTGCGTGAATTCTTCCTCGACCTGGCGGCGATATTCGTCGGCCCCGATCTCGTGGACCAGGATCTTGATCCGCGCCTTGTACATATTATCGCGGCGGCCGTAGCGATTGTAGACGCGCAGGCACGCTTCGAGATAGCTAAGCAAATCCGACAGCGGCACAAATTCGCTGATCTCGGACGAAATCATCGGGGTGCGGCCCATGCCGCCGCCGACGAACACGCGCGCGCCATGTGCGCCATCGCGCTCGACAATCTCAATGCCGATATCGTGTAACCGCATCGCGGCGCGGTCTTCCTTGGCGGCGATCACCGCGATCTTGAACTTGCGCGGCAAATAGCTGAATTCGGGGTGGAAGCTGCTCCATTGGCGAAGCAGCTCAGCCCAGGGGCGCGGGTCGGTAATCTCGTCGGCGGCGGCCCCGGCAAACTGGTCCGACGAGATATTGCGGATGCAATTGCCCGAAGTCTGGATGGCATGCATTTCGACCGTCGCCAGTTCGGCGAGGATGTCGGGCGTATCCTCCAGCTTGATCCAGTTGAACTGCAAATTCTGCCGCGTGGTGAAATGGCCATAGCCACGGTCATATTTGCGCGCGATGTGCCCAAGCATCCGCATCTGGCGGCTGTCGAGCGTGCCATAAGGAATCGCGACGCGCAGCATATAGGCGTGGAGCTGCAGATACAGGCCGTTCATCAGCCGCAGCGGCTTGAACTGGTCCTCGCTCAGTTCGCCCGACAGGCGGCGTTCGACCTGGTCGCGAAACTCGGCGACGCGGGTATCGACCATGTTCTGGTCATATTGGTCATATTGGTACATTTCAGATTACCCAATTGCCCGCCGACGGATCGGCAGGCTTCAACGTCAGATCGGGACGGATGGTCGGCCCGAGCGCGCGGACGCGGTCCTTGATATGCGCCGGGCGGGGGCCTTCGGCGGTCATGCTGGCGTCGATGACATAAGGCACGTTGACTCGGCGCGCGGCCTCTTCCTGGCGGGCAAGAGCCTCGCCGGTTTCGCCGACATCGGCTGAATCCTCGACATGGCGCGACCAGCCAGAGCCGGTCCACCATACGACGTCGCCGGTCTTTAAATCATTGCCCGTCAGTATCTTCACGCAACATTCTCCGCCACTTTGGCCCAGCGCAGCAGCTTGTCCTGCGCGTCGGATAGTTCGACCACTTCGCCAACCACGATGATTGCGGGGCTGGCCACCCGCTCGCGATCGACCATCGGCCCAAGATCGGCCAGCAATGTCCTGAGCGCGCGGCTGTCGTCGCAGGTGCCGCGTTCGAGCACCGCCACCGGCATGTCGGGGGCGACGCCTTCGCCCATCAGCTTTTCGGCGATGTCGCTGGCGGTCGCCACGCCCATATAGATGACCAGGGTGCGCCCTTGCCCGGCAAGGCCCGACCAATTTTGATCGGCGAGGCCCTTGCACTGACCAGCGACGAAGCTGACCGCGCTTGAATAATTGCGGTGGGTCAGCGGCAGCATCGCTTCTGCGGCGCAGCCCAGGGCCGCCGACACGCCGGGGATTACCTCAACCCCAAGCCCAGCCGCGCGAACCGCTTCGACTTCTTCACCGCCACGTCCGAAAATGAACGGATCGCCGCCCTTCAATCGCACGACGATCGCGCCGCGCTGGACATGATCGACGATCAGCGCGTTGATGCCTTCCTGCGGCACGGTGTGGCGCGCACGTTTCTTGGCAACCGAAATGCGCTGCGCCCCGGCGGGGGCCAGATCGAGTACGCGCGGATCGACCAAGCCGTCATGGATGACGACGTCGGCCGATCGCAGCGCTTCGACCGCTCGCACGGTAAGCAAGCCCGGATCGCCAGGGCCTGCGCCGACCAGAATGGCTCGCCCGCGCGCGGTTGGATCGGATGGATTGGCCATGAACGCTAAATGGTCATCGGACGGCAGGGCAGCAACCGATGTTGCTTTGGGGCAGGGGAAGGGATTCTTTCACCCCTTCGCCAAGCGATCACGCCTCAACCGGCGTGCGGCGTTGCCACTGGATCGACGGCAGCGCCATCCGCTGGCCGGCGGTGCCGTCCCATTCGACCGTGAAGCCGGCTTCGCGCAACGCGGCGCACACCGCATTGCCTACGGCCAGGCCATTGGCCGCCTCGGTATCCAATGATCCGAACGCGATGTGCAGCGGCGCGCCGTCAATCGCGCCTTCGACATCTTGCCCGTGGAAGAAGCAATAGCCGTGATAGGTGCCCTCGGCTTCTTCCGACACCACTTCGCTCACGTCGCTATGCCCATCGGCGATGGTATAGCCGGCATGTTGCAGCGCGCAGATGCCGTCGTCGTGCAGCCCCTCGAACACCGCGTCGAGCCGGTCGCAATCGGTTTCGTCGGCCCATGTCGCCTCGGCGGCCAGCTTTTCGGCAAAGGCGGCGTCGATCGCGGCGTGCAGCTTTTCCAGATCGTCTTCGGGCTCGGCGATTTCGTCGAGCAGCTCGCGCGCTTCATCAATGGTGTAGAAACCCGACCATGCCCATTTGCGGATCGAATCGAGCGCATATTCTTCGTCAGTCATCAAAGTCCCTCAGCCGTCGCGCATGCCGATGCCGATGCTGCCGCGTGCCTGTTCGGCCTCGCTCGACACCACCGGAAACACGCAATAATCCGCCGCATAATAGGCGCTGGGCCGGTGATTGCCTGACCAGCCGACGCCGCCAAACGGTGCCGCCGATGATGCGCCATTGGTCGGACGGTTCCAGTTGACGATGCCGGCGCGGATATTTGCCCAGAACTGGTCATACAGCTTGGGGTCCTGGCTCACCAGGCTCGCCGACAGCCCATAGCGGGTGTTGTTCGCCTCGGCGATCGCCTGTTCGAACGTATCGGTGCGGATCACTTGCAGGATCGGGCCGAACAGCTCGATGTCGGGGCGCTCGCTAGCGCCGGTCATGTCGATCAGGCCGGGGGTGAGAAACGGTCGCCCCTCGATCGAGCGCTGGAGATAGCGGATTGGCCTGCCGCCGCTGGTCGACAGCGCCAGGAAGCTTTCGGTGAGCTGGTCGGCGGTGTCATTGTCTATCACCGGCCCCATGAACGGCTGGGGATCGGCATGCGGTTCGCCGATGATCAGGCGACCGACCAGCTTGTTCACCTCCTCGATCAGCGGGTCATACAGCTTGGCATCGACGATCAGCCGGCGGGCGGCGGTGCAGCGCTGACCCGCGCTGGTGAACGCCGATTGCACCACCAGCACCGCCGCGGCGTATAGATCGGGGGTGGACCACACCACGATCGGATTATTGCCGCCCATTTCCAGCGCCAGGATCTTTTCGGGCTTGTCGGCAAAGGCACGGTTGAGCGCGAGCCCGGTGCGCGCCGATCCGGTGAACAACAGGCCGTCGATTCCCGGATGGCCTGCCAGCGCCTTGCCCTGATCGGGACCGCCGAGCAGCAGCCGAACCGCATTTTCGGGCACCCCGGCGGCGCGATAGCAATCGACCAGGAACGCGCCGACCGCAGGCGTCTTTTCCGAAGGCTTGAACACCACCGCATTGCCCGCCAGCAGCGCGGGGACGATGTGGCCATTGGGCAAATGCGCGGGGAAATTATACGGGCCGAGCACCGCGAGCACGCCGTGGGGCTTGTGCCGCAGCGCCAGCCGCGTTCCCATCTGCGCCTCGATCCGGCGCTGGCCGGTGCGTTCGGAAAAGGCGGTGACCGAAATATCGACCTTCGAAACTACCGTATCGACTTCGGTGCGTGCCTCCCAGAGCGGCTTGCCGGTTTCGCGTGCGATCAGGTCGGCAAAAGCCTCGTGCCGGCTGCGAACGACATTGGCGAAGCGGCGCATGGTTTCGACACGGAATGCCAGCGGCCGCGCTGCCCATTCGGACCAACCCGCTCGCGCGGCGGTGACTTCGGCGTCGGCATCGCCCGAAACCCCGCGCCATAGCACCGCACCCGTTGCCGGTTCGGTTGAAAAAAGATCCTGTCCGAGCACCTACACGCCTTCTTTGTCTGGTTATCGCGGGCTTGTGCCGCAAATCGTCATTGGTTTCCAGCAGCGCCGCAAGCTTGAGTCCGTCTGCCGCCCGTGAAAAGTCAGGCCAACGCTTCACCCATCGCCCGGATCACGGCTATCTTGGCGTGGAGCGGTGCCCAGTCGTCGTGCTGATCGATCGCATCCCACAGCGCCTCGACCTCTTCGATCGGCATGGCGCAGGCCGGGGCGGTCCAATGCGCGTGGTCGCGTGCCTTGCGGGGGTGATACTCGGCCAGCAGCGCGCGAACCTCGGCAAAGGCTTTGCCATAGCTTGGCGGCACCACCCCGCCGAAGCTGTCATGGAAGAACGCACCGATCGAGGTCTCGCCAGCGACCAGCGCCTGTTCGAGTGCTTTCACCAACGCCGCATCGTCCGCCGATGCGCGCGGGACGACGCCTAGCCGCCACAGCAGCGCCTCGACGATCGCTTGCTGATACAGCGCCGCGAACCGATCGAGCTGGGCGATCAGCGGCGGGGCTTCACAAAGTGTGCGAAGGGCGACCGCCAATTGCATGCAATCCCAATGGATCGCCTCGGGCTGGCGACCAAAGGCATATAGCCCCGAATGGTCGAAATAGGCGGCGGTGAAGGCGGGGTCCCAGGTCGTGGCGAACCGCCACGGGCCATAGTCGAAGCTCTCACCGGTCATATTGATATTGTCGGTGTTGAGCACGCCGTGGACGAATCCCGCCGCCATATAGCCGGCGGCCAGCCGCGCGGTGCGTTCGACGACATGCGCGAGCAGGCGGGCAGGGGCATCGTCGCCCGAATCCTCGCCCCGATCATCCTCGCCATAGTAATGCCGGAGCACATAGCCGACCAGCGCCGCCATCGCTTCGGCATCGCGCAGATAGGCAAGCCGCTGAAAGGTGCCGATACGGATATGGCCGTGGCTGAGCCGGACCAGCACTGCCGATCGGGTGGGGGATGGTTCGTCACCGCGTTCGAGTGCTTCGCCGGTTTCGATCACCGACAGCGTGCGCGAGGTGTCGACGTTCAGCGCTTCGAGCATTTCGGTCGCCAGGATTTCGCGCATCGCCCCTTTCAGCGTCAGCCGCCCGTCGCCGAAGCGGCTCCACGGAGTCTGGCCCGATCCCTTGGTGCCAAGGTCCATCAGCCGCCCGCGATCGTCGCGCAACTGAGCATACAGAAACCCGCGGCCATCGCCGATGTCCGGATTATACTGGCGGAACTGGTGCCCGTGATAGCGCAGCGCCAGCGGGGTATCGAGGCTACCCGGCAGCGGAGCGAACCGACCCAGATGCGCGATCCATTCGGTATCGCTCCACCCATCCAGCCCGATTTGGGCCGCCGCGCGATCATTGCGGAAGCGTAAGATCGTCTGGGGAAAATCGGCGGCGTGGACGGGATCGTAAAACGCATCGCCTAATTCCAGGATCGCGCGTTCGGGTCGTGCTTGCGTGTTATCGGCCATGCGGCGATATGGGTGCCGATGGCCGCTTCGCGCAACCTTGCCCGCTACACCGATGCCTATTGGTGGTCGAATGACGGGCTTCGCCTGCATTATCGCGATTATGCCGGGCCTGCCGACCGGCCGGCGATCCTGTGTATTCCCGGCCTCACCCGCAACGCGCGCGATTTCGAGGGCGTTGCAGAGCGGTTGGCGGGCGATTGGCGGGTGATTGCGGTCGATCTGCGCGGGCGCGGCGAAAGCGCCTATGCGCGCGATCCGATGACCTATGTACCATTGACCTATCTTCAGGATGTCGGACGGCTGGTCGACGAGTTGCAACTGGAATCGGTAATTGCGTTCGGCACGTCGCTGGGGGGCATATTGACGATGCTGCTGGCCGCCGCCGGGCGTCCGCGGCTGGCCGGCGCGTTGCTCAACGATGTCGGGCCTGAACTCGACCCGCAGGGGCTGGCGCGGATCCGCACCTATGTCGGCAAATCGTCGCAATATCCCACCTGGATGCATGCGGCGCGCGCGGTCGCGGAAAACAATGCCGCGATCTATTCGGAATATGATGTCGAACAATGGCTGGTGATGGCCAAGCGGCTGTACAAGCTTACTTCCGGCGGGCGGATCGTACCCGATTACGATATGAAGATCGCCGAACCCTTTCGCTTGCCCGGCAACGAGGCGGGACCGGATATGTGGGGTGCGTTTCGCCAGTTGAAGCACGTCCCCACGCTGATCGTGCGCGGTGCGCGATCGGATATTTTGGCGGCGGGGGTCGCCGATCGGATGCTGGCCGAACTGCCGCAGTGCGAGCTGGTGACGGTGCCCGCGACGGGCCATGCGCCGACATTGGATGAGCCGGAGGTGGTGGCGGCGATTGACCGGCTGCTGGCTAGAGTCCCCCTCCCGCTTGCGGGAGGGGCTAGGGGAGGGCCTGTCGAACCGGCCGTTTCGGAGACAAGCCCTCCCCCGACCCCTCCCGCAAGCGGGAGGGGGGAAGAAGAAGCACCCTCGGCCAACCCAGAACGCCCCGACCTTCTCCTTTGAGCGCGCCGGTCCATATTCTCCACCTCCATTCGTCTTTCTCGCTGGGTGGCAAGGAAGCGCGGGCGGTGCGGCTGATGAATGCATTTGGTGCCGCCGCGCGCCATACGATCGTGTCGGGCGTGCCCGATCAGCTCGGCGCGCGCGCGGCGATCGCGCCAGGCGTCGCCTATGAAATCGCGCAAGACGCGCCGCCGCTGGTCGGCAAGCCATCGGTCGCGCGCTATGGGGCAATCGCCGGCTTCATGCGCCGCTTCGATCTGGTGCTGACCTATAATTGGGGCGCGATCGACGGGGTGATGGCCAAGCGTGTGTTCCCCAAGGGCGCGCCGCCGATCATCCACCATGAAGACGGGTTCAACAGCGACGAGGCCAAGGGGCTGAACCCGATGCGCAATGTCTATCGCCGGATGGCGATGGGGGTGGCGCATGCGTTGGTGGTGCCATCGCATCGGCTGGAAGACATCGCGCTAAAGGTTTGGAAACAGCCCGCAGGCCGCGTGCGGCGCATTCCCAACGGCATCGCGCTCGCCAATTATTACGCCGCACCGAACCGCAACGCGATCCCCGGGTTTCGGCGCAAGGGCCGCCGCCCGGTGGTGGGCACACTGGCCGGCCTTCGCCCGGTGAAGGATTTGCCGCTGCTGGTCCGCGCGGTGGGCGGCATCCCCTTCGATACCGAATTGGTGATCGTGGGGGAGGGGCCGGAGCGGCAGGCGATCGTCGATGCGGCCGAGGGGATGTTCATGGAAGACCGGGTGCACCTGCCCGGATTCCTGCGCGACCCGCACAAATATATGGGGCTGTTCGACGTCTTCGCACTGTCGTCGCAGAGCGAGCAGCAGCCGATTTCGGTGATCGAGGCGATGGCGACCGGGCTGCCCGTGGTCGCCCCCGACATCGGCGATATTCGCCACATGGTCTCCGAGGAGAACCTGCCCTATATAAGCCCCGACCGGCACGAAGTGCATCTGCGCGATCGGCTGGCGATCCTGGTCCAGCATCCCGAGCTGCGTGCCAAGATCGGCAATGCGAATCGGATCAAGGCCGCTCAATTGTTTGACGAATACGGCATGATCGCCGCGTATCGCGAATTATATGAATCTGCGATGCGTCGCCCTGGTGTATTAGGAACGTAACTTTAACTCGCCAGCCCCGGCTGGTCCCGCTAACGCGCGCCCGATATTTGCGCGCCGATCATTTGCCTGGAGGAAGTTTTGTTCAAAGGCCTGTCGCCGATCGTTTATAATGGCCGTGAAGTCTGGCCATTGGTCGAAGGTGGAAAAGGGGTGGCTGCTACCAACCACGCATCGGCTGGTGCCTGGGCCGCTGCTGGCGGAATCGGCACCGTGAGCGCGGTCAACGCCGATAGCTATGACCATGAAGGCAAGATCATCCCGCAAATCTATCGCGCGCAAACGCGCCGCGAGCGGCATGAGGAGCTGATCGAATATGCCATCGAAGGCGCGGTGCAGCAGGTCGATCGCGCCTATGAGATCGCCGATGGCAAGGGCGCGATCAACATCAACGTGTTGTGGGAAATGGGCGGCGCACAGCGCATCC
The DNA here is from genome assembly GCF_000786205.1 of Sphingomonas sp. 37zxx. Taxonomy (GTDB): domain Bacteria; phylum Pseudomonadota; class Alphaproteobacteria; order Sphingomonadales; family Sphingomonadaceae; genus Sphingomonas. Next base: position 60,365 of record NZ_JROH01000005.1, on the reverse strand, counting down.
TGCACGGTGTGCTTGATCGCACGCGCGGCAAGGTGGCGGGCGTCACCTGCGGCGCGGGGATGCCGTACAAGCTGAGCGAGATCGCGGCGTCGTACAATGTCCATTACCTGCCGATCGTCAGCTCGGGCCGCGCGTTCAACGCATTGTGGAAGCGCGCTTATTCAAAGGCCGCCGAATGGCTGGCGGCGGTGGTGTATGAGGATCCCTGGCTTGCCGGCGGCCATAACGGCTTGTCGAACGCCGAAGACCCGCTGGCACCGCAAGACCCTTATCCCCGCGTAAAGGCGCTGCGCGACGTGATGCGGGAGGGTGGCATTCCCGACAGCACTCCGATCGTGATGGCGGGCGGCGTGTGGTATCTGCGCGATTGGGCCAATTGGATCGACAATGACGAATTGGGCGCGATCGCGTTCCAATACGGCACCCGCCCGCTGTTGACGCGGGAAAGCCCGATCCCCGAGGGGTGGAAGGCGCGGCTGATGACGCTGGAGCAGGGCGACGTCCTGCTGCACCGCTTCTCGCCGACCGGCTTTTATTCCTCGGCGGTGCGGAACCCGTTTCTGCGCAACCTCGAGATGCGCTCCGAGCGGCAGATCGCCTTTTCGACGCAGGAGGCTGGCGATCATGTGTTCCAGCTCGATGTGGGGGTAAAGGGCAAGAATTTCTGGGTGACGCGCGGCGATTTGCTGCGCGCGCGCGAATGGTTCGGCCTGGGCTTCACCGATGCGCTCAAGACCCCCGATAATACGCTGGTGTTCGTGACGCCCGAGGAAAAGGGCGTGATCCGCAAGGACCAGGCCGATTGCATGGGCTGCCTCAGCCACTGCGCCTTTTCGTCGTGGAAGGACACCGAGACGAACTCGACCGGTCGCCTGGCCGACCCGCGCAGCTTCTGCATTCAAAAGACGCTGCAGGACATCGCGCATGACGGCCCGGTCGAACAGAATCTGATGTTCGCAGGGCATAATGCGTATAATTTCAAGAAAGACCCGTTCTATTCGAACGGTTTCGTGCCCAGCGTGAAGCAATTGGTCGATCGCATCCTGACCGGCGATTGAGCCGATTCGCGCCGATAGCGGGATGACTGCGCGTTGACCTACCGATCTTCTTTTCGTCATTCCCGCGAAGGCGGGAATGACGGGGGAAATGCGTTAGCCTTGCGTAACGCTCTGGCTTTTCAATAGCGCGATGCTCGAAAGATCGGTGGCGGGGTCGATCGCCACCCCGGCCTCCTTGCGCCCCGAATAGCGATCGACCAGCCTGGCGGCATGCGGTCGCATCAGCACGGTGAAGCGCACCAATTCCTCCATCACATCGACGATCCGGTCGTAATAGCTCGATGGCTTCATCCGCCCGGCATCGTCAAACTCGTCGAACGCTTTGGCGACCGAGGATTGGTTGGGGATGGTGAACATCCGCATCCAGCGGCCGAGCACGCGCAACGTATTGACGCTGTTGAACGATTGCGAACCCGCCGACACCTGCATCACCGCGAGCGTCCGCCCCTGGGTTGGCCGCATTCCGCCCATTGCCAGCGGCAGATGGTCGATCTGCGTTTTCATCACCCCTGTGATCTGGCCGTGGCGCTCGGGGCTGCACCACACCTGCCCCTCTGACCACAGCGACGATTCGCGCAGTTCGTGGACGGCGGGATGGTCGTCGCCCGCCACCTGATCGGGCAGCGGCAGCGTCGAGGGATCGAAGATGCGCGTCTCGCAGCCGAACCATTGCAGCAATCGCGCTGCCTCCTCGACGCACAGCCGCGAATAGGAACGTTCGCGCAAGCTGCCATAGAGCAGCAGGATGCGCGGGGGCGGATCGGCGGGGCCAAGGCCGGCGGCGGGGCGATCGAAGGTGTAGCGGCGATCGAGCGCGGGCAAATGATCGGGGTCGGCAAGGGTGCGTAGCGGCAAGTGGCATTCTCCGTCAGGCTGGCGCGGTGGCGGGGAACCAGCGCCGGCCGAGCCGCAGCGCGACTTGGACCAGCAGGATCAACACCGGCACCTCGACCAGCGGCCCGATCACAGCGGCAAAGGCGACCGGCGAGCCGAGCCCGAAGGCGGCGATGGCGACCGCGATCGCCAGCTCGAAATTATTGCCCGAAGCGGTGAAGGCGATCGCGGTAGTGCGCGGATAATCGGCCTGGATCAGCTTGCCCATCAAGAAGCTGATCAGGAACTGGACGATGAAATAGATCGTCAGCGGGATCGCGATGCGGATCGCGTCGAGCGGCAGGCGGACGACGTCGCCGCCCTTCAGCGTGAACATTGCGGTGATGGTGAACAGCAATGCCGCCAGCGTGATCGGCCCGATCCGTGGCAGGAAGGTGGTTTCGTACCAATCGCTGCCGCGCCTGGCGACCAGCCATTTGCGGGTGACATACCCCGCCAGAAACGGCAGCCCAAGATAGATCAGCACCGCCTCGGCAATCGTCCAGAAGCTTACGTCGATCACGCTGCCTTCCAGCCCGAACAGCGGCGGCAGGACGGTGAGGAACAGCCAGGCATAGGCGCTGAAAAAGGCGATCTGAAAGATCGAATTGAACGCGACCAGCCCCGCGACATATTGATTGTCGCCCTTCGCCAACTGATTCCACACCAGCACCATCGCGATGCAGCGTGCCAGGCCGATCAATATCACCCCGGTCATATATTCGGGATAATCGCGCAGGAAGATCACCGCTAGCGCGAACATCAAGGTCGGCCCGATCAGCCAGTTCTGCACCAGCGACAGCGCCAGCACCCGCTTGTCGGCAAAGACCTTGGGCAGGTCTTCATAGCGCACGCGCGCCAGCGGCGGATACATCATCAGGATCAGCCCGATCGCGATCGGGACATTGGTGGTGCCCACCGACAGGCTGTTGAGCGCGGCGGGCAGACCGGTGAAGATTGTGCCGAGCAGCACCCCCAGCGCCATCGCCGCGAAGATCCACAGCGTCAGCCAGCGATCGAGAAAGCCAAGCCGCTCGGGCTTGGAAAGCTGCTCGGTCATTGCAGCTTTGCTCCGGTGTCGTCAGTCACCCGCTCGCCGTCTTCCTTGGTGAAGGCTCCGCGTTGTGTGGCAGGCAGGATGTCGAGCACGAGTTCGGACGGGCGGCATAGGCGGACGCCGATCGGCGTTATCACCAACGGTCGGTTGATGAGGATCGGATGCGCGATCATCGCGTCGATCAGCGCATCGTCACTCAGGCTGGCGTCGTCCAGCCCGAGTTCGGCATAGGGCGTGCCCTTTTCGCGCAGCAACGCGCGTGGCGTCAGGGCAGCGCGGGCGATCAGATCGACCAGCACCATGCGCGACGGCGGAGCCTTCAGATATTCGATCACTTGCGGTTCGATCCCGGCATTGCGGATCATCGCCAGCGTGTTGCGCGACGTGCCGCAGGCGGGGTTGTGATAGATTGTCACGGCTTGCGCGGCGTCGGTCTGGGCTTTGTCGGTCGCGCCGGTGTTGGCGGTAATCGGATCGGACATTGCGATACTCCTTCAGCAGCAGGCGAGTTGGGCGATCAGCGGTTCGCAAAGCTCGGCGCTGCCGCCGCAGCAATCCTTGGCAAGGAACAGCATCAGCGCGCGCAGCCGGGCGATGTCGGCGCGCTGGATTATCTGGCGGCCTTGCTTTTCGGGCTGCACCAGCCCCGCCGCCACCAGCACCGCCAAATGGGTGGAGAAGGTGCTTTGGCCAAGCGCGGTCGCCTCGACCAGCGCGCCGGTGGAAAGCCCATCGGGTTCGGCGCGCACCAGCAGCCGGAACGCGGTCAGCCGCGTGGGGTGCGAGAGTGCGGCAAGGCAGGCAAGCGCATCGTCATCGTTCATACATCGGCATTATCCGATGGAACTACCCGCCGCAACCATCGACTTTTGCCGATGCTTTTGGTTCGGTGCTATCCCAGCAGCCGCTGTACCCTGGCCTGATGCTGGCGTTGCAGCAGCGCGGCGCATACCGAGCGCGTCTTTTCGCGCACCACCGCCAGCGCTTCGTCGATATGGCGCGGCTTCATCTCTTCGACGATCGAATCGAAATGCACATGCTCGCCCGCTTCCATGCCGAACACCGTGGTGAGATACCCGTCGAACGCCCGCCGAAGCGCGACCCATTGGCCCTGTTCTTCCAGCCAGCATTTGGTCGATGCCGATGAGCTGAACTGCATCAGTTTCTTGCCATGCAGCGATGGACCGGCCCCGGCGGTTTTCAAATTGCGCGCGGCAAAGCCTGCTCCCATCACGCGATCGACATAACCCTTGATGATCGCCGGTGGCATGCCGAACCAGATCGGATAGATCAGGGTCACGATCGCGCTGTGCTGAAGATAGCCCAGTTCCGGCTGGACATCCGGGGCAGGGGCGAAGTGCGCTCCGTCTGGCTGTTCCTGCGAGCGCAGCAGCGGATCGAATTCGAGCGCGTACAAGTCGCGAAGCTGCGCCACCTGGCCACATTCGCGCACCGTTTCGCAATAAGTGCGGGCTACCGAATGGTTGAAGCTGCCGGGGGAGGGGTGGCCGAGCACCACGATGTGCCGGATCGTCTTGTCGGTGCCGCCGTCGTCGATCATCGCCATCACATCTCCATCCCGCTGCCCGGTCCGAAGTCCGTCCGCCCAAAGGAAGATCAGCTTGCAGCCAAGGCGGCTTTTATCCTGTTTTCGGATCGACATAGCCTAGCGCGTCCAAAAGACGTGGCCATAGGGGTGTATACGGATGGCTCGGCCATTGGCTCCAATGATATCAGCGTATCAGATTTTGCCGTTTCCCAGTCCGGCGGCGAATGCGATCCGCAGCGCGTCGGACAGGCTTCGCGCGCCAAGCTTGGTCATCACATTGGCGCGGTGGACCTCGACGGTACGCGCCGAAATGCCAAGGTCATAGGCGATCGTCTTGTTCGGATAGCCCTGCGCCAGCCCTTCGAGCACTTCGCGTTCGCGCGCGGTGAGCGCACCCAGCACGACGCCGGCATCGGCGGCGCGCACGATGACGTCGGCCGCCATATCGATCCGATCGAACGCGCGCCCGATCGCATCGAGCAGCACGTCGCTCTCGAACGGCTTTTCGATAAAGTCGACCGCGCCGGCCTTCATCGCCTTCACCGCGATGGTGACGTCGCCATGCCCCGTCAGTATGATCACCGGCATCGCCACGCCGCGTTCGTTCAGCGCCTGCTGCACCTCCAGCCCGTCCATTTCGGGCATGCGGATGTCGAGCAAGATGCAGCCGAGTTCGGCGTGGCGCACTTCCTTCAGGAACGCGGTGCCCGATTCCCACGTGCATGTCGCGAAGCCCGAGGTCTTGAGCATGAAGCTGGCCGAGCGCCGAACGCCGTCTTCATCATCGATGATATGGACCAATCGCTTGTCGCTCATTCCACCGTCTCCTTTTTGAACTGCGCGATCGTGAAGTGGAAAGCGGTGCCGCCGCCTTCGCGTGGCTCCATCCATATCCGGCCGCCATTCGCCTCGACGATCGTCCGGCAGATCGATAGGCCCAAGCCCATTCCCCCCGCCTTGGTAGTGTTGAACGCGCGAAACAGGTTTTCGGCGATGTGGGGGGCAATGCCAGGGCCGGTATCGGCAACCGAGAGGCGGACAAAGCCCGGCGCGTCGACATGGGTCGATACCGTCAACTGGCGAAGCGGCGCGTCGGACATTGCTTCGATCGCATTCCGCATCAGGTTGATCAGCACTTGCTGGATCTGCACCTTATCGACCAGCACGCACGTTGCGCCCGGATCATGCGTGAACGAAGCCGATACGCCGCGTTCGCGCGCGCCGATCAGCGCCAGATGTGCTGCCTCCTCGATCAGCAGCGGCAATTCCTCGACGCTTTTTTCCACATCACCGCGCGCCACGAACTCGCGCAGCCGCCGGACAATATCGCCGGCGCGCATCGCCTCGCGCGATGCGTCCTCCAGCGCTTCCTCGATCATCGGGCGATCTGCCGGATCATTATCGCGGGTCAGGTTGCGGATGCCGCGCATGTAGTTGACGACGGCGGTGATCGGCTGGTTCAGTTCATGCGCCAGGGTGGATGCCATCGTCCCCATCGCGCTGACCCGCGCGGCATGAACCAGGCTGGATCGCAACTCCTCGACCCGTTCCTCCATCTGCTGCCGCTCGGTCAGGTCGCGGATAAAGCCGGTGAAGACGCGCTCGCCATCGGTCACCGCTTCGCCGACCGATAATTCCATTGGAAAGGTGGTGCCGTCGCGCCGCTGGCCGATCACGGTGCGGCCAGTGCCGATGATCCGCCGTTCGCCGGTGTCGAGATAGCGGTTGATATAGCCGTCATGCCGAACCCGGTCGTGCTCGGGCATCAACCGGCTGACATTGGTGCCGGTCACCTGCGCCTCGGTATAGCCGAACAGCCGTTCGGCTGCGGAGCTGAATGACAGGATGTCGCCTGCCTTGTTGATCACGATCATCGCGTCGGGAACGGTCGACAGGATTGAGCGCAGATGGTTGGCGCTGGCGCTTGCCTGATGCTCGCCCGCGCGCTGTTCGGTGACGTCGCGGATCACGGTGCCATAGCCGCGCAGATTGCCGACCTTGTCGTATAGCGGTGTGATCAGCACATGCGCCAGAAACTCGGACCCGTCCTCGCGAACCCGCCAATCTTCCTCGTCTACCTTGCCTTGGCTGCGCGCACGATCGAGGTCGCCGAAAGGCTTGCCCGCCGCGACCGCCTGTTCGGAATAAAATAGCGAGAAATGCCGCCCGACAATGTCTTCGGCGCGCCACCCGTTCAGTCGCCGCGCGCCCTCGTTCCAGATCGATACTCGCCCCATCGGATCGAGCATGTACAGCGCATAGCCGCTGGCACCCTCGATCATCAGGTTCAGCTCGTCGGCTAGTTCATCGACCTGGACCGTCCGGCGGGCGATCCGGTGTGCGATCCAGATGATGCTGGTCGCGGCCACCAGGAAGGTGACCAGCGCCGGGACGCCGGTTTCGCCCGCCGGCCAGCGCATGAAATAGGCAATCACCACGGTAAGCGCGGTCGCGATCAGCGCCGGCAGCGCACCGCCGAGCACGCCGGCGATCAGCACCGCCACGGTGGACAGAATATAGGGCGATGCCCCCGGCAGCCACTGGCTCAGCGCCAGTTGCACGATCGTGGCAATCGCCACGGCGCCAAAGGCGATGCCGTGGTTCAGCAGTTGCGGTCGCAGTGCAGAGATACCGATGCGCCCTATCCCGCCTTTCAAGCCTTCCGACTGACCGGCGCAGGCAAGCCCCGGAGCGGGGAGGGCAATAACAGGACGGCTATGGCATTACCACCGATGTGCTGCCCCCCCCCTTGCCATGCGCGATGCTGTACCGGGGCAGGGGCGTCATTTTGAAAGCGCGTTGAGCAGTTCCAGCCGACCGATCGGCTTGTCGACGATCGCAGCGAAGCCGGCGTGCCGTGCCTCGTCGGCCAGGTCGGTGGTGGGCGATCGGGCGACCAGGATCGCACGGCCCTGCCAGCCCGATTGGCGCAGCGCCGACAGCAGGGCGCGATCGCCGCTATTGAGCACGTCATGCGCCACCAGCAGGACATGCGCGTCGCGCGCGTAGGAATCGGCCAGTGCCGGGGCGAGGGCACCGAAGGACCGCACGGCGAAACGAAAGCCCTGCAGCATCAATTGCAGGCTGCGCCGCACGCTGTCTTCGGGCTCGATGATGAGCGCGCGGCGATCGACGACCGGCTCGGAATCAATCCCGGTCGGCAGGGTGCGGGCACCATTCGCCCTTAGCGGCACCTGCGGGCGATCGGTGGCCGGGGTCCAGGCGTTGCCCGGTTTCACATCGCCCGGTTTCACGTCGATCGCCCGCACCGATGCGCTCAGTGCGCCAGGAACAGCGGCACCGGGCATTCCTTCAGCATGCGCCGGGTGACGCCGCCAAAAGTTGCCTGGAGGAAGCGGCTATGGCCAAAGCCTCCCATCACCAGATAGGCAGCGCCGGTCTCGGTGATCGCTTGCAGGATCGTGGTGCTGGCAACATCGGTCAGCGACGTCTCGCGGCGGATCATCGATTTGATGTCATGGCGCGACAAATAGGTCGCGGCATCGATAGCGGGCAGTTTCAGCGACCCGTCGTCGATCTCCAGGATCGTCACCATGCGCGCGTGTTGCAGCAACGGTACCGCCGCCTGGAGCGCTGCTTCGGATTGGGCTGATCCATCCCAGGCGACCAGCGCACTGCCGAACGCATCGAATTTTTTGGTCGACGCCGGCACCGCGACGATCGGCTTGCGCGTCTTGATCAGCACATCGCCGACCAGATCGAACATGTCGGGATACAGGATGCTGTCCAATTCGCGGTTCAGCACGATCAGGTCGGTCAAGCCCGCCGAATCGAGGATGCACTGGCTTAGAAATCCGCGTTCGTCATGCCAGCTATAGGCCACGTCCTCGGCCTCCAGGCGGGCCTGCATCCGCGTCCGGTTGGCACCTTCGCGTTGTTGTTCGTCGGCCATCATCAGCGCGGTGCCGCCCATGTCGACATAGTCGCCGACGAGAACCGGCAGGATCGAAACGTCGACACAGGTCAGATGCCCACCCAGCGCGCGCGTCAGATCGAGCGCCGACTGAAACCGTGCCTCCTGGCCGGGATCGTCATGCAAGAGCACAAGAACGTTCTTCATCGTCGCCTCCTCGGTTGAATTGGCATCAGGCTATTGGTGCTGGGCAGCTTGCGACATTGTGGATGTTACGGAGAGTGGCGCCGAGCAGCGTCAGACGGCGCGGCTCAGCGGCAGTGTTACCGATCGGCGCGAGTCAAAGGCTGCGGCGACGATCCGGGCGTAGGGCCAACCGATGTCGGTGATCTCGATCCGATCCGTGATCCTGCGAACTACCCCAAGTGCTTCGAGCTGATCGATCGCCGGTTCGCCGTGGCGGGCGATATAGGTCGAGATATCGGCCTCGCCCTGGCACAACAGCCGCTCGATGATCGCACCGCGCAGCCGGTCATCGGCATCGCGCTCGACCCCCCTTACGCCGGTGAGCTGGCCATTGGCCGCGCGCATCCGCCAGCTGCCGACATGTTTCTCATTCTGGACGATCAGGTCGGGAAAGTGGCTGATGGCCGAGGCACCGATCCCGAGCACGACGTCGGCCGGATCATCGGTGAAGCCCTGGAAATTCCGGCGAAGCTCGCCGGTCCTCGCGGCGGCGGACAGGCCATCGCCGTGCCGTGCGAAATGATCGAACCCCACCGGATCATAGCCCGCTTCGGTCAACAGATCGTGCGCCAGCGCGCTTTGCCAAAAGCGCTCCCGCGCCGTGGGCAGCGCGGTGCTGTCGATCATCCGTTGGCGCGGCAACTGGAGCGGCAGATGGGCATAGCCGAACATCGCGATCCGATCGGGCCGCAGCAGCAATGCCTGGGCGATCGTCGCGGCAATGTCGTCGAGGGTCTGGCCGGGCAGGCCGTACATCAGATCGAGATTGATCCGCTCGATCCCGGCGGCGCGCATCGCTGCCGCGCTACGGGCGACCTGGCGAAAGGGTTGAATACGATTGATCCGCGCCTGGATCTGCGGGGCAAAGGTCTGCGCCCCCAGGCTGACCCGGGAGATGCCCGCCGCCGCCAGCCCCTGGGCATAGGATTCGTCCAGATGGCGCGGGTCAAGCTCTGCTGCCCATTCGGCATCGCCGCTGACCGAAAAGCTCGCGCGGATGGCGTGGCAGACCAGCGCGAACAGCCCGGTGGACAGCGCGTTGGGACTGCCGCCGCCGAAATGCACCGCGGTCACCCGTCCGGGGAACCGCCGGCCCACCGTTTCGATCTCGCGGACCAAGGCAGCGACATAGGTTGCCAGCCGCTCCACCTTGCCGATCGCCCCGGTGTTGCAGCCGCAATACCAGCATATTTGATGGCAATAGGGGATGTGGATATAGATCGACGCCGTGGTTTCCGCCGTAAGCGCGGCCAGCGCCGCTGCCTGCTGGCCTGATCCAACCGCCGGCGTGAACGCCATCGCGGTGGGATAGCTGGTGTAGCGCGGCACCGATTGATCGGCGATTTCGGGAAGGAAGACGTGCATGTCAGATGCGCTCCTGATCCGCCTCAAGACGAGTGGGTCGAGCGCGGATCGACAGCGCGTGAAGCCGCAAGGAAGTCGGGCAGCCCCGCGCGCCCTGTGCGTGCTCGCCACGCGGATAGTGGCGTTGGGCAGCGAGTGGCTGCGATAGGTCGATGGCGGCATCCATGTGCGTTCTCCACGATGCCGTTGGCCCGGCAGCCAGACCTTGACTAAAGCGGCTGCGCGCGCATCGGCATTGTGGATTTCCCGTATTCAGCGGCGTTCATCGGCAAGCCGCCCCAACCCCGATCAATCGAGCGTTCGTTTCCGCAATCGGCCAAATGCCGCGCGCAGCATCGCCGGGCTTGCAGCCTCCAGCGCGCCGTCCACAACTTCGGCGGGTGACCAGAACAGCGACGGCGCTTCGTCATCGAGCATCGCCCAGGCCGGAAACATCCGCTCGGACACCTCGTCGCTCAGTAATAGCCGGACATCGCCGTGGCGATCGTCGACTGTGATCCGCGCGTAGAGGGCATCGATCGCCGCCGCCGGTCCCTCGATCAATTGCAGATACAAATCATGGCGGCAGATCAGCGCGCCGGTGATGTCGTCGCGCGGATTGTTGCGCCGGGCCGCCGAAAGGATGCCGGCCAGCATCGCATGATCATAGCCAAAGGGCTGTGATCGATAGATTAGCTGCTTCATCATGCGATGCTCTCCCCAGCCAATGCTGTTTCGGGCAGGCTACGCCAAGAGATCATCCGCGCCTAGAGCCGCACTTTGCTTACGGCGCGGCAGCGCTTAAGGCCGGGCGATGCTGCGCATCACCGAACTCAAGCTGCCGATCCATCATCCCGAGGAAGCACTGGCCACCGCGATCCGCGATCGGCTGCGGGTCACCCCGCGCGACCTGGTCCGCTACACGATCGCGCGCCGGGCGCATGACGCGCGCGACAAGATGGATATCCAGTTCGTCTATTCGGTCGACGTGACGCTGCGCAACGAAGCGCCGGTGCTCGCACGCTGTCGCCGCGATCGGCACGTCAATCCGACCCCTGATACGGGCTATCGCTTTGTCGCCAAGGCACCGGCGGATTATGTCGGGCCGCGCCCGGTAGTAGTCGGGGCGGGGCCGTGCGGATTGTTCGCGGGGCTGATGCTGGCGCAGATGGGGTTTCGCCCGATCATCCTCGATCGCGGCAAGGTGGTGCGCGAACGCACCAAGGATACCTGGGGGCTGTGGCGGCGAAGCGAGCTCAACCCCGAATCGAACGTTCAGTTTGGCGAGGGCGGGGCGGGCACCTTCTCCGATGGCAAATTGTGGAGCCAGATCAAGGATCCGCGCCATCTGGGCCGCAAGGTGCTGACCGAATTCGTCAAGGCGGGGGCACCGCCCGAAATCCTCACCGAAGCACATCCGCATATCGGCACCTTCCGGCTGGTGACGATGGTCGAGAGCATGCGCGCGACCGTCGAGGCGCTGGGCGGCGAATATCGCTTCGGGCACCGCGTTGAGGATGTCGAGATCGAGACCGCTGCCGATGGATCGCGGCGGCTGCGCGGGCTTCGGTTCCAGACCGGCGAGGCGATGGCGGTGGGGCCGGTGGTGCTAGCGGTCGGCCACAGCGCGCGCGATACCTTTTACATGCTGCACGATCGCGGCGTGTTCCTCGAGGCCAAGCCGTTTTCGATCGGGGTGCGGATCGAGCATCCTCAATCATGGATCGACCGTGCGCGCTTCGGGCCGTGCGCCGGACATCCCGATTTGGGGGCGGCGGCGTACAGCCTGTCGCATCACTGCGCCAATGAACGCACCGTCTATAGCTTTTGCATGTGTCCCGGCGGCACCGTGGTCGCCGCGACCTCCGAGCCGGGGCGAGTCGCGACCAACGGCATGAGCCAATATTCACGCAATGAACGCAACGCCAATTCAGGCATTGTCGTCGGCATAGATCCCGCGCGCGACTATCCGGGGCATCCGCTGGCGGGGATCGCGCTCCAGCGGCATTGGGAGGAGCGCGCTTATGTGGCAGGCGGCGGTGATTACAGCGCGCCGGCGCAGAAATTGGGCGATTTCCTCGCCGGCCGGCCTTCGACGGCGCTTGGCAGCGTCATCCCCTCCTATCGCCCCGGTGTGAAGTTGACCGATCTGGCCGAATGCCTGCCCGATTTCGTGGTGACCGCGATGCGCGAGGCGTTGGTTGCGTTCGGGCGCGAAATTCCGGGCTATGACCATCCCGATGCGGTGCTGACCGGGGTCGAGACGCGGACGTCTTCGCCGGTGCGGATCACGCGCGGCGATGATTTTCAGAGCCTCAATACGGCGGGGCTGTACCCGGCGGGCGAGGGGGCGGGCTATGCCGGGGGCATCCTGTCGGCGGCGGTCGATGGGATCAAGGTGGCCGAGGCGGTGGCGCGCGATTTGCAGGCGATCGGGCAGACGAAGGAGGCTGTGGCGAGGGCGTAGGGTTCGCGTTAGCATCGGCCTCAGCACGAACGGAAGAAGTTCTGACGCTAAGCCGCGGAGACTCTTTGCCGTTCGAGCCACCACAGCGGGGCGATCAGCGCCAGCAGCAGCAAGAGCCAGGGCCAGCGTGGGCCGGGAGCCGATCGTTCGGCTGCGTCGGTCGAGGGTGACCCGATCAGCGCCAATGTCCCCTCGCGCCGCTGCGCTGCCGCAAGCGCGGGTGCCGCGTTTGCAGGGTGGACGTAAAGCGCCGTTTCGCGATCCTTGGCATTGCGCACCACATGCCAGCCGGGCTGTTGCGGCCAGAAGGCGGCGCAGTCATTGGCGGCGCGATCAATCAGCAAGCGGCTGACCCCGCCATCGGGTGCGAGCAGCCGGGCATCCTCTGCCAACCCGCACACCGCGCCGCGTCCGCCCGCGCGAACCAGCGCCGACAGGCGCGGCGCGGCGGGTTCGCCTTCACGCGCCAGCGTCGAAAAGATCATGCTCCACAGCGCCGAATATCGCTGAGGCGCGCCGGTGAGCGTGAGGGCATAGCTGTCGGTAACGCTCATCAGCCCGACCCGCCCGCGCCCGCGCGGTGCCCAGGCCGCGATCGCCTCGCCCGCCGAATCGCGCAGCATCGTGACCGCGTTGGCCCCGCCCATGCTGAAGTTGCGGCGTGCAAGCGGCAGCGAATCGGGGGTGTCGTCGAGCCGCACCGGCAGGCTGGCATCGCCGCCCGAAACCGCTAGGCCCAGCGAAGCCCAATCGCGCCGCACCCCGGCGGGCAGCGGGCCGGTGGGACGCAGCAGCAATCCCATCCCGCCCGACAGCGCGGCGACGATCGCATTACGCTCACCGCCGGAGAGGCGCTCCCAGCGGCGATCGTCGATCACCAGCAGATCGGTTCGGGCCAGGGTCGCGCGGTCGATCGCGACGGGCGCATCGCCGGTCTGAAGCCCGGCCCCGAGATCGACGCGCAGCGTAACGTCGATCCCGGCATCCTCGGCAAAGCGGCGCAATTGGCGCACCTCGGCAGAGGGCGCACCGGCGAGGATCAACAGCCGTGGCGGAGTGGGGTCGCGGCTATCGACCGGGATCGCCAGCCGTTCGATAACGCCGCCAGAACGGTTGCGCGCGACCAGCGTGAACAGCGCGGTGCCGGCGACCGGCGCGGTGCCCGAAAGCCTGAATTGGCCGTCGGTGGCGATTGGGACATTTGCGACGCGGGTACCTGCGGGATCGAGCAGATCGGCCGTGCCACCGGCCAAGCCGCTTGCCTGCCCCCCGAACATAAAGCCGGCACCGGGGGCGGTGGGTTCGGGCAAGGTGATCGCGGTGATGCCGGCGGGCTGCGGCGGCGGGGTGAAGCGTAGCGGGTTGGTGATCGCGATCCGGTCGCGCTCGACCAGCCCTAGCCCCAGCAATTCGATCGGCGTGCCGGCGGGAACGTCCGCGATGGCTGCGGCGAAATCGGGGACCGGTTTGGCACCTGGGACGTTGCCCGCTTCGGGCAGGCTGACGACGTTTCCGGTCGGACCCGCCGCCATCGGGCTGGTGACGACGGTGAGCGAACCGCCGCCGATCCGCACGCTCGGCGGGAACAGGAACAGCAGCAACGCCGCCCCCGCCAGCCATTGCAACGCGAGCAGCGGTACCAGCCTGCGCGGCCCAAGCCCGCGACGCACCAGCAGCCAGCTTGCCAGCAGCAGCGATCCGACGATCGCGATCAGGCTCCAGGCAAAGGTGTCGCCGGTCATCGCAGCGCTTCGAGATAACGGCGACCGCTGGGGCGCGGGGTCGCGCGGCGTTTGATCGCGGCGGGAGGGGGCTCGATCGCGCGCCACAGCAACGCGCGCAGCCGATCGCGACACTCACCACAGCCGGGCTCGCCGCGCAGCGTGTCGATCGCCGCGCGCAGCGCCAGCGGGTCGGCGAGCTTGTCGCCATTGGTCCGCACCCAACGATCGAGCGCGCCAAGCCGGAGGGGCGGGCGCTTGCCGGGGATGTCGGCGAGCCCGCGCCAGGCGTCTGAGAGGGCGGTGTCGGGGTTGGGTGGCTCGGCTTGCGGCAGCCGCCGCGCGACGATGCCCTCACGATCACCCGACAGCCGCCGGGTCAGGTCGATCGGCGGCAGTTCCGCACCGACGCGGGGCAAGAATATCCGCGTCGCCTGCTGCGCTTCCTTGAGCAAGGCGAGTGCGCGGTTGGCGTGAGGCAGTGCCGCTCGCGGGTCGCCCTGGCGTAACTCGCGCTCGGACGACCACATCGCGTCGAGTGCCTGTGCGAGCGTGCTCCGCGTCCCCGGATCGTAGAGCGTCGAGGCGTCGCTATCGTCATGGACATGGCCGAAACTGCGCGCGGCATCGAAATCGCCGCCGGGCGCGCCATGATCGTGTCCGTCACCTTCCGAATGGCCGTCGCCCAGCGTCGGGTCTTGCCGGTCTTGCGCTGCGGCGGGTGGCGTGTCGTTGGTTGGCAGCGCCGGCTCGTCGTTGGTGGGCAGCGCGATGCCGCCGCCCGATCCTGCACCCTCTGCCTCCTCCCCGACGAACTGGCCATAGCGAAGCCGCAGGATCGCCTGATCTTCGCCAAGCGCGTTCGATCGCGTCGCAAAGGCATCAGCCCCCAGCCGGGCGCGATCGCGGATCAAGGCTTCGGCGTCGATGATGATCTGGCGCTGGCTGCGGAAATAGGCGGGCATGACGGGTTGTGCCATGCCGTTCAGGCCGTCGGCCAGCCCCAGATCGGTGGGCCAGCGCAGGATCACGCTCGGCCCCTCGACTCGCTGCGAGGCGGGCGAGCGATTGTCGGTGACGATGAGTTGCGCGATCAGGTCGCCGCCGGGGGCGAGGCCTTCGCGCGCGATGTCGAGCGTCGCGGTAAAGCGCCGGCGGCGCGATGGGCCGCTGCCCGCCAGCATAATCGTCCGCTGGGTGAAGCTGATGTTTTCCCCTTCGCCTGCGGTGACGGTGATCCGCAGCGTCGCGCCAGCCGCAACGCCGTAATCGTCGCTCGCCTCGAACACCGGGGTCCAGCGGCGCTGGCCGGCGGTGACGGTGGCGAGTTGTTCGGACGGGGTGATCGCGCGGATGGTGGGGGGCGTGTCGGCGATGGTTTCGATGCGGTGGAGGCGTTGGCGGGGAAGGGCGGTTGCTTCGATCCGGTATAGCGCTGGGCGGGTGGCGGTGTGGGCGGCGGTCCAGCGCGCGCCGTTTCGGGTCAGCGGGACGGCTTGGCTGCCGGGGAAGGCGATCGTCGCTGCGGCTGGGTGCGGCGAGAAGGCTAGCGACCAGGTGATCCGTGATCCTGCGGGAATTTGCGCGTCGAGGCTGGCCTGCTCGCGCGCGGGCAGGCCGGTATAGGCTGGCGGCGTGATCCCTATGCTGGCGGCGACCAGGCGGGGTGGGCCTGCGACGGGGGCAGGCGTTGCGGTCGGCTGCGGGGCGATAGGGTTAAGCGGATCGGGCCAGAGCCATGCCGCGAGCGCCAGCACGATAGCAGCGATCCACGCCGCCAGGATCGCGCGTTGTGACCAGGGCGGGCGCAGGTCGAGCGGTTGCGCGGCATCGATCCGCGCCTCGATCCGGCGGCGTTGTAGCTCTGCCAGACCGGCCAGCTTGGCGCCGGGCGCGAATAGTAGGGCGCTGCTGTCTTCGAACGCGGGAACCTCAGCATCGAGCCGGGACACCAGCCAAGCGCGGTCGAAGCGCTGGCCCCGCCGCCATGCCACCAACGCCAGCACGGCCGCACCGATGAGCGACAGCGCGATAGCAACCGTGCCGCCGCCTAGCCGCCAACCGATCGCCGCCGCGCCGAGGGTCAGCGGCAGCGCCACCGCGACGCTGTCGAGCAGCACCCGCATCTTTGCCGCGCGGCGGTGCCGGTCGAGGATCGGGCGTTCGATCATGCGATTTCCCGGCGCTGGCGGGTCGCGAGCAGGCGCTCGATCGCGAAGACCAATGCGATTGCCAGCGCCAGCCAGGGTGCCAGGTCGAGCGGCGGTTGCGGCCAGGCGGGGGCACCCGTTAGCGGCGCATGATCGGCGGCAGCCGCGCGCGCGGGCGGTGGGGCGGGGTAGAGCAGATCGGCGAGGCGATCGGGAAAGGTCGCGTCGAGCAGGATCGGCATCGCAGCAGGGTCGATAGCGCGTGTCAGGCGAAGCACGCGGCCCTTGCCGTGGCGCTGTTCGGTCGCCAGCGGCTGGCCTTCGGCGTCGCGCCAGACGGTGCGTGGGGCGTCGTCGAGCGCGAGCAAGGTGTCGCTTGTCACCAGCACGGTCGCGCCATTGACGACTCGATCGAGGATCGGGGCGGGAAGCTCGCCGCTATCGAACCAGATGATGTGGCGGGCCGTCGATGCCAAGGGTTGCTCCAATCCTCCGACATCCGGCGCGCGATCGGGCGGTGCCAGCGCAGTGGCGGCGGCGCGGAAATAGCGGACAGCGCCGCGCATCGAAGCGGCGTGGCGGATCGCGATCGGCGGCGGCACTGTTGGCGTGGCAGCGAGCATCGGCGCATCGACCACGCGCCAGGTGACTTCGCGCGACAATCGCGGGCGCTCGGCATCGAGGCCGTCGAGCACTGGCGGGACGATCACGGTCAGCGGCACCCCGGGGGCCAGCGCGGCATCAAGCCTGCGGATCAGCGTGGCGGGGCGATCGGGGCGCGGCGGCGAAGCACCGGCGACCGAGGGAAAGCCCGGCGCGAGCCATACCCCGCGCACGTCGTCGCCGATTGCCGGTGCCGCCACTCCCGGAAACACCGCAACGACCGCGCGGCGATCCTCGGCACCCCAAAGGATCGGCCCCGCCAGCAGGATCGCGACCAGCGCCAGCAATAGAATCCGCACCGCCAGCAGCAGCCATTCGTCGAGCCGCAAGCGCTGCCGAGGGCGCGGTCTCGCGTCGAGCCAGCGCAGCGCGGCGAAATCGACCGGACGCATCTCGGTTCGCCGCGCCAGATGGATCGCGATCGGCAGCAGGATCGCCGCCAGCGCCAACAGGCCGAGCGGGGTGAGCAGCGCCGGTGTCATCGGCGGGCGCGCCGATCGAAGAGCGCCGCGATTGGTTCGTCGGCAGGCCGGTCGACGTAGCTTTCGGTGTGGCGGACTCCTGCGGCTTCGAGCCGTGCTTCCTTCGCGGCACGTGCGGCGGCGAAGCGTGTCAGATACTGCTCGCGCAATGCCGGACCGTCGCCGATCACGCTGGCACCGCTTTCGGCGTCGGTGAAGCGATAGCCACTGTCGAAGGGGAAATCGCGCTCGTCGGCGGTGAACAGCCGGATCGTACATAGGTCGCGGCCCGACGCGGCGAGCGCCTCGATCGTGGCGATGCAGGCTTCGTCGAAGCCGTCGGTCAGCACGATCGCGACATCGTCGCGGCCGATGCGCTCGCCCAGCCGCTGGCGCGCGCCTTCCCAGTCGGCGACACCCGTGGCGGCAAGCGGCGCGAGCGCGAGATGCAGCCGGTCGCGGTGGCGCGGGCCGCTGCCGGGGGCGACGACGATCGGTGCGCCGCCGCCTTCGACGATCAGCCCGAACCGATCGCCCTGCGCCAGCGCGACGGCGGCGATCGCGGCGGCGAGGCGGCGGGCGGCGTCGAAGCGCGACCAGCCGGGGGTGGCAAGATCGGCCTGCGCCATCGACGCGCTGGCATCGAGGATGATCCATACCGCGAGCGGGCTTTCGCGCTCGGCATCGCGCACGAAGAAGCGGTCGGAGCGGGCGTAGAGCTTCCAGTCGATCGAGCGTAGTTCGTCGCCGCGCTCGTACGGGCGGTATTGCGCGAACTCCATCCCGGTGCCGCGATTGCGGCTGGCATGGATGCCGACGCCGCCGAGACCCGATCGCCCGCGCGGCACGATCGCCAGCCGCGCCAGTCGGCGGCGAACGTCGTGCGGGAGATCGAGCGGCGACACGGTGTCGGGTCAGGCGGGTGCTGGGATCGCGGCGAGCAGATCGGCGATGACGTCGTCGGGCGAGCGGCGCTCGGCCTCGGCAGCAAAGGACAGCAGGATGCGGTGGCGAAGCACCGGCGCGACCAAGGCGGCGATGTCCTCGCGCGTCGCCGCCAGCCGCCCTTCGAGCATCGCGCGCGCCTTGGCGGCGAGGATCAGCGCCTGCCCCGCGCGCGGGCCTGCACCCCAGCGGACATAGTGGTTGATCGCGGCGGGCGCGGTGGGGCCGGGGCGCGTGGCGCGCACCAACGCCGTCACCCAGCCGAGCAGCGCCTCGCTGACATGCACCTGGCGCACCCATTGCTGGATCTGGACGATGTCGGCGGCGTGCATCACCGCCTGAACGCGCGTGCCCGCTGCGCCGGTGGTGTGGGTGATGATCGCGCGTTCTTCGGCCTCGGTCGGATAATCGACGCGGATGTTGAGCAGGAAGCGGTCGAGCTGCGCTTCGGGTAGCGGATAGGTGCCCGCCTGTTCGATCGGGTTTTGCGTCGCCAGCACGAAAAAGGGTTCGGACAGGCGGTGAGTAACGCCGGCATAGCTGACGCTGTGTTCCTGCATCGCTTCTAGCAGCGCCGCCTGCGTCTTGGGCGGGGTGCGGTTGAGCTCGTCCGCCAGGAACAAATTGGTGAAGACCGGGCCTTTCTGGAAGCGGAAATGGCGATGGCCGGTGCCGTGATCCTCTTCGAGCAATTCGGTGCCCAAAATGTCGCTTGGCATCAGATCGGGGGTGAACTGAACGCGGCGAAATTCGAGCGACAATGCGTCGCCCAGGGTGCGGACGAGCAGCGTCTTGCCCAGCCCCGGCACCCCTTCGATCAGGCAATGGCCGCCCGCGAACAGCCCGATCAGCAATTGTTCGACGACGTCGCGCTGGCCGATGATCGCGCGGCCGATTTCGACGCGCAGCCGCGCGATCGATTCCATCCGGGCGGCTAGATCGGCTTCGCTGGGGGTGTCGGTCATCATGGCTCCGGGTGCGGGCAAGGGGGGTCAGACGGTCAGCGCGTAGATGATGATATTGACCGCGAATTTGGTGTTATCTTCGGCCAGGAAGCGCTTGTTTCGCCAGTCATAATCCCATTCGCAACCATAATCCTTGTTGCTGTAGAGAATGCCCAGCCGGCGGTTGACCGTATAGCCCCGCAGATAGTCATGGATGAGGTCGTCACCCCAGCCGTTCAGCTCGAAACTGGTGGCTGGCGGCCCGTCGAATTTGAAGAAGCTCGAATAGATCGGGTGGGTGTTGGGGAGCTTCTTCAGCGGGTCGGCACCGAAGAGCTTCGCCATCTGGCGCTCGAACGACTTGGCGAACAGGCCGTCGATGTCGTGGTTGCAGTCATCGACGAAGACGAAGCCGCCATTTTCGACATAGGCCTTGAAATTGGCGGCTTCGGCGGTGCTGAAATCGACCAGTTTGTGGCCGGCCAGATAGCAAAAGGGCGCGCGCAGCATCGCCGGATCGGACAGGCGGACCACGCGCTCCCGCGGGTCGATCCGAAGATTGGTATAATCGACCAGCGAGGTGAGTATGTTCGCCGGCATCCGCTGATCGACGTCCCAGTCGCCTGAGTCATAGCGAAGGCGCGTAAACCAGAAGTCGTATTCGGGTGCGGCGGTGGCGACCGAGGGCAGCGCGGCGGCGATCGCGCCGCCGACCGCGCCGCGTCCAAGCAGGCGGATGAGTTGCGCGCGGGTCATGCCCTTGTCACCCCGGAAAAAGGCCGGGGCGACGAAGAAGGCCGGGTGCGGCACGAACGGACAAGATCGACGGCCGCACCCCGATCCTACACCGCGTCCGACAGCGAGGTGAAGGTGAAGTCGCGCAGTCGCATTGCCGGGATCATCATCTGCAACCCGCCCTCGCTGGTCACCCGCACAGGGCGGCCCAGTTCGTCGATATTGTTGAGCATGATGATCGGTGATTCGTTGAAGCGGAAATTCTTCAGCGGATATTTGATCTGGCCATTCTCGATATAAAAGGTGCCATCGCGGGTCAGGCCGGTGAGCAGCACCGTCTGGGGATCGACCATGCGAATATACCAGGTGCGGGTGACCAGCACCCCGCGTTCGGTCTCGCGCACCAGGTCAGAGGTCGATTTGGTGCCGCCAGCCATGATGAGGTTGCCGGGCGAGCCGGTGGGCTGTTTTCCCTGTTTCTGTGCCCAGAAACGCGAATAGATCATGTTGGTGACCCCGCCATTTTCGACCAGCGACTGGCGCGTGCGGGGCAGGCCTTCATCGTCCCACGGCATCGTAGCAAGTCCGGGATAGGCGGGATCGGAGAACAGGTTGACGCGGCTGTCATACACCTGCTCGCCGATCTTGTTGCCGCCACCCGCTTTGGACAGGAAACTGCGGCCCTCATCGGCCTGTCGCGCATCGAAAAAGCGCGCCATGAAGCCGATCAGCCCGGCGGCTGCCGCCGGTTCGAGGATGACGGTGTATTTTCCCGGCTCGAGCGCCTGCGCCTCGACCGAGGCGCTGGCCTTTCGCATCGCGATGTCGACGTCGCGCGCGGCGTTGAAGCTGCCAATGTCCTGCAGATTGCTGCCGACCCAGCCGGAACCGCGCCCGTCCTCGGTCCGCACGGTGCAGGTGTAATCCATCTGGGTCGCGCGTTGATAGCCGAAATTGCCGTTGGAATTGGCAAAGGCGACGAAGCTCTGGCTGTCCTCCAGAAAGCCTGCCGCGATCAGCCTTTGCGCGCGGCACGGCTGGATCGACGCGCGGGCGATTTCGGCGCGCTGGTCGGGGGTGATCGCCGCCGTTGCCGCGCTGAAGGTATCGGTGGCGCGATAGCTTTGCTTGGCCACGGCGGGCACGAATTCGGGGCTTTCGGGCGCAAGCTTTGCCAGCGCTTCGGCGCGTTCGACGACGCGGGCGAGTGCTGCATCCGAAAACTCGTTGATCGTCGCGGTGCCGACGCGCCGGCCGAACGCCACCTGCACCGACAGATCAGTGTTGCTGATGATCCCGCTGGTCGAGACGTTATTGAGCGCGAACCGGATATTACCCTCGACCGATCCGGTCAGTTGCGCGGTGCATTGATCGGCGGTCGCCAGCGCGATCACCTTGTCGAGGATCGTTTTTGCCTCGGCCTCAGTCATGATTGCCATTGTCGTGTTCTCCCCGCGTACCGTTCAACCGAGCGAGCGCGCGGTGTTGATGACGTTGATCCCGTCGAAGCGGGTCGTCGCCGAACCGTGGCTGACCGCCGACACCTGGCTCGGCTGACCCTTGCCGTCGAAGAACGATCCGAACAGACGGTAGTCGCTCTCGTCGCAGATCCCCGAGCACGCCGCCCAGAATTCGGGGGTGCGCATCTGATAGGCGACATCCTCGATCGGCTGGGTGATCTTGCCGTTCTTGATTTCGTAGAACAGCGTGCCGCCGAACTGCGCGTTATAGCGCTGCTGGTCGATCGAGAACGAGCCGCGCCCCAGGATGTAGATGCCGTTATCGACCCCGGCGATCATGTCGTTCAGGCTGAGCTTGGCCTTGCCGGGTTGCAGCGAGACGTTGGGCATCCGCTGGAACTGCACCGTCGACCAGCTATCGGCATAGGAGCAGCCATCGGATTCGGTCTTGCCCAGGATATGCGCCTGATCGCGGGTCGCCTGGTAATCGACCAGACGACCATCCTGGATCAGCGGCCAGCGCTTGGTCTTGATGCCTTCATCGTCATAGCCGACCGCGCCCAGGCTGCCCGGCTGCATCTTGTCGGCGACGATGTTGACGATGTCGCTGCCATATTTGAACCGCTCCTTGCGCTTGTCGAGCGTTGCGAAGCTGGTGCCGGCATAATTGGCTTCATAGCCGAGCACGCGATCGAGCTCGAGCGGATGGCCAACCGATTCATGGATGGTGAGCCCCAGATGGTTGGGATCGAGCACCAGGTCATAGCGGCCTGGCTTGACCGAGGGTGCTTTTAGTTTCTCCTGCGCCTGGCGCGCCGCCGCCACGGCGTCTTCGCGCATATCATAGGATTTGTTGTAGCTGATGACGCCGTTGGGCGAGGCGACCTTGTCGGCGGCGTTGCCCGCGAGATACTCATAGCCAAGCCCCATCGGGGCCGACAGACCCTCGCGCGATCGGAACTTGCCCGTCGCCTTGTCGATCGCGGTGACGGTGAACGGTGCCCAGATGCGGTGGACGTCCTGATCGATATACGACCCGTCCGAGCTGGCGAAATATTTCTGTTCGTTGACCAGGAACAACTGCGAATTGACGAAGCTGGCCCCCGCGCTCATCGCGGCGGCGTTGACGCCCAGCAGCAGGTCGACCTTTTCCTTGAGCGGCACTTCCATCGCGTTGCGCTGGATCGGGGTGCGCCACGAAACTTCGCCAACGCCCTTTGCGGGGGCGAGCTGGACCGGGGCGGTCTGGCTCTTGGCATTGGCGCGCGCGATCGCGATGGCAAGGCGGGTGGCCTCGGTCACCGCCTCGGGCGTCATCGTGTTGGTGGCGGCGAAGCCCCAGGCTCCGTCGGCGATGACGCGGACGCCGACGCCCGACGACTCGGTATTGACGACATTCTGCACATTGGCTTCGCGCGTCAGCACGAACTGGCGCAGATACCGCCCGACACGGACGTCGCAATAGCTGGCTCCGCCCTGCGACGCCGCTGACAGCCCGGCATCGGCGAGTCGGCGCTTTACCGCGGCTTCGATCGGATCGACGAGTTGTTCGGCTGCGATCGCTTGCCCGGCAAAGCCCGGCAGCAGCATGCCGCCGGCCCCAATGCCGCAAGCGGCAAGAAAATGACGTCTATCCACGGCGTATCTCCACCCCCGATGCGAATACCCGCCTGTGCTTGAACGCTATGGTTTCGATTTGGCGCAGGCGACTGGAATGGGTGCAGCATCGCCGCAGCTTCGTGATCCGTCAAATACCGATCGCAAAAATGATTGGATTCATTGCCGATTGCTGGTGCGCTATCGGCAGTCGGCCAGGTGGGGCAGCGGCCGAAGCGCCGCCGGCACCGGGCAATGGCGGTTATTTCAGGGTCTGGAGATACCCGATCAGGGCGGCGCGCTTGGCGGGGTCCTTCATGCCGGGATAGGACATTTTGGTGCCGGCTGCATATAGCCGCGGGTTTTCCAGATATTTGTCCAGATCAGCGGGCGTCCACGCCCCCTTTTTGCCCTGGAGCGCGGGCGAATAGGTGTAGCCGGCCACGCTGGCGATCTTTCGCCCCACCACCTTGTGCAGCGTCGGCCCCAGCCGTGCGGTATTCGGGGTGATGGCATGGCAGGCGGCGCACGGGGCGAAGGCCGATTTGCCGGGATTGGCGACGGGGGCTTTCGCTGGCGTCTGTGCGTTTGCGGCTCCCGCCAGCACGAAGCTCGCGGCGAGCGCTGCCACCATTGTGTTTCGCATCCTCAACTCCCGTCTTCACAGCATTTTGCGGGCTGATCTTTCCGGTGAGCGCGGGGGGTGTGCAATAGCGCCTTGGTACAATGGCGGTGCCCGGCGGCTGGCAGGATAATGACGGTCGGTTCGGGGCAATCTGCGCGCCCCGCTGGAAAAAAGATACAGGAGGCCAGGATGCTGCAACATGCACTCGACAAGCTGAAGGGCGACATTGCGCTTCGGCCGCGCTACGACAATTTCATCGGCGGCAATTGGGTGGCCCCGGTGCGTGGCCAGTATTTCGACAATCCATCGCCGATCACCGGCAAAACCGTCTGCCAGGTCGCGCGCGGCACGGCCGAAGACATCGAACTGGCGCTCGACGCCGCGCATGCGGCCAAGGACGCCTGGGGCCGCGCCAGCTATGCTGAACGCTCGCTGGTGCTCAATCGCATCGCCGACCGGATGGAACGGCATCTCGACCGGCTGGCGCTGGCTGAGACGATCGACAACGGCAAGCCGATCCGCGAAACCACTGCCGCCGATCTGCCGTTGGCGATCGATCATTTCCGCTATTTCGCCGGCTGTCTTCGTGCGCAGGAAGGCGGCATTTCGCAAATCGACAACGACACTGTCGCCTATCATTTCCACGAGCCGCTGGGCGTTGTCGGCCAGATTATTCCGTGGAACTTCCCGCTGCTGATGGCGGTGTGGAAGCTTGCCCCGGCGCTGGCAGCGGGCAATTGCGTGGTGCTCAAGCCCGCTGAGCAGACGCCGATGTCGATCATGGCGCTGGTCGACCTGATCGGCGATCTGCTGCCCGATGGCGTGCTGAACATCGTCAACGGATTCGGGATCGAGGCGGGCAAGCCGCTGGCGCAATCGCCGCGCATCTCGAAGATCGCGTTTACCGGCGAAACCACCACCGGCCGGTTGATCATGCAATATGCGACCGAAAATCTGATCCCTGTCACGCTCGAACTCGGCGGCAAATCACCCAACGTCTTCTTCGCCGATGTGATGGACGAGGATGATGATTTCTTCGACAAGGCGCTCGAAGGCTTTTCGATGTTCGCGCTGAACCAGGGTGAGGTCTGCACCTGTCCCAGCCGCGCGTTGATCCATGAATCGATCTATGACCGGTTCATGGAGCGGGCGCTTGCCCGGGTGGCCAAGATCACGATGGGCAGCCCGCTTGATCCTGCAACGATGGTCGGCGCGCAGGCATCGAACGATCAGCTCGAAAAAATCCTGTCCTATATGGACATCGGCAAGGCCGAAGGGGCCAAGATCCTGACCGGCGGCGAACGCGCGATGCTCGAGGGTGAGCTGGCCGGTGGCTATTACGTCAAGCCGACGATCCTGGAGGGGCATAACAAGATGCGCGTTTTCCAGGAGGAGATTTTCGGCCCCGTGCTGTCGGTCACCACCTTCAAGGACGAAGCCGACGCGCTCGCGATCGCCAACGACACGCTGTACGGTCTTGGGGCCGGTGTCTGGAGCCGCAACGGCAACACCGCCTATCGCATGGGGCGCGGCATCCAGGCGGGGCGGGTGTGGACCAATTGCTACCACCTCTATCCCGCCCATGCGGCATTTGGCGGCTACAAACAGTCGGGCATCGGCCGCGAAAACCATCGCATGATGCTGGACCACTATCAGCAGACCAAGAATCTGCTGGTCAGCTATAGCCCCAAGGCACTGGGGTTCTTCTGACCGACGCGCGCCGATACTCTCCCGGCAGACGTCGTGGACAGGCGGGGGCTGGAGCCGCCGCCTGTCCGTTCGGCTTGGGCCGATCGGCGGGGTTGGTTGTTGCGGGGAGAGCCAGTGCGGGGAGGATAGGGCGATGACGGCACCCCTGCGTATTCTTGTCACCGATGCCGCGGTCGCGGTGATGCGCGAACTGACGGCGGCGCATGGCGCGCTGATGTTCCATCAATCGGGTGGCTGCTGCGACGGATCGGCACCGATGTGCTACCCCGCCGGCGAGTTTCGCACTGGCGGCCAGGATGTCCTGCTCGGCACGGTCGGAGACGATATTCCGGTGTGGATCGGCGCGGCGCAGTTCGCCTATTGGCGACACACCCAGGTTACGATCGACGTCGTTGACGGACGCGGTGCCGGTTTTTCGCTCGAGGGGCCAACCGGCAAACGCTTCATCATCCGCAGCCGGGTCTTCACCGACGACGAGGTCGATGCGCTCGACGCGCAGGGCGAGCCCCGGCGTGGCGGCTGACCGCATGCGGCCGCGCAAACGAGTGACGCGCGTGGCGGCAACTGGCATGGTTGGCGACATGGTCGATGCCGCCGCCCTTTCTGACCCAGCCCGCCATTCTGACGCAGCCTCGCTATCGGATACCGCTCCAATGCCGGTAGTCCGCTCGGCCTGGACCAGCGATCCCGATCCTGACGCGGCGGCGCAGGCGATCTTCGCGGCGCTGGACCCGCAATCGCTGGCCGGCGTCATTCTGTTCTGTTCCAGCCGCTATCCGGTCGAGCCGCTGGCGCAGGCGATCCTGCAACGCTGCGACGGGGTGACGGTGATAGGCTGCACCTCTTCGGGCGAAATCACCGCCGACGGCTTTGTCGAGGGTTCGATCGTGGCGATCGGCTTCCCGGCCAGTGACTTCAGCTTGTGCGCAACTCGCTTCGATGCGCTCGACGATCTGGAAGCATCCCAGGCGCAGGCAGCGGTGCGATCGTTGGTCGCCAGCGCGGCCGAGGGTTCACGCCAATTCGGCGATGACGTTCATCACGCGGCGATCTTCCTGGTGGATGGGTTGTCGCACCGCGAAGAAATGCTGACGGTGACGCTGCAAGACGCATTGGGGCCGATCCCGTTGATCGGCGGATCGTCGGGCGACGGTTTTGCGTTTCGCGAGACGTTCGTGCTCGATTCGGACGGTTTCCATTGTGATGCTGCGCTGGTGGCGATCCTATCGACCCGCCGGCGGCTGCACGTCTTTCGGTCGCAGCCCTATCTGCCGGGCAGCATCAAGATGGTGATCACCGGTGCCGATCCGGTGGCGCGCATCGTGCATGAGATCAACGCCGAACCCGCCGCCGACGAATATGCGCGGCTCGCCGGCGTGCGGCGCAGCGACCTGGGGCCGCAGATATTCGCATCGCGCCCGCCAATGGTGCGTGCCGGCGGCGAACATTATGTCCGGTCGATCCAGTCGGCGAATGATGATGGCAGCCTGACCTTTTACTGCGCGATCGATGAGGGGCTGGTGCTGACGCTGGGGGCCGCGACGAACATCGTCGGCGACATGCAGGCTTTGTTCACCGACCTGCAACACGCCGTCGGCGGCATCGATCAGATATTGGGATTTAACTGTGTCTTGAACCAGGTCGAAATCGAACAGCAGCAGCTATCGCGGCAGGTGGCGCAATTGATGATCGTCAACCGGGTGGTGGGCTTCAACAGCTATGGCGAGCAGTTTCACGCGCTGCACGTCAACCAGACCTTTTCGGGCCTGGCGATCGGCCAGTAATGGCAAGCGCAGCCGAACTGATCGACCCTGCCGAAGCGCGAATTGCCGCGCTGGAGGCAGAGGTGACCAAGCTTCGGCGGATCAACGCGGTGCTGATGAACCGCGTCGAGCGATCGATGGACTTGCAGGGCAATGCCTTCTCGCTGTTTGAAACCGCGATCACGCTGGAAGGCAAGGTGCAGGAGCGCACCCGCGACCTTGAACATGCGCTCGACGCGCTCGCCTCGACCAATGGCGAACTGATCACCGCACGCGATGCGGCGCGCGACGCGCAGCGCCGGCTGGCCGATGCGATCGAAAGCATCAACGAGGGCTTTGCGATCTTCGATGCCGAGGACCGGCTGGTGCTGTGCAACCAGACTTATCTCAGCTTCTGGCCCAAGCTGGTCGATCGAATCACGCCGGGCATCAAGTTCGCCGATCTGGCGCGGATGGTGGGGGAGGGGACGGCGCTTGGTGCGATCATCTCGCCCGATCGCTGGATTTCGGAGCGGCTGGCACAGCATTCGGTCGCCGATGGCAGCCATGTCCACGCCCTTGCCGACGGCCGCTGGATCCAGATCAACGAACTGCGGACCAGCGAAGGCGGGATCGTCGGCGTCTATACCGACATCACCGAGGTAAAGGCATCCGACGCCCGCGAACGTGCCCGCGAACAGGCGCAGAAATCGCTGATCCTGCAGGCGACCCTCGACAATATCCGATTGGGAGTGTGCGTGTATGACACCGATCGGCGGCTGACGGCGTGGAACCACCCGCTGCTGGTGGTGATCGGCCTGCCCGATGACGCGATCCCTGGCATCGCCACCCATGCGGGGCTGGTCGCCACCTGCACCGCGCTGAACGGGCCGATGGAGCCGGAGCAGCCGCTTGGCTGGCTGCCGCAGGGTGCGGTCGACGTCGTCAGCCAGCGCCGCCACGCCAGCGGCCGGCTGATCGAAGTGCGCCGATCGTCGCTTGCCGATGGCGGCATGGTGATGTCGTTCGAGGACATTACCGAACGATCGCGGCGCGAAGAAGTGCGGTGGCAGGCGAACCAGACGCTCGAGCGCCGGGTGGAGGAGCGCACCGCCGACATCGCGGCGGTGAATGTCGAGCTGCAGCAACAGATCGCCGAGCGACAGGCAGTCGAGGAAGCATTGCGCGAAGCCAAGACTGCGGCTGAAGAGGCCAATCTGTCGAAAACGCGGTTCCTGGCCGCCGCCAGCCATGATTTGCTGCAACCGCTGAACGCTGCGCGGCTGTTTGCTTCGGCATTGTCCGAACGCCGATTGGCACCGACGACCCACATCCTGGTCCGCCAGGTCGAATCGGCGCTCGATTCGGTCGAAGACCTGCTCGAGGCGCTGCTCGAAATTTCAAAGCTGGACGCCGGTGCGATCCGCCCCAATGTGATCGATTTCGGCCTGGCCGAAACGATGCGGAGCATGGCCGCCGAGTTTCAACCGCTGGCCGACGAACGCGGCCTGACGCTCACCTTCGACGATTGCGATGCCTGGATCACCTCCGATCCCCGCCTGCTGCGACGGATCGTCCAGAATTTCATCTCGAATGCGCTGCGCTACACCGACAACGGGCATGTCGCGGTTCGCTGCTATGACGAAGGGTCGGTGCTGCGGATCGCGGTCGAGGATAGCGGCCCTGGCATTGCCCCGGCGTTCCACCGCGAGATATTCACCGAATTTCGGCGGCTCGACCATGACACCCCTTCACGCGGGATCGGCCTGGGGCTGGCCATCGTCGAACGCGCCAGCCGAATGCTGGGGCATCGCCTGCAACTGGTATCGTCGCCGGGGGCCGGGTCGATCTTTTCGGTGCTGGTGCCACGCGCCGCCAGCCGGGTGACCCACGCCAAGGTGCCGGTGCAGCGCGTGCGCGGCGGGCTGGCGGGGCGCAACATCTTGGTCATCGACAATGAAGCGACGATCCTGCTGGGGATGCAGGCTATTTTATCCGGCTGGGGCTGCACGCCGATTTGCGTGCCCGACCGCGCACAGGCGATCGCCGCCTTTGGCCAAGCCGATCGTCCGATCGATGCGATCGTCGCCGATTATCACCTCGATCAGGGCGATACCGGGGCCGAAGCGGTGCAGGCGATGTTCGCCGCGGCGGCGCGCTGTGTACCGACGATCATCATCACCGCCGATCGCGCGCCCGAATTGAAGGACCGGCTGACCGCGCAGGGGTTTCACTGCCTCACCAAACCGGTGAAGCCGGCGCAGTTGCGCGCGCTGCTGAGCCAGTTGGTGCGCTGAAACAGGCCCGGCGGCGGCGCGGCGCAGCTTTACTCGCGGGTCATCTTGGCTGCCGAAAACTGCACCTTGTTCGCCAGGATCACCGCCTGGGTGCGGTTGAACACCTGTAGCTTGGCCAGCACGGCTGAGACATGTGCCTTTACCGTGGTCATCGACACGTCGAGTTCATAGGCGATTTGCTTGTTCAGCTTGCCGGCAACGATCAGGCTGAAGACCACGCGCTGTTGCGGGGTGAGCAAATCGATCCGTCGCCAGATGTCGGTTTCGGCGGCGTCTTGATGCTCCAGCTCTTCGCTCATATCCTCGGGCAGGAATACTTCGCCGGCCAGCACGGTACGAACGGCATCGGCGATGGCACCGCGCCGAAGGGATTTCGGGATGAACCCGGCCGCACCGTTGGCCAGCGCACCCCGGACCAGGCTGATGCCATTGGCGGCCGATACGATCACCACCGGCGTCGAGGGAAAGCGTTCGCAGAGCGAGCGCAACCCCTCGAAACCATTGGCCCCGGGCATATTCAGGTCGAGGAGGACGAGATCGAATTCGCCGCCGCTCGCCAGCACGTCATTTGCCTCGGCCAGGGTTGCCGCTTCAAATACTTCGCAGCCGTCGAACGCGATCGAGATGACCGCCCTCAGGCCGTCGCGGACAAGCGGGTGGTCGTCCGCAATCAACACCCGTTCCACGCCGGCCCCCTCTTTTCCCCCGCAACTACCTACCGGGTGATAGGCGTGGCGGAAAGCGCGGGAAGCAACCGCGCCTTCCTCGCGCGTCATGACTTGGGCAGCTTGAACACCCACAACATGCCGCCCTGGTTGATCATGTTGATCGACTTGGCGACTTCGCCACCCCAAAGCGGCACCGCGCCACCCCAGCCTGACATGACCGCGACCATCTGCTCGCCATCCTGTTCCCAGGTGACAGGGGATCCGACCACGCCCGATCCGGTGTTGAACTTCCACAATTCCTTGCCGGTCTTGGCATCGAATGCCTTCAGAAAGCCCTCGGGCGTCCCAGTGAACACCAGATTGCCAGCGGTGGAAAGGACGCCGCCCCATAATGGAGCCTTGTTCTTATATTCCCAGACGATCTTTCCGGTCATCGGGTCCATCGCGCGCAACACGCCGATATGATCGTCGTATAGCGGCTTGATGGTGAAGCCTGCCCCCAGATAGGCTGCGCCTTTCTTGTAGGCGATCGGCTCGTTCCAAATGTCCATGCCCCATTCGTTCGACGGGATGTAGAACAGGTTGGTCTGCCGGCTATAGGCCATCGGCATCCAGTTCTTGCCGCCCAGGAACGACGGGGCCGAGAACACCGTGCTACCCTTTTCCGCCGTGGGCGGGCCGGGGCGATTGGCGGGATCGTAGATCGGCTTGCCCGCCTTGTCGAAACCCTTGGCCCAGGTGATCTTGCTGACAAACGGGTTGGCCGAAACGAACTTGCCGTTGGTGCGATCGAGCACGAAGAAGAAGCCGTTGCGATCCGCCTTGCCGCCAAGCTTCATCGGCTTGCCGTTGACCACGCCTTCGAATGGGATGAATTCATTCACCCCGTCGAAGTCCCAGCCGTCATGCGGGGTGGTCTGATAATGCCACTTGATCTCGCCGGTTTCGGGATCGAGCGCCAGTGTGGACGACGTGTACAGGTTGTTGCCCGGCCGCAAATGGCTGTTCCAGGGGGCGGGGTTGCCGGTACCCATATAGACCAATTTGGTTTCGGGGTCGTAGGTGCCGCCAAGCCATGTCGCGCCGCCGCCATTTTGCCACTGATCGCCGTCCCAGCTCGCATTCAGCTTGCCGGTCATCGTCGTCGGCTTGCCATCGGCACCGACACCGACATGCCCCTCGATCGTCGGGCGCGACCAGATCAGTTCGCCGGTGTTGACGTCGCGTGCCTCGACCTTTCCGACCACGCCGAACTCACCGCCGGAGTTGCCGTAGATCACCTTGCCGTTCACGATCATCGGCGCAGCCGTATAGCTGTAGCCGGCGGCGTAATCGGCCAGCTTCTTGTTCCAGACGACCTTGCCGGTCATCCGGTTGAGCGCGACCATGTGCGCGTCGAGCGTGCCGAAAATGATCTTGTCGCCATGGATCGCGGCACCGCGATTGACGACGTCGCAGCATGGCATGATGCCGTCGGGTAGCCGGGCGTCATATTGCCACTTTTCCTCCCCGGTGCGCGCATCGAATGCGAACAGGCGGCTGTAGGAGCCGGTGACATAGATCATCCCGTCATAGACGATCGGCTGCGATTCCTGGCCGCGCTGCTTTTCGCCGCCCAGTGATGCGGCATAAGCCGGCACCAGTTTGCTGACATTGCCGGCGTTCAGCGCGGTGAGGGTGCTGAAACGCTGCCCCTTTGGCCCCATGCCATAGGTGAGCACGTTCTGCGGATTTTCGGCATCATTCATCAAATCGGCGTCGCTAGGCCCCAGCACGACGGGGGCGGGTGCTGCCGCGGGTTTTTCTTCCTCGCGGGCGATTGCGGCGGTCGCGCCGCCCAATACCATTACCGAAAGTGCGATGCTCGACACCGAGCGGGCCCACCGTGTCATTCCTCATCTCCTAACCATCATGGTCGTATCGGCTTCGTGGCCGTGACGATTCAGACGCTATAGCTTAGGCAGAGGCGAACAATTGGACCTTGGGAGGATAGTCCTTCGGCACCCGGGTATCAGACCAATATCGGGGCGCGATGCTGCACACCATGTACCGAAAAAAGCGCGCGAATTTCGCCGCTCTTGGTTGCGTCTTCGACAATTCGTTCGATTGCGTCGCCCAGATCGCGGCTATTATCCTTTACCGCCATGCCGACGTTCCAGCCGGGGCTGGCCATCGCGGGCAGGGAGCTCTTTCGGATCACCGCGCGGCCGCCGGGGGGCTGTTTCGCCAGCATCCCTTCGGCCTGCGCGCGGGTGGCGACTGCGGCATCTGCTTGACCGGCGATCACCGCTGCGACGGCATCGGCACCGGTCAGCTTGTGACTGACGCTCGATCGAAGCACGCCGCCGAACGCGCCCGCCAAATAGAAATCGGGAATGCTGTCCAGTTCGGCGACGAGCCTCTTGCCCGCGAGCGACGCCGGCTCGATCTCGCAATCGGTGGTTTCGCGATTGCATACCATCGCGAAGCTTTCGCGATAATAAGGCGCGACCAGCACCGCGCGATCGTTGCGCTTGCCAAAGGTGCGATCATAGGGCGCGTGCATCATGACGTCGCCCGGCGGCATGCCGATCAGCGAGCCGCGCCAGACCATGTTGCGCAGATCATCGTCGGCGCTTTCATCGGCGAGATATTCGATCACCTCGGCACGAACGCCAAGCTTTGACGCGATCAGCTTGCCCAGATCGACATCGATGCCGCGTGGGTTGCCGGGCGTTTCGCTATATGCCCAGGGCGCAAAGTCGCGATATACCGCGACCCGGATCATCCCCAGTTCCCTGATCCTGGCAAGCGGCGCTGCGCGCAGCGGCGCAATCATGCCCGCCACCATCGTCGCGCCGGCGCCAGCCAGCAACCCGCGCCGCGACAGGGGCATCATGATTCCTCGTGCTTGGTTTCCAGCCAGGCGCGGATGGCCCAGCCGGCCTTTTGCCCGATCACTTCGCCGAATGCCGGCATGAAAACCTTGCCATCGCGTGCTGCGCCGTGGCGATAGCGGCTGATATACCATTCATCGCCCGCATCGCCGACCTCCAGATAGCGTAGATCGGGCGCGATGCCGCCGCTGATCGCCTCAAGCCCGTGGCAGCGCGCGCAATTGCCGCCATATGCCGATTCGCCGATGCGGATCGCATCGGTATTGCCGCGATAGGGATTCACCGCGACCCAATCCTCGCCAATGTCCTGCAGCTTGGTGGTATCGACGGGTTGGGGCGTGACATTGTCATGCGCCAGAACGCCGGCCGAAACGGTCACGGCGAACAACGCCGTGGCCCCTGCCAGGGCGAGCTTCCCGAAACCTTTGGTCATCCAATCTCTCCGAACGCGATTATAAGTCGTGCTTTATTCTTGCTGGAGCTGGCCGAGTCCCGACATTGTACTTTGGTATCGGCGCAACGATCCTTGCGACCGTCTAGGAGAGCATGATGCGTTATCTTCTACTCCCCGCCCTCGCGATGATCGCGACCCCCGCCGCCGCCGAGACGATCTATGTCTCCAACGAAAAGGGAAACTCGATCACCGTCATCGATGGTGCTTCGCTGAAACCGATCGCCACCTGGCCGGTCGGCGCGCGACCGCGCGGCATCACGATCAGCCGCGATGGCAAGCATTTATACGTCTGCGCCAGCAACGATCACGCGGTGCAGATCATCGAACGCGCCACCGGCAAGGTGATCGCCGATCTGCCCTCGGGCCAGGACCCTGAGCAGTTCGCGCTGTCGGTGGACGGGGCGATGCTGTTCGCCGCCAACGAGGACGATGCCGCGATCACCGCGATCGACGTTCGCGGCAAGCGCGTGGCGTTTCAGGTCGATGTCGGCGTCGAGCCCGAAGGAATGGCGACCAGCCCTGATGGGAAATGGGTGGTTGCGACCTCCGAAACCGACCACAAGGTCCACTGGATCGACATAGCGGGCCAACAGATGGTCGCCGAAACACAAGTCGATGAGCGGCCGCGCCACGCCGAGTTTACCGCCGACGGCAGCAAATTATGGGTTTCGGCAGAGATCGGCGGAACGCTGCAGATCATCGACGTGGCGACAAAGACCGTCGAACATTCGATCGCCTTCAAGCCGCCGGGCGTGCCCGCCGAGAAGAATTTGCCGGTGGGCGTGCGCTTTACCCCCGACGGCAAATTGGCGCTGGTGGCGTTGGGGCGCGCAAACCAGATCGCGTTCGTCGATACCGCGACACGCGCCATTCTTGCCTATGTGCCGGTCGGGCAAAGGGTGTGGCATCTGGCGATCAGCAAGGACGGCCAGCGCGCCTATGCCGCCAATGGCCTGTCGGACACATTGTCGGTGATCGACATCGCCGAACGCCGCGAAATTGCCCAGATCCCGACCGGCGATGCGCCATGGGGAGTCGTCATCGCCCCCTGATCGCACTTTCTCCTACCGGCGGATGAGACGCGGGCGGCACCTGCCGATGATCGACATTGAAATCGTTCGGGGAATAGCGAATTCACGGCGTTTCAGGGCTGTCCTAAGTGCAATTTCCCCGGTGGCCAGGGCGAGTCACCTTCGGCGGTATAACGGCAATATCACCTGCCGGTAACCGGGGAGGATCTGCATCATGCCACTGACCACCAGGGGGCTGTCCGCCACCATTCTAGCCACATGCCTGTTCACCGCCGCACCCGCCGCCGCCCAGACGACGACACAGGATCTGCTGCTGAAACTCAAGGAAAAGGGCATCCTCACCGATGAGGAATATGACGCCCTGGTGGCGCGCGAAACGACCGCGCCGACCGCTGCTGCCAATACCGTGGCAACGGTTACCACCGGCCCTGCCCAGCCGCCGCAGGAAGCTGCCGGCCAGGCGCTGGGCGATACCAGGCTGGTGCGGATGACTGAAAGCGGCGTTGGGCTGGAGCTGGCGGGGGTGACGCTGAAGTTCTCGGGCTCGGTCAATGGATTCTATGTCCATGAAAATGGCGACAGCGGCGGGCCTGGCAGCCAGGTGACCGGGGGCCTGGCGAGTGTCGGCGGCAACAGCGCGTCTATCCGCAATGGCCTGTTGCCGGGGTTTTTGAAGGTGGACGTCACCACCAACCAGGGTGGCTGGGACGTCGGCGCGCATTTCGGGCTGTATCCCGGCATCAACAGCGTCACCAATATCGGCGGGGCCAATTCGGCGGGTAGCCCGACCGCACTCAGCACATCGGGAATCGACGCCCGCCAAACCTATCTCACCTTTGGGCGGGCCAGCTTCGGCGAGATCAAGATCGGGCGCGACATCGGCCTGTTCGGATCCGAGGCGATCCTGAACGACATCACCCTGTTGGCGACCGGATCGACCGGCGGCAATGTTGCGCCCTCCAACACGTCGCTCGGGCGGATCGGGGTCGGCTATATCTACACCGATTTCCAGCCCCAGATCACCTATACCACCCCCAAATTCGGCGGTGCGCAGCTATCGGTTGGCGTGTTTCAGCCGCTCACGACGATCGGCGAGACCGAGTATAATTCGACACCGGGGTTCCAGGCCAAGCTGGTGTACGATTTTGCCAGCGGCGGTGTTGGCGGGCATCTTTGGGCCTCGGGCCTGATCCAGAAGCATGACGGCATCCTGGGCTCGCCCGAATATACCGGGCGTGCGTTTGACGTGGGGGCAAAGCTCAGCGCGGGCACCGCCAGCGTGCTTGGCTATTATTACGGCGGCAGCGGGGTGGGGACGACCGGCTTGTTCCTGTTGTCGGTCGATGCCGCCGGCCGGCGGCGCGACAGCGACGGTTTCTATGTGCAGGGCACCTATGGCATCGGCAAGGTGACGCTGGGTGCAAGCTATGGTCAAAGCAGCCTGGATCTGGCCGATGGCGAGATCAACCCGACGCTGCTCGATCGTAACAGCAGTTGGGTGGGGCAAGTCCGCTACGGCCTGACGAGCTGGGTCACGCTGCTGGGCGAATATACCAACACCCGCGCCCGCGCGCACAATGGCAACCGCGCGACATCCGATGCGATCGCTGCCGGGGCGATCCTGTTTTTCTAAAAGCCGGGGCAGGGCGGGGTGAGGGGGTTAACCCTCGCCCCGATCGATTCGGGCGAACAATTCAGCTTCGATGCGCGGATAAAAATGCGACACTGATCGCTGTAGTTCATAGCGTGCCGCCTGCATCCGGGCGAACCGCGGGGGGATCGGCATCGCACCTGCCTCGACCATGTCGCGCCCCGACGCCACTGCGTCGCGCAGGCTGATCTCCAGCCAGTTAATCCAATCGCGGGTCTGATCGATCGCACGATGGGCGGACGGGTCATAGGGGCCGTGGCCCGGCAACAATGTCCTGTGGCCAAGCTGTTTGAGCGTTTCCAGCGACGTCCGCCATGCCGACAGATCGGCTTCGGGCGTGGCGGGTGCGCGGTCGTGGAATACCAGATCGCCGGCAAACACCGTGCCGGTCGCCTCATCGAAGATAGCAAGGTCCGCCGCACTATGGCCCGACAGCGGCAGCATCCGCAACGTCCGTCCGCCGATCATGAGCGGACCCGCCCCGACATCACCGCGCGGCGAGGGCAGTTCGGTGCCGCGCATCCAATCGTCCAGCAATCGGTACATCCCATCGGAAAAGCCCGGCCCGCTGACGGTCAGGCCGCGCACCATTTCGGGCGTTGCCGATACGAGCGCGTCGGGAAAGGCGGCGGCGGCGAAGCAGTGATCGGGGTGAAAATGGGTGAGGAAGATGCGGGTTACCGGCCTGCCGGTAAGCCGAAACGCCGCAGCTTTCAGGGCTTTGCCATAGCGCAGCGACGGGCCGCAATCGATCAGCACCGTGCCGGCGTCGGTGGCCAGGATCGCCAGATTGGCGATGGCGCCGCCATTGTCGCGCAAAATCGGCGCATCCGCCCCGCGCACGATCCACAGCCCGTCGGCGATCGCTTGCGGCGCTATGCCATAGTCATAGCCGGCCCGATCGTAGCCGGCTCCGTCGCGGCTTGCGGCGAAGGCGCGCGCGCCCAGCATTGCGATGCCCCCCGCCATCAACGCCCGCCGGTCCAGCCGCATCAACGCGCCGCCATGTGGGCGGGCGCTGCCGTCACCATCAGCTTGCCGTGAAAGGTGCGACCATTGGTATCGCGTGCTGCAATCGTCAGCATATCGCCAATGCGTCCCGGCACCATCAGCGTCAGCGCTGGGTCTTCTGCCACCGATGCTTCGAGCCGCATCGCGCCGACCGTGGCACCGTCGCGTTCGATCGCCAGGGTTTCGAGGTGATAAAGCGAGATGTTGTCGACCAGCCCGGTATCCATCGGATGGCGCAAGGTCAGCCGCAAGCGTGCCGCGTCGCCATCGGCAATCGCAAGGCCGCGAATCTCGCCCAGATGATCGGACCAGTCACCCTTTACCCGGCTGACCGGCGGGGCCGAACAGCCGCCGCCCGCTGCATCGATCCAGCCGCCATTGACGTGCCATGCGCCATCGGCGGTCTGCACCGCCACGCGAACCGGCGTGCGCTGATCGAGCTTGATGCGGATCGACAGATAGGCGGAGGCTTTACCGGGCGCGAAATCGATCGCGACCGGAATCGGGTTCAGGTCGGCGAACAGGAGGATGCGGCGGACATCGCCCAATTTGCGCGCGTCGATCGTCACCGGAAAAGCATGCTGATTCTCGGCGATGTCGGGAAAGGCCACTATCACGCGGTCGTCAAAGCCGATCGGGCCGCCTTTCAGCAACACCCCGGCCAGGTCGTTCCACATCGGTGAGGCGAGGGGGTCGGCCGGGATCGCCTGAGCCTTTAGCGGCGCAGCGCTGATGCAGGCGAGTGCGATCGCCAGAAACGCTATTGGCGGGCGGACCCACATCGCTGCTCTCCCTCGTACTTTAGTCGGGTTTACGCCTTCACCGGGTGACCTACCATCGCACCTTCGGACAAGGCGCATCGGCGCGAACCGGAGGTGGCGCGATGTGGCTGGGGCTGATGATCGCGATGCAGGCCGCCGCACCGGCTCCGGTCGAGCCGCTGTTCGATTCGGCAACGGGCTATCGCGTCGCACGCTATCGCAGCGTCGTGCCCTCGCCGCCGCACGAGGTGACGGCGATCGACAGCGACCAGGCCCTGCACCTGCATGACCG
Source organism: Sphingomonas sp. 37zxx (assembly GCF_000786205.1). Lineage (GTDB taxonomy): Bacteria > Pseudomonadota > Alphaproteobacteria > Sphingomonadales > Sphingomonadaceae > Sphingomonas. The sequence goes on along the minus strand of NZ_JROH01000005.1, from coordinate 22,104 downwards.
CGATGCCGCGCTGTTCCTCGACGTTACGCCGGCAGACGGCGGGTATCGCGATCCGGCCACCGGCAATTGGCGGCTTGCGCGTGAGCATCGCACCCTGCCGCGCGCGTTGTGGTTTCCCGAGGCCGGACGCGGCATCCTTAGCGACCCGATCGGGCGGTGGTTCTTCCGCGGGGTGCAAGTGCATGCAAAGGGCCGGCCGATCGTAGTGTTCTGTCTGTCGGATTGCTGGATGAGCTGGAACGCAGCGATGCGGCTCCAGCGCATGGGTTATGCCGATGTCCGCTGGTTCGCCGATGGCGTCGATGGCTGGCGCGAGCGCCGCTGGCCAATGATCGCGGCGGCGCCGGTCGCTGGAGCGATCGGCGAATGACTGCGCCCACGATATTGCGCGCCGACGACCGGGGGGCGCCGATCGGCTTTCGCCGGCTGATGCTGCTGACCGCGCTGGCATTGGCGCTGCTGGTCACGGTGCTCGTCATCGGGCTGGTTACCGCGCATCAGCGGACCGGACGGTTGCAGGCGCTTGGCGATACCGCATGGCAGCAGGCACTGCTGGTGACCCGGATCGAGGCGGATCTCACCGCGATGCTGCTGGTCGCTCCCGATGATCGCGCCGTGCCGCGCGCGCAGGTGCTCGCCCGGTTGGAGGCATATGAAGCATTGATTGCCGCTGAGCGAATGCTGCTCGACGGCGATGCAGCCGCCCTCACCGCGCAAGACGCCGAGCAAGCTGCGGCGCAGCGTCTGGCGGCGCTGGTGCGTGCCACGCCGCCGCGCATCGCGCAGGCTCGCGCGCTGGTTAAGGCGATCGCCGCCGATGAACGCGCCGAAGCCGAGCAGGCAGTGGCGCAGAGCATCGCGCTGCGGATCGAGGGTGCCCGCCGCGCCGCGATCGTCATGGGGCTTGCGCTGGCGCTGCTGGGGGGCGTCGTGCTTGCGCTGTGGCGGCAAGTGATCCGCCCGATCGGCGATCTGGCGGATGCGACGCGACGGCTGGCGGCGGAAGCTTCACCTGTGCGGGTGCCGGTGCGTGGTCTGGCGGAGCTGCGTGATCTGGCGGTCCGGTTTAACGACATGGCGACTATGATCGAGCGGCAGGTGGCCGAGCGCACCGAGTCGATCGAAGCAAGCAACGAAGCACTGCGCGAAATCGATGCCCGGCGGCGATTATTCTTCGCCAAGGTCGGGCATGAATTGCGAACCCCCGTCACGGTCATGCGTGGTGAGGCCGAAGTGGCATTGCGGCATGGCGTCAACGTGGCGTCCCTGCGCGACGCGCTGGCACAGGTGCGCGACAATGCCGATTTCCTCGACCGGCGGATCGAGGATCTGTTGGGCATCGCCCGCGCCGAGAACGGGGCATTGGTGCTTCAGCATGAACCGATCGATCTGGCGGCGCTGGTATCGGAATCGGGAGCGGTGGCCGAAGCGTTTGCCCGGGCGAATGGCATCGTCCTGAGCGTCGGCGCGCCAGGCCCCGTGCCGGTGCATGGCGACCGGCAATGGCTGCGCCAGGCGATGTTGACCGTCATCGACAATGCGGTGAAATTCTCACCGCCGCGCGGCCGGGTGACGCTGACCCTGGCGGCCGCCGACGGCCTGGCGCGGATTAGCGTGGTCGACGAAGGGCCAGGCGTTGCGGCGGAAGCGCTCGATGATATTTTTGCCCCCTATCGCCAAGCGGTGGCAGGGCGACAGCGCGGCGGCGCCGGGTTGGGCCTGTCGCTGGCGCGCTGGATCGCGCACCAGCACAAGGGCAGCATCATCGCCACTCCGGCGCGGGCGGGGCAGGGCCTTTGTGTCGAGATGACCTTGCCGGTGTTGCAATAGGATGGGCGGGGCAATGCACCTGTTGCTGGTCGAAGATGACCTGGGCATCGGCCGGTTCCTTCAGCGCGGGTTGCTGGCCGAGGGATATGCCGTCGAATGGCAACAGGCAGGCGAACCCGCCTATGCGGCGCTCGCCAGCCGCCGTTATGCCGCCGCGATCCTGGACCTGGGGCTGCCCGATATGGACGGGGTCGATCTGTGTCGCCGGGCACGCGGGGCGGGTATCGATACCCCCATCTGCATGTTGACCGCGCGCACGACATTGGAGGACCGGCTGGCCGGTTTCGACAGCGGAGCCGACGACTATCTGTGCAAGCCTTTTGCCTTTGCCGAATTGCTGGCGCGATTGGCGGTGATGCTGCGCCGTAATGCCGCTGTGCCTGCCAGGCTGGTGGTGGGTGCGCTAGCGCTGGACCCCATCGCCCGGCAGGCGACGGTGGCGGGGGTGGCGATCGACCTCACCCCGCGCGAGTTCGCCTTGCTGCACTGCCTGGTCGATCATGCCGGTTCGGCGGTGTCGCGCGATTTGCTGATCGATCGGGTGTGGGGCGCGCATGCTGCGGTCACCGAGAATATTGTCGACGTATATGTCGGCTATCTTCGCCGCCGCTTTGCCGACCACCCCGACGCGCCGGCATTATTGACCGTCAGGGGGGTCGGCTTCGCCATTCGCGAGCGGGCGGGCTAGAGCGGTTCTCGATCCGATTGCATCGGATCAACCGCTCTAGACTATTGATTTAACGCGTTTTCCGAGTCGCCGGGTGATTTCACCCGGCTTGAAAATGCTCTAAGTCAAAAGCGAACCCGAACACCGCCGAGCATTGTCAGCCGCCGGCCCGCGACCACCCCATCTACCCGGCTGGCCAGATAGACACGGTCGGCCAGATTATAGCCGCTCACAAAATATGATACGCGCCGGCCAGGAGGCGCGAAGTTGATCGATGCGTTGAGCAGCGTGACGCCAGGTATCTCGCCCGCCAGTCCCGAGCAAAGAGCATCCGAACAGCCGGCGTCGTTGATGGCGGTGTCGAGCACCCGCGCAAAGGCGTCGGGCTGCTGACTGCTGCGATAGTCGATCCCGATCCGGGCATCGACGCCGCTGCCATGGGCATAGCCGGCGTTCAGCGACAATAAGTGGCGCGGCGCATAGGGCAGGCGGCTGCCCGCGATGATCCCGTTGCCGTTATAGCATCCTCCGTCGTCTTCGCATGCTGCACCGACCACGCCGCCGTCGCCCGCGTTGAATGCCGCGTCGCTGGTGGTCAGAAATTTTGCGGTAAATAAATTGGTGTAGTTGCCGAGCAGATACGGGCCATTGTCGCGCCCCGCCATCTGCCCGAAATCGATCCGCCCTGCGATTTCCAGACCCGCCTGTTCGGATGCGCCGCCATTGACGAACGCGCCCGCCGCGCTGCTGATGACGATCTGGTTGAAATCGGTGAAGAACAGGGTCGATGCGATCGAGATGCCGCGGGTGGGCGACGATCGAAAGCCAATTTCCCAATTGGTGCTTTCCTCTGGTTGGACGGGCAATGCGCCCTCGCCAACCGCGACATCGCGGCTGGGGCGGGGCGGCGCGAAGCCGCGATGCACCCCGGCGAACAACGTGGTGCCCGCGAACCCGCCATAGGTGAGCCCTATTCCCGGCAGAATTTCAGAAGTTTCGGTGGTGACGATGCGCCCGTCAGGCTCGCTGCCCGAACGCAAGGTTGCGGTCTGTGTGTCGATTTGTTCGAGCCGCGCGCCGGCGGTCAGTGCAAAGTCGCCGAACGCGAACGTGTTCTGAAGGTAGAAAGAATAGGCATCGACCGTGGTTTCGACGCTTTCGCGATGTTGGTCGCCAAACCCCTCGATGTCGCGCGGATCATCGTCATCATAGCCGATCAGCTCGCGGGTGAAGGCAAGATCCTGGATACGCGGATCGGCGGTGCGGAACTGGTCACGCTGAATATCCTCGCGATGATAGCGCGCGCCGATCACCATGTTGTTGTCGATCCCGAACAATCGATGCGTCAGATCCAGTCGGGGTTCGACGCCGTAATACACAAAGCTTCGCGGCCGCCAGCGTCCGCCACACGCCTGTGACGCAGCCAGGGTAATCGGGTTCCCGGCCGATCCGCCGGTGCCCGACGCGGGATCATCCTCGTCATAGCAACGGTCGAGCGTGGTGTAGCCGGTGGCCAATCCGCGCTCATCGGGCGCATCGTCATAACCGCCGGGCTTGTCGGTCTGGCGAAACGACGCGCGAAACGTGTCGATATGATAGGCGTTGGTGGTCAACCGGATGCCGTCCGACGGTGTCCAGATGTGGCTGAGGTGAAATGCGGTGCGATCTTGGCGAAACCGATCGAGGCGACCTGTGGGTGCCTGAAACGGATCGTCGGCATATTCGATCGCGCCGAGCATCGTTTCGGTGATGTTCGATCGTTCCTCGAAATAGCTGACCTTCGCCCGCAGCTCATGCGCGGGGGAGAGTTGCAGCCGGCCTTTCACCGCAATGTCGCGAATGTCGAAATCATGGTTGCGGCGCACGCCGTCGCCGGCGCGATACAAGCCGTCGACCATGATCCCGGCGGTGTCGGTGCCAAAGCCCAAGCTGAGATACGCTTGGCGGTAATCGCGATTGCCGGCTGCTGCTTGCCCGCGTACCGCAAGCCCATCCTGCGGGATGGGCTTGGTCACGAAGTTGATCATGCCGCCAACGGTTTGCGGGCCGTACAGGATCTGGCCCGATCCGCGCACGACCTCGATCCGCTCCAGCCGCTCGAACGGGGTCGAATAATGGGCGGCCGGATCGCCATAGGGCGCAAGGAACAGCGGCACGCCGTCTTCCATCAGCAAGGTTCGCGCGCTTCGCCGGGGATCAAGTCCGCGCACGCCGATGTTCAGCGCCAGCCCCGATGCATCTTCATCGACGATATTGACGCCGGGCACTTGGCTCACGACCTCCTTGATCGAAAAAGGGGGGCGCGCTTCGATCTCGTCGCGGGTGATGGTATCGAACGCGCCGGGGAAATTCGCAGGATCTTCGGGCAGGATACCGCGGACGATGATGTCCGGTTGCTGGGAATCCTTGTCTTCTGCTGCGGCGATGTCGTTGGCCGGCGGCATATCGCGCGCCGTGGCCGGGGCTGCCGCCAGCGCGGTCAGCATCGTTGCAGCCCATAATTCTCCGAACCGGCGCATCCATCTCTCTCCCCGCAGCGCGGCCCTTTGGCGGCCGGTCAACGCTCTGCTTCTAGGCGGTCGGCGATGCGGCGGTCTTGAGAACTCTCTCATAAACGCATCGTCATTTGGTCCTATGTCAGGGTGGCCGCTGCGGGCGCATGATGTCGGGCGGAGGCAGACATGCGGATGACGCTGATGGGCTATGCGGCGCTTGCAGCCGCGATTTGGTCGCCGCCGGTACAGGCCGGCGCACAGTCAGACGCGCGTGATCGCCAGAGCATCGAAGCCGTGGCCAATCTGGAAGCCTATGCTGCCTACAAGATGGGTCATTATGCCGACGCGCTGGCGCGTTGGGAGGCGCTGGCGGCTGCTGGCAACACTACGGCGATGATCAACCTGGCGAACATGTATGATCAGGGGCAGGGTGTTGCCGCCGATCCTGCTGCTGCGCTTGGCTGGACCCGCATGGCGGCGGAACGCGGCGATCCTCGTGCCGAATATGAGCTGGCGATGTTCTACGAACGCGGCGTGCGGCTCGCGCGTGATCCGGTGGCAGCCGAGGGGTGGTTCCGCCGAGCGGCGGGGCGCGATCATCTAGATTCGCAGTTCGCATTGGCGGTAATGCTGATCACGGCGCGCGGTGCCGGCATGGGCAATGCAAGTCCGGCGCAGGCGGCCGAGGGGCGCGAATGGCTGGTGCGTGCCGCCGTCGCTGGTCATGCCGAGGCCAGGGAATTGCTGGCCGGGCTGCCGTGATGCAGGAATGACGACGGCGATCGGCGGGGCGGCGGTGCCGCCGGCGGAACGGCGGGTCGCGGCGATGGTTCAGTCGGGGAGGAGCCCTTCCATGACCGACGATACCCCTTCCAAACAGACCCCGGCGGTGGCTTCACGGCCAACTGCGACCGCATTGGGTGCCGGCCCCGGTTATTCCGGGCAGGAAGCCGGCACCCATGACCGCGCCGACATTGCCGGTCGGCCAACTCCAGCGCTTGCGCCGGTTAAGGAGGCGCGCTCGGGCGGCACGCCATCGGGGGTCGATTTGCGCGATCTGCCACCCGATGCCGGTTGGAACGGCGCGGACATGCAAGGCACCGGCGAAGTGCATGGCAGCGGCGCGGGGGCCGGCGGCGGCAACCCGGGCGAAGATTACGACAGCGACACCGGCGGCGACCAAAGCGAAGGTCGCGCCCACCAGAGTCCGGGCAATCGCGACCGTTTTCGATTTTCAAAGGATTCCATGATGAGCGACAAACAACCGATGCAGGCAAGCGGCGCAGGCACCAGCCGCGATGCCCCCGATGGCGTCAGCGACGCAAAGATCAGCGGCAAGACCGGCAGCGAGAGCGATGGTGCGGCCTATCCCAACCCGCATACCGGCAAGGACGGCAACCCCGAAGCCGACAAGCATGGCGGCCAGACCGAGATTGCCTATCACGGCCCAGGGCAGTTGGGGGAGCAGAAGGTGGGCGAAACCAAGAATGCGGTAGCCGAGAGCAACTGAGCCGGGCGCGGCGGACGGCGGCTGATCGCGCGATCAGTTCGCCGGCGCGGTGCCCAGTTGCGGCAAATTGACTTCGACCCAATCGGCAAGCCGCCCGACATGTGCGGCTGCCTCTTGACCCAAGGGGGTCAGCGCATATTCGACATGCGGGGGCACCACGGCATGGACGGTGCGGGTGATGATACCGTCCTGCTCCAGATGCTTGAGCGTCTGCGCCAGCATCCGTTCGCTCACCCCGTCGATCCGCCGCCGCAACTCGCTGAAGCGAAGCGTGCCGTCCTGCAGAACGATCAGGATCAACACCGCCCATTGCCCCGTGATATGACGAAGCACGCCGCGCGAGGGGCAGGCCGATGCCAGGACGTCGCCCTGGCGCAACTGGGTGGACAATGAAGGGCGAGCTTCCATGGGTTCGATCGCTACCATAATTTTCCGACACTAACAAATCTGTGCGTACTTACCTTCGATAAGTGCCCTTTCTACATCGCTGGAGGTTCAATACCAATTGAGGAGTATGTGACATGACGATCGCGATCACCGGGGTGCCAGGCCAGTTGGGCAGCCTGATCCTGAAGAAGGTGCAGGTGCTGTTGCCCGAAGAAACCGTCATTGCCCTGGCGCGGTCGCCCGAGCGGGCGGCGGGGTTGGCCGAGCAGGTTCGGCATTTCGACTATAACGACCCGCCATCGCTCGCACCCGCGCTGGCTGGCGTCGACACGCTGATGCTGGTGTCGTCCAGCGAAGTGGGGCAGCGCGAGCGGCAGCATGCCGCCGTGATCGACGCCGCCGTGACGGCCGGGGTGGCCCGAATCGTCTATACCAGTGTGTTGCATGCCGACACCTCGTCGCTCTCGCTGGCGGGCGAGCATCTGGCGACCGAGGCGATGCTCAAGGCAAGCGGCATCGCCCACACGATCCTGCGCAATGGCTGGTACACCGAGAATTACACCTATTCGGTGCCGCCGGCGCTGGCCAATGGCGGCTTCATCGGCAGCGCGGGCGAAGGCCGCATCGCGTCCGCCGCGCGCGAGGATTATGCCGATGCCGCCGCGATCGTGCTGACGCAGGACAGCCATACCGGGCGAACCTATGAACTGGCCGGTGACGAAGCCTATACGCTGGCCGATCTCGCCGCCGAATTGTCGCGCCAGACCGGGCGCAACATTCCCTATGTCGATATGCCCGAGAATGCCTACGCACAGGCACTGGTCGGCGCCGGCTTGCCGCAGCCGATGGCGGCGGCCTTTGCCAGCTATGACACATCGGCTGCGGGCGGGGCGTTGTTTGACGATGGCCGCCAGCTTTCATGCTTGATCGGACGACCGGCTACAAGCTTGTCTGCCAGCATCGCGCAAGCGTTGCCTAAGTAGAGTAGATAATTGCCGGGCTTGGCCTGCGCCGGCCCGGCAAAATACCTTGTCATTTAAACTAGCATTTACCAGCGATAAACGTTGGCATATTTGAAAAGAATCGCAGTTTCTGTGTGTTTGCGATCCGCAACCCGGATAATCGTCTAAATACAACAAGCAGACGGAAACGGTTTGGAAAGATCGCCGAAATGACAAGCTGGTATCGCGAGAAGTTGCCGATTCGGGACAAATTGTTCTTTACATTCAGTGTCATGACGGGTTTGGTTGCGTTGGCAACGCTTACTGTGGCACTTGCGACGTCATTCATTGGTATCATGTCTGGTATGGTAATTGGTACGATCGTGGCTGGTGCCACCGCTTTTGCTGGTGCCTGGTTCCGGACCCATATTGCCGATCCGTACGTCACCACTGTTGTACGGATGGAGGGCCTCGCCGCCGGGGACCTCGCCAGCCCGATTCAGTTTACCGATTATGAGGATTGTATCGGCCGGATAGGCAAGGCGATGTTCACGTTCCGCGACGCTGCCGTGGCGCAGAAAGAAAGCGCAGCCGAACAGCAGATGGTGGTCGACACGGTTTCGGCCCATCTGGAAAGCCTGTCGGGCGGTGATCTCACCGCAGCGATCCATGCCGAGTTCCCAAGTGGCTACGCTTTGCTGAAGACCAACTTCAACGGGGCGCTCAGCAGCTTGCGCGCGCTCATCGCGTCGGTTGGTGAGAGTGCAGTGACGATCCGAACTGGTTCGGATGAAATTGCCCAGGCATCCGAAGATCTCGCGCGCCGCACCGAAACCAACGCGGCCAGCCTGGAGCAAACCGCAGCCGCGGTTTCCCTGATGGACGGACGACTAAAGGCAACCGCCACCGCCGCTACGACCACGGTAAAGCGCGCCGATCAGGCGATCAATACGGTGGGTAGTGGGCGCGCGGTAACTGCCGAAGCCGTGCAATCGATGGGCCGGGTGTCGGAAAGTGCCAAGGGCATCGACAGCGTCATCGAAGGGTTGGACAAGATCGCGTTTCAGACGCGGGTTCTGGCGATGAACGCGGCAGTCGAGGCCGGACGCGCCGGCGATGCCGGTCGCGGCTTCGCCGTCGTGGCCGATCTGGTCTCGGCATTGGCGATGCGCGCCGAGGAAGAGGCCAAGCGCGCCCGCGATCAGTTGACCGCCACGCAGAGCGAAATCAGGATCGCCGTCGATGCGGTCCAGTCGGTCGACGGCGCGCTTGAGGGGATTGCCGGCGATGTCGGCCAGGTCCACGGCCTGCTGGCCAGCATCGCGACCGACAATCACGCGCAATCGGTGGCGATCAGCGAGATTTCGGCAGCGATCCAGACCATGGATGAATCGACGCAGCAAAACGCGGCGATGGTCGAAGAGACTTCGGCGGCCGCGCGCAACCTTACCGGCGAAGTCCGGGCGTTGGCCGAGGCTGCCGAGCGCTTCAACGTTCGCGAAACCGGGGGGCGTTCCAGGGCGCGGTTGTCCATCGCATCGAGCAACCAAGGCTCCTCGGCATATTCCTACGCTTAAGGGTGCTACGCCTTCATACTGAGGACCGTTGCGCCTCGCGCTGCCGCCGGAACCGGACGCGGGTTCGTGGGCAAAGCGGGGGTGATTACCAAGCGGCATAGTTCGATGCGGTTGTTGATGTCGAGCTTGGTGAATATCCGGCGCAAATGCGTCGATACCGTCCAATGGCTGATCCCGAGCTGACGCCCGATCGCCTTGTTCGACATGCCGATCGCGACCAGCTGGGCGATCTCGCCTTCGCGCGAGGACAATAATTCGGCTGGCCCCACTGCGTCGGTGGCGGGCCAGGTAACCGGCATGTCGAAATCGTCAGATGCGATGAACATCTTGCTGCGGTACGCTATCGTCATGGCACATCCTCCGAAAGTTCGGCCCCGAACGTTCAGCGCTGAACGATCCGGCCCCCGATAGAAGCGACTCTCAGAAACGTGACCCGTTCTTGGTGCGGGCGGCTGGACGAAACGTAACGATATTGTCATCGACAAGTCCCGGCTGCCGCCGAAGACCAAGCGACTCGGCACTCGTCAGCCAATCATCGCATGCGTCAACTATCGCCTCAAGCAACGATTCGAAATCGATACGCACCGTTGAGAGCAGATAGTCCTCGGCAAGCCAGCGCAGGATTTCACGACCCGTCACTGCCATGCGGCTGCGCTGCGACGTGACCGGCATTTCGTGCAGATAGCGCTTCATGATTTCTTCGAGCACGTCCCATGCATTGTCGGCCCCGAAGAGATTGATGACGTCGTTCGATCCCAGAATGTCGAACGCTTCCTGCAACAACACCATGACCTCGCTTCGCAGCACCGCGACATGGCCATAGGACACTTGTTTCAAATTGTGCCGCAGGTCTAGGCCCGAACGCCGGACCACCGCCATGCTGCCGAAAGTCTCACGCCCGCCATCGGGGCGAAGCACTTCGGACACGCGCTTGTCTTCGAAAAAGCGCGAAACATGCTGGCAATAGGTGGATAGCAGCGCGTGAAAGGCGGTGTTGGCCTCGGCCCCCGAGGGCGGCTGCGCTTCGGTATAGCCGAACACTTTGCGATATACCGACCGCCGCTCGCGCCCGGTGTAGCGAAGCACGCGCTTGCGATCGAATTGGTAGAGCGCGACCGCGCCGGGACCGTCGGACAGCCGCACTTCGCCCGATTGGAACAGATGCTGAAGCTTCAGCACCGCGCGGAACACGCCCGCGCGCTCGTGCTGGTAAATATAGTATAGATCGCCGACGGCGGTCAGCCGCTCGCGATTGATCTGGTTGTCATAGGTTGGAACCAGTCCCTGTGGGCGGGTGTCGTCAAGCGTTTCCGCGACATTTTCGCCAAGCCCGATCAGCCGCATCATGCCGCCGTCATTGCCGGGTGCGCCGGCGACCGGCTTCAGCGCGTCCATCAGCAGTTGTTCGGCGTCGGTGATATATTGGTTGATCAGTTCGGCCTGTGCGGGCGTCTTGACCAGTTCGTCGCGGGCATCTCGCACCATGGTGGCGCGCAGGGCTTGCAGGCGGGCGAGCAGGTCGTTCAGTTCGCCCTGGGTCTGTGGATGGTCGGCCATTTGCGGTCTCCGAAGGCGGGTTGGCGGATGGGATCAGGCAGCGCTCGATTGCGGTTTGGCGGCTTCGTCCGCGACCCCGGCCAGGATGGCGGCATGCCGGCGAGCGGCCGCCAGATAGCCGGCAAGCTCGGCCAGCTGCGCGCGTGGGGCCGCGCGCTGAAGGCCGCTGTTGGCGCTTGCCGCTTCGAACTGCCGCGCGCTGCACTCGAGCGCCTGCAATTCGTTTTCGAGCACCACCGCCTCGCGGCCGCGCAGCGCGGCAGCCGCCATGTCGCTGCGCGCAAAGGGCGTGGCGGTAGCCCGCGCCCAGCGGATGAACTGGCCAATCGACATCGTGTCGTCGGCGCTGCCGATGGTGGGGACAAACTGCACGTCCTGTTCGAGCAGATCGGTGCCCCAGCGTTCGAGCGCGGCTTCGAGATGATCGACCGCCCCCAATGCCGCGGTCATCGTCTCTTCGAGCCGAGCGGCGGCCAAGCCACGCTGCTCGCTGCCGCGTGGGCGCATCAGCCGGGTGCCGATCGATTCGATCAACGTCAAAAGTCCAGCGATCTCGGCACCAATTTCCTCATCGCGGACAATCCCGACCGCCACGGTCAATTGCTCGTCGCGCAGCTTCCCCAGGGTGGCGACGGCGCTTTCCAGCTCGCCCAGCGATTTCGGGGCGAGTGAAAGATCGAGTATCTCGGCCTCGTCGAAATAGTCGAACGTCGCAATGATCAGCCGGTTGAATTCAAACCCGGCGCGGGCCCGGTTCAACCCCATCGGGTCGCGAACGCAGTCGACCAGATTGTCGAGATGCGCCCGCACTGCGTTTCGCAGCATATGCAGCCCCGCAACCCCGCGTGCCCGCTCGAACCGCGCCATCGACGGCAGGCGGTCGAGGATCGCGACCACCGCATCGGCTTCGGCGGCGAGCAGATTGGCATTCACCAGCGCCCCGCCGCGCAACAAGCGGGACCGGTCATAGCGATCACGGGTCACCGGCTGGGCATCGGTCTGGTAATATTGCCGCATGCCGTCCTGGTCGCGATGGGCGAAGTTGCGGCGCAGCCCGTCGATCAGCCGGCTGCGGGCGGCATCGGGATCGCCCGCCCGCACGATCTGTCCGCCGTCATGCGGAAGGCCATAGGCATCGAGCGAGGCGGCGAGCTGGTCGGCCACGGCTTCATAGCGGCGACCGATGCGACCGGTCCCGCCGCTGCCAGTGTTGCCGAGCATCGATATCGTATTGCCGAGTTCGCGCACGGCCTGGGCCATCGCATTGTTGGTCTCGTCCATGGTTTCATCCTTCCTCGAATCGATGTCATGAGCAAAAGCGACGCTTGCTTCGCAGATACGGCCGGTGGCGGTGCTGAAACGTTCGAAGTGCTGCTCGACCGCGGCCCAATGCCGGGCGCGGGCGGCGGAGCCACCCCCGGCCTCGCCGACTTCGCGGTCAAGCTCGTCGAGATTGTCGCGGCTTGCGATCTGGTTGTGCAATATCTCCAGCAGTCCGATGATCGCGGCCATCGCGTCGCCCGATCGATCGCGCGCCAATTCGCGAGCCGCATTGCCGATTTGCACCTTCGCCAGCGTCAGGCCGTGCAGGGTGGTTTCGATCAGCTTCGTATCGCCGCCCTTGCGGAGCTGGTATAATGACGTGCGCGCAAGTTCGATCTGTTCGCGAAGCTGCGACAGTTCCTCGGTCAGCGCCTGTGCAGCGGGTGATGCGGCAACGCTTTCTTCGGTGAACAGGTGGGGTTGGCTGGCCATGATCAGCGCCGCCCCAGCGCGTCATAGAAATTGCGGTGAAGCGTTGCGGGTGATGTGCGCGCCCATGCCAGCGCCTGCCGCGCCGCCGCGATCAGGAAACGTTCGGGTAATACGCCGGTATCGGTGCCGGTTTCGAGGCGATTGGCAGCCTCGCGCACCAGTTCGGCATGTTTGGGTTCGAAGCGGATGACGTCGGCCAACGCCTTGCCGCCATATTCGTCGAACGGTTCGAAACAGATCGCGTCGAGCACCGCATCGATCTGTTCGGTCAGCTTGTGCCGCACCCATGCCGGCACTTCGGCCCAGACGCTTTTGGGATACAGCACGTCCCATGCCTGGCGAAATGCGGCTGCATCGCCGGCAAAACCGATGCGTTCGAGCAGCCGCAGGTTGAGCGGCACGCGGATGATCGGTGTCGGGTGGACGGCTTCGTCGTTCCAGGCGGCCGTGGCCTCGCGCGACCGGCCAACGACGTCCATCAGCGATCCGGCATAGGCCGGCCCGATCAGCAGCGTGCCCGCCAGATCGGCATAGGTTTCCTTATGCCAGCGCTGCCACACCTCGGCATTGCGATCGGACAGTCCGCGCGAGGCAAAGGCAGCGCCGATCCGCGACGGCATCAGTTCCCACAGCCCAAGGTCGCTTTGAAGGTTATGCGCCACTTCATGCGGCACCGCGCCCAGCGACCACGGATTCAGCAGGCGATGATAGGGAACCTTTACCAGCGGGAAGGGATTAGCCGCCCGGCCCAATTTGCTCAGCCGCACGCCGCGGCGGAACGTGGCCGGGCCAAATCCCGCCTCCATATAGGTCAGCGGCGCGGGGGTGGGGATCGAGCGCGCCTTGCCCAGCCCCAGATACACCGCCTGATAGCAATCGAGCGCGACGCGATCGAGCCCGCCGAGCCAGGGCGCGAAAGGGCCGGTGCGCTGGCTGAACAGGTTGAGGTAGAAATCCCATATCTGTTCGGTGTCGCGCGCGCGCGATTCGCTGCGCTCCTTCAGCATCAGGAAGGTGGCGCGCCCGCTGTCGTCGGCGCTGGCCAAATCGCGCGCGGCGGCGGCGAGCGCGCGCTCTTCGACTTCCTGGCGTTCGCGCGCGCCTTCGATCAGGGTGTTAACGGCGCGAAGATGCGACGGATTGGGGGCGCTGGGACCGCGCCCGAACTCACCCTCGCGAAAGCTGCGCAATCCGCCGAGATAGCGGCGTGCGTTTACCGCAGTCCGCCAGGCGAAATAGGGCAGGGCCGTTGCCGGGCCAGCCGATGCGGCAAGCGACGATTGCCGGGGTGGCGCTGCCAGGTCCGGGCGATCGGCGGGCGTCACCCGAATGCCTCCCAGTCGATTTCGCCTTCAAACTCGCGTTGTCGTTTGCCCATGGCGACCGCAGCAACGGCAGTGGTGGCCAGCACCTTGAGCGCCAGCGGAATTTCGGCATTGAAGATGCCATAAACTGCCTGTGCGAACAGCGGCGCGTTCACCTTGTCGAGCAGCCCAACCTGCTTGGCAGCGGTGGTGATCGCCGAGGTTATCAGCGCAGTGAGCAACGCCTGATGTATCGGTGTGCCGCCGTCGTTGCTGCTGAACAATTGCCAGGCCTGCTGGGCGAAATCACTCGCCGCCAATTGCAGCAGGCGATCAATAATGCCGACCGGTGCGTTCGCGATCGGCATGTGCTGTAGTGCGCGCCGGAATGCCGATGGTGCGGCCCGGCGTAGCTGGTCGAGCGCCGCGCGGCGTTGTCGCTTCAGCCCTTCCTGATGGCTAGCCCGCAACTGGGCGCGGTCGGTTCGGGTGCGTTCGACGCGGATCTTTTCGCGCTGGTTGCGGCGAGCGCGCTTGGGATCGAAGGCGTGATCGGCTTCGAACAGATCGGGATAAGCCGAACGCTGCGCATCGACCGCGACAGGGGCCGTCGATGTGAGGTCGGCGAAGTCATCCTCGGCATCGAAATGCCCGCTCTCGCTCGCGGGCCTTGCCGACGGGGTTGCGCCGCGCAGTGCCTGCCAGACGGCGGCCATCGCCTGATGGATTTGCGGATCGGCCGGGTTGCCCGGCTGCTCCACACGAACCGCCGCCGTCAGCCGGTGCGCGCCTGCCCGAAGCAGGTGCAATTCGGCCAGGAAGCGGTGGCGGGCTGCGGTGTCGGCGGCGGCCCAGCGGCTGCTGCGCCATTGGCTGAGGCGGACGGCGCGCTGCCGCAGCGTCTGTGCGTTCGCCAGGATGGCAGGCGATCGAATGGCAGGCATGGCGACTGGCCGTTGCATTGCGTGTCTCCCTTGCGGAAAAACGGGGCGGCGGGCGTTCTCCGCCGCCCGATGCGATCAATAGAAGCGCTCGGCCCCGGCAACTGCCTTGCGATCGATCCCGCGCTTCTTTGCGGCATTGTCGGCCAGCGCCTTGGCGATCACCTGGGGGCTGCCCATGGTGCGGCTGGCGTGGCGTGCCATCACCCGGACTGCGGTGCGCGGCGTCACCGGCTTGCCGGTTTGCGCCTTGCGGGTGAGGGTGGCGACGGTGCGTTTCTGGATGGTCGGCAGGGTGCGGATCAGCGCACGGGCGCGCGGATCGCGGCTGCTGGCCAGCGTGCGCGCGACGTCGCTGCCGGCCTTGGCAAGCACCGGTATCACTGCCTTCACCGGCAGCGGGGCCCGGCTGGCGATCGTCACAGTCAGCGCCGAACCCAGCGAAGCGGCATCATTGGGGCGGGATTTGGTCGCTGCGACCGCCATTGCTTCGGACAATTGGTCGTCGGTAATCGGCACGCGGATCACCGCGTTCATTTCGTCTTCGGTTTCGCCTTCATCCTCGGCTTCCATCGATTTGACGAAACCGCCCAGCTTACCGCCGATTGCCGCGCCTGCCGGACCGCCAAGCGCGCCGCCGATGACCGAGCCGATCTGTGGTGCGAATTTCTTGGCGATCGGTGCAACGACCTTGGCGGCCTTTTTGGCGGCATTCCAGATTTTGCCCAGGAATTCGTCGCCCTCGGGGTCGAACTGGTCATAGCCGTTGTTTTCGGACGCGCCCCAGGCTTCGCCGTCATATTCGTCTTCGCCAAAGGGTTCATACCCATCATTGCCGGCGAAATCGTCGAGTTCGCCAAAGGCTTCGTCTTCATATTCGGCGTTCATGAAGCCGCTGGCCCCGCCGCCGCCTGCGCCGTTCAGCTCGAACGGATCATTTTCTAGTTCGCCGTAGCTTTGCTGCTGGTCGTACATGCGTGGTCTCCCTCGCGCTGGTGCGACCCGCCAGCATATGGCGGGTCCGACTCCGGTTTCGCGTGGGAGAGTTCATCATGCAGGGGTGCGCCGATATAGTCGCGCAGATCGACTAGCATGAATAAGGTAGCATATGGTTGGTGTGCCGGGCCGGCTGAGCGTGGCCCGGCACCTGGCGACGATGCGTTATTGTTTCGGGGTTACCCATACCGAGACGGGGACGACGAATTTGCCGGGGGCGGGCTTGCCGACGTCGACGCGGTCGGCCTTTACCAGTTCCCCGGTTTCGAGATTGAAGGAAGCCCAAGGCTTGGGCATCCGGCCAAAGCTCATCTTTTGAATGGGTTGGCCGGTGGTGCTGTTCATGATTGTTGCGATGATTGCCATGAGCTGCGGATAGGGGGCAGCGATCGGGCCTGTCCAGCGGTTGCGCGCGGCGGCGCGAATTTCCTGGGGATCATTTTGCCGGCACATGCCTGTTCCTGCGCATTGTAGGTTTGCGGGGCTTTGCTATCACCGATCGCGAGGGGCGTTTGCCGCGCCGCGTTACCAGGGGGATAAGCCATGAAGACCGCGAAACCATCGTTCGACGCACGGCGCGCACGGCGTGTCGGCGCGCTGCTGCTGGCTCCCCTGCTGTTGACGACCGGTGCGACGGCGCAGCAGGCGAGCTTTTCGCCGAGCGACGTTCCGGCCAATTTCACCCCGCCGATCGATGCACGCGACTATGTGAAGCGCGAAGCGATGATCCCGATGCGCGACGGGGTGAAGCTGTACACCGTCATCGTGTATCCAAAGGCGCTGACCAACGCGCCGATCGTGCTGACGCGGACGCCGTATAATGCGGCCGGCCGGGCCAATCGGATGGACAGCCCGCATATCCTGTCGACGCTGCCGCTGGCCGATGAAATGTTCGTCAAGGGCGGCTACATCCGCGTGTATCAGGATATTCGCGGCAAATACGGGTCGGAGGGCGACTATATCGTCACGCGCCCGGTGCGCGGGCCGCTGAACCAGACCCAGACCGACCATGTCACTGATGCCTATGACACGATCGACTGGCTGGTGAACAAGGCGAACCTGCCGCAGTCGAACGGGCGCGTCGGCATGATCGGGTCGAGCTATGAGGGCTTTACCGTCGCGATGGCGCTGCTCGATCCGCATCCGGCGCTGAAGGTCGCGGTGCCCGAAAGCCCGATGATCGACGGGTGGATGGGCGACGACTGGTTCCACTATGGCGCGTTCCGCCTGGCTAATATCGGCTGGGTCGGATCTCAGACCGGCTATAAGGGCGCAGGCCAAGACCCTGCCACCGGCATCTATGACAATTATGAGGAGTTCCGCCGGCTGGGCGGGGCGAATGAATGGGCAAAGCGATCGGGGTTCGACCAGCTTCCGGCCTGGCAGAAAATGGTCGCGCATCCGGCTTATGATGGCTTCTGGCAGGGGCAGGCGCTCGACAAATTGCTCGCCGCCAATCCATCGAACGTGCCGACCATCTGGGAACAGGGGCTGTGGGACCAGGAAGACATGTACGGCGCGATCACCGCTTGGGAAGCGCTGAAGGCCAAGGGCAAGACCGGCAACAACTTCCTGGTGATGGGGCCGTGGCGGCACAGCCAGATCAACCGCGAGGGGCGCGAGCTGGGGCCGTTCAAATGGGATGGCGACACCGCCGCGCAGTTCCGCGAGGAAATGGTGCTGCCGCTGTTCGAGCAATATCTGAAGGACGGGCCCGCGGCCAAACTGCCGGCGGCAACGATCTATAACACCGGCGAAAACAAGTGGGAGCGGTTCGCCACCTGGCCGCTGGCGTGCGAGGCGGGTTGTGCCGCGCCGCTCACGCCTATTTACCTGCAGGCAGGCGGGGCGCTTGGCTTTGCCAAGGGCGGCGCAGGCGGCGACAGCTATGTCTCCGATCCGGCCAAGCCGGTGCCGCATTTGCCGCGTCCGGTGAATTTCGGCGATGGGCGCTGGGGCGACTGGCTGGTCAGCGATCAGCGCCATGTCGATGGCCGCGGCGACGTGATGACCTATACCACCGAGGTGCTGACCGAGCCGATGCGGCTGTCGGGCGCGCCGATCGCCGAGATATTCGCCAAGACCACCGGCAGCGACGGCGATTTCGTCGTCAAGCTGATCGATGTCTATCCCGACGAGGTGGCGACCGATGCCAAGATGGGCGGCTATCAACTGCCGATCGCACTGGACATCTTCCGTGGCCGCTATCGCGACAGCTTCGAACGGCCGACCGCGATCCCGGCGGGCAAGACCCAGCGCTATCGCTTTCGCCTTCCGACGGTGAACCACGTGTTTCAGCCGGGGCACCGGGTGATGGTGCAGGTGCAATCGAGCCTGTTCCCCCTGTACGACCGCAACCCGCAGACCTTCGTGCCGAATATCTTCCTGGCCAAGCAGGCGGATTATCAAAAGGCAACGGTGACGCTGGAGCGCGGCGGGGCCAATGCCAGCGCGGTGTGGCTGCCACTGGTGAAGGACAAGGGCGCGGCGGGGGAATAGCGCCGGGCGCGCGGCAAGCTTGTGTCGCGGCGCTGAAACCGCGTGTCGCTCGACAGCAGCTCGCCGATTCGTGCCATTTTGACGCGGTGCGTTGCGCCGCGCGGCGGCTAGGCTGTGCCGGCGGAAATGGCGGTGCGGGGTCTTTGGGCAGTGGCGCGACCCGTGTCAGATGATGGCAGTCACGTCTTGGATAGGTATCATCAGCCACTAGCTCAAGCTTATTGAAAATGCTGCATAAAGCCGGCGAGGAATTATAATATTTCTCCGACAGGCCCATTCGCGCGATAATATACCAGTAAGGTATCGTTTTGGTATTGAACTGAGACATAACCTATGACAGTTTGATGGCCTGCAGGACGGGCAAATGCTCGTTCGTGCATCCACGGATCGCTGAGGGGCGACCGCAAACTGGGGGGTTTAGGTGAAGATGGCTCGTCTGAGGACCATAATGTCGGCGCTTGGCGGCGAAGCATTCGCAGCCACCGCCTGTTCGTTGGCATCGCTCCATCGCCGCCGCTTCATCTTTTCCAATCGGGATTCCGCTGACGCCACGGTGCGCGGGCCTGGCCTTACCTTTGCCGTTTGCACTGTCGGCGGCGAGGCAATGATTCTGTCGAACAGAGCCTGAAAAGGGCCACGACACCACCTGACCAATTTCGGTCACACTCACGGGGGTTATATTATGCGGGGATTACGTACATCATTGCTTCGGACGTCGGCGGGGCTTGCGCTTGCAGCTTCGGCATCGGCGTTTTTGTTGGTGGCACCGGCAGCGGCGCAGACTGCCACTGGCGTGGGCACCGATGATGATTCGGGCGATATTGTTGTTACCGGTATCCGCAAGAGCATCGCGGATTCGATCGCAACCAAGCGTGCAGCGAGTTCGATCGTCGACGTCATCAGCGCCGAGGACGTCGGCCGCTTCCCTGATTCGAACATCGCCGATTCGCTCGCCCGCCTGCCCGGTATCACCGTTGACCGCCAGTTCGGCGAGGGGGAGCAGCTTTCGATTGCGGGCGTCGAGCCTGCGCTGAACCGCCTGACCATAGACGGCCACTCGGTCGCCTCCGCCGACTGGGGTGGCAATCCTTCGGACCGTTCGAGCCGTTCGTTCAACTATTCGCTGCTGTCGCCGACGATCATCAGCCAGGCGATCGTGTACAAGACCCCCGAGGCGCGGTTGCAGGAAGGCGCGATCGGCGCGACCGTAGACGTCGTCACGCGCAAGCCGCTGGACCTCAAGCCCAACACCATGGCCTTCACCGGCGGCGGTGAATATAATGATCGCGCCAAGCGTGGCAGCTTCCGTGGTTCGGGGCTGTATAGCTGGCACAATGCCGAAGGCACGATCGGCATCCTGGGGTCGGTCAGCTACGACAAGGAGCAGCTCACCCGCGCCGGTGTGGCCAGCTATTGGTATCGTGATGGCTCGGCGCTGCTTGAGCGTTATCCAAGAAATGCTGATGGCAGCATCGCTTACGGGGCGAACAACGGTCCTGTCGCCAGCGGCCCGACGATCAACGGCAGACTCCCGGACAAGGCCACGATCGACGCTTTCAGCCAGGCGCGCTATGCCTCGTTCTTGGCGCGCGAGTATTTCGAGCAAGAGCGCGAGCGCATCGGTTTCAACGGTGCGATCCAGTTCCGTCCGGCCGACAATCTGACGCTGACCGGCACCGCGCTGATCATTCGCGGCAATTACGATAACGTCTCGAATTCGATGTATACCTATGGCTTTGAAGGCTCGCGGATGACCGCAGCAACCTTCGAGCCGGGCACCAATGGCAGCCCCGGCATCGTCACCTCGGCAACCTTCTCCGGCATCACCAGCGGCAACGGGTCGACGGGCCAGCTCGACACGCTGTATCGCCGCACCCGCATCAAGAACGACAGCTATGCCATGCTGTTGAATTGGGATTACGACGGCGTCGAGATCACCGGCAACGTCGGATATACCCGCGCATCGGGCGGCAAGGATCCTGAATATCTGCTCGATTTCCGCACGCAGCAGGGCTTTACCGC
The DNA here is from genome assembly GCF_000786205.1 of Sphingomonas sp. 37zxx. Lineage (GTDB taxonomy): Bacteria > Pseudomonadota > Alphaproteobacteria > Sphingomonadales > Sphingomonadaceae > Sphingomonas. The sequence continues at coordinate 1,623 of NZ_JROH01000005.1, read as the reverse complement.
TGGGGCCAATGGCCAGAACACGATTGTCGACTGGCAATTCCCGGCGAGTGACGCCACCAAATGGCTGAGCAACTTCACCGCCAATGGCGGCGAACAGATCACCGCTCCCGATGGTCGCACCTTCTTCGGCCGGCAAATAGGGGGCGTTCCCACCCAATCGGGCTTCACTGTCGACAAGGAAATATTCGCCGAGCTGAATTTCAAATATAATGTCAACTGGGGTCCGTTTACTGAACTACTTTGGGGCGGTCGCTATGTCGATCACGACAACAGTAACACCAGCTTCAGCAACGCGATTTATACCAACCAGAACTTCACACTTGCCGATCTCGATCCGACATTGCGCGACGTTTATAACGGTCTGGGCACATCGGGCAACGGTACGCCCTATGCGGGTCTTGATCGCGATCAGATCATCGCGGCCCTGGATAGGTTCGGCAATTTCAGCGTCGATCGCGGGCTGGCGACCGGGGAGTATTGGCTGGTCAACGAGAAGATCGTTGCCGGCTATGTCCAGGGGAACTTCGAACTGGGCAAGGTCCGAGGTAACGTTGGTGGCCGTTACGTCGTGACTCAGGACCAGTCGGACTTCTATGTGCAGAGCGGTGCCAACTCTGCACTGACCCGCGTCACGACCGATGACAGCCGTTTCCTCCCCGCCGTCAACCTGATCTATCAGGCTGGCGAGGATGTTGTGCTGCGCGCCGCAGCTGCCAAGGTGATCGCTCGTCCGCGCTATAGCGACCTTGCCGGTTCGCTGTCGCTCGACGATTCAACCCGGAGCGGCAGCGGCGGCAATCCTGACCTGAAGCCTTATGCCGCCACGAATTTCGGGGCAACGGCGGAATGGTATTTCGCACCGGGCAGCTTCTTGTCGGCGGAGGTGTTCTACCGCGACATCTCGAATTATGTCGGCAACGAGGTGGATGACGGGCCGGACGGCGAAGGTGTTCCATTCACCAACACCGTTACCGGTCGCACCCTGAACTATTCGATCACGCGCCCGGTGAACGGTGGCCAGGCATCGGTTACCGGCTTCTCGATTTCGGGCAATACCAACCTGATCTGGGGCTTTGGCGTGCAGGCCAACTATACCTTTGCCGATGCCGACACCCCCAACGCAACCACTGGCTTGCCATTCCTGTCGCGCGACACGATCACGATCGCACCCTATTTCGAAAAGGGGCCGCTTCAGGCTCGGGTGAGCTACAACAGCCGGTCGAAATACTTCAACCGCTTCGGCCGCCAGCGGTCGCAGGACTATACCGATGCCTTCCGGCAGGTGGACGCTCAGGTTTCGTACAATCTGAACGAGTTCATCCAGGTGACGGCAACCGCCGCCAATCTGCTGGATGAAACCTATTACCAATACAGCAGCACGCCGGATGCGCCCACGTCTGTGTACAAGAACGGTCGCGTCTTCTCGCTCAGCACCGGCTTCCGGTTCTAAGGCCGACCATTTCTGGCTTCCGGCACCTGCGAATGCGGTGCCGGGGGCTCGGGTGGGCAAACGCTCCTGGGGGCCGCTGCGGGCGGCAACCGGGAGCGTTTTGCTTTTGGGGATGCGTGGGCGAGCGGGGAGCTGCCGAGGCAGGTGGGCACTTCCAATAACCCCTCGACATA
>NZ_JROH01000056.1 GCF_000786205.1 Sphingomonas sp. 37zxx | reverse complement strand
GTATCGCTCAACTACTTTCGGATCGGGGTCTTACAGCCGTGGCAGCGTAACCCCGCGCTGGCCCATATATTTGCCCGCACGATCGGCATAGCTGGTCTCGCACACCTCGTTCCCCTGCAGGAACAGGAACTGGCACGCGCCCTCATTGGCATAGATTTTCGCCGGCAGCGGCGTGGTGTTGGAAAATTCCAGCGTCACATGCCCCTCCCATTCGGGTTCGAGCGGGGTGACGTTCACGATGATTCCGCAGCGCGCATAGGTCGATTTGCCGAGGCAGATGACCAGCACGTCGCGCGGCACCCGGAAATATTCGACTGTCCGCGCCAGCGCGAAGCTGTTGGGCGGGATGATGCACACATCGGTCTTGCGATCGACAAAGCTGTTCGAGTCGAAATTCTTGGGGTCCACCACCGCGCTGTCGACATTGGTGAAGATCTTGAACTCGTCGGCGACCCGCGCGTCATAGCCATAGGATGACAGGCCATAGCTGATGCAGCCTTCACGCCGCTGCGATTCGGTGAACGGTTCGATCATCCGCCTGGTCGTGGCGGCTTCGCGAATCCAGCGGTCGGACAGGATCATGGATGACTTCCCCTTTGCGCCGCTCTTCGCCGCTTTCCTGGCCATGGGCAAGGTTCGAGCGATTACTATTAGCGTGACCGGCGCAACCAATTGGCGGCATATGCGTCGCGCACAGGATTGATGGCGAAAGGGACGACATGGCCGGGGGATTAGTGGCGCTGCTAGACGACGTGGCGGCGCTGACAAAGCTGGCGGCGGCGTCGCTCGACGATGTCGGCGCGGCTGCGGCGCGGGCGGGCAGCAAGACGGCGGGGGTAGTGATCGACGATGCCGCGGTCACCCCGCGCTATGTCGTCGGCCTGCCGCCACAGCGCGAATTGCCGATCATCGGCAAGATCGCGATGGGTTCACTCAAGAACAAGCTGTTGTTCCTGCTGCCCGCGGCGCTGGCGATCAGCGCATGGCTGCCCTGGGCGCTGACGCCGCTACTGATGATCGGTGGCAGCTATTTGTGCTTCGAGGGTGCCGAAAAAGTCTATGAAGCCTTGTCGGGCAAGGAACATGGGGCAGAAGTAGCGGCGATCACCGATCCCGCCGAGCTGGAGGACCGGCAGGTATCGGGGGCGATCCGCACCGATTTCATCCTGTCCGCCGAAATCATGGCGATTGCGCTGGGTGAACTGGGCGGCGGATCGATCTGGCAACAGGCAATCGTGCTGGCGCTGGTTGGCCTGGTCATCACGGTCGGCGTTTATGGCGTGGTGGCGATCATCGTGAAGATGGATGATATCGGCCTGCACCTGGCAGCCGGGCAGGGCAGCAGCGCCGCTTTTGGGCGCGGTCTGGTCAAATCGATGCCAGTGCTGCTCAAGACGCTGTCGATCGTCGGCACTGCCGCGATGATCTGGGTCGGTGGCGGCATTATCGTGCACGGCCTGGCCGAGTTCGGGCTGGCCGGGATCGAGCACGTCATTCACGATGTCGCGGTTGTCGCCGGTGGCGCGATCGCGGGTGCGCGCGGCGTGCTGGAATGGCTGGTCACCGCATTGGGCGCGGCGATCGTCGGGTTGATCGTCGGCGGCGCGATCGTCGCGATCCTGCACCTGTTGCCGAAAAAGGCCGGGGCAGCGGCCCCGGCGCACTGATCCGCCAGAGAAGCGGCGTCAAAGCCCCAGGTCGGCGGGGCCGAAGGCGTGCGGCAACAAGTCGCGCAGGCGGTGGGTTTCGATCCGATCGCCCTGCGCGCCGGCGCAGAATACCGCGATGTCGCGACCGCCAATGCCCGCCGCTTCGTTCAGCACCTGGCGGCAGCGCCCGCAGGGGCGCACCGGATCGGTGCCGGTGGCCACGCCATCGACCTGCATCCCGCCGATCACCCCGATCGCCGTGACATCGCGAAGCCGCCCCGCCGCGCTGAGCGTCGCGATCGCCACCGTTTCGGCGCACAACGACAAGCCGTAGCTGGCATTTTCGAAGTTCGCGCCGGTGACGATCGTGCCATCGGTCAGCAGTACCGCCGCGCCGACCGAAAAACGCGAATAGGGCGCATGGGCGTTGCGCGCGGCAACCCGCGCCGCCGCGATCAGCGCGGCGGGGTCGATGGCGATAGCGTCAGCCGGGTTCACGGGGTTCGTCTGGGTCAAGGTGCCACCACATTCCAATTTGTCGGCCGCTCAATCCCGTTGACGCGGCGCATCGGGTTCGCCTGCCACATGCGCCACCCCTGCGCCAGATAGTCGGGCTTGCGAAAGGCGCGTGCTGCCCAGAAGGTGCGGTTGATGGTTTGGCTAAGCTGATATTGCGCCTCGAACGCCGGGGTTACGCGCAGCAGCGCGGGTTTGCCGGTGTGGCGTTCGACGCGCGCCAGAAATGCCCGCACCTGCCCCTGCATCGCGCCGCGCGTCGGGGCGGGAATGCAGTTGGAGTCGAGGTCGAACGCGATGGCGACCGGCAGCGAATCGCCGGTGCGCGGAACGGTTGCATTGAAATGATCGGCTTGTTCGGTGCCGGGGCGGCAGGGCGCATAGAGGTGCATCGCCCCGCGCCGCACCCCTGCGGCGGGTAGCGCCTGCCAATGGCCCGCAAAGGCTTCGTCGCGCATATTGTCACCGGCGGTGGCCACCAGATAGGCGAAATCCACGCCCGAGGCATGCGCGACATGCCAGTCGATCGCGCCGGTGGCGGCGCTCACATCGACGCCCTGCACCGGATAATCCTCGATCGATGGTCGCCATTGCCCCGCGTACAGCCAGCCGCCGCCGGCAACGACCGCTGCCGCGCCGACCGCGATCAGCAGCCGTCCCAGCCCCCAGAAATGCACCGCCTGAAAGTCCCTTTATGATTTGATGTGCAGCACGCAGATCAGCGTGAACAGCCGCCGCGCGGTATCGAAATCCACCTCGATATTGCGCGCCAGCCGCTCCTGCAGCAACTCGGCCGCCTCGTTATGCACCGCGCGCCGCGCCATATCGACGGTTTCGATATGATCGGCGGTGGCGCTGCGAATCGCCTGATAATAGCTGTCGCAGATCGCGAAATAGCTTTTGATCGGCCGCTGGAAACGCCCCATCGCCAGCACCAGCGTTTCGAGCGACGATCCGTCCTCACGCGCCATCGCCAGCGCCAGCCGCCCTTCCTCGACACTGATCGTCAGCTTGTAGGGGCCGGCATAGCCATCAGGATGTTCGCGCAACGGTTTGAAAAAATTGCCTTCGAGCAGATCGAAGATCGCAATTCGCCGTTCCTGTTCGATATCGGCATTGCGCCACAGGATCGTGCGTTCGTCCAGACTGACGTCGATGATCCTGGGGTCGGCCATAGCGTTCTCGCGATAACCCTTTGCCGCGCAAGATCAACGGGGCACAGAGTTCTGCGCGTTATCCACAGCCATCGTGCCTTGCGCGCCGGGCCGCATTGCCGGATTAGGCACTATGGCAACGCTCCCCGTGATACATACCGCACCCGGCGAAGGGTTGCGCCTCCCGCAGAATGTCGAGGCCGAGGCGGCTTTGCTCGGCGCGATGATGATCGACAACCGACTGGCCGACGATGTCGCCGACATGCTGACGCCCGACCATTTCTTTGAGCCGGTGCATGGCCGCATCTTTTCGGCCATCGGCAAGCTGCGCGGCGAGGATATGCTGGCCAATCCGCTGACGCTGCGCCCGATGTTCGCAGGCGACGAGGGGATGAAGGAGCTGGGCGGCCCTGCCTATCTGGCGCAATTGACCGGATCGGGCGCGGGGCTGATCGGAGCCAAGCAGTTTGCCAAGCAGATATACGACCTGGCGATGCTCCGCACGCTGGTCGAGGTGGGGCGCGACCTGGTCGAAAAGGCGATGGACACGTCGGAGGCGATCAACCCGGCGGCGCAGGTCGAGGCAGCCGAAGAGGCGCTGTTCGCGGTGGCGGCGGGACGCGACACCACCAAGACGATCAAGACCTTTGCACAGGCGACGACTGCGGCGGTCGACATGGCGGCCAAGGCGCTGAATACCGGCGGCGGTTTGTCGGGCGTCACCACGGGGTTCGACAGCATCAACGCGCGGATCGGTGGCCTGCATCATTCGGATTTGATGATCCTTGCCGGGCGTCCGGGCATGGGCAAGACCTCGCTTGCCACCAACATCGCGTTCAACGCCTCGCGCCGCTGGATCGACGACATGGCGCTGGGGATTGCGCCAAAGGATTCGGTGGGGGCGAAGGTCGCCTTTTTCAGCCTCGAAATGTCCGCCGACCAGCTCGCGACCCGTATCCTTGCCGAACAATCGCGGATCAGTTCGGAAGCTTTGCGCATGGGCAAGATCAGCAAGGCCGAATTCCGCCAGCTCGCCGATGCCGCGACCGATCTGCAGAACCTGCCCTTGTTCATTGACGATACCGCCGGCCTGTCGATCAGCGCGCTCCACACCCGCGTGCGCCGGCTCAAGCGGACGCTGAAGGACGATTTGAAGTTCATCGTCGTCGATTATCTTCAGCTGCTATCAGGGTCGAACAGCCGCGCGAGCGATAATCGCGTACAGGAAATTTCGGAAATCAGCCGCGGGTTGAAGACACTGGCCAAGGATCTCGACGTGCCGGTGATGGCGCTGTCGCAGCTAAGCCGCGCGGTCGAGCAGCGTGAGGACAAGCGCCCGATGCTGTCGGACCTTCGCGAATCGGGGTCGATCGAGCAGGACGCCGACATCGTGTTCTTCGTCTATCGCGAGGATTATTACGTCGCCGCGCGCGAGCCCAAGCGCCCGGTGGAAGGCGACGATCCGCGCGTGTTCGAAGACCATCAGAAATGGCATATGGAAATGGAACGGGTCTATGGCCTGGCCGAGCTGATCATCGCCAAGCAGCGCCACGGCGCGACGGGCAAGGTGATCCTGAAGTTCGAGCCCGAGATTACGCGGTTCAGCGATTATGCCGGGCCGCAATATGCGGGGCCGCTGGAGTAAGGCTAGTGCTCGTCATTCCCGCCTTCGCGGGAATGACGAAGGCAGGTGCCTAGACCCAGCCTTCCAGCACCTGGTCGGGCGGGCGGTGGCCGTCGGCCCAGACGCGGATATTGGCGATCACCTTTGCCCCCGTAGCAGCCCGGCCCTCGAAAGTCGCCGATCCCATATGCGGGGTCATCACCACATTGGGCAACGCCAGCAGCCGCGGGTCGATCGCGGGTTCGTGCTGCCACACATCGAGTCCCGCGCCCGCCAATCGCCCGCCCTCCAGCGCGTCGATCAACGCCTCTTCGTCCAGGATGCCGCCGCGCGAGGCGTTGATGACGTAAACATGGGGGCGAAGCAGCCCGATGCGGCGTGCATCGATCAGGTTTTCGCTGTCGGCGTTGCGCGGGGTGTGGATCGTCAAAATGTCGATCGCCGCCAACATCTCGTCGAGATCGGCATGCCAGGTTGCGCCGAGCTGCGCCTCGAGCACGCCGGGCAGGCGATGGCGGTTATGATAATGGATCGTTAGCCCGAAGGCGCGCGCGCGGGCCGCAACCGCCTGGCCGATGCGGCCCATGCCGACGATGCCCAGCACCTTGCCGCCGATGCGATGACCCAGCATCGCGGTGGGGCTCCATCCGGTCCACGCGCCCGATCGCACCAGTTTCTCGCCCTCGCCCAGCCGGCGGGGGACGCTTACGATCAGCGCCATCGTCATGTCGGCGGTATCTTCGGTGAGCACGCCGGGGGTGTTGGTGACCATGATCCCGCGTGCGCGCGCGGCCTTCAGGTCGATATGGTTCACCCCGGCACCATAGTTGGCGATCAGCTTCAGCCGGGGGCCGGCCGCTGCGATCAGGTCCGCGTCGATGCTGTCGGTGACGGTGGGGACCAGCACGTCGAAATCGGCCATCGCCGCGGTCAGCGCCGCGCGGTCCATCGGCACATCGTCTCGATTAAGGACGGTATCGAACAATTCGAGCATTCGATCCGAAGCGCCATCGGGCAGCGCACGGGTTACTATCACTTTGGGGCGGGCGGATCGCTGATCGGGCATATTATTCGATTGGCCTTGCCTTCGTTGCCAGTCAACGCCTTGAAGGCTGGCTGATCGACGCGCTACGGGGGAGTCCATGGGTACTATGGATAGGATGAAACGCAAACGCGGCTGGATCGCGGCGGCGGTCGCGCTGGCGGTGATCGTCACGCCGGCGGTGGGGCAGCAGCGCAAGCCGCCTTATTATGCGTCGATCGCAGCCAGCGAAGCGCGGATGCGGACCGGCCCAGGGCGCAATTACCCGGTGAGCTGGGTGTATGTGCGCGCCGACCTGCCGATCCGGGTGATCGACATTTATCGCGACTGGCGCAAGGTCGAGAGCGTCGACGGCACCAGCGGCTGGATGCAGGTGGGCCTGCTGAGCGATCGTCGCACCGGGATCGTCCAGGGCGGCATTACCGAACTGCGCGAATCGGCGAGCGCCGACGGGCGGGTGGCGTGGCGTGTCGCGCCGGGCGTCGTCGGCCGGGTCATCGGCTGTACGCGCGGCTGGTGCCGGATCGATGTGAAGGGGCGCGGCGGCTATATCGAACAGGCGCGGTTATGGGGTGTCGCGCCCGATGAGGACATCAACTGACTTGCTCCCCTCCCTGGAAGGGAGGGGAAAAGCGGCTCAGCCGATCAGTTCGACCGCCATCGCGGTAGCTTCGCCGCCGCCGATGCACAGCGAAGCAAGCCCGCGCCGCGCGCCCTTGGTCTCGAGCGCCGACAGCAAGGTTGCCAGGATGCGCGCGCCGCTGGCGCCGATCGGGTGGCCGAGCGCACAGGCACCGCCGTGAACATTGACCACCTCGTGCGACAGCCCCAGATCGCGCATCGCGATCATCGCGACACAGGCGAATGCTTCGTTGACCTCGAACAAATCAACATCGCCGGTGCTCCATCCCGCCTTTTCGAGCGCTTTGCGCATCGCGAACACCGGTGCGGTGGTGAAGCGGGACGATGCGTGCGCGTGGCCGGCATGGGCGACGACCCGCGCGACCGGGGTGAGGCCGAACTTCTCGGCGATCGACATGCGCGTCATCACCAGCGCCGCCGCGCCATCGGAGATCGACGAGGCGTTGGCGGCGGTGATCGTGCCGTCCTTCGAGAAGGCGGGTTTCAGCGTCGGTATCTTGGCGATGTCGCCGCGCGCTGGCTGTTCGTCGAGCCGGACGGTGGTGACGCCTTTGCGGCCCTTGACCTCGACCGCCACGATCTCGCGATCGAACGCGCCCGAGATTTGCGCCTGCTGCGCGCGCTGAAGGCTGGCGATCGCGAAATCATCCTGCGCGGCGCGGGTGAACTGATATTCGGCGGCGGTGGCTTCGGCGAAGCTGCCCATCAGCCGACCGGGTTCATAGGCATCCTCGAGCCCGTCGAGATACATGTGATCCTTCATCACGTCATGGCCGATGCGCGCGCCCGATCGGTGGCGCTGCGACAAATAGGGGGCGTTGGTCATGCTCTCCATGCCGCCGGCGACGATGAAATCGGCGGTGCCTGCCGCCAGCGCCTCGGCGGCCATGATCGCTGCCTGCATGCCCGATCCGCACATCTTGTTGAGCGTCGTCGCCTCGACATGGTCGGGCAGGCCGGCACCCAACGCCGCTTGCCGCGCGGGGGCCTGGCCAAGACCGGCGGGCAGGACGCAGCCCATGTAGATACGCTCGATCGCCTCGCCCTTCAGCCCCGCGCGTTCGACCGCGGCCCCCACTGCCGCCGCGCCAAGCTGGGTCGCGGTGGCGTCGGTCAGGCAGCCCATGAAGCTGCCCATCGGGGTGCGGGCATAGCTGGCGATGACGACCGGATCGGCGGGGTTGGATGACACTGGAATTTCTCTCGATTTTGGTTTCCGCCGATCTAGGGGGCGGGAGGCGGCTTTGCAAAGCCGGGGGCGCTGGGCATCGACCGGCGGGACGGCTAGGCGGGCGGGATCGCGGCGACGGGAAGGGTGATATATGATCTGGCCGGTGTTGCTCGGTACGCTGGGGGCGGTGTTTGGCAGTTTCATCGCCACCGTCGCGATCCGCTGGCCGCAAGGGCGCTCGGCATTGCACGGACGGTCGGCCTGTGACGGGTGCGGCAAGCCGCTGCGCGTGATCGAATTGGTGCCGATCCTGAGCTTCGCGGTGCAGCGCGGGCGATGCCGGGCATGCGGCACGCGAATCGCGATCGGCCATCCGGTGACCGAAGTCGCAGGGCTGGTGATCGGGGTGAGCGCGGGGCTGGTCGCGCCGGGGATCGAGGGCGCGGTGGGGGCGCTATTCGGTTGGCTGTTGCTGGCGCTGGCGGCGATCGACTTGGCGGCCTTCTGGTTGCCCAACCCGCTGGTGCTTGCGCTGGCGATCGGCGGGTTGGCTGGCGGCGCGGCGAGGCTGCCGCCACCGCTGTTCGACCGGGCGATCGGCGGGATGGCGGGGTTCGGCGTGCTGTGGCTGGTCGCCTTCGTCTATCGCCGGGCGCGCGGGCGGATGGGCTTGGGCGGGGGCGATCCCAAATTATTTGGCGCGATCGGGCTGTGGCTGGGGTGGCAGGCGCTGCCCCAGATATTGCTGGCGGCCTGTATATTGGGCATCCTTGCCGCATTGCTCCTGCGGCGGACGCGGGCAAGCGATCGGCTGCCGCTGGGCACGTTGCTGGCGATTGCCGCTTATGGTTGGTGGCTTGTCGCGGTCGGCGGATCGCTTACACTGGTGTAAACAACCGGGAGCGGACGCATGCAATCGATCCTAGACGGCCAACGCGCCGCGTTCATGGCCGAACTGCCGGTCACGCTCGACGCCCGGCGCGACCGGTTGAATCGTGCGATCGCGATGCTGATGAGCAACCAGCAGCGTTTCTGCGCCGCGCTGAGCGACGACTTCGGCCATCGCAGCCAGGAACAGTCGCTGTTGACCGACATCGCCGCGTCGATCGCGCCGCTTCGCCATGCGCTCAAGCATCTCGATCGCTGGTCGCGGCCCGAAAAGAAGCCGGTGCTGTTTCCGCTGGGGCTGCTCGGCGGGCGGGCGCGGGTGGAATATCAGCCCAAGGGGGTGGTCGGTATCATCGCGCCGTGGAATTTCCCGGTGAACTTGGTGATGAGCCCGCTTGCCGGGGTGCTGGCCGCGGGCAATCGCGCGATGGTGAAGACCAGCGAATTCACGCCCCGCGTCGCCGCGTTGTTCGAAGAGGTCGGCGCGCAATATTTCGATGCCAGCGAAGTCGCGTTCGTGTCGGGCGGGGCCGATGTCGGCAAGGCGTTTGCCGCGCTGCCGTTCGACCACCTGCTGTTCACCGGCGCGACCGGCATCGGACGGCATATCCTGCATGCCGCCGCCGACAATCTGACGCCGGTGACGCTCGAGCTGGGCGGCAAATCGCCGGTGATCCTGGGCCGATCGGCCGATTTCGCGCGCGCGACCGAGCGGGTGGTGATCGGCAAGATGCTCAACGCCGGGCAGATCTGCCTCGCGCCCGATTATCTGCTGGTCCCTGCCGACCGCGAGGACGAAGCGGTGGCCGGGCTACAGGCGGCGGCTAGCGCGCTGTATCCCACTTTGCTCGCCAATCCCGATTACACCGCGATCATCAACGATCGGCATCACGAACGGCTGACCGGCTGGATCGACGATGCCCGCGCCAAGGGGGCCGAGGTGATCGTCGTGAACCCGGCGAACGAGGATTTCGCCGCGTCGAACAGCCGCAAGCTGCCGCTGCACATCATCCGCGGCGCGACCGATGCGATGACGGTGATGCAGGAGGAAATCTTTGGCCCGATCCTGCCAATCCGCACCTACGACACGATCGACGGTGCGATCGCCGAGGTGAATCGCCGCGATCGTCCGCTGGCGTTGTATCATTTCGGCACCGATGCGGGTGAGCGCCGCCGCGTGCTCGACCGTACCATTTCGGGCGGGGTCACGCTCGACGATGTGGTGTTCCATGTCAGCCAGGAGGAATTGCCGTTCGGCGGCATCGGTCCCTCGGGCATGGGAGCCTATCATGGCGAGGCGGGATTCCGCACGTTCAGCCATGCACGGTCGATCTATCAGCAGCCCAGGCTGGACGTTGCCAAGCTTGCGGGGCTGAAACCGCCCTATGGCACGACCACCCGCCGATCGATCGCGCGGCAGATCAGGGGATAGCGCCCGACACGCGCCGCCATATCAAGCAGCTTGCGATCCGGGCCAACATCTCCGAAAGCGTCTTTTGACCTGGCGGGACGTTGTAGCACCGTGGCAGTTACCCCGACGTCGGGGGCTGATCGTACTCGACCGCCGGACGCAAGGATTAGAATTCACTGATGTTCCAGTTTTTCAAAGGCTCTTTGGTCTTTACCGTCATCTGCGTCGCGTTGGGGGCATGGCTCGGCTGGAGCATGACCGGCAGCGTGGCGGGAACGCTTGGCGTGCTGTGGATCGTGCTGGTGCTCGGCGTGCTCGAAATATCGCTGTCGTTCGACAATGCGGTGGTCAACGCCTCGGTGCTGAAGGACATGGACGAGATCTGGCGGCGGCGATTTCTGACCTGGGGCATCCTGATCGCGGTGTTCGGGATGCGGATCATCTTCCCGGTGGTGATCGTGGCGATCGCGGCCTCGCTGGGACCGATCGAGGCGGTGCGGCTGGCAGCGAGCGATCCTGAGCAATATCAGCGGATCATCACCGGCGCGCATATCGGCATTGCCGGTTTTGGCGGTGCGTTTCTGGGCATGGTCGGGCTGAATTTCTTTTTCGACAGCGACAAGGATGTGCATTGGATCGGCGTGGTTGAGCGCCAGCTCACGAAATTATCATCGGTCGACGCCATCGCGATCGCGATCCTGCTGTCGGCGCTGTACGGCATTTCGACGATGCTGGATCCGGCGGATGCGTTCACCTTCGTCATCGCCGGCATTTTCGGGCTGCTGGCCTATATCGCGGTGCAGGCGGTCAATTCACTGCTCGAAGCGCCCGAACAGGTTGATTCGGCGGGGAATGTCACCGGAATCGTCGTGCGCTCTGGCTTTGCCAGCTTCCTGTATCTGGAATTGCTCGATTCATCCTTTTCGTTCGACGGGGTGATCGGTGCGTTCGCGCTGACCAACAACATTTTCATCATCGCGCTTGGCCTTGGCATTGGCGCGATGTTCGTCCGGTCGATGACGATCATGCTGGTCGAAAAGGGCACGCTCGCGCAATATCGCTTCCTTGAGCATGGCGCGTTCTGGGCGATCCTGGCGCTGTCGGCGATCATGCTGCTGTCGGCGCGGTTTCATATCCCTGAGACGATCACCGGGCTGATCGGTGCCGCGTTTATCGTGACGGCACTGTGGCGGTCGGTACGCTGGAACCGGGCCAATCCGTCGTTGGATGTGCATGCTGTCGATGTGAAGCCTTGACCTAGCGGTCAGGTGTTGGCGGTCGAGGCCGGGGTGTCCTGTTCGGGAGCTTCGAACGTTGCCCAGTCGCCGCCCGTAGCGGGGCGGGGCGGGGGGCCGGCGATGCTGTCGCGATCAGTGATCGCGCCGATCCGCACGCGGTGCAGATGGACCTTTGCAATCATGTTCGCCGAAATCGGCGCGGTGATGAACAGGAACAGCGAGATCAGCACTTCATGCGCCGACCACATGCCGAGCTTTGCCTGGAAATAGAGCATCGAGGCCAGCAGCAATGCGCCGAGGCCAAGCGTCGTCGCCTTGGTAGGGCCGTGCAGCCGCTCCATCGTCGAGGGCAGGCGAACCAGCCCCCAGCTGCCGATCAGGACGAAGCCGCCGCCGATCAGCACCAGGATAGTGACCATGATGTCCATCACGCCGTTCATTCGATGATGTCTCCGCGCAGGATGAACTTGCAATAGGCGATGGTGCTGACGAATCCGACCATCGCCAGCAGCAGGGCGGCTTCGAAATAAGTGTCGGCCCCGGTCATCATGCCGATCAGCACGATGACGGCGATGACGTTGATCACCATCGTGTCGAGCGCGACGATCCGGTCGCCCAGCGCCGGCCCCTTGAGCAGCCGATAGCCGTTGAACAGCAGCGACAGCGTAACCGCACCGGCGGCGATCTGAAGCGCGATGGCGATCATGCGAACACCTTTTGCAGCGGCGCTTCATAGCGCGACTTGATCCGTGCGATTTCGGCGTCGGCATCCTCGACATCGAGCGCATGGACCAGCAGATATTTGCCATCGGCGGATACGTCGGACGATACCGTGCCGGGCGTGAGGCTGATCGTGCCGGCGAGCACGGTGATCGCCTCGGGGCTGGTGAGGTCGATGGGGATCATCAGCCATTGCGATCGGAGATCACGGTTGCGCCGGAACAGGATCAGCCGGGCGACGTGAAAATTGGCGATGACGATGTCGTATAGCACGATTCCCAGATAGCCCAGCAGCGCCCGTCCGAAGCGAATGGTCGGTCGGTCTGGCCAGAACGGCTCGGTGAATTTGGGCAGGACGATGCCGAGCAGCGATCCCACGACAAACCCGCCAAAGGTGATGCTGTTCGCCATCAGCAGCCATACGACCAGCAGCATCACGGATAGCGCGGGGTGGGGCAGGATGCGTTTGATCATCGCGGCGTCTCGCTCTGGCCCTGGCTTTGGCCCTGGTCGCCAAGCACTGCGGCGATATAGCGATCGGGCGCGTATATCTGGGCGGCGATTGCCTGTGCCTCGCCCGTCGCCCATCCGGCTCCCAGGGTGAGCAACGCCAGCAACGCCACCAGCGCGCCGGGCGCGATGAACTCTGCGCGCACCCGATCGGGGCAGGCGATCGGCGCGGCGTCGGCCGGGGCGGCCTTCCAAAAGATCACGCTGCCGCTGCGGGCAAAGCCGATCACGCCGATCAGGGTGGTGCACAGGATCGTCGCCCAGATCAGCCACCACGGCGCGACCGGGAAGGTCGTTTGCAGGATGAACAATTTGGCGACGAAGCCCGATAGCGGCGGCAGCCCGGCGGCGGCGATGGTGGCGGCCAGGAACAGCAGCCCTGTGGCCTGCTGCCCGGCAAAGCGCGGGCTGGCGACGGTGGCGTCGCTATATTGGCCGCGCCGGCGCAGCGTGACATCGGCGACCAGGAACAGCGCCGCGCCCGACAGCACCGCATGCACCAGATAAAAGACCGCAGCCGCCGTCGTCGCCTGGGTCCAGCAGGACAGCGCCAGCAGCAACGTGCCGGTCGATCCGACAATCGCGAACGCCGCCTGTTCGCGCATCGCCCGCGCGGTGAAGACCCCGGCAAAGCCGATGATCGTGGTCAGCGCGGCGGCGGGCAACAGCCACGGCGCGGGCACCCAGGCGGCGGCACCTGCCGAATCGCCGAACATCAGCGGGACGGTGCGGATCATCGCATAGACGCCCACCTTGGTCATGATCGCGAACAGCGCCGCGACGACCGGGGTGGTGGCGGCATAGGTGCACGGCAACCACAGATGCAGCGGCACGATCGCCGCCTTCAGGCCGAACACCGCAACCAGCAACAGCCCGGCCATGCGGATCAGCCCCTGATCTTCAGGCCCCAGTGCCGCGATGCTGCGCGCCAGATCGGCCATGTTGAGCGTGCCCGTCAGGCCATAGAGCAGCCCCAGTGCGATCAGGAACAGCGCCGATCCGACGATATTGACGACGACATAGGCAACGCCAGCCTTCAGCCGCGCCGCGCCCTGGCCGTGGAGCATCAGGCCATAGGAGGCGATCAGCAGCACTTCGAAAAAGACGAACAGGTTGAACAAATCACCGGTGAGGAATGCGCCGTTCAGGCCGAGCAACTGGAAATGGAACATCGGGTGGAAATGCCACCCCTTGCGATCGACGGCGGTGACGATCGCGTGGACCATCACGATCATCGCCAATGCCGCCGCCAGCACCAGCATCATCGCCGACAGCCGATCGAGGACCAGCACGATCCCGAATGGCGCGGGCCAGTCGCCCAGCGGATAGGCGCGGATCGCATCGTCCTGCGCGACCGCGAACAGCGCCAGTGCGGCGACCAGCATCGCGGCGCATCCGGCCAGCGACAGCGCAACCCCGATCCGCCGCCGCCGGCGCATCGCCAGCATCGCCAGCGGCGCGATGATCGCGGGAATGACGACTGGCGCAATGACCAGATGATCGACCAGGTTCATGGGCGCGTCTCGTCGCTCGGAGCGTCGACGATGCCGTCCACCTGATCCGAACCGCTTTCGAGGAAGCTGCGAAGCGACAGGATGACGACCAGCGCGGTCATGCCGAAGGTTATGACGATCGCGGTGAGCACCAGCGCCTGTGGCAGCGGATCGGCATGTTCGGTCAGCCCCTTGGCATAAAGCGGCGGGCGATCAACGATCAGGCGGCCGATCGCGAACAGAAACAGGTTTACGGCATAGGATAACAAGGTCAGCCCCAGCACCACCTGAAAGGTGCGGCCACGCAGCGCCAGATAGATCCCGCCCGCGACCAGCACCGCGATGGCGCTGGCGACCAGAAACTCCAGGCTCAATCCAAGGGTCATTCCGCCGCCTCGCCTTCGACGATGTCTTCGTGCCGGGCGGCGCGCTGGGTGACGTGGCTTAGCTGTGCCAATGCCATCATCACCGCGCCGACCACGACGCTGAGTACGCCCAGGTCGAACAGCGACGCGGTGGCCAGTTCGAACTTTCCGATCAGCGGCAGGGTGAAATAGCCAAAGCTGCTGGTCAGGAACGGCGCGCCGAACACCAGCGAGCCAAGGCCGGTCGCGACCGCGATCAGCACGCCATAGGCGATCAGCGGATGCTCACCGATCTTGCGCCGTTCGTCGGTCCAGTCGAAGCCCGAGGCGAGATATTGCAGCAGGATAGCGATCGACACGACCAGCGCCGCGATAAAGCCGCCGCCGGGCTGATTATGCCCGCGCAGGAAGATATAGACACCGACCAGCATTGCCAGCGGCAGCAACAGGCGGGTCGCCATCACGAACATCATCGGATGGCGCTCGGGCGAATGCGGCATGTCCTTTCGCCACGACCGCAGCCGCCGACCGGCCACGCCGCGCGCGGCGGGTTCGAGCAGCGCGAAGATAGCAAGGCCCGCGATCCCCAGCACGATGATCTCCCCCAGCGTGTCGAATGCGCGGAAATCGACCAGCGTGACGTTGACGACATTGGTGCCGCCGCCGCCCGAATAGCTGTTCGCCCAATGGAAGGCGGATACCGAATCGCGGATGTCGCGCGTCATTACCGCCCAGGCGGCCCAGCCGGTGCCGATGCCGGCAACCACCCCCAGCAGCGCATCGCGCGCGTGCCGTGCCTTGCCCGAAAGCCGTGGCGGCGTCTTTGGCATCAGGTGCAGCGCGAGCAGCAGCAGCAGGATGGTGACCACCTCGACCGAAATCTGCGTCAGCGCCAGATCGGGGGCGGAGAGGTGGACGAAGGCAAGCGCCATGACGAGGCCGATGACGCTGATGAACACCAGGGCAAGAAAGCGTTGCCGCTGCGCCACCACGACCGCCGCGGTGGCGGCGACCAGCGCGAACCAGGCGACGATCGCGATGTCCGATGCCGGCTGAGTCACGCGGGTGCCAGCAGTGATGCCGCCGCGCGTGAGCATCGCATCAATGCCAAAGGCGACCGCGACGGCGAACAGCATGAACAGATAGCGTTGCAGCGACGCCGCGTGGATCGCCAGCGACGCGCGGCGGGTGAGGCCCACTGCCGCCGCCATCGCGCTGTCGAACAAAGATTTGGCGTCGGGCGCGCGATGCCTGGCCGCCCAGGCCGCGATCGGCTCGCGCCGCCAGAGCAGCAGTGCGCCGATCACGACCGCGCTGATGCTGAGCGCCAGTGCGGGGTTCACCCCATGCCATAGCGCGAGGTTGAGCGCGGGCGGGGCGGCACCGATCACCGCGCCGGTGGCGGCGATCACCAGCGGCCCGGCGATGGTCATCGGCAGCAGCCCGAAACCGATTGCGAGCAACACCAATGCTATCGACGGGCCGATCATCGCCATGCCCGGATCATGCGGCGCGGCGACGTCGCCGGTGGCGCGCGCGCCGAAGAACAGGCCGGCGGCGTAGCGTAGCGAATAGGCGACCGACAAGGTCGCCGCGATCGTCGCCAGCAGCGGCACCAGCAGCGATTGCCCGGCAAAGGCGGTATGGACGCTTTGCTCAAGCATCATCTCTTTCGAGATGAAGCCGCCGAGCGGCGGAATCCCAGCCATCGCGGCGGCGGCGAGCGTGCCCAATGTCGCGGTGAGCGGCATCAGCGCGGCAAGCCCGCCCAGCCGGGTGATGTCGCGCGTGCCGGTCTCGTGATCGACGATGCCTGCGTTCATGAACAATGCCGCCTTGAACGCGGCGTGGTTGAGGATGTGGAACACCGCCGCAGCCGCCGCTGCGGGCGTGCCGAAGCCGAGCAGCATTACCATCAGCCCCAATTGGCTGATCGTCGAATAGGCAAGGATCGCTTTCAAATCGTTGCGGAACAGCGCGGCGCCTGCGCCGAACAACATCGTCGCCAGCCCGGTCGTGGCGACCAGGTAAAACCACCAGTCGGTCCCCGCCAGCACCGGCCACAGCCGGGCCAGCAGGAAGACGCCCGCCTTCACCATCGTCGCCGAATGGAGATAGGCGCTGACCGGGGTGGGCGCGGCCATTGCGTGTGGCAGCCAGAAATGGAACGGGAATTGCGCCGATTTGGTGAATGCGCCGAGCAGCACCAGGATGAGGATGGCGGGGTAGAGCGGCGATGCCTGCACCAGATCGCCGCGCGTCAAGATCGTCGCCAGCTCATAGGAGCCGGCGGCCTGGCCAAGCAACACCATCCCGGCGATCAGCGCCAGCCCGCCGCCGCCGGTCACCGCCAGCGCCATCCGCGCGCCCTGCCGCGCATCGGCGCGGTCGCGCCAGAAACCGATCAGCAGGAACGACGACAGGCTGGTCATCTCCCAGAACACCAGCATCAGCAGGATATTGTTCGACAGCGCGATCCCGACCATCGCCCCCTGAAACAGCATCAGGAACGACAGGAACCGCCCGGTCGGCTCGTCCTTTGCCAGATACCCTTGGGCATAGATCGCGACGAGCAGCCCGATCCCCAAAATCAGCCCGGCGAACAACAGCCCCAGCGGATCGAGCCACAGGCTGAAATCGAGGCCAAGTGCCGGAATCCAGCCGATCCGCGCGGTGAGCGACGTGCCCGCCAGGACGGTCGGGGCCGCCGACAGCAGCAGCGCAAAACCGATCGCGCTCGCCCCGATCGCAATCGCCATATGCACGCCGCGCGTGGCCCGGGCGAGCAGCGCCAGCACAATCGCGGCGAGGAATGGCAGTGCAGTCAGAACGGTAAGCAGCATCAAGCTTTTCTTTCGGCAGCCTGAATGCGTTACCCATCACGCGCCGCAATGGCGACCCGCGAATTGAAAAATCGGCGAAATTGTCAAGGAAACCGCGCGCGCACGCTGCGGCGCGGAAAAACTGGTGCCCAGAATCGGAGCGCTATCGAACCAGTTATTCTCGACTCTGGAAAACTGGAACCGCATTCTAAAGGCTCAGACAGTCCGTCCGGTAGCCGCCAACGACACAACGAAGCCGCGCAAATCCCCCCGATCCAAGCGAGCCTCCCGATTAGGAGGCTGAAATGGATAAACCGCCTTCTCTTCTGTTCGTATCGCTTCGGCTGACATTTGAAGAGAAGGCTCGGCTTCAAGCCGATGCCGCTGGAATGCCCGTATCGGAATATATGCGCTGGCGGTTGTTTGACCCGAACAATCCACCCCCGCGTCGGCGTGGCAAGAATCCGGTCAAGGACCACAAGGCGTTGGCTCAGGCCCTCGGGCTGCTGGGCCAATCGCGCATTTCTTCAAATCTCAACGCGCCATGACACAAGGTCATCGCAAAGCGGTCATTTATGCCCGCGTCAGCAGCACCAAGCAGGTGAAGGAAGGCGACGGAATCGCCAGCCAGATTACGCGATGCCGCGTCTATGCAGAGCAACACCATTGCGATGTGGTAGAAACCTTCACCGACGATATGTCGGGAAGTGTGCTGAGCCGTCCTGGAATGAAGGCGATGATCGCCTTTCTAAAGAGGCAAAAGGCGGATCAAGTCGTTGTCATCATCGACGACATATCCCGTCTCGCCCGTTCACTTGAAACGCACCTCGCCTTGCGGGTTGCGATCAAGAACGCAGGCGGTTTGCTGGAATCGCCGTCGATTGAATTTGGCGACAGCTCGGACAGCATCCTTGTCGAGAACCTTCTTGCCTCGGTGTCACAACACCAGAGGCAGAAAAATGGCGAGCAAACCAAGCACCGGATGGTTGCGCGTATGATGAACGGCTATTGGTCGTTCCGCGCTCCCGTCGGGCTGAAATATGTCCGTGTGAACGGTCACGGTAAGCTCTTGCATCGTGACGAACCTATCGCCTCGGTGATCCAGCAGGCTTATGAAGGCTTCGCTTCGGGCCGCTTCGGCGGGATGGCGGAAATAATGCGCTTCCTGCAATCGCAGCTCGCATGGCCTGCGACCATGCGGAAGACTCTCACCATCGAACGCGTCGCCGAACTTATGAGCCGCCCGCTCTACGCTGGTTATATCCATGCCCCCGAATGGGGCATTGTCATGCAGCGCGGTAAGCATGAGGCCATTATCTCGCTGGCTACCTACCAAGAGGTTCAAGACATCATCCGTGGCAAGTCCCGCGTGTTTACACGCAAGGATGTGAACGAAGATTTCCCGCTGCGTGGCTATGTCACCTGCTCCGATTGCGGCACGGCCTACACGGCTTGCTGGAGCAAGGGCCGTTCGGCTCGTCATCCTTATTATTTGTGCCAGAGCAAGGGCTGCGTTTCGCGTGGCAAGTCCGTTCGTCGCGATCTGCTGGAAAGCCAATTCGACGCCATGCTTCGGACTTTGCGCCCGACGCCTGAACTTTTCGGTCTGGCCTCGGAAATGTTCCGCGATTTGTGGAACGCCCGCATGGCCTCCGAACAGTCAGACGCCAAGCATATGCGGAGCGAAGTGATCCGCATTGAACGCCAGATTGAACAGCTTGTGGATCGGATCGTCGCCTCAGACGTGTCGAGCATTGCGACGGCGTTCGAGAATCGCGTTCGCAGTTTGGAAATTGAGAAGGCTGCGCTCAGGGAAAAGATCGCTCTTTGCGGTCGTTCGGCTGCGGACTTCGATACAACTTATCGAACCGCAATGGAGTTTCTAGAAAACCCTTATAAATTATGGGTTTCCGACAACATTGCAGACAAGCGCACGGTGCTGAAGCTGGCTTTCGCAGAGCCGATTGCATATGCTCGAAATGAGGGGTTTCGAACCGCCGAAGCGGCGATTCCCTTTAAGATTTTCAATGCGTTAGAACGAATGAACTCCGAAGAGTCCGAAATGGTGCCCCTGGCCGGACTCGAACCAGCACGCCTTGCGGCACTCGATTTTGAGTCGAGCGCGTCTACCATTTCACCACAGGGGCAGTGCGCCGTCGCTAACCGATGCTGCGCGCGGGGGCAAGATGCAACGACGGGGGTGTTTGATCGGTTCGGACGCTCGGAAAGCTACAAAAGCTACACTACGT
>NZ_JROH01000055.1 GCF_000786205.1 Sphingomonas sp. 37zxx | reverse complement strand
TCCCAAACTGGCGGACGACCGAGCTTCGAACGCGGCGGGAGCAGCGGTTCCAAAATCGCCCATTCCGCATCCGTCAGATCGCTTGACAAAAGCAGGTCCGCTCTGCCATACTGCCGCCGATTAATATCGGTCCACATGTGCAACTCCGTCGTAGTCTCGCAACCACGTCTCAATCACATGTCACTGATATTACCCACCTTCTTTTTCGGTCAGCCTCTTAGATCAAACGGCCTCCGGCGATCCCGGTGCGGTTCAGGACGGAAAGAAATGTTTGGCCGGTGCGGTGCCAGTGACAGCGATCGTGCAGACGGCCGATATTCGGCGCTGCCGCGCGCGCTGACTGCGCTGGCGATTGTGGCCACTATCGCGTCGGGATGCGGGGGCGCAGGAACGACGCAACCGGCAGTGCGGGCCACAGATGCTTCACGACGTGATTGCCGTGCGCGCGCAGACGCGCCAATCGCCATTGCCGCGGGTCACTTCGCAATGGGTTCGCAGCAAGTCTATGCCGAGGAAGGTCCGGTACGCGACATTAGTGTAAATGCGTTCTGGATTGACCCGCACGAGGTTACCAACCGTCAGTTCGCTGCCTTCGTACGGGCGACCGGCTATACCACGGTCGCCGAACGTCCGGTTGACCCCGCACTATATGGGGTATCGGCGGATCAGGTTCCGCCCGATCTGCTCAAGCCCGGTTCGGCAGTGTTCAAAATGCCCAGCACCCCCTCCACGCGATATATGGACTGGTGGGAATATGTGCCGGGCGCGAATTGGCAAAAGCCTTACGGCCCCACCGGCCCTGACGGGGTAGCCGGCGAACCGGTTGCCCACCTCGCTTACACCGATATGGAAGCCTATGCGCGGTGGAAGGGCGGCAGGATCCCGACCGAGGCGGAGTGGGAATATGCAGCGCGTGCTGGCGGGCCCGACACGATCGAACGACCGACGGAAGCGAATAGCTGGCAGGGCGTGTTTCCCGTCCGAAACTTCGCGACCGACGGCTATGTCGGCATCGCCCCGGTTGGCTGCTTCAAGCCCAACGCCTGGGGCCTATATGATATGGTCGGGAATGTCTGGGAACTGACAAGCGACTATTACGCACCGTCTCACGACCCCGCCAGATCTTCGGAAAACCCTGCCGGGCCTTCGATTAAGCGCGTTGAGGGCCAAGGCAATCCCGGCGGACCGGCGCGCGTGATCAAGGGAGGTTCTTATCTGTGTGCGCCCAACTATTGCCGCCGCTATCGCGCAGCTGCCCGTAATCCGCGCGATACTTCGCTCGGCGCCAGCAACGTCGGTTTCCGTTTGGTGTACGACCGTTTGCCGTCATAGCATTTTCAGTGCGGCGTCACGATCATCGTAAATCGCCGCGAGTCGTGCGGAGCCAGCACCATCATCCCAGGTTTGTCCCGTAACTCTCCTGTGAAGCCTCGCGGGTCGGCGATTCCCCACCAAGGCTCGATGCACAGAAATCGCGCGCCCGGTTTGGTCCAGACCCCTATCGTATCGGCTCCCGGAAAAGCCACTTGCAGCCGCGCCCCGTTCGGCCCGCTATAGTCCACCGTCCGGCTCGCCAGCCCGTCCCAGATCAGTGCATCCTCTGTGAACAATGCGTCATCCAGCGCAAGCGTGCGCCCGTCCGCCAGCGGGCTTGCCCGATCGGCCCCCGCGACGAGCCCCCGATCCAGTCGCGTCAACATTCCTGGCTCGTCTGCTTCGAACCGTAGCATGTGCCCGTTCTTTCCCGCTTCTCCGGGCAAAGGCCAGGCGAATGCCGGGTGATAGCCGAAACTGCACGGCATCGGCGTGTCACCCTGGTTGGTAACCGTGCAGATGATCGTCAGTGCTCCATTGCCGATGCGATATTCAACATCCAGCGCGAAGCCGAATGGATAAATTGCGCGCGTCGCTGCATCGTCTGTCAGCCGGAACCGCACCTGTGTATCCGATCGGCCTAACTGCGCGAATTCCCGCCGCCGCGCAAAGCCATGCGGCGGCAGTTCGTAGGTCACCCCATCGACCCGATAGCGCCCGCCATTGAGCGCGCCCACGATCGGAAACAGCAAGGGAGACCGCCCGGTCCAAAAGGCGGGGTCGGCGTTCGTCATCCATTCCCGCCCGCCCGTGTCCGTCAGCGACGACAGTTCCGCTCCGAGCGGATTGACCGCGGCGGATAGCGCCTCGTCGCTTATTGTCACCCAGGCGCTCAAACAATCACCTCCATCGCCAGCGTCGCTCACGCCGTAGCGAGAAATCGATTTTTACTCCGCCGCTATTCTCCATCCCACCGGCGTGAGGCCTCTGGTGAAGGTCGGCAGTAGCTATTCGATTCGCCCTTCTATCGGTGCGGACAGCGCCGCAAAGGAGAGTCCCGCAAAGCTGTTCCCGGTGGAATCCAGAGTCTTTACCGCCGTTGCCTGAATGGGTGCCTTGACCTTGCGGAATTCCGGATAGGTGTTGCTTCTCACGACGGTGTTGCCGGTGAAGGCAAGGTGGTTGACGCGATAGGCGTGGACCAGCAGTCCGTCGAAAGTGACGAAACGATTGCCCGTGATGGAAACACGGCCGTGATATGGCGAGCGGCTGGTAGATTTCTTGCCGTCGACTGCCTCGATGTCGATAACCGCGACGCCCCACACGCCGTATTTGCAATTGTCGAACAGGTTGTTGCGGATCGTCACGTTTGCCGTGGGCCCGGATTCATACCAGTAATCCACGCCGCCCGAGATGCGCAGCGCTGCGCCCGGCGTGTGGAACCGGCAATTCTCGACAAGGATGTTACCGAGCGACGACAGCAGGATTCCGCGCGCGCGATTGGCCGAGACGGAGTTGCCGACAAAGTTGATGCCGGCATTGCGCGTCAGATTGTTGATGACATCGCCTTCATTGACTCGATCCGGCAGGTCGGCGTCGACAGTTACCGTCAGATAGCGATCATCGGTGTAGGCGACGGCGGCTACCTCGCCAGTGAACTTGACGTCGAGCTCCTGACCATCGGCGATCGAAACCTCGTCACCGACGTGAATCATGCGAACACCGCGCTGCTGGAATTCGGACAGTTCGCACGACAAGGCGCGCTTGCCGGTGGCCTTGAGAATGCGGACATAGATGCCGTGGACGTTCAACGCATCGTCGAGATGGTTGGCAAAGGTGCACTCGCGAACGTCAATTGTTCCCGTGCAATTCACGAAATGTGTCGCATCCACGACCGTGGACAGCAGCCGCGCCGATCCTTTGCGCGGCGCGACTTCGCACCTGACGATCGTGATGTCTTCGCTGACCTGGGCGATGACACCCATGCATCCGGCGTGCCGGATCTGCACATTTTCGATCCGCACGCGGGCGCAGTCGTTGACGAAGATCGCAGGGCAACGCCGCGTCGAGGGCATGATGACAACCCGATTGCCGACCTGCGGCAAACCCCGGAACCGCTGTTCCGCGGTTACCCGTACCCGGCGGCCGCCTAGATTTCGGACGGTGTATCGCCGCAGATACTTGCCGTCGCGCGCGCGAAAATGATTGTCCAGTGCCTGAAACGCGGTTTCGCGCCGGTCGGTATCGAACTCCAGGATGTTGCCGATGCCCTCTTGTTCGAAACCCTCGCCGACGAAGAACCACTGCCCTGCCTGATCGATGCGATACGAAAAATTCTCGAGGATTTGCAGTTCGAGCCACGTCCCGTCAGTGGCGGTCGCCAGCACGTCGCCTTCGCAGTAAAAGGGCGTGTGCCAGTCGATTTCCATGTTCTGCAGCGTGATATCACGCGATCCGATGAGGGCGAACGGCGTGACGGCACCGTGAAACACAAGCCGCGCGCCATTGCCGTCGATCGTCAGTCCATCGAAATCATCGACCGGAAATATGATCCGGTTGGTGCCCGGATCGTTGTTCGAGACCGCCATGTGCCGCACCAGTGCGGCATCCGGGTAGAAGTGGTGCTCACCCGGAGGGATATCCAGCACGGCGTTTTTCCTGCCCGACAGGCCGGTCAGCCGCGCGCGAAATACGGGGGTCTGGCTCGGATGCGCGCTGGGATGCTGCCTCGCAAGTGCGACGGGTGCGTTCGCGACACCCGCCAGCGCAAGTAGCCCGGTGCTGAATTTGCGTCGATCTAACATTAGCCTGTCCTCAGAACGAGATGTCGGCGCCGAGATAGAATACTCGGCCCGTCTGTTGGCTAGTTGTCAGATAATTTTCGAAGACATAATAGCCGTCGTCGACCCTCTGGGTGAGGTTGTTGATCTGCGCCTGAATCCGGAATTGCTTGGCCACCCGAAAAGACGCCGCCAGATCAATCAGTGTACGGCCATTGCTGACGAGCGGCGCGTTCAGCGGCAGCACTGTGCGGACACGGGTGCTGGCGTAACGCGCAGCAGCGCGAACCGAGACCGGCCCTTTCTCAAAGAATACGATGGCCGACCCCGTCGCCTTGGTGAATCCTTCGACACCTGGATCTCGGTCGGCAACGTCGTAGCGGAAGCTTCCGCTGGGAACCCGTTCATTCAGCAAGCCATAGCCAGGATCGATCGTGGTGAAGTTATAGCTTCCGTTCACGATGAAACCAAAGCCGTCGAGCGGGCTTGGAAGCCACTTCAAATCGTGACGAATGAACGCTTCGATACCATAGAAATCGCCGTTAGCCGCATTCACGGGAGACGTGAGGAGATAGTCCAGCCCGCCGATGGTTTCAGCCCTCACGGAGTCCACAATATAGTCTTTGACCTTCTTGTAATAGCCGCCGATCGACACCGCCGTTCCCGACCGCGGATACCATTCCAGCGTGACATCAACCTGATCGGAAATGATCGGCTTCAGCTGGGGGTTGCCGGCAACCCCGTCGAACGGCTGATCGAGCGTGTCGCCGCCCGTCAGGTTCCGAGAAAGTCGCTGGTCGGGGAAATTGGCGCGTGAAATCGCCCTGCCGATGCCAAGGCGCGCCTGCAGCTTAGGGTTCAATTGCAACCTCGCATTCAGCGAGGGCAGAAAATTTGTATAACTGTTGGTTTCGACCGCCGGGAGCAGCCCGTTCACCGTGACGGTCGTTAACCCGGTCGTCGGGTTTAGCGTGGAAACCAGATTGCCGGTGAACCCGTTCGCAGTCAGATCGGTGCGCACCACGCGCACACCGAACGAACCTGTCAGTGGCAAACTGCCCAAGGCGCTCCGGAACCCGAGGTTGACGTACCCCGCATAGGATTTCTCGATATTATCGACGAAACCGTTGAGTCTGACGGTATCGGTGACTGGGTACAGCAGGGTCGGGAGCGTGCCAAACACGGAGTTGAAATCCAGCAGAGCGAATGGCGTTGGGAGTACCCTGCCATACTGGTTGGTCACGTCAAAATCGACGTAGGGCTGGGCCGCGAAAAGGCTGGGCGACAAGCGGCCGACGGCGAATTGCGGGAATTGCGCCGGCAACCGCACATTGTTGTTGGCGTTATTATTTGTGAGCGATTCAATAGACCGGCTGGTGATACGAACACCCGTCGACACGTTGCTAATAAAGCCGTCGTCAAATTTCCGGTTCACGGCGAATTGTACGCCTCTGGCCTGGTCATCGACATCGATCGTCTGACCGTTATAGGCCTGCATCCCATAAAGCGCGATGTTCGACAGATCGCGATTGACGTTCGTCATTTGGATCGCTTCTGGCGTTAGCGTCAGCGTGTAGTTCACGTTGGCGAGTGTGAGGATCGGGCGGACTACTTCGAAATCTGCGATCGACCGCGAGGCATAGAGATCCAGCGCGAAATCCCATTTGCCGCTTTCATATGCGATGTTGCCGCCAACCATGTAGGCATCGTCGGTACGATCCAGCTTATCAAGGCGACTAAGAACCTGTCCGCCGACGATGTTCGCGGTCTGCAGCGCCCCCCCGCTGGTGGTCAGCGACGCATAGCGAGCGGGGACATTAAGGCCGGTAGGGTTCAAGATGTTGGTTCGGACCCGGGCTTCGGCATTGGTCACAATCCCGTCGAGCTTGATTCGAAGGCCCGAATTGGATTTCCATTCGACCACGCCGAATCCAGCGACGCGCTGAAACCTCTCTGCATTGGTCTGGAAAAGCAGGTTAAACGGCAGGATAACATCTTGGCCCAACACGGTCGTCTGATTGAATGTCTGTAGGTTCTGCTGTGCGGTAAATGTTGTTTCGTTCAAATAATTAAATCCGATTCCGATACCCAGCTCGCCGGCATCGCCCAAATCGAACTTGCGCGATCCATTAATATCGATCCGGGCACCTTTGTCAGAAATCAGATCGCTGTTGCGGTTGTACGGTGTGTATTGCGCGCGCGCTGCGATACGTAACTGGTTACGCGAATCTATTGGCGACGGTGTGTTGAGGTTGATGGTGCCAGATATTCCGCCGTCAACGATGTTGGCCGTGGTTGACTTATACACTGCGGCGGTCGTGAAGAACTCCGACGGATAGATGCGGTAGCGCACGTGACGATTGCCGCCACCGGACGCGAGTTCCCGCCCATTCACGGTGGTGAAGGTAAGTAAAGCCGGCAGGCCGCGAAGAGATATAGAATCGACAGACCCACGCGTTCGCGTGCCGACGACCCCCGGAACGAATTCCAGGCCGTCGGCGATACTGGTGGTTGGCAGGTTGGCCAGATCGCCGAGCGGGACAAAATCAGCAACGCTGTCGGCATTGCGCTTCGCGGCGACAATGCTGTCCAGGCTGTCGCGGAGCCCGGTAACGACAATGTCGTCGGTGGCCATCTGCGACTCATCAGGCGATGGCGAAGAGTTTCGCAAAGCGGCCTGCGGAGCCACCGTGCCGGGCGGCGTAGGTGCGGCTACGGGCGCTTTTTCCTGAGCGTGCGCAGACGTTGCCATCGCGATCGACAGGGCGAGTGTCGAGACAGTGGCCCTTCGCGACTGCTGCCAGACCGAATTAACGTTCATAGATCCTCCCCAGGCTTTGATTTTTGTATTTCACCATGCTATAAAAGCAACAGTGTGAAGAGGTCAACCGTGACTTCGGCCACCAAGAAGCGTCTCGAACGCGATCAGCCGCAGCAAGCGGCATCGTTGGATCAAGCGGACTAGGGAGTGGATTATGATAGGCACCAAACTGACATTCGTGACGCTCGCGGCGCTGGCAGGCATGGCCTCGGCCACGGCGATGGCTCAGGGTGTTTCGCCGGAAGTGGTTGCGCAGCGTAGTTTTTCGCGGGCCGATACGAATCAGGACGGCAAGCTCGATCTTGCGGAAGTCACCGCCATGGTGGCTGCGTGGAATGCTCCGCCACCGGCGACTGGTCCCGCTCCCAGCGCGGAACAGCGAGCCCAGGGATGGATCAACCGCAACGATGCCGACAAAAACGGTTCGATCGATCTGGCTGAAATGATCACCACGATGCGGGCACGTGCGGCGAAAGCCAAAGGGAACTGAGCATTCCGTTCGGCATGGCGGGGGCTGTGTTTTTGCAGCCGCCGCCATGTCGGCGATGTGCTTGACGACGTCACACGCGGGCGCCGCGTCGCACCGGCGCAGGATACACCCATTTTGGAACATGGGAATTTGAGCTGAGGATTCGGATATGATTTCTCGCAGGGGGTTGATTGGCGCGGGCGCGGCGACCGGGATCGCGGCAGCCGTGGGGCGACCGGCGCGTGCTGCATCGAATGCTGCGCGCTTTTCGCTCAACTTCGCGCCGCATGAGGGCAGCTTCGCCAGCAGAGGCGGCCTGATCGAGCAGATCGCGTTCGCAGCAGATCAGGGGTTTCGCGCGTGGGAGGACAATACTGCCAAGCGTCGCCCGGTGGTCGAACAAGACGCTATGGCAAAGGCGCTCTCCAGCCGCAACATGACGATGGGTGTGTTCGTCGCGAGCGGACCGGCCTGGGCCAAGGGGCGCCCATTCCTCGGCGGAAACGACGACAGCGACCGGGACGCATTTCTCGCCGACATCCAGGCATCCATCGAGCTGGCGAAGCGCCTCAATGTCAAATGGATGACGGTCGTAACTGGGTTGATGGAACCGAAACTGCCGATCGACGTGCAGACCGGCCGGATCATTGATTTGATGCGACGAGCGGGCGACATCGTTGCTCCACACGGCATGGTGCTGGTGATGGAACCGCTCAACACCCGAACAAATCATCCCGGCGCGTTCCTGCAAACGATTGCGCAGGGATTTTCCATCGCCAGGGGTGTATCGAAGCCTGGCGTGAAGGTGCTTGCAGACCTTTATCACGAGCAGATTCAGAGCGGCAACCTGATCCCGACGCTGGGCATGTGCTGGGATGAAATCGCCTATATCCAGTTCGGCGACAACCCCGGGCGAAAGGAACCAGGCACTGGCGAAGTCAATTTCGGGAATATCGTGCGCTGGCTGCGTGCGCGCCAATACAATGGCGTCATCGGCATGGAGCATGGCAATTCGATCACCGGCCCAGATGGCGAAGCACGGCTGATTGCTGCGTATCGCGCGATCGACGTGGCGTGAGGCGTCGCCGTGCCGCATGGGTGGTGAGTTTAGGCCTGATAGCTACTAACGCCGCGCTCGCCGAGGATGCACCGGGGTATCGAGATACGCCGATGCTGCCGGATGGTAAGTGGCGCGTCCATGATGCCGACCGGCCACAGCCGCCCGAGGTACAGCCGGGTGTGGCTCCCGGCGCGCCGCCATCCGATGCGATCGTGCTGTTTGCCGGTCACTCGCTCGATAAATGGGTGGCGACCGGCACGCCTTGGGCAGTGGCCGGCGGCATATTGACGGTTCCGCCGCGGACGAAGGGCGCGAAGGCGAGCGCGCTCGTCACGCGCGAGGCGTTTGGAGACGTCCAACTCCACCTGGAGTTCCGAACACCTGCCCCGCCAAGAGATGCAGGACAGGATCGCGCCAATAGCGGTATCATCTTCATGCAGCGCTACGAGATCCAGATCCTGGATGGCCATCATAACCCTACTTATGCTGATGGGACGGTGGGCTCCATTTATGGATGGAAGCCCCCTTTGGTGAACCCGTCGCGCGAACCGGGTGCGTGGCAGACTTACGACATCATCTTTGAGAGACCTCGCTTTGCTGCCGGCGGTACGCTCCAGCGGCCGGCCCATGTCACCGTCCTGCTTAATGGCGTGCTGGTCCAGAATCACCAGGCGATGCTCGGCGTAACCCGCTGGCGGCAGGTCGCTACATACGAACCGCATGGCGACGCCGCTCCGCTGCAACTGCAGGACCATGACTCGCCGGTATCCTTCCGGAACATCTGGGTCCGGCCGCTGTCTGCGGGCGCGACGCGGCAAGATCAGGCCGGAGAACGAAAATGATTGATCGCAGAACCGCGCTGGCCGGTGCCCTCGTCATGTTCGGCGCACAGATTTTTGCGCCGATCGCCCGGGCCGCCGGACAATCCGTTCCCCGTATCGTGCCGGCAACCGGCGAAGGGCCACCAAGCGAGGCAGTCTTTACGCCCATGCAGCGTGCACTCGTGGTGGCACTCAGCGAGCGAGTCATCCCGACCACGGATACGCCCGGGGCAATCGCTGCCGAGGTGCCGGCCTATATCGAAAAGCTGCTGGCCGATTGGTCTGCGCCGGATGAACGCAAGCCGATCATCGCGGGGTTGAACGCCATTGAAGCGCGCAGCCTGCAGGACTTTCAGACATCGGCGGCAACAGCCCTGCCCGAGCAGCAGGATGCGCTACTGACGCTGGCGATGAATGGCGAGATTCCGGGCGGCAAGCTCTTCTTCATCCCGTTTCGCCAGCTCGTGATCGCCGGCTACTACACGTCGGAAATCGGCATCACGCAGGAACGCGAATATTTGCCCATTCCCGGGTCTTATGACGGTGCCTTCCCCTATTCCGGGGTCAGCAAGATCTATTCGTTTTGATCGCGTGCCGTAGGCGCGGATAGGAGAGATACAGTGACTTCAACCGATCGGTTCGACGCAATTGTGATCGGCTCCGGCGTGAGCGGTGGCTTTGCGGCAAAGGAACTGACCGAACAGGGCCTGCGAGTCCTGATGCTGGATCGCGGCCAAATGGTGGAGCATGGCGACGGTTATATTCATGAGGGTAAGGCACTCTTTGAACTTCCCGGACGCAACAAAGTACCAGAAGCGCTGGTCAAAGCCGATTATTTCATGTCGCAGCACGGCGGCTTCACCCAGGCGACCATGCCGTTCTACAACAATGACCGACTGAACCCGTTCGCACATGAAGACGGCGAAAAATTCTACTGGGTCCGCCCCAGCTCGGTCGGAGGAAAATCGCTGATCTGGGGCCGATGGTCGTTCCGCTGGAGCCCGGATGATTTCGAAGCGAACAAGCGCGACGGCGCCGGGCTGGACTGGCCAATCCGCTATGACGACGTTGAACCATGGTACCGCTACGTCGAAAATTATGTTGGCATTTCGGGATCGCGCGAAAATTTGCCGCAATTGCCCGACAGCGAATTTCAGCCACCCATGCCGATGAACATCGCCGAAAAATGGGTAAAGCAGAGGCTTGAAACGGCGATGCCCGGCCGCAACCTCATCCATATGCGCACCAGCAACATGACGCAGGACAAGCCGGAACAGGGCCGCACCAAGTGTCAGTTCCGCAATCAGTGTAATCGTGGGTGTTCGTTCGGAGCGTATTTTTCGACCCAGGCAGTGACGCTTCCGGCGGCGCGGGCCACTGGCCGACTGACACTTCGCTCCGATGCCGTCGTCACCAACCTCGAGTATGACGCGGCAGCGAAGCGCATCACCGGCGTCCGGCTGATCGATGCCAAGACCGGTCAGGCCGAAGTCGTAACCGCGCGCCTCGTCTTTCTGTGCGCCTCGGCTATGGCGTCGTTGCAAATCCTGATGAACTCGCGCGGTGCCGGGAGCGAGCGTAGCATTTTCGACGCGAGCGGAACGCTTGGCCGATACGTGATGGATCACGTTCTTCGCGTGCACATCATGGGCAATGTGCCGGGAATGAACGACTATATTGAATATGGACGACGACCCGGTGGCGTCTACATACCGCGTTTCCGCAATCTTGCCCGCGACGAGGGACTTGGGTTCCGTCGCGGCTATGGATATCAGGGTGCTGCCAGCCGCTTCCCGCAGGGGCCCCAGGGCTTTGGTGCCGAAATGAAGCATGGTATGCGGCGCTACGCCGGATGGGTGATGCGGATGAGCGCCTTTGCGGAATGCCTGCCATACGAAGACAATTATGTGTCACTTCATGCCGAAAGGCGCGATCGGTTCGGCGTGCCGCTGTTGCGCTTCGACGTACGGTTCCGCGAAAACGAAATGAAGTTGATGGACGACGCGCAGACACAAGGCGAGGCGATGTTCCGCGCGGTGGGGATGCACAATGTGCGCAGCGAGCGCCACGAGCATGTGCCGGGCGATGCAATCCACGAAATGGGCGGTGCGCGCATGGGCACCGACCCGACGCAGTCGGTGGTCAACCGGTGGAGCCAGGCGCACGATGCGACCAATTTGTTCATCACCGACGGCGCCCAGATGACGTCAGCTTCCTGCGTGAATCCGTCGCTGACTTATATGGCGCTGACCGTGCGCGCGGCATGCCATGCGGTAAAGGCAATCAAGGCTGGAGCAATCTGACCGGCGGAGATCGGCTAACTGTGTCCCAGCGCGGCCCGACGCGTGGTGCTGCGGACATAGAACCCAATTTCAACTGACGTACCGTTCGCGCACGTCCCGCGGCGGGCAGCCGCTACGAAACAAATGCAGCATGTGGTTCACGACTGTCATTATTGCCGCAGGACCGCGTCAGCTATCCGGCAAGCGGCCGCGAGGTGGTTATTTGGTGATCTCTACGACGAGCAGGTCATCGCGAACAACGAGCGGCACCGATGTGACATTCGACCAGCTTTGATCGGGCGTTGCCGACATTCTTGGATAGTATGATTTCACTACGGGGGAGGTGAAACCCGTCCAGGACAGCGTGGTGCTTTGCCCCTGACCCGATGTGTCTGTGCTGACGACATCTTTCCAAAGCACAAGAAGAAAACTATTGTTGGATTTTTGAAGCAGCAGATGGCTGATGCCAGTGCCGGTGAATGAGAAGTTCAAATGTTGCGGAGTAAAGGTGGCAGCAGCGCTGCCGCTGTCATCAAGCACAGTCATCAAGCTCTTGACTGCCTGGAAAACTGGTCGGCGCGTGGCATCGCCCCGCATCAGGCCATAATTTCCGTTATCAGGCCCCTGATCCATGAGCTCAAACAAAAACGTTCTCGCTGCGTTGCGCTTGAAGAACTCCATCATCAGCCGAGGAACATATTTAGCAGCCTGGATTTCGGAAACAGCACTGCCGCCTTCACCCCCGGCGTTGGTTTGCTCACCAGTTTCGGTAACCCAAAATGTACCTGGTTTGAAATTACTGTGGAGGCCATTGATTACGCCGTCCATCGTGGTGTCGAATGACAGCGAATCATTTGGATTCGGCGTGGCCAGGTTAGGCTCGCGGCGTACCGCCTCAGTCGGCTTTTGGTTGCTTCTGTGATAATAGTGGATATTGCCAACGGTCGATTTTGTATCGACACCCCTAATTCTCATTTCGTTCAAGGCCCAATTATCGCGAAACCACACGCTTGGCGCAACAATAGGCCGGTTACCCCAACTGCTGTTCGTAAGATAGCTATGAAAGTTTGTCTGGAAGTTTGCTAATTGATCTGCCCAAAGCGGTTCATATTGATCGACGAGATACTGAAATTTTGACCATTCGTTTGGTCCTTCAAATGCGATTGCGGCATTTGATCCCAAAGCCCAATCTATAGAGTTTCGCATAGCTCCTGCGCTCTGGGTAGCGCTACCAAATGTAAAGAGAAATTTGACATTATAATCGTCGCGAAGCTGCTCGACACGATTTTGTTTGGCAATATCAGTAGCTAGATCCTGAGCGATCATGCGGACATATTTAATTTTCAATTCATTCAGTGCTGGCCCGATAGTCGACCATCTTGTTATATAGTTATTGGGGCCGTTGTCTGACTCCAGGTCGGCCCGGATGCCAATCCCATTGGTGAAGTCAAAAGCGCGCTTGGCGGTTTCCAGCGTAAGCGCCTGGCTGGTTACGATTGGCTCGGCGAGGGCGCTGCTTGACTGGGTGACAGCCCCTCTCGTTGAAGAGGCTGACGATGCTACTATAACATCGCCGGGACCTCCGGGGCCGCCGGAACCGCAGGCCGCCAGCGAGAAGCAGAGCACCATGGCGCTTGCACCGCTCCGCACAGGATTGCTGAAGACATCCGCCGCCGCAGCTGTCCGCAATGCCAGAAGTGAAGAGCGAAAGCGGCTATATCTGAATGTCCTGGCGACGGTTGGCATCCGGGCTGCCTGCCGGATTGTCCGAGCCGCAGACGCGTCATGACTGCCGTAGGTCATCAGATACCCCCCAATGTCACGAGATCTCGAGTCGGATCCCAGTGATTCAGATTATGATAAGAATGCTATAGTGGCAACAAACGATTGGCGGAGCTGCTTACCTCGGGGGACAGTGTCTCTTTCCGTGATCGGGTGATGAAAGAGGCTTGCGTGGCTGGAGCGAAGGCGGGCGGAGAGGGTGGTTCAATCGCTGACCGGCGATTGCGACTGCCCTGCTGCGGTGGCCACGATCGAACTTCGATGGAAGTCGCTGAAGCAGCACTTATCCGGCGCGCGATTTGCGGCGTTCCATGAACCAGATTTCGCCAAATACGACGAGCAGAACGATCGGCACGAGCGCGAGCCGCTCGAACGAGGCAGACGCGGCGGCATCCTCCACCGCGCGCTGCGCGTCGGGGGCCAGGCTTGCAAAGATGCCGGGGCCACCGGCGATTTCGACTTTCGCCCGGTCGAACATCCCGCCCAGCAGCGGAAGCACGAAGAAACTGGACAAAGCACCCGCCGATCCGACCAGGCCGAGCGCCCATGGACCGCCCCGCCGGTAACGCTCGGCGACCGAAGCCAACATCGTGGGCCACATCGCAGCGACACCCAGGCCCCAGACGGTCGATGCAAGGATGGCGGCGACGGGCGACTGCGCGCGCGACAACATGAACAGCCCGATCGCTGCAAGCAGGCTCGACACCCATAACAGGCCCGAATTGGAGAGGCGGCTGGCAATCCGTCCGGCGAAATGACGGAATATGAAAATCAGCGCGCTGACATAGGCCAGCAGCAGGATCCCGCGCATGCCGACACGGTTGGACAACGCGACGTCGATCCACTGACTGGGGGCGAGTTCGGACGCGGCAGTCAGGAACATGGCGCCGAACCATATGAAGAAGCTCGGCCGGCGGAAGATCTCGCCGATCATTTCGCCGAATGCGATGTTCCGCTCGCCCTGCACTGTCGTGGGAAAGGTCGTCGTCGCCGCAATCACGACTACGCCGATCGCGGGCAGGATCGCCAGCGCCATGATCCCTTGCCATGGCAGCGCAGCCGCAGGCAGCACGCCTGCCAGACCGCCCACGATCAGCCCGCCTGGATACCAGGCATGCAGCACGTTCAGCCGATGCGTCGTATCCTCAGGATATAGGCGCGCGGTCAGCGGATTGATCGCAGCTTCCGCAAGGCCCCAGCCGATTCCGCTCAACAACATCCCCGCCCAGACGAGATGATAGACTGTCATGCCGTTGGCGATCGTGCCCGCACCGACGATCAGGCCCGTTCCTATCAGAAAGCACAGCCCGCATCCGACCAGCATGCGCCGCATGCCGATGGTGTCCAGAAACGCGCTGGCCACGAAGAGGGTGATCGCAAATCCCAGAAAGGCCGATCCCAACGCTGCGCCGATCATCTCGCCCGCCTGAAGCGGTGCGACTGGATCAACCCATTGCGCCTTCAGGCTGCTCGCCGTCGCTGCGCGCAGCGACGCGCTGAACGCGGCGGTGAACAGCGCCAATACTCCCAGCCAGAACAACCGATTCCGATTTGCCATTGCCTCTCCCTTCGCGTTTTTTATCGTTCACCGGCCGACGCCCGGCTGGGCGTTAGTCAAGGCCCAGCAAGCCCCTGTTGGCCGCAGGATCACTGCCGCCTGCAAAATCGTCAAAGGCTCGCTCGGGCCGGCGGATCATATGCGCGGCGATGAACGGCGCGCCTTCGCGTGCGCCGTCTTCGGGATGCTTGAGACAGCACTCCCATTCGAGCACTGCCCAGCCGCCATAACCATATTGGGTCAGGCGTGAGAATATGGCACCGAAATCCACCTGGCCATCGCCCAGCGAACGGAATCGCCCCGGCCGGTCCACCCAATCCTGGTACCCGCCATAAACCCCGGATCGACCGGTCGGATTGAGTTCCGCGTCCTTGACGTGGAACATGCGGATACGGTCATGATAGATGTCGATGAACGCAAGATAGTCCATCGCCTGTAGCACGAAATGGCTTGGGTCGTAGAGGATGCAGGCGCGCCGATGGCAACCGACTGCCGCCAGAAAGCGCTCGAACGTCGCGCCATCGTGCAGATCCTCGCCGGGATGCAACTCGAAGCAAAGGTCGATACCTTCCTCGTCGAAGACATTCAGGATCGGTGTCCAGCGGCGGCCCAGTTCGGCAAACGCCTCTTCGACCAGTCCGGCCGGGCGTTGCGGCCATGGATAGATGAACGGCCAGGCCAGCGCGCCGGAAAAGGTGGCGTGCGCCGATAAACCCATGCGGCGGCTCGCCCGTGCCGCCAGCGCTAGTTGCGCAGCGGCCCATTGCTGCCGCTCGACCGGCTTGCCGCGCAATTCCGGCGGCGCGAACCCATCGAACATCGTGTCATATGCCGGATGCACCGCAACCAGTTGCCCCTGAAGATGCGTCGAAAGTTCGGCGATCTCCACGCTGGCCTCGCGGCACGTGCCGATCAGTTCGTCGCAATAGTCTTGGC
The DNA here is from genome assembly GCF_000786205.1 of Sphingomonas sp. 37zxx. Taxonomy (GTDB): domain Bacteria; phylum Pseudomonadota; class Alphaproteobacteria; order Sphingomonadales; family Sphingomonadaceae; genus Sphingomonas. The sequence continues at coordinate 5,890 of NZ_JROH01000055.1, read as the reverse complement.
TGTCGGCCGCCAGCGCCAGATCGATGCAGCGGGCATCCCATGTCGGGATCTGTACGCCGGCATAGCCCGCATCACCCATCCAGCGCGCGGCATTCGACAATGTGTCGAAGGGCGCATCATCGCCCATGAACTGAGCCAGAAACACAGCTGGCCCGCGCATGGCCGCATGGCTGGTCATTTCCTGGTTTCGGCCTTGAGATAGACGACGAGCGCCGCGCGCTTTGTCGCATCGGGTACAGTGATCGGCATACGCGTTCCGGGCACTTTCTTCGACGGTGCGGCGAGATATTCGCTCACCGTCTTGTCATCCCAACGCAGTTTCGATGCTTTCAGCGCGGGGGAATAGTTGAACCCCGGCACGCTCGCAGCCGGACGGCCGAACATGCCACTCAGATTGGGACCAACGCCGTTACGCCCGCCCTTTTCCAGTGTGTGGCACGCGCGGCAGACGGCGAATGCCCGCTCGCCGATTGATGCAGAGCCTTGCGCTGGCTGTGGCGCTGGCTCGGCCGCAGTAACCGTAACCGCAACACCTGCGGCAAGGAAAGCGACGATTCCTGCGATGCCTTTCATCTCACTCTCCACGGGCATTTGATTAGTTGATGCTATAGATGATACAATCGCAAAATGGCGTTAACAAGGCGTATCGTCGCCCGCTGAGGCGGATATTGGTAAGGATCAACCATGGGATATACGTCGCCCCGGCCGAAGGTTATATTGCGGTTGGGTATGGTTGGGGGCGGGGAGGGCGCGTTTATCGGGGCCGTTCACCGGATTGCCGCAGCAATCGATGGCGACTGGAGCTTGACGTGCGGATCATTCAGTAGCGACGCGGGGCGTAACGCACGAACCGGTGCGACGCTGGGATTGCAAAACGATTGCGTCTACGCCGACATTACCGCGATGCTGGCTAGCGAGCGGGCGAAGCCGGTGGGCGAGCGCATGGATGCTTTGGCTATCGTGACCCCAAATCACTTGCATGCGCCGATGGCGATCGCCGCGCTTGATGCGGGTTTTCACGTGATGTGCGAGAAGCCCATGGCGCTGAACGAAAGCGAGGCGCATGCGATTGGGGATGCAGTGCGCCGCAGTGGAAAGTGCTTCGCGCTGGCGTTCACCTATGCCGGCTGCCCCTTGGTACAGGAGGCGCGAGCGCGCGTTGCACAAGGCGATTTCGGCACAATCCGGCTGGTTCAGGTCGAGTATCTCCAAGGCTGGCTTAGCGAGCCGATTGATGCCGGGGGCAACCGCCAGGCCGAGTGGAGAACCGATCCAACCAGAGCAGGCGGTGCGGGCTGCCTGGGCGACATCGGCAGCCATGCGTTTCACTTGGCCGAGTTCGTTTCCGGCCTTCGTGCCGAATCGATCTGCGCCGATCTCGCAACGCACGTTCCGGGAAGACGGCTCGATGACGATGCTACGGCAATGCTACGGTTCTTCGGCGGGGCCAGGGGCGTATTGAAGGCGTCGCAGGTTGCTGCCGGTGAAGAAAACGGCCTGAAACTTCGCATCCATGGCGAGCGGGGTGGCCTGGAATGGACACAGGCTGAGCCGAACAGTCTGGTGCTGCGATGGCTCGATCGGCCGACGGAGATCGTTCGCGCCGGTGGCCCGGGAATGTCCGCTCCGTCAGCGAAATTACTTCGCACTCCCGCCGGCCATCCCGAAGGGTATCTGGAGGCGTTCGCCAACCTGTATCGAGGATTCGCAACGGAAATTCGGCACGCCGCGGGCATCGATCGCGCCGAATCGCCGCGGTTTCCGGGACTCGATGATGGCGTGAGAAGCGCTGCTTTCGTGGCGGCAATGATCGCCAATGCCGGCTCGGACCAGAAGTGGACGCCGGTTGCATGAGTCCCCGCGAAGCCTGCGCCGCTGGATTTTGCCATTGCGGACGCGATCGATCCCAGTCCGAAAACCAGAATACTTCTGGAGAAGAGCTATGAGAAGCTTACGAACGTTGCTGGCGAGTTTATCGGTCGCAACAGCCACGCTCACGATCCCCGCCTTTGCGCAAGTGCCGCCTGCGCCCGCGCGGGTGAGCGAGGCGACTGAGCGCCGCCCCAACGTCGTGTTCATCATCGCCGACGATCACGGCACGGATGCAATCGGAGCATGGGGGAATCGCACGATTCAAACCCCGGCTCTCGACGCGCTTGCGCGGGATGGAACGCGGTTCACAAGCGCCTTTGCGACGAGCGCAAGCTGTAGCCCCAGCCGCTCGGTTCTTCTGACCGGACAGCAAGGGCATCGCAATGGCGCCTATGGCCTGGAACACAACGTCCATCATTTCCAGGCATTCGAAACCGTCCAGTCGCTGCCGGTGATGCTGGCCCGCAATGGCTATCGCACCGGCCGGATCGGCAAATATCATGTCGGGCCAGAGAGCGTGTTTCATTTCGACGAAGTGCTCGCCCCGGAAATGGCCAAGGGCTACTCGTTGGGGCGCAGCCCGGTCGAAATGGCCAACGCCGCCACTCCGTTTTTGTCGAAAAGCGACCAGCCGTTTTTCCTTTATTTTGCGTTCGAGGATCCGCACCGCATCGGGCCTTATGAACCGGATACGGCGAACAGCTTCGGCAATCGGCCTGGCAGTTATCCGGGGGTCAGGTCGATCACTTATGATCCAGCCAAGGTGACCGTGCCGCCTTTCCTGCCTGATCGGCCGGAGGTTCGCGCAGAACTGGCGCAATATTATCAATCGGTATCCCGGATGGACCAAGGCATTGCGACCCTGATCGCCGCTTTGAAGAAGGCGGGAAAATACGACAATACGATCATCGTCTATCTGTCCGACAACGGCATAGCCTTTCCGGGTGCAAAGACGACGTTGTACGATCCGGGCATCCGCTTGCCCTTGATCATCAAGCAACCAAAATCGACCCGCGCCGGCAGCGTATCGGATGCGCTGGTATCATGGACCGACATCACGCCGACCCTGCTGGACATGACCGGCGCCGCTAGAAACCTGCCCAAATTCGACGGAACGTCGCTTCGTCCGGTGCTCGCGGGCGCTCCGGAAGTGCCGGGTCGTGATGCGATCTTCGGATCGCACACGATGCATGAAGTGACCATGTATTACCCGATGCGGATGATCCGCGACCATCGCTACAAGCTGATCTGGAACATCGCTGCCCCTCTGACCTATCCCTCGGCATCCGACCTGTTTCAATCGAGTACATGGACGGCGGCGATGCGTCGGCCCGACATCCTTTACGGTAAACGCTCGATCACAGCCTATCTGCATCGCCCGACATATGAACTTTACGACCTCCAGTCCGATCCGGATGAAGTGCGCAACCTTGCCGATCTTCCGGCCCACCAGGCCGCTTTGAAAACGTTGAAGGGAAAACTCCTGGCCTATCTGAAGACGACCCGCGACCCGTGGTTGGTCAAGCAAGACTATGAATGATGAATAGAGGCGCGTTGGAGGTGGAACTGATCGGTGACTTACTCGTCGTGGCTGACTTCATCGTCGTCACGCACTGACAATGATCTACCTACCGTTTTCGTAAGTTGAGTATTTGGAGAGAAAAATGCCCCGATCTTGGCGTGTCGCATATGCTGCTTTCGGAATGGCGCTGACCGTCGCCTGCGGCCTGCCCCGGGCCGAAGCGCAGCCGGTATCAACGAAATTCAATTCGCTGTTCCAGAACCATATGGTCATGCAGCGCAACAAGCCAATCAGGATCTGGGGACGCGGGGCACCAAAATCGCGATTGACCGTCACGTTCGCCGGTCAATCGCGATCGATTGCGGTCGACAAGATGGGACGATGGAATGTGGAATTTCCGGCGCGCGCGGCCGCGACTGGCCTTTCTCTCGCCTTGCGCGAGGCGAGCGGCATCGAAACGCGCCTAGACGACGTGGCGATCGGCGATGTATTCTTGTGCTCGGGCCAGTCGAACATGGAATTTTCCACAGGCTATGCGCTCAATTCGAAGCAGGAGCTGGCAAAGCCAGGCGACCGCGCAATCCGGCTGCTGGAGATACGGCAGGCGGCTGTGTCAAGCCGGGCCGAAGACATTCCCACCGAAAGCGTGTGGAGCGTTCCCAACGCAGCCAATGTAAAAGACTTTTCCGCTCTTTGCATGTTTTTCGGTCGGCAGGTGACCGCGGATCGGAAAGTCTCCGTGGGTCTGGTGCAGTCGGCATGGGGTGGCACGCAGATCGAAAGCTGGATGAGCGGAGCGGCGATACGGGCAGCGGACGCATCGGTGCCCGGGCTCGCGCTGCTCGATCTCCACGCTCGCGATTCCGTCGCCGGTCAGGCGGCGTATGGCAAGATTTGGGAACGTTGGTGGGAACAACGTCGTCCGGGCGCGGACGTGCCTTGGATGGTTACCTCTGAGCAGGTCGCAGAGATGCCGTCGGTGACGACGCCGGGAAACTGGCGAAAGTCGGCTGATCCTGCGCTCGCCACCTTTGACGGGACCAATTGGTTCCACCGGCCAACCACGCTGACCCCTGCGCAGGCGAAGGCCGTTACGCGCGCGATGCTGGGCGCGGTAGCGCCAATCGGCGCGCTATGGATCAATGGCTATTTCGTCGGAGGCACCCGCGGTGACGGTGTTGCCGTGCTTGACGTTCCCAAGGGTGTCTTGCGGGCCGGAATCAACATCGTTTCGGTTGCCGCTGTCGGCGCGAACCGCAACGCGCCAGCCGGATTGATTGGACCGGCGGCGGCGATGCAACTGGCCGGCATCGATGGCACATCTGTTTCGATTGCCGACGGGTGGCATTATCAACGCGGCGAGAACAGGGCGGAGTGGCCCCCTGCCGCCCCCTGGGAAGATCGTCGCGGTCTCACCGGCATTTACAATGCAATGATCGCTCCGCTCGGCACGTTCAGCTTCGCCGGCGTGCTCTGGTATCAGGGGGAGAATAACGCATCGGGTGGCACGACGCCCTATGCGCCTCTGCTGAGTTCAATGATGGAATCGTGGCGAGGTCAGTTCCAGGATCGCGAGCTGCCATTCATTATATTCCAGCTGGCCAATTTTGGCTCGCTCACCCCGGTCCCGCAGAATGATCGCTGGTCAGCCGTGCGCGAGGCGCAGCGCCGCGTCGTGGCGGACGATCGCAACGCGGCACTTGTCGTACTGATCGACATCGGGGAGCGGTTCGACATTCATCCCCCGAATAAGCAGGTCGCTGCCGCGCGAGCCTATCGCGCCGCAAAGCACGTCATCTATCGCGAGCCCGGCATCCCCTCTGGGCCCTCGCCAAGGGGTGCTTATCGCGATGGACACACCGTCGTCGTCCGTTTTGGCGACATTGCAGACCAGTTGGTCGTGATGAGCGGCAACCGGCCAAATGCTTTCGAGTTATGTGCCGGCAATGGCCAGAATTGTTACTTTGCCGATGCCATAATCGAGGGTGCCAACGTCCGAATCGAGGGGTCGTCCGGCAAGCCGGCCGAGATCGTCCGATATTGCTGGGCCGCCGCGCCCATGTGCACGCTTTACGATAAGTCAGGTGAGCCGGTCGGGCCATTCGAACTCACGGTTGCCCCGGCAATAATCGGCCGACACCAGGAACGGTCGCTGTATCAGCCGACGGTATCAGATCCCAGCGCCGAACCGATGCGGCGCCAGGCCACAGCAACCTGGATCGACCTCGAACAAGGCACCCGCATTCGGCTCTGACACGCCTTTTGCCGCGGACGTGACGAACATGCGATCGAGCGATGCGCCGGCGAAAGTCATACTTGTGATCTGCGAAGCGGGCAGGGCGATGGAGCGTTCGATCTTCCCGGCCGGATCGAACCGGCTGATGCGCGAGCCACCCCAATGAGCGACCCATAAGCCGCCGTCGGCGTCAAAGGTCATGCCGTCCGGCTTGCCCCACGCATCTGAGCACCTGAGCACCTCCATCAACCCGGTGATCT
>NZ_JROH01000054.1 GCF_000786205.1 Sphingomonas sp. 37zxx | reverse complement strand
AACCGTGGGATTTTTCAGCAGCCTGTTAGAGCAGCCGTGAAAGCGGGGGTAATTATACCAGCGTCAGCGAACGCGCGGTGCTGTTGGCGATCGGCTGGTCGAAACGGCAACCCACTACGCCGCCATCGGACCAGATCACCGTTGCCGCAACCGGCAGCGAACCGGTGAAGCGAAGCCACAGCCGCTCACCCGCCATCTGCGCCGCATCGGTCGCGAGGCGGCAGCCATAGATCGACAGATCCTGCAACTCGGCATCGACAGCCTCTTCGCCATGCCGGCGCACGGTAGCGCGGGTGACAATGACGCGCTGACGCGGCGCGGTGCGGCAATCGAATGAAGCGGGGTCGACGGGTCGATATCGGTTCGCGCGCGATGCCATAAATATCCTTCTAGACGATTGCATGGCACAAAACGCTGAAATATCAATTAATCAGTTTCACCGACCACCCGAACGCCGGGTGAGCGCAGCGACACAGCTTGCGCGATCGATCGCCCGGCCGTCGCGCTGGCGGGCATCGACATGCGACACCACCGGCACCCCGCCGCCGGGGCGAGGGTAGAGATAGGCATCGAGCACGCAGATGCTGCTGGCGAATTGCAGCTTGCGTCCGGTGCCTTCGCTCACTTCGGCATCGGGTGTCCCCAGCAAGCCCACCAGCGCGTTTTCGTTCTGGCCGAGCACCCGCTCAAGCCCCACCGCCGAATAGGTGACAACCGGCGGCGGCGGCGCGGTCCCCGCGACCGGCGCGGGCACGCTGGCGCAGGCGCTGGCCAACAGCCCGCCCGCCAGTATCGCCAATGCTGCCCTCATGCGCGTTTCCTTCCGTGATACCAATGCGTCGCCATCGCCGCCGCCACGACGGGCGCGAGGATATTGGCAACCGGTACGACAAGCAGCCCGGTGCCGACCAGCCCCAGCATGAACCGGCGGACACCGGTGGTCGCACGCCAATCGCGCATCGCCGCTTTGGGCATGTGCCGCGCCGCCACCATGTCGCCCAGGTCGCGCCCCAGCAGCCAGCCATTGACCAGGAAGAACAGGATGGCGGAGCCGATCCCGGTCACCAGCAGCGCGAGATAGACCGGCACCAGCACCAGATTGACCAGCACCGTTCGGCTCGCCGATCCCAGTCCCATCGCCAGCCCGCGCGCAAACGGCACCGGCTTGGCGCTGGTCACCGCCTGCGGATAATGCCGCCGCTCGACCGCCTCGACCACTTCGTCGGCAAACACCCCCACCACCGCGATCGCCACCGCGCGGAACAACAGCCACGCCCCGCCGATCGCCAGCAGCACCGCGATGAACCCGGCAAGCTCCTGCCATCCGGCCCCCGCGCCCAGCCACCCGGCAACCGCGCGGGCGACCGCCCAGAACGCAGCGCTGAGCAGCGCGAACAGGATCAGCGTGACTGCGAAGGATTTGGCAAAGACGCGCAATATCGGCGGGTCGGTCAGTTGCGCGAGCGACAGGGTAAGGGCACGGATCATCTGCCCTGCATAGGCGCATCGTGCCGCGCTTGTCGAAGCGCCGCGTCGGGGGTGGTCAAGCGCGCGCTTGAACGATACGCGCGGAGCAACATTCTTCCCGGAGACCCATGTGACCGAACCCACGCTGGACGTCGTTGCCATCGGCAACGCCATTGTCGACATTCTCAGCCAAGCCGACGACGCCTTCATCGCCGAACAGGGCATGGCCAAAGGCTCGATGCAGCTCATGTTCTCGCCCGCCGAGGCCGATGCGCTGTATGCCAAGATGGGGCCGGGGCGCGAAGTATCGGGCGGATCGGCGGCGAACACCGTTGCCGGGATCGCGGCGCTTGGCGGCAAATGCGGCTTTATCGGCCAGGTCGCCGACGATCAGCTGGGCGAAGTCTTCGCGCACGACATCCGCTCGGCGGGCATCCGCTTCGACACCAGCGTCCGCGCCGGCGAGCCGACCACCGCGCGCTGCCTGATCTTCGTCACCCCCGATGGCCAGCGCACGATGAACACCTTCCTGGGTGCATCGCAGTTCCTGCCCGAAGCCGCGCTCGACCGCGCGCTGATCGAGGCCGGCGCGATCCTCTATCTTGAAGGCTATTTGTGGGATCCCGAAGAACCCCGCCAGGCGATGCGCGCCGGTATCGACATCGCCCGCGCGGCGGGTCGCCGTGTCGCCTTCACGCTGTCGGACGTATTCTGCATCTCGCGCCATGGCGATGATTTCCGCCAGTTGATGGCCGATGGGCTGATCGACATCCTGTTCGCCAACGAAAACGAGCTGCTTGCGCTGTGCGAGACCGAAGATTTCGAAGGCGCGGTCGCCAAGGCAGCGGCACAGGTGCCGCTGCTGGTGGTGACGCGCAGCGAGCATGGCGCGATCGCGGTGAAGGATGGCGAGCGCTTCGCGGTTGCTGCTGAACCGATCGCGCGCGTGGTCGACACCACGGGCGCTGGCGATCTGTTCGCCGCCGGCTTCCTGCGCGGCCAGGCACAGGGCCGCGATGTCCAGACCTCGCTGCGGATGGGCGCACTGTGCGCCGCCGAGATCATCTCGCATTACGGCGCGCGCCCCGAGGTCGACCTGCAGGCAATGATCGACGCCAAGCTGGGGTGAGCGCTAAATGCCGTTCGTCCTGAGTAGGGACTGAGCGAAGGCGAAGGCCCGTATCGAAGGACTTTGCCCCAATCGGGCCGGTCCTGATTGCATTCGGCGTCTTCGAGAACACAAAAAAGGCCGGGGATCGCTCCCCGGCCTTTTTCATTTGGTCAGTCCCGTGTCCTCAGGGATGCGGGGTATGCGCCGGGTCGTTGTCGAGATCGACGACGGTCACGATCCCTTTGCCCAGATGGCTCGATTTATAGCCATAGAGGTAATAGATCACGAGCCCGATCGCGCCCCATGCCGGCAAGACGATCATCGCCTCGAACGGCAGGTTCGCGAACAGGAAGATACAGCCCGCGATCGTCGCCGGACCCACGAACCACAGTGCCGGCACCCGGAACTTGCGCTCGCGGGTTGCCTCGGTCTTGCGCAACATCATCACCGCGATCGCGACCATCATAAAGGCATAGAGCGTGCCGGCATTGGCGATGTCGGCAAGCTGCCCCACCGGCAGGAACGCCGCCGCAAAGGCAACAACTGCGCCAGTGATCGCCGTCACGATATACGGCGTCTTCCACTTCGGGTGGATCTTCGACAGGCTCTCAGGCAGCAAGCCGTCGCGCGACATCACGAAGAAGATGCGTGTCTGGCCGAACAGCAGGATCAGGATCACCGACGGCAGCGCAACGAAAGCGGCGATGCCAAGCAGGTTGCCGACGGTCGAAAAGCCGATCATCCGCAGCACATGCGCCAGCGCTTCGTTCGAGCAGACCAGCATTTCGCTATATTGCGGCAGCACGCATTGCTGCGCCAACGCTTCTGACCCAGCCGGGAAGGGGACGCCGCCCGGACCCATGATCGGCTGGCCACCGATCGTGCCGATCGCACCGGCTGCGACCAGAATGTAGAAGACGGTGCAGAAACCCAGCGACCCGATCAGGCCGATCGGCACGTTGCGCTGCGGGTCTTTGGTTTCCTCCGCCGCAGTCGAAACCGCGTCGAAACCGACATAGGCAAAGAAGATCGTTGCCGCCGCACCGACGGCACCGACACCCGACCCGAAGCCGCCGAACACGCCGGCGGGCAGGAACGGATTGAAATTGGCCATCTCCGACGCCGGCAGCGTCAGCACGATGAAGACCGTGAGCGCGGTGACCTTGATCGCCACCAGCACCGCATTGACCTTGGCCGATTCATTGGTGCCGATCATCAGCAGCCAGGTGACCAGCCCGGCGATCACCACCGCGGGCAGGTTGATCAACCCGCCGGGAACGCCGCCCAGCGCCAGCGGACCACCCGCCAGCCATGCCGGCAATTGTATCCCGAAAAACTGGTTGAGAATGGTCCCCGAGAAATATCCCGACCACCCCACCGCGACCGCGCTGGCGGCAACGGCATATTCGAGCACCAACGCCCAGCCGACCGTCCAGGCGAGCAATTCGCCCATCACCGAATAGGTATAGGTATAGGCCGACCCCGCGACCGGGATCATCGCTGCGATCTCGGCATAGCAAAGCGCCGCGACGATGCAGATCAGGCCAGCGATGGCGAAGGCGAGCATCAAGCCCGGTCCGGCCTTTTGCGCGCCCGCAGAGGTCAGAACGAAAATGCCCGTGCCGATGACACAGCCGATGCCGAACAGCGTCAGCTGGAACCAGCCAAGGGTAGGCTCAAGCGATTTGGCTTTCGCCGTCGCCAAAATGGCGTCGAGTGGCTTTACGCGCCCAAACTTCATGAAGCTATTTCCCCCAAGGGTGACGACCGGCCCTTGCCGTGTCGTCCGATCCAAGAAAGGCGCGAGCCTAGTGGCTAATACGCCCCGTGCAATCCCTCTTGTCGCAATGCGGTAACCAAAGCCCCTCTCCCGCGTGGCGGAAGGGTAAGGGCCTGTAAGCTCTTCCCCCCTCCTGCGTCGCGGGAGGGGAGAAGAAGCTCACCCCGCCAGCATCGGCCCCAGTTTCCGCCCGGCGAAAATATGCACATGCAGATGCGGCACCTCCTGGTGCGCGTCCTGGCCGATATTGGCGAGCAGCCGGTATCCCGGCTCCACCAGCCCGGCCTGCCGCGCGACCAGCCCTACCGCGCGGACAAAGCCCGCAATCGCGGCGTCGTCGGCACCGGCGCTGAAATCATCCCATGAGACATAGCGCCCCTTGGGGATCACCAGCACATGATAGGGCGCCTGCGGGTTGATGTCGCGAAAGGCGAGGGCGTGTTCGTCCTCATACACCTTGGTTGCCGGGATTTCGCCGCGCAGGATGCGGGCAAAGATATTGCCGTCGTCATAGGGCTGTGTCGCGTCGATCGGCATCAGAACCCCCCTCCCGCTTGCGGGAGGGGTCGGGGGAGGGCCTGTTCCCGATCGCTCGCCTTGTTACTATCGTGCTTGGCCCCCGTCGCGCTTCCCCCCGACAGCGGGAGAGGCGACGAAGCCGGTACGGGTTCGGCCACCGGCGATTCCGCGACCGGTTCGGCCACCGGCACCGCGACGGGCACCTCCACCGGCTCCGCGACCGCAACCGCCGCCGCCTTTGGCCGCGCAGCCTTCTCCACCAGCCCCGATACGCCCTCGCGCTTGGAAAGCTCGGCGCGGACATCGTCCAGGGTCAGCCCGGCATCGACCAGCACCACCAGCAAATGGAACAGCACATCGGCAGCTTCGCCGATCAGCTCGGCGCGGTCGCCACGCACCGCCGCGATCACCGCCTCGACGGCTTCCTCGCCCAGTTTCTGTGCGATTTTGGGACGCCCCTTGGCGAACAACGATGCGGTATAGCTTGCGCCCGGATCGGTGCCGCGCCGGCTGCGGATGACGGCTTCGAGCGCGTCGAGTGGGTCGGTAAAGGCCATGCGCCGGACTTCGCGCGCACCGTGCGGGGTGTCAATCCTTGCGCAGGTTTCCGGCCTCGCGAGCGTTTCCGGCCTCGTGAGCGTTTCCGCCCGCGCGCGCTTCGTCGGCCCGGCGATGCCGCCGCCGCATCGCGCGCTGCGCCAGCCACAGACCGGCGACGACGATCCCGAAGATCGCCGCGTCGGACAGCGAAAACCCGTTGCGCCGCGTTACCCCGGTATGCGCGGCAAAACCGGGAGCGGCAAACAGCATGAGGATGGCAAGGCGCAGCAGATCCATGCCCCGCCTTACCACCCGTTTCACGCCAAATGATTAACCCCGGCGGTTGCGCCGCACCCGGCGCGCGGCGAACACGCCCGCGATGCCGGCACCGAACAACAGCATCGCTTCGGGCTCGGGAACCGGGGTGGGCTTGCCGCCGCCGCCGCCAGGGCCGCCATGCGACGGTGGATAGCTTGGCGGCTTGCTATAGGCATTCGCCGCCACGGGCGCCGCCAGCATCGCAATCGCGATGGCACATTTGCTCAACATCTTCATCGTCCGGCCTCTACTACGCATCATCGATGGCTTGAGCGCAGCAAGAATGGTGCCAGCGGCGATAATGTCCCGGCGCAGCGAGACTTATACGGTTAAGCCCGGCTGTCGCGATATGGTTACTGTCAAATCAACCGACAGGCCGGCGCACCGCAATCCCCGCCGCCGCCAGCGCCGCATGCGCGTCGGCAATGCTCGCTTCGCCGAAATGGAAGATCGAGGCGGCCAGCACCGCGCTCGCGCCGCCGTGGCGGATGCCCGCGACCAGATCGTCAAGCCCGCCGACGCCGCCGCTCGCCACCACCGGCACCCGCACCCGCTGCGCGATGGCGCGGATCAGGTCGAGGTCATAGCCGCCGCGCGTGCCGTCGCGATCCATCGACGTGATCAGCAATTCGCCAGCGCCCAGTTCGGCCAGGCGAACCGCATGTTCGACCGCATCGATTCCCGTCGCCTTGCGCCCGCCATGCGTGAACACTTCCCACCCATCGCCGCTTCGCCGCGCATCGACCGAGGCGACGACGCACTGGCTACCGAAGCGGGCCGCGATGTCGGAGACGACTTCGGGCCGCGACACCGCCGCCGAATTGACCGCGACCTTATCCGCCCCCGCCAGCAGCAGCGCGCGTGCATCCTCGGCCGATCGCACCCCGCCGCCGACGGTGAGCGGCATGAAGCAAACCTCGGCAGTGCGCCGCACCACGTCGAGGATCGTGCCCCGCGCCTCATGGCTGGCGGTGATGTCGAGAAAGCAGAGTTCATCCGCCCCGGCAGCATCATAGGCGCGCGCCTGCTCGACCGGATCGCCCGCATCGCGCAGGTCGACGAAATTAACGCCCTTGACGACGCGGCCATTGGCGACGTCGAGACAGGGGATGACGCGAGCGCGAACGGTCATGACAAGAGCCCTCTCCCCTTTGGGGAGAGGGTTGGGAGAGGGGCTGTGCGAAACCGCATGCGTAGGCTCACTGCCCCTCTCCCCGGCCCTCTCCCCAGAGGGGAGAGGGAGATTGGCTGGCCATCGCAATCGCCGCGCTCAGATCGAGCCTGCCATCATACAGCGCCCGCCCGGTAATCACCCCTTCAATGCCGTCGCCGACATGCCCCACCAGCGCCGCAATGTCCTCGATCCCCGCGACCCCGCCGCTGGCGATCACCGGAATCGCCACCGCGCGCGCCAGTGCCACCGTCGCCTCGACATTGCAGCCTTTCAGCATCCCGTCGCGCCCGACATCGGTGAACAGCAATGCCGCCACCCCCGCATCCTCGAATCGTCGCGCCAGATCGACGACGGTGACGTCGGACACATCGGCCCAGCCAGCGGTCGCGACCATGCCGTCGCGCGCATCGACCGCGACGACGATCCGCCCCGGATGCGCCGCCGCCGCTGCTCGCACAAAATCAGGGTCTTTCAGCGCGGCGGTGCCGATCACCACCCGCGCAACGCCAAGCTTCAGCCAGCCCTCGACCGCCGCCATGTCACGAATGCCGCCACCCAATTGGACCCGCCCCGGAAACGCCGCGACCACGCCGCGCACCGCATCGCCATTCACCGATCCGCCGGCGAATGCGCCATCGAGATCGACGACATGCAGATGATCCGCCCCGGCATCGGCAAAGGCGCGTGCCTGCGCCGCCGGATCGTCGCCATATACCGTCGCACGGTCCATATCGCCCTCGGCCAGCCGGACGACCTGGCCCGCCTTCAGGTCGATCGCGGGGAAAATCATCAGGGACGCCATGCAAGAAACCTCTCGAGCAGCGCGATGCCATAGCGCTGGCTCTTTTCGGGGTGGAACTGGATACCGATCAGATTGTCGCGCCCGATCGCCGCGGTCACCGGCCCGCCATGCTGCGTAGTGGCGAGCACATCGGCACCGTCGAACGCATAGCTATGCAGGAAATAGGCCTCGCCGGGTTCGATCAGCGGATGCGCGTGGGTCGGCATCACGTCGTTCCAGCCCATATGCGGCACGCGCACGTCGGGCGAATCGGGCAGCAGCCGCACGCTCCCCTCGATCCAGCCAAGCCCGGCATGGACGCCCATTTCCTCGCCGGTGGTCGCCATTAATTGCATGCCGACGCAAATGCCAAGGAACGGCACGCCGCCACGCAGCGCCCGCTCCTCGATCGCCTCGACCATGCCCGGCAGCGCGCGCAAGCCATCCGCGCAAGCCGCGAACGCGCCGACGCCGGGCAGCACGATCCGATCGGCGCGGCGGATGACGTCGGGATCGGCGGTGAGCGCGATGTCGCTCGCACCGGCGGCTTTCAGTGCGTTATGCACCGAATGCAGATTGCCCGCGCCGCAATCGATAAGGGCGACCTTGCCCCCCTCCCGCCTGCGGGAGGGGCTGGGGGTGGGCATGTCACGAAGCGCCGGGCTCGTGGAGGATGCGTTCCCACCCCCGACCCCTCCCGCAGGCGGGAGGGGAGCAGAAGCGCCCCTCACTCGAACACTCCCGCCATCCCCGCCGCCGCCAGGGTCGCGGTAAAGGCCACTAGCTCGAACGTCGCGACTCCGGCGATCACGAACGGATCGCTCGCCGCCAGCGCCGCCACCGCCTCGCGTTCGCCGTGAAACAGCAGCACACCGCCGGTCGGCGGGGTCTGTCGCCCGGCCAGCACGACCACACCCTGCTCGATTCCCTGCGCCAGCCAATCGACATGCGCGGGCCGGTGGGCGTCCACCTCGGCCAGTTCTGCGACATACCGCAGCAGCACCAGGCACATCGGCGCGCCGGGGCGGATCATCGTCTCGCTCATAGCGTGCCCTTGGTCGATGGGATGGTATCGGCCTTGCGCGGGTCGATCTCGACGGCTTCGCGCAGCGCGCGGGCCAGGCCCTTATACGCCGCCTCAATGATGTGGTGGTTGTTCTCGCCGTACAGCGTCTCGACGTGCAGCGTCAGCCCGGCGGTCTGTGCGAAGCTGTGGAACCAGTGCTGGAACAATTCGGTATCCATCTCGCCCAGCCGCGTCTGGGTGAAGGCGGTCTTCCACACCAGCCAGGGTCGGCCCGAAATATCGACCGCGACGCGCACCAGCGCCTCGTCCATCGGCGACAGCGCATCGGCATAGCGGCGGATGCCGCGCTTGTCGGCCAGCGCCTTTGCCACCGCCTCGCCCAGCGCCAGCGCCGAATCCTCGACGGTGTGATGCTGGTCGATATGCAGGTCGCCCTTGGCGTGCAATTCGATGTCGATCAGCGAATGGCGTGAAAGCTGCTCGAGCATGTGGTCGAAAAAACCGATGCCGGTCGAAATGTCGTACACCCCGGTGCCGTCGAGGTTCACCGCGACGTCGATCGAGGTTTCGGACGTGTTTCTTGATATATGGGCGGTGCGCATGGATGGGCACATAGCGCGTCGCGCGCCCCATGCAATCACTCCCCCGGCACGCCCCCGGCTTGACCCCCCGCCATTTCGCTCTAGCAAAGGGAACATGACCGGTACCACACCAGACAGCATGATTCCTTATGACGAAATCGTGCAGGAAGCCCTTCGCGCCGTGGTCGGCCGCGTGCTCGGATCGGTTGCGTCGTCGGGCGGCCTGCCCGGCGAACATCATTTCTACATCACCTTCAAGACCACCGCCCCCGGCGTCGACATCCCGCAGCGGCTGCGCGAGCGCTTTCCCGATGAAATGACGATCGTCATCCAGCATCGCTATTGGGATCTGACGGTCGACGACAATCGCTTTTCAGTGGGCTTGAGCTTCGGTCAGGTGCCATCGATGCTGGTGATTCCATTCTCGGCGATCACCGGCTTCCACGACCCCGCAGTCAATTTCGAGCTGCGCTTCCAGGCCGCCGAAGAACCCGACGGCCCCGAGCCGCACGAACCAGCCGAAAACGACCCCGTCGATGCCAAGCCGATCGAGGACGGCTCGAACGTCGTCGCGGTGGATTTCAAGCGCAAGAAATAAGCCGAACCGCCGCTTTCATCATGCCGGCTGCGACCCGGCATCCGCGCGAGCGGGTCGCCACCAGCGCCCCGCCAGTTGCAGCGCATCGCCTGGACCCCGGATCAAGTCCGGGGTGACGAGGGGGTGGGCCGTCCCCGAAACCGTCATGCCGGGCTCGACCCGGCATCCATGCGAGCCGGTCGCCATCGCCACTCCGCGCATGGCTAGTGTCTCACGCGCCCACCCGGATCGACTTCGGGGCACCGATGGTTGTGAGGCACAAGCCTTTCCCCCATCGAGGACCGCATGACCCAAACCCGCCAAGAAACCGACTCGATCGGCGCGATCGATGTTCCCGCCGACGCCTATTGGGGCGCGCAGACCCAGCGTTCGATCGAGAATTTCCCCTTTGGCGCGCAGGAGCGGATGCCGCTCGGCATCGTTCATGCGATGGCGCTGGTGAAGCACGCCGCCGCGCGGGTGAACCGCCACCACGGCCTCGACCGCGCAAAAGTCGATGCGATCGAGCAGGCGGCGACCGAGATTGTCGCGGGCACGCATGACGCGCAGTTCCCGCTGGTGATCTGGCAGACCGGCAGCGGCACCCAGACCAATATGAACGTCAACGAGGTGATCGCCGGGCGCGCGAACGAAATCCTCAGCGGCCATCGCGGCGGCAAGCAGCCGGTGCACCCCAATGACGACGTCAATCGCGGCCAGTCGTCGAACGACAGTTTCCCGACGGCGCTCCACGTCGCCGCCGCGCGCGCTGCCTATGATCATCTCTTCCCCGCGCTTGATCGGCTGGCCACCGCGATCACCGCCAAGGCAAAGGAATGGGACGGCATCGTCAAGATCGGCCGCACCCATTTGCAGGACGCGACCCCGCTCACGCTGGGCCAGGAATTTTCGGGCTATGCCGCGCAACTCAACGCCTGCCGCAACCGGATCGAGGAAGCCGTCGCGCATGGCGTGATGAAGCTGGCGCAGGGCGGCACCGCGGTCGGCACCGGGCTGAACGCGCCCAAGCATTTCGACCAGTCGATGGCCAACGAACTGGCGGCGCTCACTGGACTGCCCTTCGTCCCAGCGCCCAACAAGTTCGAGGCGCTGGCGTCGAACGATGCGCTGGTCCACCTCTCGGGCGCGCTCAACACGCTGGCGGTCGCGCTGACCAAGATCGCCAACGACATCCGCTTGCTCGGCAGCGGCCCGCGTTCGGGCCTTGGCGAGATCGACCTGCCCGCCAACGAACCCGGCAGTTCGATCATGCCGGGCAAGGTCAACCCCACCCAGTGCGAGATGCTGACGATGGTCGCGGGGCAAGTAATCGGCAATCACATGGCGGTAACCGTCGGCGGGCTGCAGGGGCATCTCGAACTGAACGTGTTCAAGCCGCTGATCGGCGCGGCGGTGCTGCGCTCGATCGATCTGCTCGGCGTCGGCATGGCGAGCTTTTCGCAGCGCTGTGTCGAGGGGCTTGAGGCCAATGAAGCCCGAATCGCCGAACTGGTCGATCGCTCGCTGATGCTGGTGACCGCGCTCGCGCCCGAGATCGGCTATGATGCCGCGGCGAAAATCGCCAAGCACGCGCACGAACAAGGGCTGACGCTGAAAGCGGCCGGGCTGGCGCTGGGGCTGGTCGATGAAGCCACCTTCGATCGCCTGGTCCGCCCCGAAGACATGGTCGGTCGATAATTCCTCCCCGGCACGGGGAGGAATGCCAAGATGGAACCCCGCGCCCCGATCCGGGTTCTCCCTCCCAGAAACGCGGGAAGGAAATCATCATGGGTGCAACTACCATCGGCGCGCTGGTCGGCGCGGCAATTGACGGGATGAGCGGCGACGACGGCGTCGGCGACGGCGCCATCATCGGCGCGATCGGCGCGAATATGCTCAAGGTCGCGATCCCCATCGTCGCCACCTACGCAATCGGCTGGGCGGTCCTATATGGCATCGGCATGGCGTTCGACGCTGTCACAGGATCGGAGGAACAAGCATGATTCGCAGCATTATCGGTGCATTGGTCGGGCGTGAAATCGATCGCCGCGATGGATCGGGCGGGATGAAGGGCGCAGCGATCGGGCTGGTCGCCGCCAGCGTGCTTCGCCGCATGGGGCCGTTCGGCATGGTATTGGGCGGTGCCTATGTTGCCAAAAAGGCATATGACCGTCGCAAGGGGCCAAAGCGCCCGCTGTAATTCAGGCCCGACTTGACGCAGGCGGCGTGGGCGTCCCAAAGGCGACCATGCCGCACACGACCGAATCCGACCCGCATGGCCTGAAGCGCCGTGGTGTATTATTTGTCCTGTCATCCCCATCGGGTGCAGGCAAATCGACCATCGCCCGTAAATTGCTCGCCGCCGACCCCGATCTGAAGATGTCGGTATCGGCTACCACCCGCCCGATCAGGCCGGGAGAGGTCGACGGGCGCGACTATCATTTCGTCGATCTCGAGGGATTTCGCGAAATGGTCGCCGATCATGCGTTCCTCGAATGGGCGCATGTATTTGATCATCGCTATGGCACCCCGCGCGCGCAGGTGGACGAGATTCTCGCCTCGGGCCGCGACGTGCTGTTCGACATTGATTGGCAGGGCGCGCAGCAATTATTCCAGATCGCCGGCGGCGATGTGGTGCGGGTGTTCATCCTGCCGCCGTCGATGGAGGAATTGCACCAGCGGCTGCTCAATCGTGCGACCGATTCGGTGGAAGTCATCGATGCGCGGATGGGCCGCGCTGCGGGCGAAGTCAGCCATTGGGACGGCTATGACTATGTGCTGGTGAATGACGATGTCGAAAAATGCTTCGAAAGCGTTCGCACCATCCTGGCCGCCGAGCGGCTGAAGCGATCACGCCAGACCGGCTTGATCGGCTTCATCCGCCACATGCTCAAAACGACGTAAGCGACCGCCGGTCGCCTGCCGCATGGTATCGGTTCAGGTCTGCAACCAGCGGGTGCGCGTGACCGGGCCGGACAGCACCTTCTTGCCATAGGCCTTGCGGATCACCGCCGCGTCGTCGCCATTCATCATGACGACGCGCGTGCCGCCCGATGCCAGTGCTTCGATCGCGCTGATCGTGCATTTGTGCTTGGCGCACATCGCGGTCACTTCGGCGCTGGTGACGCTGACGTGCAGTGCGCGCGAGGTGGGGAGGTCCTTGCTTTGATATTGGGTGCGCGTGGGGTCCATCAGATATGCCCTTCTTCGTTAGTCGGATTAGCGTTCGCATCGGCGGAGCCGTGGCGATCGGATAAATGTTGATAGCGGATCGCTAGCTTTGAATGCGCGATCCGTGCGCCGCTGTCGGCAGCGGAGTCACTGGCGAGCCGCGATGCAATCGCGCGCCGACCGAAATATCCGGCTTCGTCGGAAAAGGGCATGACGGCTCCTCATCAAGCGGGAGCGCACGTCTCTCGGTCGCACCTGCGCTTGGGCTGGGTAGTGCGATATCGATGATATAGGCGCCCATGCCCGATTTTGCGAGCGCTTCGAACCGATCAGCTATTATGCAGGCGCAGAAAAGCGATTGCGCCGGCATATTCGACGGTGCGAACCGCGCGCGATTGCGTGGCCAGGCTGTCCTCGCCCCACAATTCGATCTGCCAATCCTCGTCGATATTCGCCGCGGTCCAGACGCTGTCGGCATCGGCCGCGCCCTCGACCAGCGCCAGCGCCAGCACCAGCGATCCGGTGATCGTCACTACCACCGACAGCGGCGCAAGCTCGAACGGCGCGCGCGCGGTGATCGCGTCGCTAAGCCGTTCGAGCGTGGCGGCGGGCTGAGTCACCGGCATCACCCCTGCGGTCAGGGTGAAATGCACGTCAAAGCGCCCGCGCGCCCAATCGAGCGCCGGGTCCCATGCCGCGCGCTGGCGATCTATCAGCGGTTCGGGCGATTCGGCGCGGTAGCAAAGCAGGTCGCTCGCGCCATAGGCTGCCAATCCTTGCGCGAAGGTGGCGGCATCGGGCGCGACCCGGTCGATCGCGGCATTGGCAAGCCCGGTCAGCGGCATCATGCGCGGATCAATGTCGCTTTCCACCGCGCGCCATTCGGCGGCGATCGCTTCGCCCAGCGCCGGGGTCTGCACCAGCAGCGGCACCCGGCCGGGGGTGCGCACCGGGCGTTCGTCCAGCGTGATGCCCCATCCGCCCGCCTGCTCGACCATCGCGACGTCGCGCCAGAACCGCTTCATGGTGCAGGCGGCGTCCGCCAGCGCCGCGCCAGCGCGCGGGGCAGGGTGGCCATGACGAAGATCGCAGCCAGCACGATCGCCAGCCCCAGGATACGATCGGGCGTCGTCACCGCGCGCCCCAACAGCACCAGCCCGAACAATGCGCCCGCCACCGGCACGATCCGCGCCGCCACCATCAGGAAATAGCGCGTCATCGCGGGATCATGTGGTTCGGTCATCGCTGCCTCACACCCTGTTCGCGAGATAGGGAGCCAGATCGCGCGCATGGCTCGCAACATGCGCCGCCCCCGCGTCGGTCAGCTCCTCAGGCGTATGATAGCCCCAGCTTACCCCCAGCGGATGCGCCAGCGCGGCCACCGCCATCTCCATGTCGAAACTGGTATCGCCGATCATCACCGTCGTTTCGGGCGAAGCGCCTGCTTCGGCAATCGCGGCGGCGGCCATTGCCGGATCG
The DNA here is from genome assembly GCF_000786205.1 of Sphingomonas sp. 37zxx. Lineage (GTDB taxonomy): Bacteria > Pseudomonadota > Alphaproteobacteria > Sphingomonadales > Sphingomonadaceae > Sphingomonas. Next base: position 7,916 of record NZ_JROH01000054.1, on the reverse strand, counting down.
GGCTTTGACGGGTGGCGATCGGCGGTCTGCAACGTCACGAAACGCTCGGTCAGCCCATGATGCGCCAGCAACAGCTTCAGCCCGCGATCGGACTTGCCCGTCGCCACGCCCAGCACCCAGCCGGCGGCATCGAGCGTATCGATCGCCTCGGCGATCCCGTCGAACAGCGGCTCGGGCATCAACCCGCCGGTGCTCCGCAGCTTCTGGAAGCACAGCTTGTAATCATCGGCCATCGCGCGGTGCAGCGTCTCGTCACCCTGCGGTAGCAGGATGCCGATCGCCTCGACCAGGCTAAGCCCCACGATCCGCCGGATGGCGTGGCGATCGGGCGGGGTCAGCGCATGGACGTCGAAACAATGCTCCATCGCCAGGCAGATATTGGCCTGGCTATCGACCAAGGTGCCGTCGCAGTCGAACAGCGCCAGCCGGTTCATTTGCTCTCGGCCCCGCGGCCCCGCCGCTCGCCGCGGCGTTCCTTGCGCAAATTCTTGGCGTGGGTGCGCGCCTTCTGCTTCTTTTCCTCGCGGGTCGAGGGCGGCGGGCCGCTGTCGATCAGCACATCGCCCTTCGAGACATCAAAGCCCAGCATGTCGATGCTCTCGGCGATATGTGTCGGCAGCGGGGCGGTGACGTCGAGCTTGCCGCCCTCGGGATGGTCGATCCGAATCCGCCGTGCATGCAGGTGCATCTTGCGCGAGATGCCGCCGGTCAGAAACGCTTCCTGCCCGCCATATTTGCCGTCGCCAACGATCGGATGGCCGATCGCCGCCAGATGGACGCGCAACTGATGCGTCCGCCCGGTATAGGGCTGTAATTCGACCCAGGCGGCGCGATTGCCCGCGCGCTCGATCACGCGATAGCGCGTCTTGGCGGGTGCGCCTTCTTCCTCGTCGACATGCATTTTCTCGCCGCCCGATCCCGGCTGCTTGGCCAGCGGCAGTTCGATCACGCCGTCATGGATTTCGGGCACGCCCACCACCAGCGCCCAGTAAATCTTCTTGGCGCTGCGGTTCGAGAAATTCTTGGCGAACAATGTCGCCGCCCGCGCCGTCCGCGCGATCAGCAGCGCGCCCGACGTGTCCTTGTCGAGCCGGTGGACCAATTTGGGCCGGCCCTCATGCTCGTACCACAGCCCGTCGAGCAGCCGGTCGACATGCTCGTTGGTCTTGGTGCCGCCCTGCGTCGCCAGGCCCGGTGGCTTGTTGAGCACCAGCGCCTGTTCGTCCATGTGGATGACCATGCTTCGCGCAAAGGCTTCCTCCTCGGGCGTCAGTGCAACCCGCTGCGGCGTGGCGCGCGGCGCGGCCGGGCGGGCGGGATCGGCCGGCGGCACCCGGATCGCCTGGCCCGAGAGCACCCGGTCGCCCGGCGTCGCCCGCGCGCCATCGACGCGAAGCTGGCCGGTGCGCGCCCAGCGCGAGACCAGGTTGAAGCTGGTGTCGGGCAGATGCCGCTTGAACCAGCGATCGAGCCGGATGCCGTCATCCTCGGCATGGACGATGAACTGGCGGACATTGGCGGATTCGGGTGCCGAATCGGGGAGCATTTCAGGCGTATCGCTCATGCCGTCGCCCTCGCGATCGACAGGCCCAAGGCCAAGGTAGCGATCGAACCCGCGACCGACAGCACCACATAGCCCAGCGCCGGCACCATCTCGCCGCGTTCGAGCATCAGCATCGTATCGAGCGAAAATGCCGAAAACGTCGTGAACCCGCCCAGCACCCCGACGCCGACGAACAGCCGCACCTGTTCGCTACCCTCGCCGATCCGGGCGAGCAAGCCGAACAACAGCCCCATCGCCAGCCCGCCGAGCAGGTTCACCGCCAGCGTGCCAAAGGGATAATTGGGACCGAACCAGGCGAGCGTGAAGCGGCCGACGAGATGCCGCGCAGCAGCGCCAATCGCGCCGCCCGCCATGACAAGAAGATAAGACATACGCGCCCGGTAGCGCGGATCGGCGCGCAAGGAAATGGCAGGCGCTCAAGCGCCGCCGTCGCTGACGATCATCTCGACATCGCTGCCGCCATCGCCGCGCTCGGCAAGATACGCCGCAAATGCCGCCGGTCCGCGCGTGCCGGTCAGCAAATGAACGCCTTCATCGCTCCGATGCTCGACGGTATATCCCGCCCGGCGCGCCTGGGTATAGTGCCAGTCGAGCATCGCCTGCAGCGGCTGCGCGGCGTAAAAGCCCACCGCGCGAAGCGCACAGCCATCGCCTTGCACCCCCGCCGCCTCGATCACCCGCGCATCGGGATGCAGCGGCGTCGCTGCGGGCAGGCGGTTCGCCCAGCCCGCCGAATAGCGCAGTTTCGCCGCGCAGGCCGGGCCGAATTGCCGCGCGGCGAGCGCCTCCAGCGTGATCGATTCGCGCGCGGCGGGGTTGCGCTGTTCGACCGGGGCAGGCGCGCGCAGCAGCTTTTCGCCCGCGGGCAGGCTGGTCCCCGTCGCCACCGCGTCCTGCGGCAATGCGCCCGAATAGGGGCGGGGCGGCGGGCGAACCGAATCGCGATCGGCCTGCGCGGTCAGCAGCGGATCGATCATGATCGGATCGCCCAGCGCCTCCATCACCGCCGGGTCGATGGCGTCGCCGTCAAGCTGCATCGCGGCGCTGTTGCCCTGCGCGCCGCCATCGCCACATGCCGCGACCAGCACGCATGCGCCAAGCACGGCAATCTGGTAGGGTCGGGCCATCATGGCGCATTTTTCCACGGCATATCTGTCGATCGCTTGGGCAGGGTTAAGATGCAGCTACCGCGGCGACGCCATGGCAAATAATAAGGCGATGATCGCCGCCAGGAACCTGGCATCCCCACCGGCGTTCGCGTCGGGGCCGTTGATTGGAGAAGAAGATGGGACAGCGCACGAAATGGATTGGCGGCGGCCTGGTGCTGGCGGCGGCGATCGGCGGACTTGCACTGTTGCGTAACCGCCCCGAAACCCCCGATTACACGCTGGTGCAGCGCGATGGCGCGATCGAGGTGCGCGATTACCCCGCCTTGCTGGTCGCGACCACGGTAAAGCCCGGCCTTCGCGAGCGTGCGCTGAACAAGGGGTTCCAGACGCTTGCCGACTATATCTTTGCCCAGTCGCGCACCGGCGAAAAGATCGCGATGACCGCGCCGGTGCTGTCGGACAATGGCGGATCGGGCGGCTGGCGCACCCGGTTCGTGATGCCCTCGCGCTATGGCCGCGCCGATTTGCCGATGCCCGCGAATGACGTGACGCTCGAAACCCTGCCGTCGCGCCGGATCGCCGCGATCCGCTTCAACGGCGCACCCGATGACGCGATGCTGGCCAAGCATGAGGCCGATCTGCGCGCCTGGATCGACGACAATGCGCACAAGGTTGCAGGGCCGCCCGAATATGGCTTTTACGACGCACCGTTCGTGCCCGGGCCGCTTCGCCGCAACGAAGTGCTGATCCCGTTGGTTGGCGGTTGAATGCGGTGTATTACTATACTATAACAGGGGCGCTATGCTGAACATTCTTTCGATCCTCATCGGTCTGACGACCATCCCCTTCATCCTGATCGGGACCATCCCGTTCCTCGGCTGGTCGCTGTGGATCGTGCTGTTGTTCCTGGTGCTCGGCACCGGCGTCGGCGCGATGTCGTCGAGCAATGGCGGACGCAATTTCAATCTGGTGCTGATGCTGTTCGCGATGTTCCGCCTGTTCCTGGGCGGCGGTATTTTCTGATTACCCTTGGGGGGCAGGGTGCCCGGCGGATCGCGCCGGGCACCCCGCTATAATCAGGCGCGCTGCGTGCCCGGATAGGCGAACAGCAGATCGGCATCGGCCGACGCCGTCAATTCGCCGGTCCCCTCGATCGACACGCACTCCCCCGCTTTCCACGCGACGCCGTCGACCGATCCATGCCCACGGATCGGCACCAGCCAGCCGGTTTCGCCACCGGGCACCGTGACCGAACGGTCGCCGCCGCCGCTCCAGCGCTCCATCACGAACTTCGGTCCTTCGACCAGGACTTCGCGGCCCGCCTCGACTTCGCCCGGCGAGGGATAGGCTTGGTACGGCACCGGATCGCTCACCGCGACCCCGTCCTCCAGATGCAGTTCGCGCGGGCGGCCATAATCATACAGCCGATAGGTCGTCTCCGAATTCTGCTGCACTTCGATCAGCGTGATGCCCGCGCCGATCGCATGAATCGTGTTCGACCCCGAATAAAAGAAATCGCCCGCCTTCACCGGCTTCCAGTCGAGCAGATGCTCGATCGACCCGTCGATCGACGCGGCGCGCAGCGCGTCCTGGGTCATCGGCTCCAGCGTGCCCAGCGCGATCGTCGAATCGGGTTCGGCGGCCAGGATCACCCAGCATTCGTCCTTGCCACGCGGCAGTCCGCGCGCCTGCGCCTGTTCGTCATTGGGGTGAACCTGCACCGACAATTTCTCGCTGGTGAACAGATATTTGATCAACAGGTCGGGGCTGGTGTCGCCCGGCTGCTGGAACCACACTTCGCCTACCGGCTCGCCGCCGGGCGCAGGATCGGCGAAACCCGGCCACAGCGTGTGACGGCCCCAGGGCTTTTCGACGCGGTGAGTGGCAAGCAACGTGGCGGGCATGATGGTCTCCAGATTCGGGCGCAGTATCCTGCCGCTTTTGGCGGCATCGCGGCCATCGCGCTAGGCTTTGCAGGCGTTGAGCGAAAGCTATTGTTAGGGTGGCTTCCCCTCGGGTATGGAGACGCCATGCGTACACCTCAGTTCCGCCCGATCGCCGCGGTCGCCCTCACCGCCGCCGCCCTCGCCACCGCCGGTTGTGCGGGCGGAAACAAGGCAAAGGTCGACACCGCCTATGTCGCGCGCGACGTCGGCACGCTCTATACCGCTGCCAAGACCCGGCTCGATCGCGGCCAGTATAAGCAGGCCGCCGCGCTGTTCGACGAGGTCGAGCGCCAGCATCCCTATTCGGTCTGGGCGCGCCGCGCGCAGCTGATGGGCGCCTTCGCTTATTATCTGAACCAGGATTACACCGAATCGATCCAGTCGTCGCAGCGCTTCCTGCAGGTGCATCCGGGCAATCGCGACGCGCCCTATGCCTATTATCTGATCGCGCTCAGCTATTACGAGCAGGTTACCGACGTCACCCGCGATCAGAAGATCACCCAGCAGGCGCTCGATTCGCTCGGCGAATTGTCGCGCCGCTATCCCAACACCCGCTACGCCGCCGATGCGCGGCTCAAGATCGACCTGGTCCGCGATCATCTGGCGGGCAAGGAGATGGAGATCGGCCGTTTCTATGGCCGGCGCGGGCAATGGCTGGCGGCGTCGATGCGCTATCGCAGCGTCATCGACCAATATCAGATGACCACGCACACGCCCGAGGCGCTGATGCGGCTCACCGAAAGCTATCTGAACCTTGGCCTGCGCGAAGAAGCCAGGAAGGCAGCGGCGGTGCTCGGCGCGAACTATCCCGGCACCGAATGGTATGAGCGCGCCTATAAGCTGGCGAACGAATATGGCCCGGTGCCAGTGCCGGCAAGCGTTGCCGCCCCTGGCGCTCCCGCTGCCGAGACCGCCGCTGCGCCGACCAGTTGAGCGATAGCACTTGGTTTTAGCCGTCGTTCGCGCGAAGGCGGGGTTGATATGCTGACCGCCCTTTCCATCCGCGACGTCGTGCTGATCGAGGCGCTCGACCTCGATTTCACCGCCGGGCTCGGCGTGCTCACCGGCGAAACCGGCGCGGGCAAGTCGATCCTGCTCGATGCGCTGGGGCTGGCGCTGGGCGCGCGCGGCGATAGCGGGCTGGTGCGCCACGGCGCGGCGCAGTCGGTGGTCACCGCCACTTTTGAAACCCCCACCGCCGATGGCCCCGTCGCGGCGCTGTTCGCAGACAATGGCCTCGACCTTGAACCCGGCGAACCATTGCTGATCCGCCGGATCGTCAAGGCCGATGGCGGCAGCCGCGCCTTCGTCAACGATCAGCCGGCATCGGCGGGGTTGTTGCGCGAACTGGCCCAGCACCTCGTCGAAATCCACGGCCAGCATGACGATCGCGGCTTGCTGAATCCCAAAGGCCATCGCGCGCTGCTCGATGCCTTCGGGCGGATCGACACCAGCGAAGCCGCCGCCGCGCATCGCGAATGGCGCGCCGCCAACACCGCGCTGACGCAGGCGCGTGAACAGCAGGAAACCGCCGCGCGAGACCGCGAATGGCTTGAACATGCGGCTGGCGAACTCGCCGCGCTCGCCGCCGAACCCGGCGAGGAAGCGATCCTGGCCGATCGGCGCGCGACGATGCAGCGCGGCGAGCGGGTCGCCGCTGACCTTTCGGGCCTCGCCGATCTGCTCGAGGGGTCGGACGGTGCGCTTGCCCGTCTGCGTCAGGCCGCCCGAATCCTCGAGCGCGTGTCCGAAGATCACGAACAGCTCGCCGAAGCGCTGGCATCGGTCGATCGCGCGATTGTTGAAGGGGCAGAGGCGCAGGAGCAGGTTGACGCCGCCGCCGCCGCGCTGGCGTTCGATCCCAATGCGCTCGACGCCGATGAAACGCGGCTGTTCGAATTGCGGGCGATGGCGCGAAAGCACCGGGTCCAGCCCGACGATCTGCCCGCGCTGACCGAGGAACTGGCGGCGCGGCTGGTCCTGCTCGAAAGCGGCGAGGCTGGGATGGCGGGACTCGAACGCGCGGTGGCCAAAGCGGCGAAACGCTACGAAGCCGCCGCCGATTCGCTGACTCAGGCGCGCCGCGCCGCCGCTGAACGGCTCGATCGCGGCGTGGCGGGCGAACTCGCGCCGCTCAAGCTCGACGCCGCGCGCTTCCGCACCTTGGTCGCCTCTGCCGAAGGCTGGGCATCCGAGGGGCGCGACCATATCGAATTCGAAGTATCGACCAATCCCGGCGCGCCCTTTGCCCCGCTGATGAAGATCGCCAGCGGCGGCGAACTCTCGCGCTTCGTCCTCGCGATGAAGGTCGCACTGGCGCAGGAGGGCGGGGCCAACACGTTGGTGTTCGACGAGATCGACCGCGGCGTCGGCGGCGCTGTGGCCAGCGCGATCGGCGAGCGGCTGGCGCGGCTGGCGGCGCATACCCAGGTGCTGGTGGTGACGCACAGCCCGCAGGTCGCCGCGCGCGGTCGCCGCCATTACCGCATCGCCAAGCGCCACGACGGCATCGTCACCCGCACCGGCGTCACCCCGCTCGACGCCGCCGAACGCCGCGAGGAAATCGCGCGGATGCTGTCTGGTGCCGAAGTCACCCCCGAAGCGCGGGCACAAGCCCAGCGGCTGCTCGAAACCGCCTGACGTCTTCGTTATAATTTGCCGCGCCAGCGCAGTGACTGGCGGTTCAACGCGACCAGATCGGCGCCGCCCGCCAGCACAGCCTCCCCCAGCGCGATTGCCGCTGCCAATATCTCGGGCGCGGCATGGCGATAGGCGGGCCGCCTGCTGATCGCGTCATACCAGCATCCCCCCGTCGCAGCATCGAGCAGCACCCGCTGGAAACAATGATCCCGCACGATCGGCCAGCCGCGCGAGTCGGCGGCAGCGGGCAGGGTCTCGCGCGTCAGCCGCAGCCATGCGGCTTCGAGCGATTCGCGCGGCATCATTTCCTGAACCATCGCCACCACTCTGCCACACTCCGCGACACAAAACCGCCCTTCGCGCCACCGGGCTGCGACAAAGCGCGCCCATATGTTGGTTCTACCCCGCACGGGGCAGCCACCAAGGAGTAAAGCGTGATGAAGAAGTTTTCGCTGATGATCGCCGGTCTTGCCATCGCCGTATCGGCGCTGCCCGCCGCCGCCAGCGCCCAGCAGTGGCAGAATATCAACGCGCGTCAGGCGCGGGTCGAACAGCGGATCGAAACCGGTATTCGAAAGGGCGCGCTGACCCGGCCCGAGGCGAAAAAATTGCAGGCGCAGTTCCGCAGTATCCATCCGGTGAGGGCCGCGACGAGTT
>NZ_JROH01000053.1 GCF_000786205.1 Sphingomonas sp. 37zxx | reverse complement strand
ACGCAGCAGCCCAGTGAATAAGAGAGGCTAAGGTTCGCGCCTGGCTGGCCCGGCATCCGCGCTGGACGTTCCACTTCGTGCCGACGTCGTGTTCGTGGCTCAACGCCGTCGAGGGGTTCTTCGCCAAGCTGACCCGCCGGCGCCTGAAGAACGGTGTCTTCTGCTCCGTCGTCGACCTACAGGCCGCCATCAACCGCTTCATCAAGGAACATAATCAGCAGCCAAGGCCATTCGTCTGGCGCGCCGACCCTGACGAAATCATCGCCGCCGTCAGACGCGGGCACCAAACGTTGGAATCAATCCACTAGCTTCCGAAATGAGTCAGCCGCTACGCGGTAGACCATGCGTGAGGGATAGATATTCGCGGATCTGCTTTTCATCTGCGATATATCGGCTGCCGTTGGCGACTTTGGCATGAACCTGTTCTGGTTCGATCGAAGCTTCGGCCAGGATTAGGACGGGCACGGATTGCTGATCTTCGCCGATAGCATCGACGATTGCCTGCCGCGGCCGTGGGAAATCGATATATATGACTTCGATCTTGTCGCGGAGTTCCGGATAAAATCCCAGCAACCCTTCGACCGAAACCGAGTCACCGCAATAAAATGGACCAAGTCCGGCATTCACAAAGCCGGGCTTCATCAAATGGAGAACGTCCTTCAAGCTTTTACTCCCTTTGAAATGTCAGAAACTTTTGCGAAGTCGCTGCACGCCAAGCACGACTCCGGTGACGCTGAACAGAAAACCGAACAATATTGGAATCAGCACCAGGATCTGGCGCAGCAGCGGGCGTGTGGTGAGCCCCGGAAAATTGAAGGTATGGAGCGCGTAATAGATCCAGGCATAGCTTGCCCGGCTGTAATCCATCACCGTCCACACTCGACCATCGGCGCTGTCGACATAGACGTCGGGCAGCTTTGGGCCGGCAAGCGTCACGCGCAACGTGCTCGCCGGCCACCCTTCGGCCAAGGCATAGGTCGCGGTGGGATCGATCGGTGCGACGCTGACACCCGACGCTGGCGGGAATGCGCGAAGCACTGCATTGCCGATAAGCGCACGAACCGCTGCCGGCGTGACGTGGGCATAGTTGGCGTCGTAGTGGAGGATCGTCCCGTCAGCTTGCCATGCCCCGACGAGACCGTGCCCGCCGATCACGGTGAAATCGAGCTGCTTCGTTCCGGCGGGAACTGCCGTCGGCACGTTCGCGGGTAGCGCTGCCACCAGCGGGACACCGGCATATCGTGCCGATTGATCGACGGTCGGCTGACCGCGCGAGAACAGCCTGCCATGATCCATCGACAGCCATCCGCTGAGCATCCAGGTCAGGACAAACCCACTGGCGAACAGGCCCAACAGGTGGTGCCAGCGCAGCCAGGGTGGGCGGAAGAAGGTTAGGGAGGGGGTGCGCTGGCGCCGTGCTGCCAGCATGCGGATGACCCCCAGGATCGTACCGGCAATCGCCACGAGCAAGGCGACGAACGATATGATCCACACGGTGCGGTCCCACGCCGTGAAGCTTGACCGCAAGGGCGTGAAATAGGCCCAATGCAGCACGGCCCCGACCCAGTTCCAGCCGCGGTCGGCACGATTGGTTCGCTGCACCAGTTCGCCGGTTCTGGCCGAGAGGTACAGGCTGGTCCCCGCACCGTCGGCCGCGTCGAGGCGATAAAAGGGGCGGTACGGGTCGAAGCGGTTATGCACGACCCACTGATCATAGGCGAACGCAGCCGCAGTGCCAGACAAGGTGGTCGCCACGTTCGAGGGTTCGAGATCGCCCAGCCGCTCGCCCGACTGTCCATCAATCACGATCGTGCCCGAGGCGGTAGTGGCGATATAGGCCGGAGCCGCGCCACGCTGGACCAGCCGCAGCGCGGTCACACCCGGCCCCGCCGCGACCGCCGCAGCGCGTGGTGATACCATGACCGTATCGAGATCGATCGGCGCTTCGAGGCGTAGCTGTTCGGCATGCGGCAGGGAGGGAAACGGCTTGAAGAGCAGCACCGCCCCGCTCGCGAACCACAGCGCGAACACCAGACAGGTCGCGACACCAAGCCAGCGGTGGAACCAGACGAGTTTTCTCGCCGCCTGGTTCTTCCATGCCTTTGACCTAGAAACGGGCAAGGGCGCTCACCTCGAACCGGCGGGGTTCGCCCAGCATCACCTGTCCGGGGTAATAGATATCCGCCCATTGGACGAACGTCTTGTTCCAGACATTGTTGATGCGCCCGGTCAGTGAAAGCTGGGGCGTCAGCGCATAGGTCGCGTAGACGATGCCCGTCGCATAGGGCTTCAGCACCAGATCGTTGGCGGTGTTGCCGAAACGCTTGCCGACATATTTGACGCCGCCGCCAGCCTCAAGGGGCAGGCCGCCGATATGCTGCACCGTCGTCCAGACATTCCCGACCCATTGCGGCACGTTGGGCGGCGTATTGTCCGATGCCGCGATGCCATAGTTCGGGTCGACGAAATTGCCGTATTTGGCATCGACATAGGTGCCGCTGGCGATGAGCGCCCAGCTCGGCGTGACGCGCATTTCGCCCGAAAGTTCGATGCCGCGCGACTGCTGACTGCCGACATTGCTGACGGTATCGATCGCCACCTGGGTCAGGATGTTCTCGCGTTTGATGTCATAGGCCGCCAGCGTGAGCGAACCACGCCCGTTCATCAGATCCGCCTTCAGCCCCGCCTCAAACTGGCGGGAGGAACTGAGGCCGAAATTCTGGCCGGCGTTGACCAGGAAGATGTTCGCGCCGACCGGATCCTTGCCAGTGCTGTACGAGGCATAGGCGCTGACACTCGGCGCGACGTCGTAGACCAACCCGGCGCGCCAGTTGAACAATTTGTAGGTGCGGTTGAAGCTGGTTCCGGTGTTGAAGCTGCCGTTGGCGTTGAAATTCTCGCGCGTCAGGTACAGCCGCTCGGCGCGCAGGCCAGTCACCAGTTTGAGCTCTGGCGTCAGGTTCAACACGTCTTCGGCGAACAGCGCGACCTGATCCCAGCGGGTCGGGCTTACGCGCGAGACGATAGGCCCGAAATTGCCCGCGACCGGGTTCAACGGATCGACGCTGTCGCCATCGGGGAAGCCGCGACTGCGGACGAAATCGAGATGGCTATAGTCGACCCCGACGACCAGCTTGTTCTCGAGCCCGAACAGCGATTGTTTATAGGCGACCGAAAATTGATTGCCGATCAGATCCTGATTGTGGAACACGAAGAAGCGATCGCGATCGATCTGGCGCGTCGTCGTATTGAAGACATAATTTTCGGCGTTGATCCACTGGCGTTCGGCGTGGAAGGCATAGGCGGTATTGGTGATCGTTACCGCAGCCGATGGCGACCAGGTGACGACCATCCGTGGCCAGAGCTGCCAGCTTTTTGCCCGGTTGTCGGCGACGTTGTAGTTTTTGAAGCGCATGCGTTCGTCGATGACAAAGCCATTGGCAGTCGACAGAATGCCCTCGATCGGATCGGTCGCAAACGAGGTTGGAACCAGCGGCGTGCCGAAATAGGTCGACAGATTGTCGCGCAGATAATCGACGCTCAGTTCGATCGAGAGATTGTCGCGCGGCTTGAACGTCATCGCCCCCGTCACGTTGAGCGAATTGGACCCTGCATTGTCGACATAGCCGCTGGTGCGGTGATAACTCGCATCGAGCCGACCGGCGAGGCTGTCGCTGAACACGTGATTGCCGCCCAGCCCGACGCTGGCGGTGTCGAACGATGCATAGGACGCCAGCGCCTGGAGGCTGTCTGCTTCGAAATCAGGGCTCTTGTTGACGATGTTGACCGCCCCGCCGACCGCACCCTGGCCGTATAGCACCGAAGCCGGTCCCTTGAGCACATCGATGCTCTGGATGTTGAAGGTGTTGCCCGGACGATTGATCATGTTCGCCGGCCCCAGATACAGGCCGTTGTGCAGAACCGTGATTTGCTCGCCCGAAAAACCGCGCATCGAAAAGAGCGAGGGATTTCCCGGCGAGCCACCTGAAATCACACCCGGCAGGCTGACGGTCGCTTCCTCGACGGTGCGGAAGCCGCGCGTCAGAATTTCGTCCGCGCCGATCTGATCGATGGTTGCCGGCGTTTCGCGGATCGTGAGGCCGAGGCGGCTTGCGGTGGAGGTTGCGACATCCAACTCGCGCAGCCGCCAACCCGTGACGGTGATGTCGTCGCTGTCCTGCGGCGATGCAGCATTGGACGGCGGTGCCGAAGGAGGGGTGGTCGGTGCCTGCTGCGCAAAAACTGGCATTGCCCATGCTCCTGCCAGAGCGATCAAGGACGAGCGGATCAATAGCTCAGATAGCGCAACACGCATAGTTATAGCCCCCTTATGAGTTCGATTATGTCCTACCTGCGGCTTTTTTTGATTTGTATAGTCAATTGAAGCTGACGCGAGTCCTGCGGTGCGTCAAGGGTGCGCTGCAATATTTTTGAAAGAAGTCGGCCAAAATTTGCCGAACCCGGCTCGATCGGGCAGCATGAGGCGGTAATGTTGAACCAAGACATGAACCCTGTGCGATGCGCCCCAAATTGCTGGAACCGATGCTGGCTGAAGTAGCGACCACGACATCCTCACCGATCGTCGATGCCCCGATTCGTGTCCCGCCGCTCGATGGCGAAGGGCCGATTTGGTTGCAGATCCGCCGATCGATGGCGCTGGCCATCCTGACGGGAGATTGGCCGGCAGGTACGCGCGTGCCCGCCGAAATGTCGTTGACCGATCATTATGCCACGTCGCGGATGACGGTGAACAAGGCGATCCAAAGCCTTGCCTCTGAAGGACTGGTCGAGCGCCGCCCCAAGACCGGCACGGTCGTGACGTCGCGCGCGCGCGAACGGCCGGTGCTGGAAATATGGGATGCTGCGGACACGGTGCGGCGCGAAGGGCGGCATTATGGCTATCGGCTCTTGTCGTGCGGTATGCTGGGGGCGGATGCGCCGGAGCGCGCCGACCTGCCGACCGAGACGCCGGTGCCGATGATCCGGATGCTGTGCCTGCATCTGTCGGACCAGCGGCCGTTCCAGCTCGAAGAGCGATTAATCAATGTCGAGGCGGCACCGCGCATCACCTGCCAGCCGCTCGAAAATGTCAGCCCCGGATCGTGGCTGCTTGCCAACGTGCCATGGACCGAAGCACGCCACCGCATTGCCGCGCGCGGCGCAACGCAAGCGGTGGCGGCACATCTGGCGATAGATGCCGGCGAGGCATGCCTGGTGGTCGAGCGCCGGACCTGGAACGACACCGTTCCCGTTACGATGGGCCGCTTCTGGTATCCCGGCGACGATCACGAGCTGGAGGGACAGTTTCGCCCCTCGTGGTGACGTTCAGCCGATCATCAGCAGCGCGGCGGCGAGCGACAGGATGAACGCAACGACCGTGGCGGCGAGGATGACGAGAAGCGGTCGCGGTCCCGCCGCGACGAGCTGCGATAATGGCGACCGGATCGCCGTGGCGGTGACCGCCGCCGCGAGCAATCCGGCGGCGGCCTTTTCGGCCAGCGTCGAAACCGACGGTGGCACGATGCCGATCGAATTGATCGCCGCCAGTACGAAGAAGCCGACCACGAACCAGGGCAGGCTGAACACCGCCGACCGGCGAGCGCCGGGCTGGCGCGGCAGGAACAGGGCGACGATCGCCAACACCGGTGCCAGCAGCGCGACTCGCGTCAGCTTGACGATTGCGGCGATCTGGCCGGCACCGTCGGAATAGGCATAGCCTGCGCCGAGCGCTTGCGCGACGTCGTGGATCGAAGCGCCGAGCAGGAAGCCGGCGCGCAAGTCCGACAAGGCGAGCAGATGCGCGATCGCGGGATAGACCAGCATCGCGGTCGCGCTCATCGCGGAAACGCCGACAAGAACGAGCGTCAACTGTGCCTCGTTGGTGCGTTTCTCACCAAGCGTGGCGACCAGCGCCATCGCCGCGCTGGCACCGCAGATCGCAACGGCTCCACCCGCGAGCGTGCCGAACGCGGTATCGAACCCCAGCCGCCGCGCTGCAAGAATGCCGATCGCCATCGTCGACGCGACGATCGCCGCCACGCAGAGTAGCGCGACCGGGCCAAGTGCGACGATCTGTTCAGCGGTAACGCGCAGGCCGACCAGCATGATGCCCCAGCGCAGCAACGACCGCGATGCGAAGACGAGCCCCGGCGTCAGCCGCGTGTCGACCGACAGGAAATTGAGCGCAAGCCCCAGCAGCAGCGCCATCAGCGTCAGCGGTACGCCGTAATTATCCGACAGGAAGCCCGCAGCCAGCACGCCCAGCGCGACGATCATCAACCCGGGAAGATGGTCTCGCCACGTGCCCGGCGTCGTTTCGCCGACGTCGTTATAGAGGTCGGCAGCCATTATCGGGCCACTTTGCGGCCCCGGATACTTGGCCGTCATGCGTCGGCGGTTGGCTGCGATGGCTCGGGGGTGCGTGCGGTGCTTCGGCGGTTGACGACCATCCGATCATGCAGCCTGCCGATCGCGGTGCTGCCCGTCTTCACGAACAGGCCCGGCACCAGCGCGTGAACGAAGCAGGCCAGGCCGGCGAGCAGCATCGTGCCGGCGAACCAGCTGGCCGTGCGTAGATGCGCGAAATAGGTTTCACCGACATCGGCTGGATGGTCGATGAACAAGCGGTCGAACATGAGTTTCTCCCCGTTGGCGTTGGGGCGATCATAGTTCGTACAGCGGGAATTTTAGTCTTATCTGGGCAGTGATCGTCGGCTATTGCGGTATTTCATGCTACGTAAGGCGATAAAATGGAGAGTCTGGTTCTCGATGCCACCGATCGGCGCATTCTCGCCATTCTTCAGGATGACGCGACGGTTGCGATCGCCGAAATCGCGGACCGCGTGGGCCTGTCGGCAACGCCGTGCTGGAAGCGGATCAAGCGGCTGGAGCGCGAAGGGGTAATCGGCAAGCGAGTGGCGATCCTCGACCGCGATCGGCTGGGCCTGGGCGTGACGGTGATCGTCGCGATCCGCACCGCGCAGCATAGCGACGACTGGCTGCAGACCTTCGCCGAGGGGGTGTCGCGAATCCCCGAAGTCGTCGAATTCTATCGGATGAGCGGCGAGATCGACTATCTGCTCAAGATCGTCGCACGCGACATCGCCGATTATGATCGCATCTATCGCAAGCTGACCAAGGTCGCGCCGCTCCACGACGTCAGTTCGTCGTTCGCGATGCAGGAGATCAAGTCGACCACCGCGCTTCCCCTGTTCGACTAGATCAGCGCACCAGCCGCTGCGTGACCTGCGCGAAGCGCGCGGCGACGGCATCGCGAGCGTGATGGCGGCCATCGCTCACCACCTTGCGGCCCGCGCGCCAGACGGCGTCGATGCTCGGCCCGCCCCCGGCGAAGATCCAGCGGTCCAGAGCGCGATCGCCCGATCCGAGCGGATCGTTCGACAGCGCGACCAGATCGGCGGATGCTCCCACCGCGATGGCGCTGCCGCGACCGAGCGCCGTGCCGCCACCGCCGAGCACCGCATCGACCAGCGCACGTCCGGTCGAGCCGCCGGGCGGCACCAGCACGGTACGCCGCCGCTGGGTCAGGCGCTGGCCATATTCGAGCAGCTGCAGTTCCTCTGCCGCATCGATCCGCACGTTCGAATCGCTGCCGATGCCGAAGCGCCCTCTGGCTGCGCGATAGGCGTCGGCGGGGAAGATTCCGTCGCCGAGATTGGCCTCGGTGATCGGGCACAGGCCGACCACCGCACCGCTCGCGACGATCGCCGCCAGTTCGTGCGGCTCGACATGGGTGGCGTGGACCAGGCACCAGCGTTCATCGACCGGCGCATGATCCATCAGCCACGCGACCGGACGCTGGCCGGACCAGGTGAGGCAATCGGCGACTTCCTTCACCTGTTCGGCAATGTGGATGTGGATCGGCATGGCCGCCGCC
Organism: Sphingomonas sp. 37zxx; assembly: GCF_000786205.1. Taxonomy (GTDB): domain Bacteria; phylum Pseudomonadota; class Alphaproteobacteria; order Sphingomonadales; family Sphingomonadaceae; genus Sphingomonas. Next base: position 14,719 of record NZ_JROH01000053.1, on the reverse strand, counting down.
ATCGCCTCCAGCGCGCGCAGTTCCTGCAGCGTTACCGCGCGCAACGAATGCGGCGCGATGCCGACCACCGCGTCGGGCAAGGCGGCGACCGCGTGCCGGCTGGCATCGAGCAGCCTCGCAAAACCGTCGATGTCGTGCACGAACCGGCGCTGCCCTACATTCGGTTCGAGCCCGCCGAACCCGGCATGTGCGTAGAACACCGGCAGCAGCGTGAGGGCGATTCCGGTTTCGGCTGCCGCGCCGGCGACAGCTGCCGCCATTTCGGCGGGGTCGGCATAGGCGGCACCCGATGGCTGGCGATGCAGATAGTGAAACTCGCCGACCCGCGTGAAGCCGCTTTCCAGCATCTCGACGAACGCCATCGCGGCAATCGCGCCGACATCGTCGGGCGTCAGATCGCGGATGAGCCGGTACATCAGATCGCGCCAGCCCCAGAAGTCGTCCTGGGCAGGCCCGCCGCGCGACTCGGCGAGCCCCGCCATCAGCCGCTGGAAGCTGTGGCTGTGAAGATTGGGCAGGCCGGGCAGGGCGGTGGCGTATCGCGGTTCGTCAGCCGCCGGTTCGGTGCCATGCTCGATCGCGGCGATACGGCTATCGGCGAACGATAGCCGCACGTTGTTTGCCCATCCATCGGGCAGCAAGGCCTGTTTGCACCAGATCGTCTGCATCCGTCCCTCCAACAGGGCTGGACAGTAAAACGCGCCTGTGCTTTTGTATATACAAATAGTGGAGGCAACCACATGCGCTGCGGTACGATATGGCGAAACGCGCGGCTGGCGACGATGATGGGCGATGACCTGGGCATTGTCGATAGCGGCGTCGTCGCTGCCGCCGATGGCCGGATCGTTTATGCAGGACCGGCCGGCGATGCTCCCGATTTCGGCCCTGCGACCGAGGTGGAGTGCGGCGGGCGCTGGATCACGCCGGGGCTGATCGATTGCCACACGCACCTCGTCCACGCCGGCAACCGGGCGGGCGAATTCGCGGCGCGGCTGGCTGGGGCGAGCTATGAAGAGATCGCGCGCGCCGGCGGCGGGATCGTCTCGACGATGCGTGCGACGCGCGGCGCGAGCGAGGATGCGCTGGTCGCCGGCGCGCTGCCCCGCCTGGATGCGTTGATCGCCGAGGGCGTGACGACGGTCGAGGTGAAGTCGGGCTATGGCCTGACGGCTGAGCACGAGGCGAAGATGCTGCATGCGGCGCGCCGCCTGGCCGACGAACGCGATGTGCGCGTGGCAACGACATTCCTTGGCGCGCACGCCTTGCCGCCCGAGTTTGCGGGCGATGCCGACGGCTATGTCGACAGCGTCTGCGCGCAAATCCCGGCGCTTGCAGCGGCGGGCCTTGCCGATGCGGTCGATGCGTTTTGCGAAGGAATCGGGTTCACCCCGGCACAGGTCGACCGCGTGTTCGCAGCGGCGCATGCGGCGGGCCTGCCGGTGAAGCTGCATGCCGAGCAATTGTCGGCGCTGGGCGGGGCATCGCTTGCCGCGCGGCACGGCGCATTGTCGGCCGACCATCTCGAACACGCAACGAATGCCGATGTCGCGGCCATGGCTGCGGCGGGCACGGTCGCGGTTCTCCTGCCCGGTGCCTATTATTTCATGCGCGAGACGCAGGCACCACCGATCGCCGCCTTCCGCGCGGCGGGCGTGCCGATCGCACTGGCGACCGATTGCAATCCGGGCACGTCGCCGCTCACCTCGCCGCTGCTGGTGATGAACATGGCGGCGACATTGTTTCGGCTGACCGTAGAGGAGGCGCTGCGCGGACTGACCGTCAACGCCGCCCGCGCGCTGGGCCTTCAAGCTGAAATCGGCACGCTGGAGGTCGGCAAGGCATGCGACCTCGCGATCTGGAACGTCTCCGAGCTTGCCGAGCTGGTCTACCGGATCGGTTTCAACCCTCTTCACTCGCGCATCAGGAACGGTCGATGATCCTTCACCCCGGCGCCGTCGGCTACGACCAGTGGCTCGCCCTTTATCGCGGTGCGACGCCGCGGCTCGACCCCGCCTGCGCGCCCAGGATCGCGGCCAGCGCCGCCGCGGTCGCGCGGATCGTTGCGAAGGGCGCGCCGGTCTATGGGATCAACACCGGTTTCGGGAAGCTGGCGAGCGTTCGGATCGATGCCGCCGACCTGGCGACGCTCCAGCGCAACATCGTGCTGAGCCATGCGGCGGGCGTCGGCGAGGCGATGCCGGTGCCGATCGCGCGGCTGATGATGGCGCTGAAGCTCGCCAGCCTGGCGCAAGGCGCGTCGGGGGTGCAGCCGGCGACGATCGCGCTGATCGAGGCGGTGCTGGCGCGCGGGCTGACCCCGGTGGTGCCGGCCCAGGGATCGGTCGGCGCGAGCGGCGATCTCGCCCCGCTGGCGCATATGACCGCAGCGATGATCGGCGTCGGCGAGATGATCGTCGATGGCGCAATTATTCCCGCCGCGCAGGCGCTGGTCGAGGCGGGTCTGGCACCGCTGACGCTGGGGCCGAAAGAGGGTCTCGCGCTGCTCAACGGCACGCAGTTCAGCACCGCCTATGCGCTGGCGGGGCTGTTCGAGGCGGAGCGGCTGTACCGATCGGCGCTGGTCACCGGGATCGTTTCGACCGAGGCGGCGAAGGGATCGGACGCGCCGTTCGACCCGCGCATCCACGGCTTGCGTGGCCATCGCGGGCAGATCGATACCGCCGATGCGCTGCGCGCGATGATGGCAGGATCGGCAATCCGCGCGTCGCACCGCGAGGACGATATTCGCGTCCAGGATCCCTATTGCCTGCGCTGCCAGCCGCAAGTGATGGGTGCGATCCTCGATCTGCTGCGCCAGGCGGCGGCGACGCTGATCACCGAGGCGAACGGCGTCAGCGACAATCCGCTGATCTTCCCAGGCATAGACGGCGCGCCGGACGAGGCGCTGTCGGGCGGCAATTTCCATGCCGAGCCGGTCGCGTTTGCGGCGGACATGATCGCGATGGCGCTGTGCGAGATCGGCAGCCTTGCCGAACGCCGGGTCGCGATGCTGGTCGATCCGGCCTTGTCGGGGCTCCCCGCATTTCTGACGCCGAAGCCCGGTCTGAATTCGGGGTTCATGATCCCGCAGGTGACTGCCGCCGCGCTGGTCAGCGAGAATAAGCAGCGCGCCTATCCCGCGTCGGTCGATTCGATTCCGACTTCGGCCAATCAGGAGGATCATGTGTCGATGGCGGCGCATGGTGCCCGGCGGTTGATCGCGATGGCGGCGAATGTCGATTCGGTGCTCGGCATCGAATTGCTGGCGGCGGCGCAAGGGTGCGACTTTCATGCGCCGCTGACCTCCAGCGCGCCGATAGAGCGGGTCCGCGCGCTGTTGCGGGCGCGCGTGCCGACCCTGGGCGATGACCGCCACATGGCACCCGACATGGCAGCGGCAACCGCGCTGGTCGTGGATGGCCTGCTGCTGGACCAAGCCGGTTCGCTGCCGGGATTGGCCGCATGAGCGCCGACTGGCTGCACGTTACGCGCGCCGATACGCCGCTGATTCTGGCGATGCCGCATGGCGGCACGGCGCTGCCGACCGGCGGGTTTCGATCGGACTGGTGGGCGCGGCGCGATACCGACTGGCACATCGCCGACCTATATGCGGGGCTTGCCGATGCGACGATCGTCGCTACCGACATCTCGCGCAGCGTGATCGACGTGAACCGCGATCCATCGGGCGTGTCGCTCTATCCGGGACTGGCGACGACCGACTTGTGCCCGATAACGACGTTCGACGGCGATGCGCTGTACGGTGACACCGCCCCGGATGCGCAGGAGATCGCGGCGCGGCGCGCGCTGTATTTCGATCCCTATCACGCTGCACTGGCTGCCGAGATCGCGCGGTTGCGCGCACGGCATGACCGGGTCGTCGTCTATGACTGCCACTCGATCCGAAGCCGCGTGCCGCGCCTGTTCGACGGCGACCTGCCCGAACTCAATATCGGCACCAATGATGGCACGACCTGCGCCTCGGCGCTGCGTGACGCAGTGGCGGGTATCGCCGCCGCGTCCGGGCGAAGTCATGTCGTCGATGGGCGCTTCCGGGGCGGCTGGACCACGCGGCATTGTGGCGATCCAGCGCATGGCGTCCACGCGATCCAGATGGAAACCGCGATCCGCGCCTATCTGCACGAGCCGATCGGCGCCGTGACCTCCGAAAACTGGCCACCCGTCTTCGACCCCGACCATGCCGCCCGCTTGCGCGAAACGCTGCGCCTGATCCTTTCCGCCTGTCTGGAGTTCGCCCGATGAACCGCCTCGATCCCACCCGCGTCATTCGTGCTGCCACGGGCACGACGCTGACCGCCAAGAGCTGGCTGACCGAAGCCCCGTTGCGGATGCTGATGAACAACCTCCATCCCGACGTCGCCGAGCGGCCCGAGGAACTGGTGGTCTATGGCGGGATCGGCCGCGCCGCGCGGGACTGGGACAGCTATGACCGGATCGTCGCGGCGCTACGCGATCTGGAGGGCGACCAGACCCTGTTGGTCCAGTCGGGCAAGCCGGTCGGGGTGTTCCGCACCCATGCCGATGCGCCGCGCGTGCTGATCGCCAATTCGAACCTGGTGCCCAAATGGGCGACCTGGGAACATTTCGATGAGCTCGATCGCAAGGGGCTGGCGATGTATGGCCAGATGACCGCAGGGTCGTGGATCTATATCGGCACGCAAGGGATCGTGCAGGGCACCTACGAGACGTTCGTCGAGATGGGCCGCCAGCATTATGGCGGCGATCTGTCGGGGCGGTGGCTGCTGACCGCGGGTCTTGGCGGGATGGGGGGTGCCCAGCCGCTGGCGGCGGTGATGGCGGGCGCGTCGTGCCTGGCGATCGAATGCCAGCAATCGCGCATCGATATGCGGCTGCGTACCGGCTATCTCGACCGCGCCACCGACAGCCTTGACGAGGCGTTGGCAATCGTCACCACGTCAAAGACGCCGGTTTCGGTTGGCCTGCTCGGCAATGCCGCCGAACTGCTGCCCGAAATGCTGGCGCGCGGGGTCCGCCCCGACATGCTGACCGATCAGACCAGCGCGCATGATCCGGTCAACGGCTATCTCCCCGCCGGCTGGAGTGTCGAGCGCTGGATCGCCTCGCGCGAGCAGGATCCCGCCGGGGTCGCGGCAGCGGCCAAGGCGTCGATGGCCCGCCACGTCCAGGCGATGCTCGATTTCCAGGCTGCAGGCGTGCCGACGGTCGATTACGGGAACAACATCCGCCAAGTCGCCAAGGACGAAGGCGTCGCGGACGCGTTCGATTTTCCCGGGTTCGTACCCGCCTATATCCGTCCGCTATTCTGCCGCGGGATCGGCCCGTTCCGCTGGGTCGCGCTGTCGGGCGACCCTGAGGATATCTACAAGACCGATGCGAAGGTGAAGGAATTGCTGCCGGACAACCTTGCGCTGCATCGCTGGCTCGACATGGCGCGCGAGAAAATCCGCTTTCAGGGGCTGCCGGCGCGAATCTGCTGGGTTGGTCTCGGCGATCGCCACCGGTTGGGCCTTGCGTTCAACGAGATGGTGGCGAGTGGCGAGCTGAAGGCACCGATCGTGATCGGCCGCGACCATCTCGACAGCGGTTCGGTCGCCTCGCCCAACCGCGAGACCGAGGCGATGCGCGACGGATCGGACGCGGTGAGCGACTGGCCGCTGCTCAACGCACTGCTCAACACCGCCAGCGGCGCGACCTGGGTTTCGCTGCATCACGGCGGTGGGGTCGGCATGGGCTATTCGCAGCATAGCGGGATGGTGATCGTCGCCGATGGCACGCCCGACGCCGCGCGCCGGCTGGAGCGCGTGCTGTGGAACGATCCAGCAACGGGCGTGATGCGCCATGCCGATGCTGGGTATGAGATCGCGCTTGATTGTGCGCGCGTGCGGGGCCTCGACCTGCCGGGCATCCTCTGACCGCGCGGGTCGTCCGATACGCTGATGTGCCGGACGCTCCTTGGGCGAACGGCGGCGGATCGACGCGGCTGCTCTGGTCGGATCGGTTGGGGGAGCGCCGGATCAGCGTGGCGCTGCTGGAACGACCGGCGCTGTTTTCGGCACTGCCCGGCATGGAGCGGCTCCTGATGGTGCTGGACCCGATCGTGATCGAACTCGCGATACGCGATGACCGCCGAACGCTGCGCCAGCGCGACGTGATGGCGTTCCGTGGCGACGATCCGGTCGCACTTGTCGCGCTGGATCGACCGGGCCGCGTGCTGAACCTGATGGGCCGTGCCGATCGGTGGTTGCCATCAATCGACCGTTCGGTCGGCGCACCATTTGGTTGGATCGTCGCCCCCGGTGGCGATCTTGTTCTGGGACAGCGCCCCGCAGCTTCCGCAATTGAAATCCACTTCGCCGACGTTGAAAAGTCGCTCAATATAGGGGAGGGGGGTTATGGTATGAGTCACCTTTCTGAGAACACGGACGCATTGGTTCAGCGGATCCACCGGATCATCGGCCAATTGCAGGCGATCGAGCGCGGCGTGCTGGCGGACGCCGATTGCGCCAAGACGCTGCATCTGACCGCGGCGGTCCGGGGTGCGGTTGGTGGGTTGATGGACGAACTGATCGAGGCGCATGTGCGCGCGCATGTTGCCGATCATGGGCTTACGCCGGACGAGCGAGACGAAGGCGCGGAAGCGTTGATCTTGGCGATCCGCCGCTACGCGAAATAGGACGCGACAGCATGACTACCCGTATCGATAGCGATGGCCTGACCCACGACCATGTCTTCCTTGGCGCTGCCCATGATGAAAACGCCCGGCGGACGCGCTGGGTCGTCCTCCTGACCGCCGCAATGATGGTCGGCGAGATCTTCGCCGGCTATGCGACCGGATCGATGGCGCTGCTCGCCGACGGTTTTCATATGGCGACGCATGCCGGCGCGCTGGGTGTCGCCGCCGCCGCTTATGCCTATGCAAAGCGCCACGCCGCCAGCCCGCGCTACAGTTTCGGCACCGGCAAGGTTGGCGATCTGGCCGGGTTCGCCTCTGCGCTCGTGCTCGGCCTGGTGGCGCTCGGGATCGGTGCCGAGTCGGTTGTGCGCCTGTTCCAGCCGATCCGGGTGGCGTTCGGCGAGGCGACGGTGATCGCCATCATCGGCCTGGCGGTGAATATCATCAGCGCCATTCTGTTGTCCGGAAGCCATTCGCATGGCCACGGGCATTCGCATGGGCATGACCACTCACATGGCCATCATCACGGCACCGGCATCCACAGTCAGGACAACAACCTGCGCTCTGCCTATGTCCATGTTCTGGCCGACGCGCTCACATCCGTGCTGGCGATCGCCGCGCTTTTGGCGGGCCGGTATCTCGGCTGGAGCTGGCTCGACCCGGTGATGGGCATCGTCGGAGCGATCGTGATCGCGCGCTGGGCGTGGACGCTGATGCGCGATACCGCCATGGTGTTGCTCGACGCTACCGACGAGCACGTCGCCGAAGAAATGCGAGAGCTGGTGACGGGACCGGGGGACGTTCGCATCACCGACCTTCATGTCTGGCGCGTCGGGCCGGACGCGCACGCCGGCATCATCAGTGTCGCAAGCACCACCGGCATCAACCAGGAAACCATTCGCCGTCGTCTCCAGCCTGTCCATGAACTCGCCCATCTGACGGTCGAAGTCCGTTAAGGCGGTGAAATCGCCCTGCACGGAGCTTTGCTCGTTCGACGGACGAACCGGTTGGTGTCGAGGCTGCGGCCGCACCAAACCGGAATGCAGAAGCTGGAAAAAGGCCCAGCCTCACCAGTTGCGCAACATCGCCGCCGATCTGCCTCGTCGATTGAAAAAGCTCGGCAGCGGCAGCGCTGTCGATCTCGAAGCTGCAAAACAGCGCAATCGATGACCGCGCGCGATCATCGCTAGCCGACTGAAGCGCCGCGACGGTGAGTAAGCAGCACCGTCATCCTTTCGCAGCGATCTGGGCGGCGGCATTTTCGTCGCGGGCGCGCCGGCCGTGTACGAGACGATAGAGCGCGGGCAGCACCAGCAGCGTCAGCAGCGTCGAAGACAGGATGCCGCCGATCACCACCGTCGCCAGCGGGCGCTGAACCTCCGAACCCAGCCCGACATTGAGCGCCATCGGCACGAAGCCCAGGCTGGCCACCAGCGCCGTCATCAGCACCGGCCGTAGCCGGGTAAGCGCCCCTTCGCGGATCGCGTCGTCGATGCCATGCCCTTCGTCGCGCAACTGGCGGATGAAGGTCAGCATCACCACGCCGTTGAGCACCGCCACCCCCGACAGCGCGATGAAGCCCACCCCCGCCGAGATCGAGAAGGGTATGCCGCGCAGCAACAGCGCCGCGATGCCGCCCGTCAGCGCTAGCGGCACCCCCGAAAATACGATGGCGGCATCCTTCGCCGAACGGAACAGCGCCACGAGCAGGCCGAAGATCAGCAGCAGCGCCAGCGGCACGACGATCTGCAGCCGGGTCGATGCCGACTGCAACTGTTCGAAGGTGCCGCCATAATCGATCCAATAGCCGGTCGGCAGATCGACTTCGGCGGCGATGCGCTGTTGCAGATCGCCGATGAACGACCCCAGATCGCGGTCACGCACATTGGTGGTGACGACCGCACGACGCTTGCCATTTTCGCGGCTGATCTGGTTGGGGCCGGTGGTCCGCTCGATCGCCGCGACTTCGGACAGCGGGATCGTGCCTTGACCCTGCGGCAGCGGGATCGGCAGCCGTTCGAGCACCATCGGGTCGGCGCGGAGTTGTTCGGGCAAGCGAACGACGATCGCGAAGCGGCGGTCACCTTCGAATATCTCTCCCGCAGGCGTGCCGCCCATCGCGGTTGCGACCACCGCCTGGACATCGACGATGTTGACGCCGAGCCGAGTGAGGGCGGGGCGATCGGGGGTGATTTCGATGAAGGGCAGGCCGGTGACCTGTTCGGTCTGCGCATCCTCGCTGCCCTCGACCGAAGACACGACGCCCTGCACCGCATCGGCGGTTTGCGCGAGCTGGTCGAGATCGTCGCCATAAATCTTGACCGCAACGTCGGAGCGAACTCCGGCGATCAGCTCGTTGAAGCGCATCTGGATCGGCTGGATGAACTCGTATCGCGATCCGGGCACCTGCTGGACCGCGGCGTTCATTTCGCTGACCAGCTGGCTCTTGGGCTTGCGCGGATCGGGCCAGTCCTTGCGCGGTTTCATGATGATGAAGGTGTCCGCCACGCTGGGCGGCACCGCATCGGTCGCGACGTCGGCGGTGCCGATCTTGGCGAATACCTGTTCGACTTGCGGGAATTGCTTGATCCGCCGTTCGAGCGCCGATTGCATCTGCACCGCCTGGCTCAGGCTGGTGCCCGGAATCCGCAGCGCGTGCATCGCGATGTCGCCTTCGTCGAGGCTGGGGATGAACTCGGACCCCAGCCGCGTCGCCGCGAACCCGCTCAGCACGACCAGCAGGGCCGCCCCCGCCACGACGGCCTTGCGCCATTTCAGCGCGGTATCGAGCAGCGGCGCGTAACCGCGCCTGGCCCCGCGCATCACCCGGTTTTCCTTTTCGTCGACCTTGCCCGTCACGAACATCGCCACCGCCGCAGGGACGACGGTCAGCGACAGCAGCAACGCTGCGGTAAGCGCCACGACGACAGTGAAGGCCATCGGGTGGAAGGTCTTTCCCTCCACCCCCTCGAGCGCGAAGATCGGGATATAGACGATGGTGATGATCGCGATGCCGAACAGGCTTGGCTTGATGACCTCGGCACTAGCCGATGCAGCGACGTCGAAACGTTCGTCGCGTTCCAGCAATCGACCCAGGCGGTGCTGCGTCTCGCCGAAACGACGCAGGCAGTTTTCGACGATGATCACCGCGCCATCGACGATCAGCCCGAAATCGAGCGCGCCCAGGCTCATCAGATTGCCCGATACGCCCGCCTCGACCATGCCGGTGATCGTCAGCAGGAACGCCAGCGGGATGACCGCCGCGGTGATCAGCGCGGCGCGGATATTGCCCAGCAGCAGGAACAGCACGACGACCACCAGCAACGCGCCTTCGGCCAGGTTCTTCTCGACGGTGCCGACGGTGGCGGCGACCAGTTTCGACCGGTCATAGACGGTGTTGACCACCACACCACCCGGCAGCGAGCGGTTCACTTCCGCCAGCCGCGCCGCGACCGCTACCGATACGTCGCGCGCATTTTCGCCCACCAGCATGAAGATCGTGCCGAGCACGACTTCGCGCCCGTCCTTGGTGGCGGCACCGTTGCGGATTTCGGAGCCGATCGAGACATCGGCGACGTCGGCGATACGGATCGGCATATTCTGGCGATAGGCGACGATGATGCCCGACAGATCGGCTTCGCCCGCAGCCTGACCGGGCACGCGGATCAGATATTGTGAGCCGGCCTGCTCGACATAGCCTGCCCCCACATTGGCGTTGTTCTTTTCCAGCGCATCGATCACGTCGGTCACGGTCAGGCCGAACCCTGCCAGCCGCTCGGGATAGGGGGCTACCTCATATTCCTTGCGATAGCCGCCGACCGAATTGACCTCGGTCACGCCGGGCACGGTCCGCAATTGCGGACGCACCACCCAATCGTGCAGCGTGCGCAGATCCTGCGCGGTGTAGCTTGTGCCGTCGGGCTTGCGCGCGCCGGGTTTGGGTTCGACCGTGTACATGAATATCTCGCCCAGCCCGGTCGAGATCGGGCCAAGCTCGGGCTCGATCGCGGGCGGCAGCGTGCTGCGCACCCCCTGCAACCGTTCGTTGACCAACTGGCGCGCGAAATAGATGTCGGTTCCGTCAGCGAACACCACCGTCACCTGGCTAAGGCCATAGCGCGATACCGACCGGGTATATTCGAGCCCGGGCAACCCGGCGATCGCGGTTTCGATCGGGAAGGTCAGCCGTTGTTCGGCCTCCAGCGGCGAAAGGCCCGGCGCGGCGGTGTTGATCTGCACCTGGACATTGGTGATGTCGGGCACCGCGTCGATCTTGAGCCGACCGAAATTCCACACGCCGAGCGCGGCGAGCAGCAGCGCGATCGCGAGCACTGCCCAGCGCTGTGCGATCGAAAATCTGATGATGCGTTCGAGCATGTCGGGCGCCCCTTAATGATCGTGGCTAGCGCCGGATTTTTCGATGTCGGCCTTGATGACGAAACTGCCCTCGCCGACATATTGCTGGCCGGGTTTGATGCCGCCCTTGACCTCGGTCCATTCGGGGCCGCGTATGCCCAGATCGAGCATCCGCACCTCATAGGTGTTGCCCACCTTGGCAAAGACCACGGTGAAGTCGCGGAACGCCTGCAGGCCCGCGGTCTTTACCGCGAGCGGCACGCTGCGCTGCTCGATCGTCACTTCGCCGCGCACGCTCATGCCGGGCCGCCAGAAGCCGTCGGGGTTGGGCAGCGCCGCGCGCGCGGTGGTCGCCTGGGTCGCCACCTGCGCCAGCGGCAGGAAGTCGCGGATCGTCGATCCCTGGGTGCGGCTGCCCTCCAGCCCGCGGATCTGCACCGGTTGGCCGGGGCGCACCCGCTCCATGTCGCGCGGGAACACCGGGAAGGTCGCGACGGTGCGCGACGGATCGGCGATGACGAACATCGGATCGGCCCCCGCGATATCGCCGACATTGGTGTTGCGCTCGGTCACGATCCCTGCGGCGGGCGCGAACACTGAATAGGTCTGGAGGCTGTCGCTGCTTTCGACGCGCGCGAGCAACGTCCCGCGCACAACGCGATCGCCGACGTTGCGATACACCGCCATCACCGGGCCTGGATATTTCGCGCCGACCTCGGTCGTGGCCGACGGATCGAGTTCGACCCGCCCGATCAGCTCGATCGTCTCGCCGACCGTCGTCGGCCCTGCGGTCTCGATCACGATCCCCGCCGCGCGCGCTGCTTCGGCGGCGATCGTCGTGCGCCCTTCAAAGGATGGGTATTTCCATTGATGCTGGCGACCGCCCTCGCGCGCGGTGACCTCGACGTCGAAACTATGCGGCTCCACCACCACGCCTCGCCCGCGCAGATAGTCGGCTTCGGCGAGGAAGGGGAAGCGGTTCACTTCGCCGTCGAGCCGCCGCAGCGTGACCGTCGCGGCGATCTCGGCAGGCGCGACGGGCTTGCCGCCGCGATAGCCATAGAGGCGGAATTCGGGCGGGACGCCGTCTTCGAACACGATCAGCTCTAGCGCGAAGTCGCCGTTGCGCAGCATCCGCCCGTTATGTGGACCGCGCTCATACTCGCCGGCGGCAGGTGCCTCGGCGGCGGTGTTGTCGGTCGGGGCACCGCTGCCACAGGCGGCCAGCGGCATCAGCGCCAGCAACAGCGCGGGACGAAGATCAGGCATCAGCGTGCCTCCTGCACGAGGGAAAGGTATCGGCCGGTCAGCCGATCAAGCTCGACCCCGGCTTCATGATGCCGCCGGGCAGCGTCGATCAGGCGGCGTCGGCCCGTCGCGAGCGCGGTCTGTGCGGTCGATACGTCGAGGAACGAGAAGCCGCCGCGCGCATAGCCTGCGCGAACTTCGGCAAGCGTGCGGACCAGCCCGGGGATCACCCGGTCGCGCACCGCTTCGGCTTCGTGCCGCGACTCCTCGACGATCTCGGCCGCCAGCGCGATCGCGCGTTCGCGATCGAAGCGTTCGACCGCGAGGTCGGCATCGATCTGGCGCTGTTCGGCCTGGGCGCGGGCGATGTTCGCGGCATTGAGCGCGCGGTTGCGCAGCGGCAGTGAAACACCGGCGACGATCGCGAAGTCGCCGGTGCCGATGAAGCGCGGGCCACCCGACAAGGTAGGATCGGTGCGCGCATTGCTTCGCTCAAGCGCGATGGCGGCATCGGCGCGGCGGCGGCGGGCTGCGTAAATCGGCAGATCGGCGGGCGAAGGCGAAACCGCCACGGCGTCTTCGAACTTCAGAAAATCGTCGGCGGCAACGCGCAGCCCGGCGGGCACACCGTTCCACATCGCGGTCAGCCGGATCATCGCTGCGTCGCGCGCATGTTCGGCGATTTCCAGATCGACTTCGGCTTCGGCGAGCTGGGTGCGCGCGCGAGTGCCGGCGAACAGCGGATCTCGCGCACCATCGACGCGGCGCTGGACCTCGCGCTGGAGCTGCCGCGCGATCCCGAGTTGTTCCTCGGCAAGCGTCACCGCCATCGTCGTCGCTTCGACCTCGACGAACAGCCGCTGCACCCGCTGGGCCAGATCGAGCAGCGATACCGTCGCTTCGGCAGCGGCGACACCGCGGTCCCCCTCGGTCAGCGCGATCCGCGCATCGCGCTTGGCCCCGCGCTCGATCCGCTGGTTATAGGTCGCGCCGATCTGAATCTGCCGATTGAGTTCTGCCCCACCGACACCGAAATTTTCGGCCAGGATGTCGACCGACGCGGCGGGCCGAGTTTCGGCTTGCGCTCTTGCGGCGGTCAGGACTTCGCCGCGCGCGCGCGCCGCGGCATTGCGCGGCGACGCCTCGATCGCACGTCTGACCGCCTGTTCGAGCGTCAGCGATGCGGTCTGTGCCCGCACCGTCGCTGTCGACGAAAGCGCGACCGCAAACAGCGCGGCCCGCAAGGGAATATGCATTGGATAAAGCTCCCGAATGTCACGACGGGCGCTGCGCGGCGATGCGCAACGCCGTGGCGTGCATTCAGGCCAAAGGCGGCTTCAGCAGCGGCGGCGTGCGCTCCGATCGCAATCGTGCAATCGGCATCGGCACCGCGGGCAGGGAATTGGTCAGCCGCATCATCGAAACCATGCCGACCGACGGCGTGATGTCGATAACCTGATGCACATGCGCGATGTCGAGATCGGCGATCCCGTCCTGAGGTGCCTGGGTTTTGACCTGGGCAGAGTCGCCTGCATCGTTCTGGCCGATCGGTGCCTCGGCTTCGTCATGATGATGATCGCCGTGCTCGACCGCAGGCATCGCACCGCCGCCATGCGGCATCGCGGCACCGCCGGTGCCATGCGACAGCATCAGCGTGCACATCATCAAAAGGGCAATCAGCCTGGCCACGGGTGAAGCGCTACCATCGGTGCCCGCTCGCGACAAGCAGAAGCGCCAGCTAAGGTCTCGAGTTCCGCCATTTCATAGTGCATTGCTCAGCCAGCAACCGAAGAATGCGCTTTGCGACAGGTTCCCACGACATAGTTGTAATAAGACAATATTTGCCGCAGCGCGGCGGGGTTGGATACGGACCTGGTAAGCGGAGGCTATCAGCCGGGTGCGGCCTCCTCGCCCACGCGCCAACGAGCCGCGCACGCCAGCATGCAGGCGTTCGGGAAGGCGAGGGACGTCCGCCACGGCCTCAAGCCGTCAATCGAACCGGTCGAGCCGTGCTCGGACCGCACGCAGACAGTGGCGATGCATCGCCATTTCGGGTGCCGTTAGCGTGACAATATCGTCGCGATAGAGCGGTTTTCGATCATGTTGCATCATACCGGCATGATTTGAAGTAATTAGCGCATTCCTGGGGAGAGTAGAGATCGAGGATGCGTCCGATGGCGTCCCACAGGCCGTGTATGGTGCGTTCGGCGGCTTTTCGCAGATGCGCCTTGAGCTTCGAGAATGCCTTTTCGATGGGGTTGAAGTCGGGGCTGTAGGGCGGCAGGAACAGCAACTCGGCACCGGCAGCCTCGATGGCTTCGCGGATGGTTGGCCCCTTGTGGCTCGACAGATTGTCCATGATGACGATGTCGCCGGGTGAGAGCTCGGGCACGAGGACCTGGGTCACATAGCAGGTCCGAGTTCGCCTCGATCAGCGAGCGA
>NZ_JROH01000052.1 GCF_000786205.1 Sphingomonas sp. 37zxx | reverse complement strand
CTACAAAAGCTACACTACGTACCCCCCGGATCGCCCTTCCCCGCGTGGCGGAAGGCGATGCCGGAGGTGGATGGGGCGGGCGTGTTCATGCGGCATGCGTATCAAAGCGCGGGGTTGTAGGACAGCGGGGTTTGGTTCCGGGCGTTGTGATCGTGCGTGCTCGGTAGATGTAGTGGCGCGAAGTGGTGGAAAGCGGTCGTTCGGGCGATCACTGAAAGCCTGTCAGCGCTTGAAGCGAACCTCCCCGATCTCATCTGCGTGCGCCGTTGCGAACCGCCAGATGGCAATGACTGCAATCAACGTGCCAGCAAATATTATCGCAGAAAGTGGCAGACTGTTCAGGCCAGATGGCAATGCGGCGTAGGTTGTCGCAGCCAAGCCCGTTAGTAACGCGACCAGCGCCCCACTCCACCGCGGTGAGATGTCCTTTAAGTCTTGCGTTTGGGAGCGATCGTCAAATCGGATTGCATGGTACGCTATTAGCAAACCGTAGACGATTGCTTTGAGGGTCCGCTCGTAGCCTCGCATTTCGGCACCGACAACTGCGCTGCGCCACTCGATATACCACGTGAAGAACAGCGCGCCGGCGGCCATAAAAGCCAATACCTTGATGAGTTTTGCAGCCAAGGTGCGGAGTCGCTTCAAGTCAGTCACGCCAGCGAACCTATTGCGTTGGTACGCCCTGTCAACGTCCGCAAATGGGCGATACCTGCCGCCCCATCTCCCTCAAATCCGCCGCGAGCTTCGCCCCCCCTCAATTCAGCGGCCCCCTGCGCCGATAACTCAGCGCCTCGGCAATGTGCAGCCGCCCCACCGTTTCGACGCCCGCCAGATCGGCGATGGTGCGCGCGACGCGCAGGACGCGGGTGTAGCCGCGCGCGGACATGCGCATCGATTCGGCGGCCTGGGCCAGCAATTTGCGGCCGGCTTCGTCGGGGGTGGCGACGGCTTCGAGGGGGCGGCCTTCGACTTGGGCGTTGGTGCGCGTGGTGGTGCCGGCGTAGCGCGCCGCCTGTATCGCGCGGGCGGCGGCGACTCGGGCGGCGACTTGCGCCGATCCTTCGGCAGGGGGCGGCAGGATCAGGTCGGCGGCGGTGACGGCGGATACTTCGACGTGCAGGTCGATCCGGTCGAGCAACGGCCCCGATACCTTGGCCTGATAATCGGCGGCGCATTTGGGCGCGCGGGCGCAGGCGAGCGCGGGGTCGCCGAGATGGCCGCAGCGGCAGGGGTTCATCGCCGCCACGAGCTGAACCCGCGCGGGGAAGGTGACATGGGCGTTGGCGCGCGCGACACTGACGGTGCCGGTCTCCAACGGCTGGCGCAGCGAATCGAGGACGGCGCGCTGAAATTCGGGGAGCTCGTCGAGGAAGAGGATGCCGAGATGCGCGAGGCTGACCTCGCCGGGCTTCACCTTCAGCCCGCCGCCGGTGAGCGCTGCCATCGATGCCGAATGATGCGGGCTGCGGAAAGGGCGGTTGCGGGTGAGCTTGCCGTTGGTGAGCGTGCCCGCGACCGATTGGACCATCGAGACTTCGAGTGCTTCGGCGGCGTCGAGCGGGGGGAGGATGCCGGGCAGACACGCCGCCATCAGCGATTTGCCCGCGCCCGGCGGGCCGACCATCAGCAGATTATGGCCGCCGGCGGCGGTGATTTCGAGCGCGCGCTTGGCGGTTTCCTGGCCCTTTACCTGCGCCAGGTCGGGGCCGATGACCGGATCGTCGATCTCGCCGGGGCGCGGGGCGGGGAGCAACTGGTTGCCCTTGAAATGGTTGAGCAGCCCGATCAGGTCGGTTGCGGCGACCACTTCGATCGATCCGGCCCAGGCGGCTTCGGACCCTTGCGCGGCGGGGCACACCAGCCCCTTGCCGGTTTCGGAAGCATGCAGCGCCGCGAGCATGACGCCGGGGGAGGGAGCGATTCGCCCGTCGAGGCCCAATTCGCCGACGACGACATAATCGGCCAGCGTCTCGGCATCGATCACCCCCATCGCGCCGAGCAGCGCCAGCGCGATGGGCAGGTCGTAATGCGATCCCTCCTTGGGCAGATCGGCAGGCGAAAGGTTCACGGTGATTCGCTTTGGCGGCAGGGCAAGGCCGATCGCGGCGATCGCGCCGCGCACCCGTTCGCGGCTTTCGCCCACCGCCTTGTCAGCCAGGCCGACGACGATGAAGGCGGGCAGCCCGGCGACAAGGTTGCACTGCACCTCGACAGCGCGCGCCTCCAGCCCCAGATAGGCCACTGTCGATACGATCGCGACCATGCGTGACGTCCCCCTTAACCATAAGGCATAGCGGGTTTCGGAAGCGATGGAACCGGGCACCGCATCCCTGGCCGACGTTGACTTGAAACCGTCATCGGCGTATGGCGCGCCTCACAAGGCCGTCCCTGTGGCGGCCATTTTACGTTTTAGACGCGGCCATGTCGGTGCGCGCTCTAGCTTACAGATGCCAAGGGAATGACCGATGAAGCGGACTTTTCAGCCGAGCAACCTGGTGCGGACGCGCCGGCACGGCTTCTTTGCACGGATGGCGACGGCAGCGGGCCGCAAGATCGTCCGGGCGCGCCGGGCGCGCGGCCGCAAGAAGCTGTCGGCCTGACACGCATGACCCTGCGCCGCGAGTATCTCGCGGCGAATCAGGGGAAACGCGCGCCGATGCCGGGCTTCGTGCTGCTGGTGCGCGCGCGGGGTGACGCCGATCCGGCGAAACGGATCGGCATTACCGTATCGAAAAAAGTGGGAAACGCCGTTGTCCGCAACCGGATGAAGCGGCGTTTTCGCATGCTTGCGCGCGACGTGCTGCCCGAACATGGGCTGGCGGGTGCCGATCATGTGCTGATCGGGCGGCATTCTGGGATCGAACGGCCCTATGCCGATCTGGTGCGGGAGCTGGCCAAGGCTTGTGCCAAGGTGCGGCGGTGATGTTTGTCGCTGCCGTTGCGCCGGCGGATGCCGGGGTTTCCTACGATCGAAGTGCAG
The DNA here is from genome assembly GCF_000786205.1 of Sphingomonas sp. 37zxx. Taxonomy (GTDB): domain Bacteria; phylum Pseudomonadota; class Alphaproteobacteria; order Sphingomonadales; family Sphingomonadaceae; genus Sphingomonas. The sequence goes on along the minus strand of NZ_JROH01000052.1, from coordinate 19,845 downwards.
CGTTTGCGGCTCTGGGCCCCGGCTTTCGCCGGGGTGACGGCTGGTTTCGCCGGGGTGACGACCTTTTAGTGGCGGCGCGCTGAGCATGATCGCGCGCATCCTCATCCTGATCGCGCGCGGATGGCAAATCGGGCCTTCGCGCATTTTGCCGCCGACCTGTCGTTACGCGCCAAGCTGTTCGGCCTATGCAATCGAGGCGATTGGCCGCTATGGCGCAATCAAAGGCGGCTGGTTGGCCGCACGGCGCATTGCGCGCTGTCATCCATGGGGCGGGCACGGATATGATCCGGTTCCCTGAAGCTCCGAACGGGGAAGTTTCGTGAAGGAAGACCAGAAGAATTTCGCGATCTTCGCGATACTCGCGGCGTTCATCTTGTTCGGGTTTCCGATGGTGTCGGGATATTTCTTCCCCACCGCCAATCCGCCGGTGACCAAGATCGCGGGGGGCAAGACCACCGTCCTTCCCAATCCAAAGGCTGATCCCGCCGCCGATACCGGCACGGCAATCCGCAACCGCGACGCGGTGATCGCCGAATCGCCACGGGTGCGGATCGACACGCCCAAGCTGTCGGGTTCGATCAACCTGAAGGGTGCCCGGATCGACGATCTGGTGCTCAAGCAATATGACGAGACCATCGCCAAGGATTCGCCGCCGATCCGGCTGCTGTCGCCGGCGGGGAGCGCCGATGCCTATTTCGCCGGTTTCGGCTGGCGATCGAGCGGGTTTGCCGCGCCCGACGCCGACACGGTGTGGCGCGCGACCGGCGATGTGCTGGCACCCGGCCGCCCGGTAACGCTCGACGCCGATAATGGGCAGGGGCAGCGCTTCCGCATCGAGCTGTCGGTCGACCAGGATTATATGTTCACCGCGCGCCAGACGGTCGCCAATGGCGGCCAGGCGCCGATCGCGGTGACGCCTTATGGCTATCTCAGCCGGCGCGGCGCATCGACCGATGTCGATCAATGGGTCGCGCATGTCGGGCCGATGGCGGTGCGCGACGGCAGCGCGGTGTATCGCGATTATGACGAAGTAGCCGAGGAGGCGACCCGCTATCCCACCACCGGCGGCTGGGCGGGCTTTACCGACCAATATTGGCTGACCGCGATGGTGCCCGATCAGAAGGTGCCGGTCGAACTGCAATTGCGATCGGGTGCCAATGGCCAGTTCCAGGCCGATTATGCCCAGCGCGATGCGGTCAACGTCGCCCCCGGACGCACGACGACCCAGACCGCGCGCTTCTTTGCCGGGGCAAAGGAAGTGCGGTTGATCGACCGCTATGAAGCCGACCTGGGCATCATCCAGTTCGACAAGGCGATCGACTGGGGCTGGTTCCGAATCATCGAAAAGCCGATCTTTTATTATCTCGACTGGCTGTTCCGGCTGATCGGCAATTTCGGCATCGCCATCATCCTGCTGACGCTGACCATCCGGCTGCTGCTGTTCCCGATCGCGCAAAAGCAGTTCGCGTCGATGGCGAGCATGCGCGCGATCCAGCCCAAGCTGAAGGCGCTGCAAGAGAAGCATAAGGAAGACAAGCCCAAGCTCCAGCAGGAGATGATGGCGCTGTACAAGACCGAGAAGGTCAATCCACTGGCGGGCTGCCTGCCGATGGTGTTGCAGATCCCGATCATGTTCGCGCTGTACAAGGTGCTGATCCTGACGATCGAAATGCGGCATCAGCCGTTCGTCGGCTGGATCAAGGATTTGTCGGCACCCGATCCGCTGACCCCGCTCAACCTGTTCGGGTTGCTGGCGTTCAGCCCGCCGAGCTTCATCGCGATCGGCGTCGTGCCGATCCTGCTGGGCATTTCGATGTACTTCCAGTTCAAGCTCAATCCCGCGCCGATGGACGAAGTGCAAAAGCAGGTCTTTGCGATCATGCCGTGGATGCTGATGTTCGTGATGGCACCGTTTGCGGTGGGCTTGCAGGTGTATTGGATCACGTCGAACGTGCTGACGATGGCGCAACAATGGTGGCTGTATCGCCAGCATCCGGCGCTCAAGACGGCCCCTGCCAAGTGACGTCGCCGTTCGACGACGACGCGATCGAGGCGGCGCGGAAAATCTTCTCAGGGCCGATCGCCTTCCTGCGCTCGGCCCCGGCGCTGGAGCATATGCCCGAGCCGGTGGTGCCTGAGGTGGCGTTTGCCGGGCGATCGAATGTCGGTAAATCGTCGCTGCTCAACGCGCTGACCAACCGCAACGGCCTGGCGCGCACGTCGAACACGCCGGGGCGGACGCAGGAGCTGAACTTCTTTGACGTTGGCGAGCCGCTGGCGTTCCGGCTGGTCGACATGCCGGGCTATGGCTTTGCCAAGGCACCCAAGGACGTGGTGCGCAAATGGCGCTTCCTGGTGAATGATTTCCTGCGCGGGCGGCAGGCACTCAAGCGCAGCCTGTTGCTCATCGATTCGCGCCACGGCATCAAGGACGTCGATCGCGACATCCTCAAGATGCTCGATGCCGCGGCGGTCAGCTATCGCATCGTGCTGACCAAGGCCGACAAGGTGAAGGCGAGCGAGCTGGCCGAGGTAACCGAACGCACGATCGAGGAAGTGCGCAAGCGCCCGGCGGCGCATCCCGACATTCTGGTGACGTCGAGCGAAGGCGGGATGGGGATTCCCGAACTGCGCGCTGCGGTGATCGAGGCGGTAAGCTAGGCGGCGGCGCGACCAGCGGCCATCGTCCGAGGGGGCGGTGGCTGATTTCTGCCAACGACAATTTGGTGATCGGCCTTTATCGGTCGGCGGGCATCACGGGCTTTGGCGGACGGGCAACGGTTTCGCCGCGCGGCGTGCCAGCCAGCGACCCATGGCCAGAAACACCATTACGCTTGCCGCCGCGCCCAAGCCGAGCAGCGAAAAGGCAGCGTCGGACAGGGCTATTTCGGTGCCGAGTGCGCCGAGAATGGCATAGCCTGCCATGCCGTAGCTGAGCCACACCACCAGCCAACCGACCCCGCGTCGGTAGCGGCGGATCGCCGCTGTCGAACGCCCGGCTTTTCGCAACAGCCTGCCGACAATCTGGCTGTCGAGCGTGTCGGCAAGCAACATGCCCGCAGCAAAGCTAAGCGCGATTGCGAGCGCGGCGGTGGTCCCGCCCTTGGCGGTTGCCGCGGCACCCCAGGCAGCCGCCTGGGTGGCGGTATCGAATACCAGCCCGAAGATCACCCCGATCGCGATTACGGCAGCAGGATGGGTGCTGTTTCGCAGCCGTTGCGGGATCAGATGCGTTCGCCACCCCACCGGGGTATAGTCGCCTTGTCGCAACAGCGCGCGCAGGTTCAGGGTGCCGACCACCAGCAACAGCGCCACTACGGCACCATCGACAAGCCCGGCAACCCATCCCGGCATCGAGAAAGCACCCGCGGCCAAGGAGACGCCTACCGCCACCGACGCGACCGAAAAGCTATGGCCCAGGGCAAACAGCGTACCCGTCCACAGCGCCAATTGGGGGCGCCGATCCACGGTGCGGAACACGATATTGTCGATCACCGCGACATGATCGGGATCCAGCCCATGCCGCAGGCCCAGGACGAACATCAGCCAGAGCACCGATAATTCGATCATGCTTCTTTCCCGAATACCCGGATGCCGCGTTCGGCCAGCTTGCTCAGCCGGCTTGGCAGCGTCCTACTGATCGCCATCAGGCGCGGGCGTGGGGCCTTTTTCCATTCCCGGCATTCGGCGAGCGACCGGCCACAGGCGACGCACCAACCGGTGCGCCCGTCGAACCGGCAAATGTCGACACAGGGGTTTTTCACGCCCGCGTTTCCATATCCAGCACGCCAACCCGCCCGGTATCGCCGCCCCAGCCCAGCCGGGTGCCGGTGTCGTTCCACGTCATGGCGGTGATGGAGCCGACGGTGGCTTCGTCGATCAGCAGGACATTCTCGTCCCCTAATCGTGCCAGCGTGACCACCCCATCATTATACCCGACCGCCAGAAGATCATCGCGCGGATGGAACGCAACGCGGGTGACAAGCGCCCCCTTGCGCCGGGCGCGCAGCAGTGGCGGTTTGCCGATCGAGCCGGTCTTGCCTTCGAAGGGCCAGAGGATCGCCGCAGCGTCGCCGCTGGTGGCGAGCCATTTGCCCTTGCGATCCCAGGCAAAGCTGCGGGTTTTGGCGGCATAGCCCTCCATCCGCATGTCGCGCATGTCGGGAAGCTGCCAGCCGTGCAGGCCGGTCTCCTGCAACCCGGTGAGCAGATAGCGGCCATCGGCACTCATGGTGCAGGCGATGTGCGAGCCAACCCATTTGAGCGCGATGCGGCCGCTATCGGGGTTGCCGCCATAGACCAGCGTGGCCCCGTTATAATGCGCGATGCCCAGCCGCCTGCCCTTGGCGTCCAGCGCCAAGCCGCCGATCGTGGATTCGACAGGGTAGCGATGCGATGGGCTATCGCTGCCCCTGGTCCAGGCCACAGCCTCGCGCCCGATGCCCGCAACGATAAGACCCGAGGCCGGGCTGGCGACGAGATGGTCGACCCATTTGCGCGCAAAGCTGCCCAGCTCGACGACGTTGCCGTCGGGGAACACCCGGCAGACGCGGCCATCATCGCCGCCGGTGACCACCGAATCCCCAGCGGGGTGGCGACAGGCCGACAGGATGGCACCGTCATGTGACTGTACCGCCAAGGTTTCGCCCTGGTCACCGATCCAGCGGATGCTGCCGTCGCCCAGTGTTGCCGCCATCACTTCGCCTAGCCACAATAGCGCGGTCGGCTCGGCATCGACGTTCCAATGCCGTCCATGGCGGTGGACCAGCGCGTCCTTCTCGGCGATCGCGATCATTGGCTGGCGCGCGCGGCGCAAGCGTTGAAACCCAGCCGCAACGCTGCTGAATCGAGGTTTCGGCCAATGAATACCATGCGGCTGACCCGTTCCTCATCGGCTTTCCAGGCGCGCTGATGATCGCCGTCGAGCAGCATGTGGACGCCCTGCACCACGTAACGCTGCTCTTCGTCGGGAAATGCCAGCACCCCCTTGAGCCGCAGAATATCCTGCCCCTGCGTTGTGGTCAGAATCCGCAGCCATGGCATGAACAATTCGGGGCGGATCGGCGCGTCGGACGTCAGCGATACCGAAGTGATTGAATCATCATGCTCATGATCGTCTTCGGACAGGAAGTTGGGCTCGATTTCGAGAATGCGATCGAGGTCGAAGGCTCCGCGCTCCATCACTTCTTCGAGCGGAACGACGCAGTTCTGAGTCTCATGCAGCTTGGCCTGTCCGTTGATCGCACGGATGCGTTGGCGCACTTGTTCCAGTTCCTGGGCGTCTACCAGATCGATTTTGTTGAGCAGGATCACATCGGCAAAGGCAATCTGCTCCTCGGCCTCGTGGCTGTCTTCCAGCCGGGCCAGTACGTGGCGCGCATCGACCACCGTGACGATCGCATCGAGGCTGGCGCGCGCGCGCACCTCGTCATCGACGAAGAATGTCTGTGCGACCGGGGCAGGATCGGCGAGGCCGGTGGTTTCTATGATGATCGCGTCGAAGTCGTCCTTGCGCTTCATCAACCCTTCGATGATGCGGATCAGGTCGCCGCGAACGGTGCAGCAGATGCAGCCGTTGTTCATTTCGAACACTTCCTCGTCGGCATCGACGATCAGATCGTTATCGATGCCGATCTCGCCAAATTCGTTGACGATGACCGCATATTTGCGCCCGTGATTTTCGCTTAGGATGCGGTTGAGGAGCGTCGTCTTGCCCGCGCCGAGATAGCCGGTGAGCACGGTGACCGGGATATGCGAGGCCAAAGAGGATGCCATAAATACTGCCCACTAGAAAGTAATGATATACCGTCTCTTATTGAGAGATTTTTGCGTGCTTGCAAGGCTCAATTACGCGGTGCAATCGGCGTCGCCCGCGCCGCGAACCGCCACATAATGGTCCAAACGGTGCTGTCGCGGGCGTTTATCAACATTCAGATCGGCCTGTCGGCCGGAAGGGCAGTGTTGCCAATGTCCGGTCGGTGCCTGTGAATATCAGCCCCTTGCCAATCATGGTAAATCGGGTACCTTATGGCATATACAGTGCCAATATATGGCATGATCAGGGGAGGGGTGTATGAAAGTTGGTCCGCTTTGCGGCGCCAGTTGGGCTGCCTTTTTTGCAATCGTTCCGGCTGCCGCGCAGACTGTCCTGGACGACGATCTGCCTGCTGACGACATCATCGTCACCGCGCAGCTCGAGCGGCAGACGCTGCAAAGCGTGCCGATCGCGGTGACCGCAATTACTGCCGAGCAATTGGAGCGATCGGGGATCAACGATCTGCGGACGCTCGAGGCATTGTCGGCGAGCTTCAACCTGACCAGCGCCAATTCGCAGAGCAGCGGCACGACGATCCGGATCCGCGGCGTCGGGACCACCGGCAACAACACCGGGCTCGAAAGCGCGGTCGGGATATTTATCGACGGCGTCTATCTCAGCCGTTCCGGTATCGCGCTGGGGGACTTGCTCGATGTCCAGCAGGTCGAGATATTGCGCGGGCCGCAGGGAACGCTGTTCGGGCGCAACACGTCGGCCGGCGCGCTCAACATCACGACCGCCGCGCCCAATCTTGCCAGGGTCGAGGGTTTCGCCAGCACGACCGGTGGCAATTACGAACTGTTCAATGTGCAGGCGGGCATGTCGGTGCCGATCGTCCGCGACACGCTGGGCGTCCGCCTGTCGGGTGCCTATCGTGAGCGTGACGGCTATATCGGCAGCACCGCCGGGCCGACCAGTGGAGACCGCAACCGATATGTCGTGCGTGGGCAGTTGCTTTGGCAGCCCAATGACGATCTGAGTTTCCGCCTGGTCGGCGATTATGCCAAATCGGACGAGCATTGCTGCGAACCGATCATCGTGCAGGATACCAGCTTCGTCCGGCGCGGGCTGTACACGCAAGTCGGCTTGCCTGCCGATGGCGGGGTGCCGATCAGCGGCCAGGCGGCGATCGACGCCCGGCTGGGAAATAGCGAGGATCAGCGCGATCGCCTGGAGCAATGGGGAACGACGGGCCAATTGGATTGGCGGCTGGGCGACATCAAACTGACCGCGATCACCGCCTATCGCTGGTCAGATAATACACCCGTTGCGAACAGCGACTTTACCAGCCTGAAGGTTCTGTCGACTTCGGATACCGGCGCGACGGCGACCGGCGCAGCGCAACAGGTAAGCTCGCGCATCACGACCTTTTCGCAGGAGATACGGCTGAGCGGTGCGGTGTGGGAGGATCGGCTCAAGCTGTTGGTGGGTGCCTATTATCTCGACGAGACGATCGACGAGCTGCAATCGCTGACGCTGGGCAGCGATTACCAACGCTATAACAGTGTGTTGCTACGCGCGATTGGGATCACGGCGTTGGGGCCGAATCCCGCGCTGGTGCTGGCGCAGAACGTCAATGCGACGGGCGACTTTGCCAATAATCTCTTCACTCAGAAGGGGCGTAATTGGTCGATCTTCACCAATGAGACGCTCAAGCTGACCGATCGCGTCGCGGTCAATGTCGGCCTGCGTTATTCGAACGATCGCAAGGAGGGCGTTTTCTCGCAGCTTTCGGCGCGCTCGTCGGCGTGTGGGGCGACGCTGACCAGCCCGATCGGCGCTGCGCTTCCCGCTGCTGCGCGCAATGCCGCCATTTCGCTTGCCTGCTTCCCGTTTGCCACCCGGGCCAATCTGGCGGGGGCGGGTACCGCGTCGGGGCCGCCGACGCCGGTGACCTATGATCTGGTCTTCCAGGACGATTCGCTCAATTACACCGCCAAGCTGATCTGGACGATCAGCGAGGCGGTCAACAGCTATGCCAGCTTCACCCACGGGTATAAGTCGGGCGGCTTCAACCTCGACCCGTCGGCAGGCATCGCCGGGGCCGATCCTCGCTTCGATTCCGAGACCGTCGACGCCTATGAAATCGGGTTGAAATTGCGGTTGGGCCGAAGCTTTACCGCCAATTTCGCGTTGTTCGATGCGCGGTTGTTCGGGTTGCAAGTGCTCGAATTCACCGGGATTCAGTTCACCACCTTCAACGTGCCAAAGGCGCGCAGCACCGGGGGCGAGATCGAGCTGATGGCACGGGTTTCGCCCCGGCTGACCGTCAACGGCTCCTATACCTACACCAATGCGCGCTTCCCCAGCGACTGTGCCGGCGCGCTGACTGCGGTGAACGTGACGTCGCTATGCGGCCAAAGCCTGATCAACGCGCCGCGCCATGCCGTGATCACCGGGTTCGATCATCGCCAGCCGATCGGCCGCAATCTGACGATCGGGTTTAGCGGGTCGGCAAGGCTCGAATCGGATCGACGCACATCGACCCAGGCAGTGATCGTCGGCACCAGCATACCCGCCGCGTTCGACATCCAGGACAGCAATGTGAAGCTCGACATGCGCGCCGGTCTGGGTCGCGCCGATGGTCTTTGGCGGGTCGAGCTATGGGGGAACAACCTGACCGATGCATTCACGCGCAGCATCACCTTCAACATGGCGTTGCGCGGCACGCCGGGTGCGGCGGGCGGTCCCGGCGGCATTGGGCAGGCACGCGGAGGCAATTATGCCGAGCCGCGCACCTATGGCTTGACAGTGCGGCGACAGTTCTGATCGCGCGGTTGGAGCGAGGCGGGAAGCCCGACCGGCGCTAATTCGTCCAATAGATATACGCCTGATCGCGCGACCAGGGTGCGTTTAGCGGCACGTCGATCCGCACCGGCGTCTCGATCAGGCCGGGCCATAACGGCTTGGCCATGCCCCGATTATGGGCTGCGATCTTGGCGCGCAGTTGCGCCACCCGCGCCGGGTCGCGCGAGGCGAGGTTGCGGCGTTCGTGCGGATCGGCCGCCAGGTTGAATAGATACGCCTTTTCGGGCCGCGCGGTGATTTGCAGCTTCCAGTCGCCATCGCGCACCGCGCGATATTCGCCCGAGCGCCAGAATAAAGGGCCGGTGGCGGTGGTCGGCGGCGTGCCGGGGACGATGCCCGCCAGCACATCGTTCGAATCCATCACGCGGTCGCGCGGCATCGGCGAGCCCGCCACGGCGGCGATTGTCGCGAACATGTCGAGATGGCTGGCCCTGGTGGTCGATTGCGTCGCCGGTGCGATCTTGCCCGGCCAGCGCATCAGCAGCGGCACCCGGATCCCACCTTCGAAGAAGGTCGCTTTCCAGCCGCGATACGGCTTGTTGAGGTCGGGGATGCCATTGTACCAGGCAGCGCCATTATCGCTGGTGAAGATGACGAGCGTATCGTCGTCGATGCCGAGCGATTTGAGCTTTGTCATCACATCGCCGATTCGCCGATCCATCTGGCGGATCATCGCGCCATAGACGCGCGTCGTGTGATCCTTGATCATCGGTAGCGCGTCGTAATCGCCCTGGGTCGCCTGTAGCGGGGTATGGGGTGCGTTGTACGCCAGATAGAGGAAGAAGGGCCGATTCCGGTTCGCCTCGATCGCGGCCAGGGCGTTGTCGGTCAGATAGTCGGTCATATGCCGGTCGGGCTCGAACCGCTGACCATTGTTGAACTGGACCGCGTAGGGAAGATTGGGCCACAGGAACCGATCGATCGGGTCCAAGGGCAGTTTCGCGTTCACGCTCGCGGGATCGTTTTGATGCAGATATTTGCTGCCGCCCGAGCGGAAGCCGAGCGTTTCATCGAAGCCGCGCGCATGCGGGGCCAGGGCGTCGGCCTCGCCGAGATGCCATTTGCCGATGTGCAGCGTATGATAGCCCCGCGCTTTCAGCAGTTGCGCGATCGTGATCTCGCTCGCGGGTACGCCCTGCAAGGGATAGTCGATGACGTTTTTGCTGAGTTCGTCGTGGAAAATGATCGGGTAGGGCGAATTGCCCTGGTCGCTATGTGCCACCGCGCCGGCGAACACTGCGGGAACGGCAGTGAATTCAAAGCCGTAGCGCGTGGGGTACCGCCCCGTCATCAGCGCGGCGCGCGATGGCGAGCAGGTTGCATTGGCGGCGTAAGCGGTGGTGAAGTTGACCCCTTGGGCCGCGAGCGCGTCGATATTCGGCGTCTTGACCGCACCGCCGCCGACGCCGCCGCCGTCCAGGCTGATGTCGTTGATGCCGAGGTCGTCGGCCACGATCAGGATCACATTGGGCGGTCGCCGGGCGGTCGCCACCCGCGTCGCAGGGCCGCTGGCCCAGGTGACCGGCTGGTTTGCGGCGATGGGCCTGCGCCATTCGCTGATGATACCGGGGAGATAGATTTTATACTGCTGGAACAGGGCATAGCCTCCGGCGACCAGAGCTGCGGCCAGCGCAAGCCACCAGAGCCTGCGGCTCATGCCCGCGGACTCAAGCTGCGTGCGACGCGCATCGGCGCGCTTCCATGACTTTCAGCCATACTTCCCCCTTCCGATGCGCCGATCGACGCTGCGACATAATTGGCGTATTATATGCCAATATATTATCGCGGACTTGCCCATTTGAGTCAACGCGCGCGGCAAAGGCTGTCCACAGTGCCCGATGCTGAAAACCTTGCCCTCCAGGCGGCGGCGCAAAGCCACTTGACCGCACCCGATGCCAGTTTATTATGACATGAAAGCTGCCATTAAAAAGGAGGCGTTCGATGCCGACTGTCGCTGAGGTTACCCATGTCATGGCCAGCAATGAAGCGGTCGTTCCGGGCAAGCGGGTGAGGCTCGATTTCGGTGAGGAGGGCCATATTCTGCTCGACGGGATTGCCAGGAGCGTGACCAATGATGACGGCCCTGCCGACACCACGATCAAAGTATCGTTCAGCAATTTCCTGGCGCTGGCGGATGGCTCGCTCAACGGCACGGCGGCGTTCATGCTCGGCAAGCTCAAGGTCGAAGGCGACATGGCCGCCGCAATGCAACTGCAATCGGTAACCTCCAAGATAAAACCCTGAAGCCATCGGGCGTTGGCAGTCGGCGATGCGCCACAATAGCGTTGCAGCGCAGCCCGTGCCGTGTTCGATGCAATGAATGTGGCGGGGGGAGCGGCAATGAGGCGATCGGCGTACCTATTTGCCTTGCTGTTCGTTGGGGCATGCAACCGCTCGCCCGACATCGCACAAAGTCCGGCCGACGGGTGCGCCACGCAGCCCGATGCTCAAATGCGCTGGATCGCCGGCGGTCGCTTCGCGATGGGTGAGGATGCGCGGTATCCCGAGGAGGGGCCGCTGCGTTCGACCGAGGTGGCAGGGTTCTGGATCGATCCGCATGAAGTGACCAATGCGCAATTCGCGGCGTTCGTGCGCGCTACGGGCTATCGCACGCTGGCCGAGCGTGCGCCGCCGGTGCTTGCCGATGCGCCGCCGGAAATGCGCGTGCCGGGATCGGCGGTGTTCGGGGTGCCGAGTGAGGCCGACCCGCGATGGTGGCGCTGGATGGTGGGCGCGCAGTGGCGGCACCCCTCGGGGCCGGGCGAATCGATCGCCGGCCATGATCGCGACCCCGTTGTTCAGATCGCGTATGACGACGCGCTCGCCTATGCGCGCTGGGCGGGCAAGGACTTGCCGACCGAGGCGCAGTGGGAATATGCCGCCCGAGGCGGCGAAGCGGTGGTGCCCGAGCCGGTTGGCCGCGATGGCGCCCCCGCCGCCAACTATTATCAGGGCGTATTCCCGGTGCGGAACCTTGCGACCGACGGCTATGTCGGGCGGGCCCCCGTGGGCTGCTTTCCCGCCAATCGATACGGCCTGTACGACATGATCGGCAATGTCTGGGAATGGACCCGGAACGCCGCCGACGCGAGCGGCGACCTGCGCGTCATCAAGGGCGGATCCTATCTGTGCGCGGCGAATTATTGCGCGCGGTATCGCCCGGCGGCGCGCCAATTTCAGGAACGCGGGCTCGGCACCGATCATATTGGCTTTCGTCTGGTCGACAATCGCCGCCCCCCGCCCGTTGACCTGTCGGCGGCATTATGACACACATGCTGCCAATATAGGAGATGACGATGCAGGTGTTGCGAACGCCCGATGCCAGCTTCGGCGCGCTGACGGCCTATCCGTTTGCCCCGCATTATTGCCCGGTCGCGATCGACGGCTGCCCCGAGCTTCGCCTGCATTATGTCGATGAAGGTCCGCGGGAGGCAGCGCCGATATTGCTGCTCCACGGCGAGCCGAGCTGGTCCTATCTCTATCGCGATTTCGTGCCGCCGTTGGTCGCGGCGGGGCACCGCGTGGTTGCGCCCGACCTGATCGGCTTCGGCAAGTCGGATAAGCCTGCCGAGCGCGGCGATTATACCTATGAGCGTCATGTCGCCTGGATGCGGACCTGGCTCGAAGCGCTCGATCTGCGCGACATCACCTTATTCTGTCAGGATTGGGGCGGCTTGATCGGCCTGCGGCTGGTCGCTGCATTTCCGGATCGCTTTTCGCGCCTGGTCATCGCCAATACCGGCCTGCCGACAGGCGCACCGGCGGGCGAGGGCTTCAAGGCGTGGCTGAACTTCAGCCAATCGAGCGCGGTTTTCCCGATCGGTCATATCGTCAGCGGCGGCACGGTGCGCGGGCTGACGCCGGCGGAGATCGCCGCGTATGACGCCCCGTTCCCCGACGACAGCTTCAAAGCCGGCGCTCGGCAGTTTCCCGCGCTGGTGCCGATCACGCCCGACCATGCTTCGGTTGCCGAGAACAAGGCGGCGTGGACCGTGCTCGAGGGCTTCGCGCGGCCGGTGCTGACCTGCTTCAGTGATCGCGACCCGGTTACTGCGGGTGGCGACCTGGTTATGCAGGCGCGCATCGCCGGTGCGGCGGGCCAACCGCATGTCACCATCGCCGAGGCGGGGCATTTCCTTCAGGAAGACAAGCCCGACGAAATCGTTCGAACGATCCTCTCGTTCATCGCGGCAACCGGAGCCACGCCATGATCGTCGTCAACGCGGTGATGCCAAGCGCCGAACAGGCCGCCGCCTTCTTGACGGGCGACGAAGGGCCATTCGTCATGATCAACCTGCTGAAGTTCAAACCTTGGGCCGAATATCCCGATGGCGCCGACGCCCACCTGACCGGTGTCGAGGCCTATATGCGCTATGGCGTGGCGGTGCGCGCGCATCTCGAACGGGTAGGGGCAACGCCCGGCTATGTCGGGCGGGTGACCGGGCTGCTGCTGGGCGAAGTCGGCGAGTTGTGGGATTCGGTCGCGCTCGCACATTATCCTTCGCTCGCGGCGATGCGCGCGATGGTCGAGCATCCCGACTATCAGGCGATCAGCGTGCATCGCGTTGCCGGCCTTGCCGGGCAACTCAACATCAAAACCCAGGGCAGTGGGGTTTGACCCTCACCTTCGATCTCTATTGGTCGTTCCGCTCGCCTTATTCCTATTTGGTGACCCAGCGGCTGGTCGCGCTGGAAGCGGCATATGATGTTCGCTGCAACGTGCGGATCGTCTATCCGATCGCGGTGCGGCAGGCCGATTTCTTCGCGCACCTCGATCCGTTGTGGGTCAGCTACCTGATGCGCGACATCGTTCGCACGGGCGAGTTTCTGGGCATCCCGATCCGCTGGCCGGTGCCCGATCCGGTGGTGATGGATTTCGCGACCCGCACCTATCCGGCGCAACAACCGCACATCCATCGCCTCAGCCAGCTGGGCCAATTGGCGGCAGAGCGCGGGTGCGGCCTGGCTTTCATCGACGAGGTGAGCCGGGTGATTTGGGACGGAAGCGTTGATCAATGGCACGAGGGCGATCATCTCACGCATGCAGCTGCGCGTGCTGGGCTGGAGCTGACCGAGATGGATCGCGTCGTTGCCGCCGAGCATGAACGGCTCGATTCGGCGATCAAGGCCAGCCAGGATGCGCAGCGCGTGGGAGGGCATTATGGCGTGCCGCTGATGGTGTTCGCGGGCGAGCCGTTCTTTGGCCAGGACCGGTTTGACCAGCTCAAATGGCGGCTGGAGCAGGCGGGGCTCGCGCGCCGTTGAGGTGCTCTCGCGGTCCGATCCGCCGTTCATCGCCGCCTTGCGCGGCGGCGGCGCAATCGCCAGCCAAGCGCACCCGCCAACAGCACCAACAGCGCCAAGGCCGCAAATGGTGCCGCCCGTTCGAGTTTGGGGCGTGCCACGGTGTCAAAGGCATTGGCGTTGATCTGGCCGGCGGCGGTGTAGCCGGCGGGCATCGGCAACACGCCGTCGCGTGCGGCAAAGGCGGCATAGTCGGCGCGCATCGTTCGCGCGCGCGCCGGGTCGGCGGCGGTCAGGTCGCGCGTTTCGCCGGGATCGGCGACGATGTCGTATAGGTGCCAGCCGCCATCGCCGGTCGGCGGCAGGTTTTTGACCAGCTTGTAGCGGCCCTTGAACAAGGCAGCATTGCCCGAAAGTTCGTAGCCGATCGGCTGATCGTCGGGATGAATCGTCGCGGCCTTGCCTTCGAGCAGCGGCACCAGGCTGCGCCCGGTCATCGGCTCGATCATGCGCCCGCGATACCGTGGTCCGGGTAGGGGCACCCCCGCCAGCGCGAGCAATGTCGGGGCGATGTCGGTAACGTCGGTGAAACCGTGCGCGATCCGCCCGCCACGGATCGCGCGATTGGCCGGCCAGGCGATCACCAACGGGACGCGCAACCCGCCCTCGGCGGCGGAGAATTTATAGCCGCGCAGCGGCGCTGCGGCGGCGCTTGCCCAGCTCGGCCCGATCGAGGTCAATGTGCCGCGCTGCCCGGCATGTTCGGGGGTGAAATCATAATTGGCAGAAAGAAACAGACGGTTGATCAGGCGAGTGCGCGGGTCGAGCGGTTCGGGGCCATTGTCCGACAGGAAGACAAAGACGGTGTGGTCATAGGCACCCGTCGCCTTGAGGTGCGCGACGAGCCGGCCGATTTCGTGATCGGCGGCTTCCGCCATCGCGGCATAGGCGGTCATTGCGGCGGACGCTTCGATCGACGGTTGCCAGCGCGCGCTGGTCTCCATCCGCACCATCGCGGCATCGCCCGAAATAATCCCGAGCGCGACCGCGCGCGCGCGCCGTGCCGAACGCAGAGCGTCCCACCCCGCGCGATAAGTGTCGCGATAGCGTTGCAGATAGGCGTCGGGCGCTTGCACCGGGATGTGGTTGGCAAGGAAATTGATCGAGGCGAAGAAGGGTCGACCGCTGCCATGCCCGCTGTCGATATAGGAAACCGCCTTGTTGACGATGAAGGTCGAGGAATAATAGTCCGGCGGCAAGGTCGCGGGGCGTCCGTCCTCGGTCCAGTCGGCCTTGTCGTACATGCCGATGATCGGCTTCTGTTCGAAATTATCCGCGCCCGCATCGGCCAGCGCAAAGGCGCGATCATAGCCGCGCGCGTGCGGCAGCTTGGTCGGCGTCTTGCCTAGGTGCCATTTGCCGGTGAAATAGGTGCGATACCCCTGATCGCGCAGCAGCTGTGCGATCGTCACCACACGGTCGTTGAGCACGGTATCATAGCCCGGCTTGCCGACATGTTCGGGCGGGATCGTCTCGGGCATGTTGCCAAGTCCCGCACGGTGATTGCGAACCCCGGTCTGGAGCATCGCGCGCGTCGGCGAGCACGAGCCGGCGACATGAAAATTGGAGAAGCGCACCCCGCGTGCGGCGAGTGCATCGATGTTGGGCGTGCGAATTTCGCTGCCGAAGCTGCCGACGTCGGTGAACCCCCAATCGTCGGCGAGCAGGATCACGATATTGGGGCGGCGGGGCGCGGCGGTAACCGGGGCGGGGGCAAGGCACCAGGCCGCGATCAGGATCGGCCATGGCGAGACTCGGCGTTTCATGGCTGCGCGCGCCATCTCACATATTCTCTCCCGATCCTGTGTCGTGATACGAGCATTGTGTCGGCAGGTAAAGTGTCATAACTTTCGTTGCGGCTGGACGGCAGCACGCGGGAGCGGAGGGGCGACGAATGCGAATGCTTGCGAGAATTCTGGTGGGCGGCGTGGGCGCGTTCAACTTCGCGCTCGGCCTTGTATTTCTGTTCGCGCCGGGCCGGCTGGCCCAGTCGTTCAGCATCGTGCCGATCGGCGCGCAGGGGATGGCGACGATGCGCGCTGATTTCTCGGCCTTCTTTCTGTGCGGGGCGGTATTTGCACTGGTTGGTGCCTGGCGACTGCAACGCGCGCCGCTGCTGGTGCCATTGCTGCTGTTGGGGACCGCGCTGTCGGGCCGGATCGTGAGCATCATAATCGACGGTTTCGTTGCCACGACGTTGGAGCCGATGCTGATCGAGGCGGCGATGATCGCGATCTTGTTGCTGGCTTATCGGCAGTTCGCCCCGAACGCGCGCGACGTATGAAGAGCGTCGCAGGTGGTTTGAGCGAGGATAGCGGTCGAAGCTTGCAGTGCCATATAGATGATGCGAACGCGCCGGCGGGAGTAGCGCCCAGACATATGCACAGCCCATGAGCGGCAGATGCAGGACAGGCCCGGCCAGCCTATAAATCGGCAGCTATAACGCCAATTTGGCATGCTGCCGGGAAAGCGAATGGACGGCGAATTGTTTTGGCAGCGGCACCGCAAACAGGCTACCGGGCTAATTCGAATTGTTGCCGTCCAAAAGAGAGTCACATGGCGAAACCAAGGTCAGTCACGCGCGCCGCTCCGGTCGCCGACCCTGTCCCCGACGGCCGGCGCGAACGCAGCAAGGCCAGCCGTGCCGCGATTATCGATGCGATGGTGACGCTGATCCGCGACGGTAACCTGTCGCCCACCGCCGATCAGGTCGCAGTCGTCGCGCGCGTCGGCCAGCGGACGGTGTTCCGCCATTTCCGCGACATGGAGGAAATCTATCGCGAGGTGACCGAGCGGGTCGAGGATCGCGTCATGCCGATCCTAATCCGCCCGCTAGAGGCTGCCGACTGGCAGGGGCGCGTGCGCGAAATCGCCGATCGGCGGTGGAAAATCTATGAAGAATTGCTGCCGTTTCGCGCCGCTGCCGATCTGCGACGGTTTAATTCGGACGTCCTCATGAAGGACTATCGGCGGCAGTTGCAGTTGGAATGGACGACCTTGTCGGCGATCCTGCCAGATGCAGTAAATGCCGACCGGCCATTGGCGATCGCACTGCATCTGGCGCTGAGCTTCCATTGCTGGCGCAGGTTGCGCGAGGACGAGTATCTCGATTGCGAGGCGGCACGCGCGGTGATCATGCGGATGGTCGATGCCGTGCTGTGTACGGTCGAGACGGGGAGCATGGCGGTCGCCGACAGCCAGAGAAACTAAGGCGCATCGGGCGCGCGCAGCCGGTTCCTTCCGCGACCGCGCGCGTCGCCCAAGCCGCTTAAGGATCGACCCGCGCGGCCATCGGCAGGTTACCCTGTGCCGCCGCTACCGAGCTAGCCGAGCGCCCGGCCGCGTCTTGAATCGATCGATCGGCACCTGCGGCTAGCAGCATCTCCACCTGTCGGCCACGATCGAACAACGCCGCCATCATCAGCGCCGTCTGGCCCGCGTGATTGCGCGCGTTCACGTCGCAGCCGCCCTTGAGCAGCCGCGCGGCAATCGCGTCCTCGCCCTTGAACGCCGCGCCCATCAGCGCGGTGTTTCCCTGGGTCTGATCCGGACGGCACACATCTGCGCCCTTGGCGATGAGCGCATCGACGGCGGCAAGCTGGCCATTATACGCCGCCAGGATTAGCGGGGTGAAGCCGCGTGAATCATAGGCGTTCAGGTCAGTGCCCGCATCGGCCAGCAGCGCGATCATGTCGGTTCGGCCAAGCCGGGCTGCTTCGAACAGCAATTGCTGACGCCGTTCGGGCGAGGGCAGGGCGGCGGTCGTGGAGGGCGACTGCGATACGGGCGCTGCGGCAGGGGCGGCTTGGGTCAGCGTGCCGGCAAGCAGCGCAGCCAGAAGAAATGACATGGTTCATCCGATAACTAGAGGCGGGGGAGCGATCGGGGGCCGCCCGTGACGGCCCCCGAAAGGCGGGATCAGCGCGGATTCTGATCCGGATTGGCCGCGCGATATTCGGCCACGGCCTGCGACACCTGTGCCATCGGCACCTTCGTCGCTGCTGCCAGCTTCGTGCCAAAATCCTGGTCCGCCTGATAGAAATAGCTGACCATGATCGTCTTGGTACGCGCCGATGTCACGATGTTGAGGTCGCCGGCCAGGTTGGTGACCAGGTCAGCCCTGTCCTGCGGCTTGAGCGCCCGATAGAAAATGCCGGCCTGTTCGAAGTTGTTCGTCTTGGCGATCGGCTTGGCATCCACCACCGCATCGACGGCATAGGTCGATGCCCGGAAGCGCGCGTCGGTCGCCTTCGCGGCGGTGGCTGCGGGGAAGTAGTTCACGTCCGAAGTGCGAACCGCCTGATCGAGCTGCCCGTCCTGATTGTTGTTCGACACGGGTGCCAGCGGCCGATTGACCGGAAGCTGCATCACATTGGCACCGATGCGGTGACGCTGGGTATCCGAATAGGAAAACAGCCGGCCCTGCAGCATCCGGTCGGGCGAGGCTTCGATCCCCGGCACCATGTTAGCTGGCGCGAACGCCGACTGTTCGGTGAATTCGAAGAAGTTGGTCGGCACCTTGTTCAGCGTCATCTCGCCGATCTTGCGGAACGGGACATCGAGCCATTCCTTGGTATCGTCGAACGGGTTGTAATCCAGCCCGGCGAAATCCGACGCCTTCATCGTCTGCACCATCAAATCCCAGGCGGGGAAATTGCCCTTGGCGATTTCACCATAAAGGTCGTCGGTGAGATAATTCCACGATGCCGTCGAAATCTGCGCCCCGTTCAGGTTGCGCACGCCTTGGCGGCTGATCCAGCGGAACTTGGCGAATACCGTCTCGCCAGCCGCGTTCACCAACTTGAAGGCATGGACGCCATTGCCATCCATCGTGCGATAGGATGCAGGCGTGCCGAGGTTCGAATAGACATGCGCGAGCATGTTGGTGGCTTCGGGCGTTGCCGAGAAGAAGTCGAAAAAGCGGTTCGGGTCCTGCTTGTTCGTCACCGGCGACGGCTTGAGCGCATGGATCATGTCAGGAAACTGGATGGCGTCGCGGATGAAGAAGATCGGCAGATTATTGCCCACCAGATCCCAATTGCCCTGATCGGTGTAGAATTTCGTCGCAAAACCGCGCGGGTCGCGCATGCCTTCGGGGCTGCCCGACGGGTGGATCACCGTCGAAAAGCGGACGAACACCGGCGTTTCCTTGCCTGCCGCGAACAGCGACGCGCTGGTGATGTCCGAAAGATCGGCGGTGGCGGTGAACACGCCGTGCGCGCCGGTGCCACGGGCATGAACGACGCGCTCGGGCACGCGCTCACGATCGAAGCGCGCCAGCTTTTCGATCAGCGTGGTGTCTTCGAGGAGGACGGGGCCAAGATCGCCCGCCGCCAGCGAATGCCGGTTTTCGCCGATCGGCGCGCCATTATCGCGGGTCATCTGCGGCGCTGCGGCGCTGCTGCCGCCACCCTTGGCTTCGACGGTGCCGGCGACGCCCGATTGCGCCAGGGCGGGCTTGCCTGCGCTGACCGGTGCCGGCGCGGTGGTCATGCGCTTTTCGGCCTGAGTCGCGGCGAGCGGCAGCGTCTGGGCAGCGGCGACGCCGACAAACGCTTCGGCTGAAATGGTGGTAAGCAGCACCGCCGCCAGTGCGCGGCGACTAATCGATTTCTTCATCTGGATTCCCTTGATTCCCAAACGGCTTTCGCCGTCTGGCTGCACATCCCGTGCAGGGTGGCTGCAATTGGCGCAGGGAATGACTTGCGCCAAACATCCATTCTTCAGCACAGTGATCGACCGGACCGATCACGCGACAGCGGTCGTCTGTTTTGGAGCCCAGGTTGCCGGAGAGGGAATCTCCGAAAAACGGTCAATCGCCGGGGCACTGCCAGCCACTTGTTCGCCTCGGGCTGCACCGTTATCCGACCTTTGGCACAAAGGAACAGTCATGACGCGCTCCATCACGGCGATTGCCC
>NZ_JROH01000051.1 GCF_000786205.1 Sphingomonas sp. 37zxx | reverse complement strand
AACTCGTCGCGGCCCTCACCGGATGGATACTCTTTTCCCGCAATCCGGCCCATTTCCATGCGTAATCTGCCCGACATCATAGCGCGCGCCGGTGTGCGGACTACGCTGGCTGTGCTTAAAATGTGCTAAAGCAGCCTGCCCCGCGGGTAGTCACAAACGGTTAACGTCTTGAGATTGCTGAGAAGGAGAAAAACCGGGTGCTAGCACTGTGCTAGCGTAGCTTCAGCTCAGGGATAGAGCGAGGGTTTAGGCAAGTCGCTGTTTTTACAAGGAAAAAATGGTGCCCGAGGACGGATTCGAACCGCCGACACTGCGATTTTCAGTCGCATGCTCTACCAACTGAGCTACTCGGGCACGCCCGAACGGCACGTCGGGGAGCGCGGGTCTTAGTCGCGCTCGCCGGACGTGTCCAGTCTGCTTTGTGCGCCTTCTGCATCATCGGGATCAACATGCTCCCCGGGAATGCGGTACCCCTCGCCCAGCCATTGCAGCAGATCGCGATCCTTGCACCCGCGCGAGCAGAAGGGCTTGTGATCGGCGGCAGTGGGTTGACCGCATACGGGGCAGCCGGAACGCCGGGCCATTATCGATTCTCCTGTCGTGTCTCGAACCGCGTGGCACCGCCGGTGCGCCGGGCAAGCTCTGCCAACCAGTCGGGCTGGCGCGCCAGGCGGCGGGCGATCGCTTCGTCGACGATATGGGTGGCAGGTGGCGGCGGGGGAATACGTTCGATCGTCCGCAACAATGCCCGTGCGGCATATCCCGCGCGGTCGGCGGCAATCGCCTCGGGCAGCGAGGCGCGCTCGCGGCGGCGGACGACCTGGAGGAAGCCGAAACCGTTCATCGCGGTACGCTCAAATGGCTGCGGCAGCGCGGCGTCGATCGCGTCGGCGACCGCCTGGCGCTCGGCCTTGTTGGCAAGCGTCGGAAAGTCGATGCCGATCGAGCCGCCGATGCCGTGCCGCTCGACCGCGCGCGCGACGGCGTGAGCGGCGGCGATCGACAGCGGGCCGTGTGGCGGCGCGCCATCGACGTCGAACAACGTCATCGCCGGGGTCACCGCCATGCGCAGCCAGCCGCCGGGGAAGGCGATGTCGCCGCTGACGGCTTCGTCAAGGACTTCGGACCAGCCCGCATCCTCAAATGCGTCAGCTTCATGCGCGCGGCACTGGCGCACCGGCAGGCCGGTGGCGGTGATTCGCGCCAGCAGGTCGGGGCCGGGCTGCGGCGCGCCCTCCCCCGGCACCGCCTTTGGCAGGCGAAGCTTGCCGCGTTCAACAATGCCTTCGCGGACGATGCGGACGGTCAGCGCCGCGCCCTGGGTCATGCCGGCGGGAACGGGTTCGAGCAGCGCGTCGCCGCCGCTGTCGAGCGACACCTTCGCGGTGCGCGGGCCGGTAATCTCGGTCAGGCGGGCGCGGTGGATGCCGCCGATTCGCGGGGTATCCACCGCGACTTCGATCCGCGCTTTCCAGATTTCACCGCGCGATACCAGGATCGCGCGGGATTCGCCGATACCGGCTTCGTACAGCCACTCAGCCAAGGATCAGCCCGGCGCTTTCGAGCAATGCCCGCGTCTCGAACAGCGGCAGGCCGACGACGCCCGAATGGCTGCCCGACAGGAAGCGGACAAACGCCTCGGCGCGGCCCTGAATCGCATAGCCGCCCGCCTTGCCCAGCCCTTCGCCGCAGCCAAGGTAGCGTTCAATTTCTTGCGGGGTCAGCCGCTTAAAGGCGACGACGGTGTCGGCGATTCGGGTGCGAGCCTTGCCATCGGCACCAATCACGCAGATCGCCGACAGGCAGTGGTGGCGGCGGCCCGAAAGCTTGGTCAGCAGATCGCGCTGAATGTCGAGCGTGTCGGCAGGCGGCAGGATGCGGCGGCCAAGCGCGATGGTGGTGTCGCCGGCCAGCACGACCTCCCCCTCGCCGCGCGGGACCGCCTTTGCCTTGGCGATGGCGAGGCGAAGCGCATAGGCGCGCGGCACTTCGTCCTTATGCGGGCTTTCGTCGATGTCGGGCGAGACGACACGCACGGGCACCGCGCCGATCCGCGCCAGCAGGTCGCGGCGGCGGGGCGAGGATGAGGCGAGGACAAGGTTCATGGTTAGCCTATCTGGCCGAAACCATCCGTCCCGACCACCAACCGCTATTTGAAGCGATAGGTGATCCGGCCCTTGGTGAGGTCATATGGGGTGAGTTCGACAAGCACTTCGTCGCCGACCAGCACACGGATGCGATTCTTGCGCATCTTACCGGCGGTGTGGCCCAGAATCTCGTGATCGTTTTCGAGCTTGACCCGGAACATCGCGTTGGGAAGCAATTCCACCACGCGGCCGCGCATCTCAAGCAATTCTTCTTTAGCCAAAAATAGTCCTCATGGGTTCGCAAAGTGCGCCGGGCCATACGCGCTATAGCGCGAAAAGGGAAGGGTTCGCCGCATTGGGCGACGTGGACAAAGTAAAGACGGGTGATGCGTTCCGCATACCGTCCCGCGCCAAGGGTTAGCGCCAGGGAGTGTCGATGGGTGCGGGATGCGCAGGGTGCCGGACGATTCGAAAGAGCGGGTGGCAATGGTGGCAACTTGGCAGCGTGCAGGAGAGGGGGAATGGCACAGTCATCCTCAAATTAGGGCCACACTCCTTAGCGAATAGTCCAAGGCAATTGCGCACGAAATGCCAAAGCACGGTCAACCCGCATTAAAGGACGATGACGCCCGTATCGGAAATACCTCAAGGGTTGATCTCAACCATTTATATTATGTACTCCGTTGTTGCGCCCTTAGCGTATGGTTCGAACTAGCGTGGGTTTCAGCTCTATTATCATTCGCTTATCGTCACGCTCCTGCGCTATCTCATACTCAAATTCTATCAACGTAATAGCGGCAGCTATTCGGTGAATGGCCTGAGAATGCTTGCAGGCTAAATGAACCCGACTTAACTTCCGAAATCGCCGCCTCTGCCCGTTTGGCCGTCTGGAAGCTACTGTATTAAAGTCTGCATCGTCAGTAAGGAGAATTGCTGATAAATCCTCCGCAACCTTCGCAACGATTGGATCTTGTGTTCCTTCTGGGATTTTTTGTTTTGCCCGAATCACCTCGTGACCACGCTCTTCGAGGAACTGGCTGACGGACTCCGTCACGCATTCATCCGCTAGAAACGTCAAGCGGCGAAGCGTAGTCAGGCGGCTACCTTCATCGCGTTCCGTACGGCGGCGATGTCCAATCGATCAATTGAGGGGTACTCCGACAAAATGGTAGCATCTGAGCAGCCATCTTCGAGAAAGCTCTCTATTGCTCTGACCGGGATGCGTGTGCCCGCAATCACAGCCGCATTGTGTGCAACATAGCGCCGTCGTTCGATGGTGCCAATCTTAGCTTGATCCCGATTTCTAAGCTCCTCGGCTGCGCGAGCCACCTCCTCCGCTATAGTCGGCAGCGGGATATGGTTTCCGACTAGCTGACCATCTGCATCGCAAGGTGTCGTATCAAGGTCAAACACTACCTTCCGCTTCACAACCGCTAGTGGAATTTCTGACCAAGGCCGATTGGATCGCTTCGTGAGTTCAGCGGCAGCCTTGCGAAGCTCACTCAGTGGCACTCGAAACTGTTCAGTAAGGATGGCGAGCGTTCGAAGGCCGACGAGGTCTCGGAATGAATAGACCCTACTATATGCCGCGCCTCTATCCTCGTCATCCAGATGCTCAGGCGAAAAAAAACCCAGCTTGTCCCATCGCGTCAGGCGGGCTTTTGAAAGCCGGGTCACCCTCGCAACATGATCAACCCCGAACGCGCACAGGACATTGTCCGTCGCATCTACGACCGCTTTTCCTCCCCGTCCTGGCCGTTTCATTTAAGATTCCTTGGCAGTGATAGACAGCGCTTAATTTGATGAGCGCCTATGGATATGACGTTAACGCTTAAGGAGGAATTGCGCACTTGCAAATTAGAAGATTTTATAGCGCAAGGATAAGTATCGAGAGTTGCGGGCTTTCGCGCGCTTAGCACACCGTCCCAACGAGCGGACTCACCATCCCATTCATTCCATCGCCATTTGACGCGCAACACCCTTCCGGGGAACGATAATCCCGCTAGCGGGAATGGGGAATCAAAGAATCACCCCGCCAGCGCGGCCAGCAGCAATAGCGCGACGATATTGGTGATCTTGATCATCGGGTTTACGGCGGGACCGGCGGTGTCTTTGTACGGATCGCCGACGGTGTCGCCGGTGACCGCTGCCTTATGCGCTTCGCTGCCCTTGCCGCCGTGATTGCCGTCCTCGATATATTTCTTGGCATTGTCCCACGCGCCGCCGCCGCTGGTCATCGAAATCGCGACGAACAGGCCAGAGACGATCACGCCCAGCAGCATCGCGCCCAGCGCGGCAAAGCCCTGTTCCTGTCCCGCGACCGCCGTGACGATGAAATACACCGCAACGGGCGAGAGCACCGGCAGCAGCGATGGGACGATCATCTCGCGGATCGCCGCGCGGGTGACGATGTCGACGGTGCGCGCGTAATCGGGGCGCGAGGTGCCGAGCATGATGCCGGGGTTCGAGGCGAATTGTTCGCGCACGTCCTTCACCACCGCGCCCGCCGCGCGGCCAACCGCGGTCATGCCGAACGCGCCGAACAAATAGGGCAGCAGCGCGCCCAGCAGCAGCCCGACGATGACATAGGGGTTCGACAGGCTGAAATCGACAGTGAGTTCGGGAAAAAATTCGCGCAAATCGGTGGTGTAAGCCCCGAACAGCACCAATGCGGCAAGGGCCGCCGAGCCGATCGCATAGCCCTTGGTCACCGCCTTGGTGGTGTTGCCCACCGCATCCAGCGCGTCGGTGCGCTGGCGGACATCATCGGGCAGCCCCGCCATTTCGGCGATGCCGCCGGCATTGTCGGTGACCGGCCCATAGGCATCAAGCGCGACCACCATGCCGGCGACCGCGAGCAAAGAGGTGGCGGCAAAGGCGACGCCGATGATGCCGGCGAACTGATATGCCGCGACCACCGCGACGACGATCACCAGCGTCGGCAACGCGGTCGATTCGAGGCTGATCGCCAGGCCCTGAATCACATTGGTGCCGTGGCCGGTTTCGGATGCCTTGGCGATCGAGCGGACCGGGCGATGATTGGTGCCGGTATAATATTCGGTGATCCACACCAGGAGGCCGGTGACCGCCAGCCCGATCATCATGCACCAGAACAGGTCCATGCCGGTGAACGCCATGCCGCCGATCGCCTCGGCCCCTAGCGTGGCTTCGGTGGTGAGGCCATCGGTTGCCGGATCGAGGAAGCCGGCCCCGCCAATCACCGCGTGCATATCGCCCAGCACATAGGCGGTCGCGCCATAGATTGCGGGGACCGAGAGCAGGATCGTCGTCCAGAACCCCTTGTACAGCGCGCCCATGATCGACTGGCTGCTGCCCAGCCGCACCATATAAGTGCCGATGATCGAAGTGATGATGCACACGCCGCCGACGAGCAGCGGCAGCGCCATCAGCGCCAGCAATTGTTCGGTCGGCGCGCGCACCAGCAAGGCGATCGACACCATCGTCAGGCCGAGCGTGACGACATAGGTTTCAAAAAGGTCGGCGGCCATGCCGGCGCAATCGCCGACATTGTCGCCGACATTATCGGCGATCACCGCGGGGTTGCGCGGATCGTCCTCGGGGATACCCGCCTCGACCTTGCCCACCAGATCGGCCCCGACATCGGCGGCCTTGGTAAAGATGCCGCCGCCCAGCCGCGCAAAGATCGAGATCAGCGATGCGCCAAACGCCAAGGCGGTGAGCGTGTCGATCACCCGGCGACCATTGGGGGCATCCCCCGCGACCGCAACGAGATACCAGAAGATCCCCGCGATCGAGAGCAGCCCCAGCCCCGCCACCAGCATGCCGGTGATCGCACCCGATCGGAAGGCGAGCGTCAGGCCACCCTGAAGCGAGGTGCGCGCAGCCTCGGCAGTGCGGACATTGGCGCGCACCGAAATGTTCATGCCGACATAGCCAGCAACCCCCGACAGCACCGCGCCGATGAGGAAACCGATCGTCGAATAGATGCCAAGCGTTGGGAGCAGGATCACCGCGACGATCGCGCCGACAATGCCGATCGCGGTATATTGCCGGCCAAGATACGCCTTGGCCCCTTCCTGGATCGCGGCGGCGATGTCCTGCATCCGGGCGTTGCCGGCGGGGGCGCGGATGACTTGTTGCGCGGTCACGAAGCCATAAAGCACTGCGACAACGCCGCAGAGCATGGCGAAATAGACGATCGTCATATCGCAGATGGTCCCTCTTCCTGAAGGTGCCGCCGCGGTCTGGTGCCGCATTCGGTCACGCTGGCGCGAATAGAGACCCAAAAATGGGGCGCGCGCAAGCCTTTGCCCGATTGCGCGGTGGCTCAGCCGTGCTGATAGCCGATGCGCGGCGGGAGGGCGACGGACTCGCCGGCGTCGGTGAGGGTCAGGCCGCTGCCTTGCGCGAAGCTGCCGACACAGGTGGCGGGGACCGGCGGCATGGTGCCGGGGGGAAGCGCGAAGAGGAGTTCATAATCGTCGCCGCCGGTGGCTGCGGCAAGGCGCGCTTCGCGATTGGTGCCGACATGCGCGGCGTAAGCGGGCGATAGCGGGACCGCCGCAAGGTCGATCATTACCGCGCAGCCGCTTGCCTGCGCCATCCGTGCGGCGTCGATCAACAGGCCGTCGGAGACGTCCATCATCGCGCTGACTTGGGAGGCCAGTACGCGCCCCTCGGCCAGGCGGGGTTGCGGGCGGCGATAGGCGGCGAGCAGCTCGGGCGGCCCATGTTCCCCTATCGCGATCGCAAGGCCGGCGGCGGAATCGCCGATCGTGCCGGTTACCCAGAGCGCATCGCCAATGCGCGCACCGCTGCGCGCGGGGGGCGCGGTAGCACGGCCGATCGCGGTGAGTGACAGCGTGCGCGGACCGTTGGCGGTGACGGTGTCACCGCCGAGGATCGGGCAGGCAAAGGTTTGGCATACCTCGCGCAGCCCTTCGAGGAAGCCACGGTCCCAGCAGTCATCGCCAGCGAGCGGATAGCCGAGCAGGATGCCGATCGGCACCGCGCCCTTGGCGGCGAGATCGGACAGGTTCACCGCGACCAGCTTCCAGGCGATGTCGGCGGCGGGATCGGTGGCGAGGAAATGGATTCCCTCGACCACCAAATCCTTGGTGAGAACGAGGTCGCCGAGCAGCGCGGTGTCGTCGGCGAGCCCGCGCGCGCCTGCGTGCAGCGGGAGGCTGCGGAGCGCGGTGAGGAAGGTGGATTCGTTCATGCGTCCAAACCTTCTCCCGCTGGCGGGAGAAGGATAGCGCAGCTTGGATGAGGGTAGTGCCGAGCCTTGGGCTCGCGCGGTCGCAAGGGCGACCGCGGCACCCTCACCCAGCTTCGACTAGGTCCGCGTGAAGAACGCGAACCAAGTCTGCGCAACCCTCTCCCGCTTGCGGGAGAGGGAAGGGTCACGCGCGGACTTCCTTGGCCACCGCGTCCAGCAGGCCGTTGACGAACCCCGCTTCGCGCTTGTCATAAAAGGCATGCGTCACATCGAGATATTCGCTGATCACCGCGCCGGTCGGCACATCGGCGCGTGCGAGCAACTCATAGGTGCCCGCACGAAGAATCTGGCGCATCGGCTTGTCGAGGCGGTCGAGCGTCCAGCCGGTCGCCAGCTTCGCCGCGACGATCGCGTCGATCTCTGCCCCCCGCGCGGTGGTGCCCTTCACGATGTCGTCGAAGAACAGCACGTCGGCGTCGATATATTCGGCGTCCTCGATCGTCGCGCCCAGCCGGTGCTGGTGGAATTCGTGGAGCAACGCGGTGACCGCGGTGCCCTCCATCTCATGCTGGTACAGCGCCTGGACGGCGGCGAGACGGGCGGCGGTGCGCGCTTGGGTGCGCGAACGGGGATTGGGGCTGGTCATGATGGGGTCTCTCTACCCCGTTTATGCCAAGCTTGTCGAAGCACCGTCCTTGTCTTTCGGCAGAAAGAAGAACGGCCCTTCGACAGGCTCAGGACGAACGGGCGGGGTTCAGGTGTTGGTGAGCCGGATCGACACCGACTTGGCGTGCGCGGGCAGCCCCTCCGCAGTGGCGAGTGCCACGGCAGCGGGGCCGATCGCGGCGAGGCCGGCGGGGTCGAGCGCGAGGAAGCTGGTGCGCTTCATGAAATCGAGCACCGACAAGCCGCTGGCGAAGCGCGCCCGCCGGCCGGTGGGCAGGACGTGATTCGGCCCGGCGACATAATCGCCGACCGCCTCGGGGGTGTGACGCCCCAGGAACACCGATCCGGCGTGGCGGACCTGCGCGAACAAAGCTTGCGGATCGTCGACCGCAAGTTCGAGATGTTCGGGCGCGAGACGGTTCACCAGCGGGATCGTGTCGTCGAGGCTGGGCACGACGATGATCGCACCATTGGCGTCCCAGGCGCGGCGCGCGACCTCGGCGGTCGAAAGCTCGCCGATTTGGGCGTCGACTGCCTCGGCCACCGCGTCGGCGAACGCTGCGTCGTCGGTGAGCAGGATCGACTGGCTGGTCGGGTCGTGCTCGGATTGGCTGAGCAAATCGGCGGCGATCCATTCGGGATCGTTGCGGCCATCGGCGACGACGACGATTTCGGACGGCCCGGCGACCATGTCGATACCGACGACGCCGTAGAGCTGGCGCTTGGCCTCAGCGA
Source organism: Sphingomonas sp. 37zxx (assembly GCF_000786205.1). Classification (GTDB taxonomy): domain Bacteria; phylum Pseudomonadota; class Alphaproteobacteria; order Sphingomonadales; family Sphingomonadaceae; genus Sphingomonas. Next base: position 15,603 of record NZ_JROH01000051.1, on the reverse strand, counting down.
CCCAGGCGTTGCCCGGGCCGCAAATGACGTCGACCGGGGCGATCCGATCGGTGCCATAGGCGAGCGCGGCAATCGCCTGCGCGCCGCCGACGCGCCAGATTTCGGTGATGCCCGCAAGTTCAGCGGCAGCCAGGACGAGCGGATTGACCTCGCCATCGGGGGTCGGCGTGACCATCACAATCCGCTCGACCCCTGCGACCTGCGCAGGAATGACGTTCATCAGCAGCGACGAGGGGTATGCCGCGCGACCGCCGGGAACATACAGCCCGGCGGCATCGACCGCGTTCCAGCGCGCGCCGGTGCGGACGCCGTGCGCGTCGGTGGTGTCGCTGTCGGCGGGGCGCTGTTTCTGGTGATAGGTCGTGATCCGGTCGCGCGCGAGTTCGAGCGCGGCGCGAAGATCGGGGTCGAGCGAGTCGAGCGCCGCCCTGGTTGCCGAACGCTCGATCCGCCAGCCGGTGGTGTTGAGGTCGTGGCGGTCGAACTTGCTGGTGAAGGCGTGGAGCGCGGCATCGCCCTGTTCGCGCACGCTGCCGACGATCATCGCGACATCGCGCGAGACATCGCTATCGGCCTCGCGCCGGGCGTTGACGAGCGCGGTGAAGTCGGCGGCGAAGCGCGGCGCAGTGGAATCGAGGCGGATCACATCCCCCTCCCGCTTGCGGGAGGGGTTAGGGGTGGGGCTATCCGCATTCCCGCCGTGTGGTCGTTCGCGGCTGGCGACGCCCCACCCCCGGCCCCTCCCGCAAGCGGGAGGGGGGCAGCAGTAGCCCGCCGGAACGCATCGACCAACGGCACGACCGCCGGCTTGGTCTTGAACGCCGCGCGATTGACCACGAGGCGCGATGAGACTTCGGCGATTACTTCTACCTCGACCAATCCGTTTTCCTTGAGCGTTCGGCCCGACGACACCAGATCGACGATGCGCGGTGCCAGGCCCAATATCGGGGCCAGTTCCATCGCGCCGTTCAGCTTGACGCATTCGGCCTGCACCCCGCGCGCGGCGAAGTGGCGGCGGGTGACGCCAGGATATTTGGTGGCGATGCGGACATGGCTCCAGCCGCGCGGATCGTCCTGTGCCGCCAGGTCTGCAGGTTCAGCGACCGACAGCCGGCAATGGCCGATGCCGAGGTCGACCGGCGCGTACAGCTCCGAATAAGCGAATTCCATCAACACGTCCGATCCGACGATGCCAAGCTGTGCCGCGCCGTGCGCGACGAAGGTGGCGACGTCGAATGCGCGCACGCGGATCAGGTCGATATGCGCGACATTGGTCGAAAAGCGCAGCGCGCGGCTATTCTCGTCGGAAAAGGCGGGTTCGGGCACGACGCCGGCCGCCGCCAGTAACGGCAGCGCCTCAGCGAGGATCCGGCCCTTGGGCACGGCGATGATGATCGGGTCGGTCATGGAATGCGGCGCTTTACGTGGGGGGTGGAGCGAGCGCAACAAGGGCGGGGGGCGGTATGCTGCCCCCCATTGGGTCTTTTAGTTCGCCGCCAGCCAATCGCGGATCGCGGCGTTTACCGCTTCGGGCTTTTCCCAGGGTACGAAATGGCCGGCGTCTTCGATGCGGACCACGGTGAGGTTGGATACCAGCGCGTCCAGCCCGTCCAATTGGCACGGCAACAACGCGCGATCGTGCATCCCCCAGATTACCAGGGTCGGCATGGTGACCGGCGGAAACGGCGCGTCGAGAAACGGCGCGCGCGCGGCGGCTTCGTCCATTTCGGGCACCTGGATCGCGCTGGCGCGATACCAGTTGAGCATCGCGGTGATCGCGCCGGGCTGTGACCATTCGTCGAGATAGGCGGCTTTTTCGGGTGCAATCAGCGCCGGATCGACATGTTTGGCAAAGCTGGTGTCGAAAAACACATCGAGCCCGATCCGGTCGATATGACCTTCAAGCTCGGGATTGCGGAAGGCGCGGATATATTGGCTGGCGGCGCGCTGCGCCGGGTCGTCGAGGACGCTTCGCTGAAAGATCAGCGGATGCGGCGCGTTGAGGATGATCAACCGCTCGATCCGCTCGGGATGCCGCAGCGCCGCCATCCAGGCGATCGCGCCGCCCCAGTCATGCGCGACCAGCGTGAAGCGATCGACGGCGAAATGATCGGCGAGCGCGATCAGGTCGGCGACCGGCTTTTCGGGGGTGTATTGATCGACCCCTTGCGGCTTGTCCGATCGCGCAAAGCCGCGCTGGTCGGGCGCGATGCAGAAGTGATCGCGCGCGAAATCGGGAAATTGATGCCGCCAGGTGCGGTGCGATTCGGGGAAGCCGTGAAGGAAGATCATCGCCGGATGCGCGGGATCGCCCGCAGTGGCGACGTCGAGGCTGATGCCGGTGGATAGTGCGATGTGCTGCATGGATTCGCCTCTCGCTATTCTACCCCCCTCCCGTTTGCGGGAGGGGTCGGGGGAGGGCTTGTTATCGCCCTATCTGCTCGCCCCAGGACATGCCCTCCCCTAGCCCCTCCCGCAAGCGGGAGGGGGATGGTCAGGGATAGCTTACCGTTTTTGGCACTTCGGGGATCGGGATCGATTCTTGCTCGTCGCCGGGGACTTTGGCGAAGCGGCCCGCTTTCCAGTCATGCTTGGCCTGGTTGATCCGGTCGCGGCTCGACGAGACGAAGTTCCACCAGACGTGGCGCGGGGTGGCGAAGGCTTCGCCGCCGCACAGCATCGCGCGCGCGCCGCCCGCCGATCGCAGCGTCGCGCGGGTGCCGGGGCGCACGACGTAGAGAATCGTCGGTTCGAGCTTCATCCCGTCGAGCGCCGCGTCACCCTCGACCAGATAGAGCGCGCGTTCGTCGGCCGAATCGTCGATCGGCACGCTGCCACCGGGATCGAGTTCGATGTCGGCATAGATGGTCTGGGCATAGGTCGTGGTGGGTGCGGTCGCCCCCCATAGCGAACCCATGATGATCCGCGACCGCGCGCCCGCGCCTTCGAGCACCGGCAAGTCGGCGCGGGGAACATGCTCGAACGCCGGGTCGATCTCCTCGACCGCTTCGGGCAAGGCGAGCCAGGTCTGGATGCCAAATAGTTCAGGCCCTTTGGCGCGCTCCTCGCCCGGTGAGCGTTCGGAATGGACGATGCCGCTGCCGGCGGTCATCAAATTCACCGCGCCCGGCTCGATCACAATGTCGCTGCCCACCGAATCGCGATGGCCGATCGCGCCGGCGAACAAATAGGTGACGGTCGACAGGTTGATATGCGGATGCGGGCGGACGTCGATCCCCTGCCCCGCCGCCATCAGCGCCGGTCCCATCTGGTCAAAGAAGATGAACGGCCCCACCATCGTGCGTTCGCGATTGGGCAGCGTGCGGTGGACCTTGAACCCGCCCAGATCGTGGCTGACCGGCAGGATCGTTTGCAGGACAAGGTCGTCATTGGTCATGCGGCGTCCAATTCAGGATAATGGCGGAAGATGCCGTCCTGGTTGAAGCGGATGCGCCGATCGCTCGTAAGATAGCCGCGCACCCCCGCCAGATCGGCGACCATCGTGTGAACCCGCATGAGCGCGGGATAATCGGTTGCGAGCGTCGCCATCCGCTTTGGGAACATATAGCGAAGCCCCGCGACCACCTGAAACAGCGAGGTATCGGCATAGGTCCAGCGATGATCGATCAGCCATTCGCCATCATTGGCGGTGGCGGCATCTTCGAAATGGCCGAGGAATTTGGGCAGCCGTTCGGCGCGGAACTGCTCTGCGGCGCGCGCGGCTTCGGGGCGCTGCTCGTCATAATAGGCACCGCTGCCTACCGGGTGATGGACGTTATGCACCTCGGCAACGCAATCGGCGATCGTCAATTGCAACTGATTGAGCCACAGCCGATCCGCCATGCCCGAAGGTGCGAGGTGATGCCGCTCGCCAAGATATTGCAGGATGTTGGCCACCTGCGCGATCACCAGCCCGTCAACCTCTAGATAGGGCGGCGCAAAGGGGGTGCGACCGGCGCGATCGTTCAGATCGGCGAGCAGCGCGTCATCGCCCTGTTCGCGCGCGCAATCGACATAGTCGATACCGCCGGCCTCAAGCGCGAGCCGGACGAACTCGCCCCGCCCCTGCACGCCTGACCAATACCATAATTTATACGCCATTCAGCTTTCTCCCGGCGCGCGCACCTTCATGCGAAGCGCGTGGATCCGGGTGGCCAACAAATCGGCCAGCGCCTGGTTCACCAGCCGCTGGCGCGCGACTCGGTTGAGCCCGGCGAAGGCCGCGCTTTCGACTTCGACCGCGAAATGCGATTCGCCGCTGCCGTCGTCGCCGAGATGGCCGGCATGGAGATGGCTTTCGTTCACGACGGTCAGATGGGTCGGCGCGAGGGCTTGGCGCAGGCAGGCGGTGATCGCTGCCTCGACGGATGCGGTGGCGGGCTGGTTCATCGGGCCTATATAGCCTGCTTTGTTACAAATTGGGGAGCCGCGTGGCGCGGACCGAACGCAAAGACGGATCGACGGGCAGGTTTCACGGACGGGTGGAGGCCAATGGGCGGGTATGCGCGATGCCGGGCTGTAACGAGCCGGGCGAATTTCGCGCGCCGGCCCAGGAGGGCGTGCGCCGATCGGGCGACGGGCCGGCCCCCTATCGCTGGATGTGCCTGGAGCATGTGCGCGCGTTCAACGCCGGGTATAATTTCTTCCAGGGCATGAGCACCGACGAAATCTATGACGCGCAAAGGCCCTATGCCGGGTGGGAAAGCGAAACCCGCGCCTTTGCCACCAACGGCGCCGACCGGCCGCCGCGCTGGGCCGATTTCAGTGATCCGATGGACGCGATCGGCGCACGATTCCGCGAAAAGATGCGCGCGCAGCAACCGCGTGCGGATGGCCGCCCGCTATCGGGCAGCGACCGCGACGCGCTGTCGGTGCTGGGGCTTGGCACCGATGCCGATCGCCGCGCGCTTCGCCAGCGTTATGCCGATCTGGTGCGGCGCTTTCACCCCGACCGCAATGGCGGCGACCGCAGCTATGAACAGCGATTGCAGGAAGTAATCGCGGCATATCAGCATCTGCGCGCCGCGCCTGCTTTTGCTTGACCGGGGCAGCCGGCTGGTATTTCCATATGGGCCAAAGCACGGGAGTTTTTCCTTGCCAGTCGTCCTGGCCACCCTAAGTGCAGTGCTACTCATAATCGCGACGGTTTTTTAATGTCCAACATTCCCAATACCCAGCCCGATAGCCGCGAGACGACGATCCTCGACGCACCCGACAAGACCGTCGACGTGCGCGAGGTTTTCGGCCTAGACATCGACATGAAGGTGCCCGCCTTCAGCGAAGCCGACGAGCGGGTGCCCGATCTCGATCCCGCTTATGTGTTCGATGCCGACACGACGCTGGCGATCCTGGCGGGCTTCGCGCACAACCGTCGGGTGATGGTGCAGGGATTTCACGGCACCGGCAAATCGACGCATATCGAACAGGTCGCCGCGCGGCTGAACTGGCCGTGCATCCGCATCAATCTGGACGCGCATATCAGCCGGATCGACTTGATCGGCCGCGACGCGATCGTGTTGAAGGACGGCCAGCAGATCACCGAATTCCGCGAAGGGCTGCTCCCCTGGGCGCTGCAGACGCCCACCGCGTTGGTGTTCGACGAATATGATGCGGGCCGTCCCGACGTGATGTTCGTGATCCAGCGCGTGCTGGAGACCGAGGGCAAGCTGACATTGCTCGACCAGAACCGGGTGATCCGCCCCAATCCGTGGTTCCGCCTGTTCGCCACCGCCAACACGGTGGGCCTGGGCGATACCAGCGGGCTGTATCACGGCACGCAGCAGATCAACCAGGGCCAGATGGACCGCTGGAACATCGTCGTCACGCTCAACTATCTGCCCGCCAAGGTCGAGGCGCAGATCGTGCTCGCCAAATCGGGCGAATATGACAAGCCCGGCGGCAAGGAAGCGGTCGAGAACATGGTGCGCGTCGCCGAACTGACGCGGCGCGGCTTCATCAACGGCGACATTTCGACGGTGATGAGCCCGCGTACTGTGATCACCTGGGCCCAGAATGCGCTGATCTTCGGCGATGTCGGCTTCGCCTTCCGCCTGTCGTTCCTGAACAAGTGCGACGAGGCCGAGCGCGCGCTGGTGGCGGAATATTATCAGCGGGTATTCGGCAAGGATCTGCCCGAAAGCGTGGTGAAGAAGGGTTGAATATCGGCGAGGGTGGACTAACTTGGGTTAGTCCACCCGGAGACAGGCCATGAACGCCCCGACTACGATCGATTTCGTCAATGTCCACGATGCCAAGACCAATCTATCGAAATTGCTCGATCGCGCGCATGCCGGGGAAGAGATCGTCCTCGCCAAGGCGGGCAAGCCCTATGCCAAGCTGGTGCCGTTCATTCAGCACGAAAAGCCCAAACGACAACCGGGGGGATGGCCCGAATTGGCCAACATCCCGGATTCAGCGTGGTTCGATCCGATGCCGGAAAGCGAACTGGTGTTATGGGAAGGCAGCCGCTTAGAGAAACATGGCTTGTGACTGGATTTCTTCTGGATACCCACGCCGTCCTGTTCTGGTGGGCTGGCGGCGATAGGCTGGGGGAATCGGCTCGGACCGTCCTTCAGGACAGCGATGCAGCCTTCTTCGTGAGCGCCGTTAGCGCCTGGGAAGTGGCAACGAAATATCGGATCGGAAAACTGCCCGATATCGGAGATCCGTCGATCCAATATCCGCGCCTCATCGCGTCGAACGACTTCAGGTCGCTTGATGTCACTGCGGCGCATGGCCTGCTTGCCGGAACGCTGGCCGGCGAACACCGCGACCCCTTCGACCGGCTAATTGCCGCACAAGCGCTTATCGAGGAGCTCACGGTCCTGACCCGCGACCCTGAGATCGCCAAATTCGGCTGTAAGGTACTCTGGTAATGGCCACCGACACCCCCCTGGACCGGTTCCGCGACGTGCTTGGCGGCGCATCGCGCGCGATCGCCAATGATGCCGAGGTCGAACTGGCCTTCACCGCCGATGCGCCGAGCCAGGCGGGGCGCAGCATCAAGGTGCCGATGCCCGCGCGCGCGCTGCCCGCCGATCAGGTGGCCGAGGCGCGCGGCTTTGCCGATGGCTTTGCGCTGCGGCTCAAGCATCACGACGTGATGAAGCACGCGCGCGCCGCGCCCAAGGAGCCGGTGGCGCGCGCGGTGTTCGATGCGGTCGAAACCGCGCGGATCGAGGCGTTGGGGTCGAAGGGCTTTGCCGGCATCGCCGACAATCTGGAGCACAGCCTGACGCTGCGGATGAAGTCCGATCCGATCGCGCGCGCGCGCAACGCCCAGGAAGTGCCGCTGTCGACCGCGATCCAATTGATGGTGCGCGAGCGGCTGACCGGGCGGGCGGCCCCGGCCAGCGCGGCGCTTGGCCTGGGCCTCGTCGCCGACTGGATCGAAGAGAAGGGCGGGGCCGATCTCGACGCGCTGGCGCTGGCGATCGACGACCAGGACGCCTTTGCCGCGCTGGTCGCCAATTTGCTGCAAGATCTGGAGCTGACCGAGGGCGACATGACGCCCGATGATTCGGAGGACGGCGGCGCCGAGGACGAGGGCTCCGAAGACAGCGAGCAGGAAGAGGGCGAAGAAGAAGGCGACCAGGGCAGCGGCGAAGGCCAGGTCGAGGCGCGTGGCGAACAGCGCGACAGCGACAGCGAACAAGGCCAGGGCGAGGAGGAAGCCCCCTCCGACGCAATGGACGACATCGACGGCGACCCCGGCGACGATGGCGAGGACGGGATGATGCCCGTTCGCCCCAACCGGCCCTGGGGCGATATGCCGCCGCAGTTCGAATATAAAGCCTTCACCCGCGCGCATGACGAAGTGATCGCCGCGACCGAATTATGCGATGCCGAGGAATTGGAGCGGCTGCGTTCGTATCTCGACCAGCAGCTCGTGACCCTGCAGAGCGTCGTGACCAAGCTGGCCAACCGGCTGCAGCGGCGGCTGATGGCGCAGCAATCGCGTAGTTGGGACTTCGACCAGGAAGAAGGGATGCTCGATGCCGCGCGGCTGGCGCGCGTGGTGGTCAATCCGATGCAGTCGCTGTCGTACAAGCGCGAGCGCGATACCGATTTCCGCGACACCGTGGTCACGCTGTTGATCGACAATTCGGGATCGATGCGCGGGCGGCCGATCTCGATCGCGGCGATCAGCGCCGACATTCTGGCGCGCACGCTCGAACGCTGCGGGGTGAAGACCGAAATCCTGGGCTTCACGACTCGCGCGTGGAAGGGCGGACAGGCGCGCGACGCCTGGCTCGCCGCGGGCCGCCCGCCGCAGCCGGGGCGGCTGAACGACGTGCGCCACATCGTCTACAAACAGGCCGACGAGCCGTGGCGGCGCGCGAAAAAGTCGCTCGGGCTGATGATGCGCGAGGGGCTGCTGAAGGAGAATATCGACGGCGAGGCATTGCTGTGGGCGCACGAACGGCTGATCGCCCGGCCCGAGGATCGCAAGATCCTGATGGTGATTTCGGACGGCGCGCCGGTCGACGATTCGACGCTGTCGGTGAATTCGGGAAGCTATCTCGAGCGCCATTTGCGCCAGGTGATCGGCTGGATCGAGAATAAGTCGCCGGTCGGCCTGGTGGCGATCGGCATCGGCCATGACGTGACGCGCTATTATGCCCGCGCGGTGACGATCATGGATGTCGACCAGCTGGCGGGCACGATGATCGAACAACTCGCCAGCCTGTTCGACGACGAATGACCCCGGCAGGGGCGGTCACCGCGCCGCCGGGGGGCTTTGCCGGGCCGGTGAAACGATCAATCACAATCGCCGGCCACCCGACGTCGATCAGCCTGGAGCCGATATTCTGGGAAGCGCTGGAAGCGGCAGCGACAGCCCACGCCCTGCCGCTGAGCGCGCTGGTGGCACAGATCGACGTAGCCCGGATCGCCGGCGACACGCCGCCGAACTTGGCGAGCGCGATACGGAGTTGGTTGTTAGTGGAACGTAAGCCTTCGGTGAGTACCGCGGTTCAGGCAGCCTGGCGCTGAACTTGGTCTGGCCGCCAGTTCCAGGGCAACACGTCGGCGAGCTGGCTTTGCGGGATATCTGCGATGCGGCCGAGCACATTGGCAAGCCAGGCCTGGGGATCGATATCGTTGAGCTTTGCGGTGGCGATGAGGCTGAGCATGAACGCGGTGCGCTGAGGGACACCAGCATCTCCGGCGTGCGGGTAGCCCGCGAGTTGGACACACTGGTGCGCCTGTATGGCAAACCCGCTTGCATCGTCGGCGACAACGGAACCGAGTTTACCAGCAGGGCCATCCTGAAGTGGGCCAGCGAGAACCGGGTCGAGTGGCACTACATCGATCCCGGCAAGCCGCAGCAGAACGCGTTCATTGAATCGTTCGTTCATTGAATCGTTCAATGGGTCGCTGCGCGACGAGCTCTTGAATGAAGAGCTGTTCGACAGCCTGGCTGACGCCAGGCACAAGCTGGCTGTCTGGCGCTACGACTACAACAACGTCAGGCCGCACTCGTCGCTGGGGAACCGAACACCGGCACGAGCGCGTCGGACGTTCCTGCTAAATGGACACGTCACGTCCGACGCGCTTGTGCCGGTGGGGCAACACGAATATCAAACCGGCAGACTCTCGTTATGATCGCGGGACCAGCGGGGGGCAGGTCACTGCAGGTCAAGATTTCTTCAATGCTGAGTGTTTTTCGACGCGTGCGCAGGCGACGCCGATTGCGCTGCACCGCGTTGCTGCGCATGGTGCCTGCCGAACGATCGGGGATGCAATATGCGCGCGACTTTGGCCTTGATCTTGATGCTGGCGGCACCCGCCGCCGCTGGCGCGCAGCAGGCGCCGCCGCCCCGCGCGGTTTCGCCAGTCGCGGGCAGCGCGCAGGGCGAAGTATCGGTTACGATCTATAACAACGACGTCGCGCTGGTGCAGGACGTGCGATCGCTCGACCTGGCAAGCGGGCGGGTGCGGCAGAGCTTCCCCGATGTCAGCGCGCAGATCCGCCCCGAAACGGTATCGCTGGCGGTGTCCGATGCTGCGATTGTCGAACAGAATTTCGACTATGACCTGCTCAGCCCGTCGAGCCTGATGGAAAAGGCGGTGGGCGAGACGATCACCCTGGTGCGCACCAATCCCGCGACCGGCACCGAGACGCGTGAGCGCGCCAAGGTGCTCGCGGTCAATGGCGGCGTGGTGCTCGACATTGGCGGGCGGATCGAGGTGTTGCGCGACGACGGGTTGCCGGTGCGCGCGGTGTTCGATCGCGTGCCCGATTCGCTGCGCGCGCGCCCGACGTTGTCGGTGACGCTCGCCAGCACGCGCGGCGGCACCCGGCCCGCGCGGCTTTCCTATCTCAGCCGGGGGCTGGGCTGGAGCGCCGACTATGTCGCGCTGTTCGACGAGAAGAGCGGCACCGTCGACGTCCAGGGCTGGGTGACGCTGCGCAACACCAGCGGCACGACCTTCAACAACGCGCGCACGCTGCTGGTCGCGGGCGATGTCGGCGGCAGCGATGGCGGCGAGGACTACACCCCGCGGCAGCGCCGCTCGTATCAGGTGCAGATGCAACCCGGCACTGAAAGCGCCGACCGCGAACAGCTTGGCGACTTCTATCTCTATCCACTCGCCGAACGCACGACGATCGCCGACAAGCAGACCAAGCAGGTCAGCTTCCTCGACGCCAAGGGTGTCACCGCCAGTTCGGGCTATCGCTTCGAGAATGGCTGGCTCGGCACCGCCGACGAACCGCGCAGCGCGCAGACCATCCTGCGCTTCGCCAATGCGGGCGATGCCGGGCTGGGCGATGCGCTCCCCGCGGGTGTGGTGCGCGTCTATATCCGCGATGCGCGCGGCCAGCCGCAATTCACCGGCGAAAACCAGATCGGCCACACGCCGCAGGGATCGACGATCGCGCTGCCCACCGGCGACGCCTTCGACGTGAAGGTCCAGCCGACCACGCTGTCGCGCACCCGGCTGGGCGGCGATCGCTGGCGAACCGAAGTGCGCTATCGCCTCACCAATGCGCGGGCGCGGCCCGTTACGGTCGAGCTGGTGCAGTCGGGGCTAGACTGGGGCGATAACCGGATCATTGCCGAAAACCGCAAGAGCGAACGCCGCAACGTCGGCAGCGCGATATGGCAGGTGCCGGTGCCCGCCAATGGGGAGAGCGTGGTCACCGCCACCTTCGACACCCGCTACTGATGCGCGCTGCCGCCCTGTTTCGCGCGGCGTTGCTCGTGCTGGCGGCGACCGCGGCCAGCACGGCGATCGCGCAGCCGGTGGTCACCTCGGCGGGCCCGCAACGCATCGCGCTGACGGTGTATCGCGCGCCCGGGGGCAGCGGCGCGATCGACCTGCGCTTTCTCGGCGGCTTCGCGTTGGTCACCGAGACCCGCCGCGTCGCGCTGCCGCGCGGGGCGACAGTGCTGCGCTTCGAGGGCGTCGCCGAAGGAATCGTCCCCGTCAGCGCGGTGGTCGACGGCCTGCCCGGCGGGGTGGTCGAAAAGAACCGCGACGCGCGCCTGCTCTCGCCCGCGTCGCTGGTGGACGGCAGCCTGGGTCGGCAGGTGACGCTTACCCGCACCAATCGCGTGACCGGCCGCAAGACCAGCGAGGACGCGACCCTCATCGCCGGGCCGATCCCCGGCGTGGTGTTGCGCACCGCGACGGGGATCGAGACGCTGCGCTGTTCGGGGCTGCCCGAGGGCCTGTCCTATGGTGGCGTGCCCGCCGGCCTGTCGAGCAAGCCGGTGCTTAGCATCACCACCGTCAGCCCGGTCGCGCGCACCGTCACCGTCCGCTTGAGCTACCTCGCTTCCGGCTTCGACTGGCGCGCCAGCTATGTCGCCACGCTCGCCGCCGACCAGCGCTCGCTCGACCTGTTCGCCTGGCTGACGCTGGCGAACGGCAATGCCGAGATATTCCCGAACGCCGACGTCGCTGCGGTCGCGGGCCGGCTGAACCGGATCGCCACGCGGTCACTGCGTGCCGCCGCAGGGGCACTATCGCTCACCTGCTATCCGCTCGGCACGACGACATCGGATCTGCGCAAGCTGGAGTTCGAGCCCGCCGAAGAAATTATCGTCACCGCAAACCGTCTCATGGTGCCGCAGGCAATGGTCGTTGCCTCCGCGCCGCCGCCCCCGCCACCGCCGCCGCCCCCGCCCCCTGAGGATGTCGGCGACCTGAAGCTGTATCGTGTTCCCGAACGCGTGACGGTCGCCGCACGCGGGCAGAAGCAGGTCGCGCTGTTGGCGCGAAGCGCGGTGCCGTTCGAGCGGCGCTATCGGCGCCAGCTCTATCCCCGCCAGACGCTGCCGCCTTCGCCGACCGTCGCGGTGCTGGTCCTGCGCAACCGCACGGAGGACGGGCTGGGGCTGGCACTTCCATCGGGCGCTACCGCGACCTATGCCCGGCGCGGCGAGGAACATCTGCTGCTGGGCCTTGGCGCGCTCGACGACCGCGCCGAGGGCGAGACCTTCCGCCTTTCGGCGGGTGTCAGCACCCAGATACTGGTCGGCCAAACCCAGATTAGCCAGAACGAGACGGTAATCACTGCCAGCAATTCCTCGCGCCTGCCAGCAAAGCTGGAGGTGCCAATCGGGCAGGCAGGTCAGAAGATCGGAAGTGACAATTCGACGCTTGAAATCATCGACGGCATCGCAACCTGGTCGATTTTGCTAGAGCCAAATTCTCGAGCTGAATTGCGCATACGTTACTGAGTTCGGCGGATTTGGGTCTTTCATTCGCGGCGTTGGGTAGCTTTAAACACAGCGCAAGACATCAATGAGCGCCAATTTCATTCATAGTTCATCGTTGCGGTCAGACTATGAACGAACGGTCGGAGCTGGGAAGCGTGAAACCGTAGGCAATAACCGTAATTGGGTCGAGCAGGACGCGCTTCATCAATTCGGTTCGTGGCGTTTATGAAGCCGTCCAACCTATGGCAGGCACTGGCCGAGCGCGCTATTCCTGTTACTCTGGGGCGAGGGAGGTAACATGAGCCAGCTTCGAGGCGACGTTCTGGATTGGTTCGCGGCTCGGCGCGTTGCACCTGGCCGCGAGCTTGAGGTGTTGCGGGCCGCGGCAATGATACCGGCCCCCGCGCAGTGGCGGGTTTTCCTGGGGCAGCTCGCTCTGTGGCTGGGTACAGTCGCGCTTGCCGCAGCCGTGATATTCTTCTTTGCGTTCAATTGGGACGATCTTGGCCGCCTCGCCAAGTTTGGGCTGGTCGAAGCCGCGATCCTGGCCGCCCTTGTCGCCTACTGGCGCATTGATCTGGATGGGATGGCAGGCAAGGCGGTGCTCACTTTGATGAGCCTGCTGGTGGGCGCGCTGCTCGCATTGGCCGGGCAAGTTTACCAGACCGGCGCTGATACGTTCGAGCTTTTCTCTTACTGGGCTGCCCTGATTCTGCCTTGGGTCCTGATCGGCTGCTTCGCCCCCTTGTGGCTGATCTGGCTAGGTCTCGTGAACATTGCTCTGTTCCTATACTTTTCGCTTGGCCGGAGCAGCGAAACGTTACTCTGGGCCTTGTTCTTGGTGAACAGCGTGGCGCTCATCCTGTCGGAAGCGGCCCGCCGGGCCGGGCTTCCCTGGCTGCACGAGAGCTGGCCTCCGAGGCTGATCGCGATCGCGAATGCCGCAACCGCGACCGGGCTCATCGTCTGGGCAATCTTCGCCGGCAAGGGCGGCTCTACTCTCTTCGAAACCTTGGCCTATGCGGCATGGCTCGCAGGGTTGTACGTCTGGTATCGCCGTTTTCGCCCCGATCTCTTCATGCTGGCAGCAGGCCTGTTGAGCTTGATTATCGCGGTTGCGGCCATCCTGTCGCGCCACATGCTGGATCTGGGCGGCGGTGCCTACTTGTTCATCGGCCTCGTCGTGATCGGAACGTCAGCTGCCGGTGCGATCTGGCTGAAATCCATTGCGCAGGAACAGCCAGCATGAATGCCGCCGAGCTCTGGATCCAACTGAGCGCTGACGGATTGGTCGAAGGCGCGCAGCCTGATCCGGAGCCGTCCGGATCACCCTGGTTCGTCCGCGTGATGCTCGGCATTGCTGGCTGGATCGGAGCCCTGTTCCTGCTTATCTTCGTCGGGCTCACGCTATCGTCCATCATCGACGATGCCGCATCTTCCTTGATCGCAGGCGCAGCCTGCTGTGCTGGCGCCTTTGCCTTGTTCCGTGGCTTTGACGGGCAGGACTTTGCCGAGCAGTTCGCGCTGGCGCTCGGCCTAACCGGGCAGGCACTCTTGGTCGTGGGGCTGGCGCACCTCTTCAAGGCAGGTAACGCGGGCCTCTATCTTGCCGTCGCCGCGGCCGAGGCTACGCTGGTCTTGGTCATTCCCCATTTTCTTCACCGTCTTCTGGCTACTGGCGGCGCTGCGCTCGCGGTCGCGCTCGCGTTCAACCAACTGGCGTTCCAGGGCCTCGCTGCCCCGTTGCTGTGCGTCGCCCTTGCGGCGATCTGGCTCAATCCGGCAAGATGGGCGACCAGCGGGCGACTGTGGCGCCCGATCGGCTATGGGTTGGTGCTGGCGCTTTTGTTGACGGAGACGTTTCGCCTGTTCGGCACCGAAAATCTGTTCGGACGCGCCAGGGAAACCGGCTGGATGGCGCTCCACGTGCCGCTGGTCGGACGCGGCCTAACGGGCGCGGTGTTGATCTGGGTGGCTGCGGTCCTGTCGATCCGGGAGGGCTTCGCGCCCAACAGCCGCATTGTCCTGTTGGCGGTCGGTGCCGCCTCCTTGATGGCGATCCTGTGCATGATGGCACCCGGCCTTGGCTCTGCTCTTTTGATCGTGCTGCTGGGGTTTGCCGCAGGAAACCGATTGCTGATTGCGTTCGGCATCTTAAGCCTGCTCGGGTTCGCAGGCCATTTCTACTACAGCTTGCACGCTACCCTGCTGGCAAAATCCGGCATCCTTGCCGTCACTGGCTTCGGCCTGCTCGCCGCGTCCCTCTTCCTGCGCCGCAGTGCCGATCGTCTGGAGCAACCGCGAAATGCGTAAGGCGGTCGCGCTTGCTGCCGGGCTCATCATCCTGCTTCTGGTAAACCAGGGCATCTACCAGCGCGAACGCCTGCTGACCGACGGTCGCATCGTCTTCCTCGAGCTCAGCCCTGTCGATCCGCGCTCGCTGATGCAGGGCGACTATATGCGGCTGCGTTTTGCCGCCGCCGACCAGGCCTTTTCTCCCGGGCAGACGCAGCTTGCTGACGGGCATCTGGTCGTCGCCGTCGACCGGAGAGGCGTCGGTCAGTTCCGTCGCTTTGCCGATACCGGACGGCTAGGCTCTGACGAAGTCGCGCTTCAATACCGGGTCCGGGGCGGGCAGGCTAACTTTGCCACCAACGCCTTCTTTTTCGAGGAGGGGCAGGCGAAGGCTTTTGAGAATGCGCGTTTCGGCGAATTCCGGGTGGCGCCGGACGGGGCGATGATCCTAACCGGTCTGCGCGGCTCCCGTCTCGAACCGTTGCGTGGAGCTGCCAAATAAGCTGAATCATCATCCACAGATCGGCGCGACGAAAGACTCGCGGCTCACCGCAAGCAGCGTTCCTGAATGAATGGCCGGTTCCAGCGAGCGGCTCAGGCACTCTGAGCGTCGGCTTGTGTGAAGGATATCGGATGC
>NZ_JROH01000050.1 GCF_000786205.1 Sphingomonas sp. 37zxx | reverse complement strand
CCAGATGGCGCCGCGACCGTCCGGGCCGCCCTTGCTGACCGCGGCCAATCCCGTGGTGCAGCGCCATATCGACGCCGCGCTGGCGGCGGCCGGCCCCGAACGGGCGACATTGGCCGGGCAGATGTGCAACCTGGCCATCGCCGACAAGCCCGACCAGATCCCGATGCGCGATACCCCCGCGACCATGCCGGAAGTGGCGAACTGGCCCGAGGCGCCCGCAAAAATCTTCGACAATGTCTATTTCGTGGGTTCCAAGGGCGTGTCCGCATTTGCGATCACGACCGAGGCGGGCATCATCATCACCGATGCGATGTGGTCGTACGACGTGGCGCGATCGGTGGTTGGCGGGCTGGAGACGCTGGGCCTCGACCCCAGGCAGATCCGCTATGTCATCATCCCGCACGGCCACCCCGATCATTATGGCGGCGCGCAATATCTGCACGACAATTTCGGTGCCAAGATCGTCGCTCCCCGCGGCGATCTTGCGCTGATCGCCAAAGGCCCCAGCTACGATACCACCCCGATCCCCAAGGGCTATGACCGGATTATCGACGAAGGCGACAGCCTGGTGCTGGGCGGCACGCGGGTGGATTTCACGGTCGTGCCGGGCCATACCGATGGCGGCGTGGTGATGCGCTTTCCGGTGATGGACAAGGGCAAGCCGCATCGGATGCTGATCTGGTCCGCCGGCGGGGCGACACCGGGCAGCGCGCAAGGCCAGACGGCACAGGCCGCCGCGCTGGAACGCCTGCTGCGGCTCGCCCGATCGGAACGGATCGACGCGCTGGCCGACAACCATGGCAGCCATGTTCTGGCCGACCAGATGCGGACAAACCCCGCCGCCGCAAACCCCTTTCTTATTGGGCAAGCGTCCGTCGAAGGGTATCTGACAATGCGCCGCGAATGCGATCTGGCCCGCGCGGCAAACACGGCTGCGCTCGCTGCCGCCGGCAAATAGGGAGCGGGCCAGAACCCTTTCGGTCTCCGTCGCCGGTCTTGTCGGCTTTCATGGAAAGGGGGCGGCGTTGCCCGATTGAAACGCGATGTCGGCCGCCGCTGGCATACGCCCGCGGTTGCGCCCTGCGGAGAAGCGCTTTGTGGCTTCCGTGATCGAAACCCCAGCACCGTTTGAGGGGGGAAATAATATCCGGCGGCAGGAGCGGATTCCGTTCGCAGACCAAGGTGCTGATCTGTAAATCGATAAGCGACTGGCGGAACCAGAACCGCCGGCACGATTTATGCGGCGAGGCGATAATATGAGGGTGTCACAATGCGTCGTTTGATTGCGATATTGGTCGCCACAGCAGCGACAACAGCCCCTGCCGAGGCTCAACAGCAGCAGCGACAGGCGACGCAACGACAGGCAATGGCGATATCGGCCAGCGATCGCCAGCAGGGCCTGGCCGCCCATCCACAGCTGGTCACCCAATTCGGCGGGGTCTTTACCGGCCCGCAATCTGCCTATGTCGAACGGGTCGGTCGGCGGGTGGCGGTGCAATCCGGGCTTTCCAATGCCTCAAGTGATTTTACCGTCACGACGCTCAATTCGCCGGTGGAAAACGCCTTCGCGGTCGTCGGCGGTTACGTCTATGTGACCCGTCAGCTGTTGGGCCTCATGAACTCCGAAGCCGAGCTCGCCTCGGTATTGGGACATGAAGTCGGCCATGTTGCGGCCCGGCATGCCGCCCGCCGCAACACCCGCGCGACCATCGGCTCGCTGCTCGCGGCCGGTGCTGCCCAGATCACGGGAAGTGAGACCGCCAGCCGATTGGTAGGGGCCGGCGCGCAACTCTACACGCTTCGCTATGGACGCGACCAGGAATATGAGGCCGATTCGCTGGGCGTGCGCTACATCGCCGCAGCGGGATATAATCCCTACGCCGCCGCCAGCATGCTCAACGCACTGGACAGCTCGACAACCCTGACTGCCAGAGCGTCGGGGACCGGCAGTCGATCGACGCCCACCTGGGCATCGACGCATCCCAATGGACAGGATCGGGTCCGCCGGGCCACGCAACTCGCCGCTGCCACCGGGCGCCCCAATGTTTCAGCGGCACAAGATACGGCGTTTCTCCAGATGCTGGACGGCATGCCATACGGCCCCGCCGCAGATAAAACGGTGTTGCGCGTCGTGATCGTCCAGCCGCGCGACACCGTTGCGACCCTGGCGGCCCGCATGGCCGTGCCGCAATTTCAACAGGAGCGATTCCGGGCGTTGAATGGCCTGTCGGTCGGTCAGGAAGTTACGCCCGGTCGTTTGGTGAAGCTGATCCTGCCGGCCTGACTTGGCAATCAAACACCAAAACTTACCGCCGCTCGCGCGTTATTCAGAGGGTGTCGCGGGCGTCATCGGTGCGGGCGATAGGAATCGCGCCGAGTTTGCCGGAGGCTCCATCTCCTGAGAAGGTGGAGCGGTTATGAGCAAGACGACGAATACGGGTTCCCGACCCACCAAACGTCCGTCCTAATCTACATATTTCACACGTTATCCGCACGAAGCTGACAGCTTATGCCCGAGATTACAGATGCTTTGATGGCGGCGAGGTATCGGTGGTGCCGGTTGCAGGAATCGAACCCGCGACCTTCGGTTTACAAAACCGCTGCTCTACCATCTGAGCTAAACCGGCACGCTCCGCCTAATGTCTCAGGTTACGCCGAAGGTCCAGCCTTCGGTGCGTGCGATTTGCGGGTTTAGGGGGGCGGGGGACCATAGGTCGGCGCGATCGGCGTTGGCGCGGAGCCAGGCGGCGGTGAGAATCGCGTCGGTGGCGTGATCGTCATAGACCGGCGTGACTGAAATTGCCGGGGCAAAGGTCGCAGGGTCGTGGCGGCTTGATCCCAGCACGGCCAATGCGGTGTCGAGCGCTGCCGCGTCGCGCAGCTTGCTCAGCCCCTTGCGGATGCCCGTCGCGCGGGCGGCGATGGTGGTGTAGATTTCGACGACGCATCCGCCCGAAATGCCCGCCGGATCGAACGGCCAGATCGGCAGATGCTGTCCCAGATGGTGCAGCACGCGCATGCCCGCAAAGCTTGCCTTGGCCACCTGTGCCGCGCCGATCGCGTCGTACACGGTCGATGGCTTGCCGCCGCCATTGGCGTTGTAGCGCGCCTCGCAGCGGCGGAAATGCAGGAAGTCCGCCTTGGCACCGTCGGCGGCCCCCAGATAGAAATGGCTGCCGCGATGGCGTTCGAGGAAGCTGGCCGCGCCCAGATCGACATCGTCGCACGCGGCGTCGATCCAGCCCCAGAAGGCACGCGCGCTGTCGGGCGCGGGGAGGCCGGGGAGATAGGCACCGCGCTCGATCCAGGGCGGGGCGAAGCTGAAGTCGAAGCCGATCAGCGTGTCGCTGTTCGCCTGGTCGCGCACCCAGTCGAGCATGCCCGCGCGCGACCAGATGCCGCCGGGCGGGCGCACGAGTATCGGGGCGGCAGTGCCGGCTTCGCACAAGCCCAACGCGATGCCGCGATGGCGATTGCCCTTGGCCCCCGACCAGTCGATCGCGGCGAAGCGGGTGAAGCGACGCGGGGTCAGTCGATCACCTCTGCCACCGCCTTGGCGAAGGCGGCGATGTCGAAGCGGGCGCTGCCGGGGTCTTCGCCGCGCCGGACGACCACCAGCCGCTTCGAGGGGATCACCATGACATATTGGCCGCGATTGCCCTGCGCGGCATAGCTGCCCGCTGGCAGACCTTGTTTGGGGCCGAACAGCCATAGTGTCGCGCCATAGCCAGGGCCGGTGGCGGGCTGTGGTCCGTCGGGCGCGGTCATGTAGCGCATCCAGCCTTCGGGGAGCAGGCGCTTGCCTTGCCACATCCCGTCGTTGCGCCAGAACTCGCCGAGCCGGGCCAGATCGCGTGCGGTCGACCAGACCTGGCTCGACAGGATGAAATTGCCGCGCCAGTCCTGTTCGGCGACGGTGTGCGTCATGCCGAGCGGCGCGAACAATGCGGTCTCGGGGAAGGTTTCGTAGCGCGTGTCGCCCATGCCCTCGCGCAGCGACAGCATCGCGAGTAGGATGTCGTTATTGGCGTAGCGGAAGCGGGTGCCGGGTTTGGCTTCGACCGGCCAGCCGATCGTTTCCTCGGTCACCGCCGTGCCGCCGAAATAGATCGCGTCGGTGCGGTTGCCCGCCGTTGCGCTATGCAGGCCGCTTGCCATGCGTAGCAGGTTGTCGAGGGTGATCTGGCGGCGGGCGTTATCACCGGGCTCGATGCGCCAACCCGAAATCCGTGCCTGCTGATAGACCCTGGCTGGGCCTTCCTTAAGGGCGATGCCCGCGAGCGTGCCGGCGA
The DNA here is from genome assembly GCF_000786205.1 of Sphingomonas sp. 37zxx. Classification (GTDB taxonomy): domain Bacteria; phylum Pseudomonadota; class Alphaproteobacteria; order Sphingomonadales; family Sphingomonadaceae; genus Sphingomonas. The sequence continues at coordinate 20,467 of NZ_JROH01000050.1, read as the reverse complement.
TGCTCTTGGCGACCGACCAGGTGCGGTTCGAGACGAACGGGCCGAAGCCATCGGCATAGCGTTCGGCGACGATGGTGCCGTCGCGGACGATCACGACGCCCGCGGTCTTGGCACCCTCGCCGAAGCCGCCGGTGAAGGCGCGATCGACCGTCGCCGCCAGCGCGCGTGAGGGGCGCGGGGCGATGCCTGCGTCGCCTTGCGGCCACTTCGCCGGATTCGCCGGGGCGGGGCCGGGCGGGGTGGCGTAGCTGGCGAAGACGGGCGGCAGCGCTGCGCCGATGGGCTGGCCGACACAGCCGCGCCCTTTGGCAAACACCGCGCGGCGCGGCGCAAGTTGCGGGTCGAAGGCGACGCTGACCACGCCGGTGGTGCGATCGACGGTGGCGGGAAGCTCGGACAGCAGCGGTTGATATTGCGGGTAGATGCCCGCGAGTTCGTCGGCCTCGATCTGCGCTTCACTGCGACCGGCGTTGAAGATGCCGCTGCAGAGCATTGCGGCTTTGTAGCCGGCGGCGACGGCGCGGTCATAGGGCGTGGGGGCGGTGGGGGTGGTTTGCTGGGCTGCGGCCGGGGTGGCCATTGCGAGCAACGCTACCGCCATCCACCGTTCGTGCTGAGCTTGTCGGGCCGAAGGCGGGCGAAGCCCAACCACCGTCTTTTTTCTGCTGCCGCCGGCGAGAGAAGGACGGCACTTCGACAAGCTCAGTGCGAACGGATTTGGTTCATTCCTCACGCGCATTCCTTGCTTCCTCCCACCACGCCATGCGTTCGGCCACGCGCTTTTCGAACCCGCGATCGGTGGGCGCGTAAAAGCGTTGCGGGGGCAGTTCGGCGGGCCAGTAATTGGCTCCCGAAAAGCCGCCCTCGGCGTCATGGTCATAGGCATAGCCTTTGCCATAGCCGATGTCCTTCATCAGCTTGGTCGGCGCATTCAGGATGTTTTGCGGTGGCATCAGCGATCCGGTTTCCCTGGCGCTGCGCCACGCCGCCTTTTGCGCCTTGTACGCGGCGTTCGATTTGGGGGCGGTCGCGCAATAGAGGCACGCCTGCGCGATTGCGAGTTCGCCTTCGGGACTGCCGAGGAAATCATAGGCGTCCTTGGCCGCGAGGCATTGCACCAGTGCCTGCGGGTCGGCGAGGCCGATGTCTTCGCTGGCGAAACGCACCAGCCGGCGCAATACATAGAGTGGCTCCTCGCCTGCGGTGATCATCCGGGCGAGATAATAAAGCGATGCCTGTGGGTCCGATCCGCGCAGCGATTTGTGCAGCGCGGAGATCAGGTTGTAATGCCCCTCGCGATCCTTGTCATACACCGCGACGCGGCGCTGGAGCAGTGCCGACAGCCCGGCTGGGTCGAGCGGGGCGTCGAGCTGGATCGAAAACAGTGTTTCGGCCTGGTTGAGCAGGAAGCGACCGTCGCCGTCGGCGCTGGCGACCAAGGCGGCGCGGGCGTTGGCGTCGAGCGGCAGGCTGCGTTCTTCGATCGCCTGCGCGCGCGCGAGCAAGGTGTCGAGCGCGGCGGCGTCGAGGCGGTGGAGGATCAGCACCTGCGCGCGGCTGAGCAATGCGGCGTTGAGTTCGAATGACGGGTTTTCGGTCGTCGCGCCGACCAGCGTGACGGTGCCGTCCTCGACATAGGGCAGGAAGCCATCCTGCTGCGCGCGATTGAAGCGGTGGATCTCGTCGACGAACAACAAGGTGCGTTTGCCGATCCGGGCGTGTTCGCGCGCTTCGGCGAACACCTTCTTTAGATCGGCGACGCCAGAGAACACCGCTGAAATCTGCGCGTAGCGAAGCCCGACCGCGTCGGCGAGCAGCCGGGCGATCGTTGTCTTGCCGGTGCCCGGCGGCCCCCACAGGATGATCGACGAAAGCTTGCCCGCCGCCACCATCCGCCCGATCGCGCCCTCGGGGCCGGTGAGGTGGTCCTGGCCGACGACTTCGCCCAGATTGGCGGGGCGCAGGCGATCGGCGAGCGGGGCGTCGGGTGCCGGTCGGGCAGCGGGCGGGGGAGCGGAGTCCCCGAAAAGATCGGCCATCACCGGCAGATAGGCGCGATTGGCCGGTTGCGCGAGGGTTCTTCCCCCTCCCGCTTGCGGGAGGGGTTGGGGGTGGGCTCGATGTCTTGCCGGGCGTGTCGTTCGCGGATGGCCCCACCCCTAGCCCCTCCCGCAAGCGGGAGGGGGACTAGCGCGCCCGCGCCGCGATGGTTTCCAGATAGGCGTCGAGGACGACCTGGTTGATCTGGTCCCATTGATAGCCCTGCGCCTTGGCATGGCCCGCCGCGCCCGCAGTGTGGCGGGCGGCATCGTCGCGGCAATAATGTTCGATCGCATCGGCATAGGCGCTGACGTCGCGCGGTTCGACCAGTGCGCCGGTGACCCCCGGATCGACCAGCCCGACCGCGCCGGTCGCGCGCGCCGCGACCACCGGCACGCCCGCCGCCATCGCCTCTAGCGTCACATTGCCGAAGGTTTCGGTAACCGACGGGTTAAAGAACACATCCATCGACGCGACCGCGCGGCCCAGATCATCGCCCGACTGGAATCCGGCGAACACGGCGCTTGGCACCTGTTTGGCGAACCATTCGCGCGCAGGGCCTTCGCCGACCACCAGCACGCGATGGCGAACGCCGCGCCGCTCGAGCTCGCGCACCACATCGGCGAAGATGTCGAGCCCCTTTTCGAGCACCAACCGGCCCAGGAAGCTGACCGCCACTTCATCGTCGGCAATGCCCAGGCCGCGACGCCATTCCAGGCTGCGCATGCCCGGATTGAAGCGTGCATGGTTCACCCCGCGCGACCAGATGTCGATCGGCGTCGTCACCCCCCATTCGCGCAGCAGGTCGCGCATGCCCTCGCCGGGCACGACGACATGATCGACACGGTTGTAGAAGCGCTTCGACAAGTGCACCGCCAGCGGTTCCAGAAACGCAGCCTTGTAATAGCGCGGATAGGTTTCGAACCGCGTGTGCAGCGACGCGAGCGAGGGAATGCCGTTGTCCCGCGCCCAGCTTACCACGCGATGGCAGGTGATGTCGGGAACCGCGACATGAACGATGTCGGGCGCAAAGGCCTCCAGATCGCGGCGAACCGCCTTGGGCAGGCCCATGCCGAGCCGATATTCGCCGCGCCCGGGGAACGCCAGCGCCGGCACGTCGATGAGTTCGCCAACCGGCTCGAACGCAGGTTTCGGCACCGTCGGCGAATAGACCCTGAGGGTAACGCCAGCGCGCAACAGATGCCCGGCCAACAGGTTCAGCGTTTGGTTTGCCCCGTCTCGGGTGTAATTATAGTTGCCGCTGAACAGCGCCACGCGAAGCTGGGATGGGTTCATCACTGGGCGTTTAGCCGTACCGACGCGGGTTTGCCACCGGAACGATCAACGGCGATGGTGAGTTTTGCAACGTCATCCAGATCGGGGAGTCGTCGATGTCGAATGCATTTCGCAAAGGTCAGAAGGTAAAGTGGAGTTGGGGCAGCGGCACGGCGCAGGGTAAAGTCGCCGAGCGGTTTGACCGCCGGGTGCAGCGCACGCTGAAGGGATCGAAGGTGGTCAAGAACGGCACGACCGATAACCCCGCCTATCTGATCGAGCAGGAGGATGGCGACGAAGTCCTGAAGCGTGGAAGCGAGCTTAGCGGGGTGTGAATCCTCCCCTCGTCGAACTTGGGCATGGAGGATTTGGAGTTCCCTTTACGTTCCGTTCGGGCTAGCTTTGCCGCATGGCGAAACCCCAAAAGAAATATGTCTGCCAGGCGTGCGGATCGGCGACCTCGAAATGGGCGGGGCAATGCGTCGATTGCGGCGAATGGAATACGCTGGTCGAGGACGCCGGCGCGGTCGTCACCGCATTTTCGGCGCGACATAATCTGCAAGGCGGCGGGCGGCCGATCCTGCTGTCGGGGCTCGACAGTGAAATCGCGCTGCCCGAACGCATGGCGACGGGCATTGCCGAGCTTGATCGCGCGCTGGGCGGCGGGTTCGTCGAATCATCGGCGACGTTGATCGGCGGCGATCCGGGCATCGGCAAATCGACGCTGTTGCTGCAGGCGGCGGCCAAGCTGGCGCTGGCGGGCAAATCGGTCGCCTATGTTTCGGGCGAGGAGGCCGCCGATCAGGTGCGGCTGCGCGCGCGGCGGCTGGGGCTGGGCAATGCGCCGGTGCAATTGGCCGCCGCGACGTCGGTGCGTGACATCCTGACGACGTTCGGCGGGGCGGCGGCACCCGATCTGCTGGTGATCGATTCGATCCAGACGATGCATTCGGACCTGATCGAGGGCGCGGCGGGCACCGTCAGCCAGGTGCGCGCTTCGGCGGGCGAGCTGATCCGCTTCGCCAAGGAACGCGGCACCGCCGTCGTGCTGGTGGGCCATGTCACCAAGGACGGCAGCCTGGCCGGGCCGCGCGTGATGGAGCATATGGTCGATACCGTGCTGGCGTTCGAGGGTGAGCGCAGCCATCAATATCGCATCCTGCGCGCGATCAAGAACCGCTTTGGCGGCACCGACGAAATCGGTGTGTTCGCGATGGAGACGCAGGGGCTGAGCGAGATCGCCAACCCATCGTCACTGTTCCTTACCGCGCGCGATGAAAGCGTCACCGGCACGGTGGTGTTTCCCGCGCTTGAGGGCACTCGCCCGGTGCTGGTCGAGGTGCAGGCGCTGACGGTTCGCCTCGCCAGTGGCGCTACCCCGCGCCGCGCGGTGGTGGGATGGGATTCGGGGCGGCTGGCGATGATCCTGGCGGTGCTCGAAGCGCGCTGCGGCCTGAGCTTTTCGACCTGCGAAGTCTATCTCAACATCGCGGGCGGCTATCGCGTGCAGGATCCGGCGGCCGATCTGGCGGTGGCGGCGGCGTTGGTGTCGGCATTGTCCGAACGCGCAGTGCCGATCGATTCGGTGGCGTTCGGCGAAATCGCGCTGTCGGGGGAGGTCCGCCCGGTCGCGCATGCCAGTCTGCGGCTGAAGGAAGCGTCGAAACTGGGCTTTGCCGGCGCGCTGTTGCCAAGCGCGCAGGGCGCGGAAGTGGGGTCGATGAAGCTGTCGGGGTTCAAGACATTGGGTGCCTTCGTTGACCATATGCTGGCGCGCGGCTAGCGGCGCGGGAGTAATTTGGGGCACGCATCATGGACCTATCCGCACTTGATATTGTTGTCCTGCTCGCCGTCGGTGCCGCCGCCGTGCTGGGGGCCATGCGCGGCTTCGTTACCGAGGTGCTGTCGCTGCTGACCTGGCTGCTGGTCGCGTTCGTCGTTCGGCTGTTCCACACGCCGGTATCGGCGATGATGGTCGATTGGGTGGGAACGAGTTCGGGCGCGGCGGTGCTGGCGCTCGCGATCCTGTTCGGCGTGACCTATTTGGGGGGCAAGCTGGTCGCCAATGCGGTGGGGAAGCGGACGCGCACGTCGGTGCTGGGGCCGGTCGACCGGGCGCTTGGCTTTGGCTTCGGGATGCTCAAGGCGGTGATCCTGGTCAGCATCGCGTTCATCCTGGTCGTGCTGGTGCTCGATACCGTCAATGGCGGCCCGGCGCGGCGGCCCGATTGGATCAAGGGCGCGCGGACCTATCCGCTGCTCAACGCCACCAGCGCGAGCATCGCCGAATTCGTCGATCGGCGGCGGCGCGGCGAGCCGGTGTTCGGTTTCGGCGACGAGGCGCCGAAGAAGAAGTGACCCGCCTCTCGCGTAACCCCCTGCCATCGCCTACATCGGCGCGGTGACCACACAGCTTTACAACACCGACATCCTGCGGCTTGCCGCGACCGTGCCGTTCCAGCAGCGGCTCGACGCGCCGATGGCCAGCGTCGAGAAACGCTCGCCGATTTGCGGGAGCCGCGTGACGATCGACGTCAACCTCGACGCCGAGGGGCGGGTGGGTGCAATCGGCATGTTGGTGCGCGCCTGTGCGCTGGGGCAGGCGGCGAGCGCGTTGCTGGCCGAGCATGTTGTCGGCCGCACGCCCGAAGAGATCGCCGCCGCGCGCGATTCGCTGGCCGCATGGTTGGCGGGGGGCGAGGCGCTGCCCGATTGGCCGCGGCTGGAATTATTCGCCCCCGCGCTGCCGCACAGCGCGCGCCATGCCTCGATCCGGCTGGCGTTTGAAGCCGCCGCCGAGGCTGCGGCGCAGGCGGCCGCCCACCAGCGCGAATTTGCCGGCTGATGGACGCGCATGGGGGGCTGAGCTTCGTCCGCGAATTCGCGCCGCTGCTAGGCGCGGCGCTGATATTCGTATTGCTGTTCCGCAAATTGGGGCTGGGCGCGACGCTTGGCTATCTGGTTGCTGGCGCGGTCGTCGGCCCGCAAGTGCTGGGGCTGGTGGGGGATGCCGAAAGCAAGCTTGGCTTTGCCGAGCTTGGTATCACCTTGCTGTTGTTCCTGGTCGGGCTGGAACTCAGCCCGCAGCGATTGTGGAAGCTTCGCCACGATATTTTCGGGCTTGGGCTGTTGCAGGTGGTGCTGTGCGGGCTTGCGGTCACCGCCGTGATCTGGGGCGGGGCGGGGTTTTCGATCGCCGCCGCGCTGGCGCTTGGCCTGCCGCTGGCGCTGTCGTCGACCGCGCAGGTGCTGCCGATGCTGCAATCGGCGGGGCGGCTGAAGACCCCGTTTGGCGAGCGCGCCTTTTCGATCCTGCTGCTGCAAGACCTGTCGATCGTGCCGCTGATTACCATCGTCGCGGCGATGTCGCGCAATCCCGCCGATGCGGGCGGCCCGCCGGGCTGGCTACTGGCGGTCAACACCGTGCTGGCGGTGATCGGGCTGATCCTGGCCGGGCGATTCATCCTGCGACCGTTATTCAGGTTTATCGGCAATCTGGGTGAGCGCGAGATGTTCGTGTTTGCCGGATTGTTCACCGTCATCGCATCGGCGGCGATTATGGAATCGCTTGGCCTGTCGATGGCGCTGGGGGCGTTCGTCGCCGGGGTGATGCTGGCCGACAGCCCGTATCGCCACGAGCTGGAGGCCGATGTCGAGCCGTTCCGGTCGATCCTGCTTGGCCTGTTCTTCCTGGCGGTCGGCATGTTGCTCGACCTGGGGGCGATTGCCGAGCGGCCGCTGTTCGTGTTCGGCATGGCGCTGGCGCTGATCGTAACCAAGGGCGCGGTGATATTCGGCCTGGCGCTGTTGTTTCGCATGCCGTGGCGACCGGCGCTGGCGCTTGGCATGTTGCTGAGCCAGGGCGGCGAATTCGGCTTTGTCCTGTTCGCGCAGGCGCAGGCGGCGTTCCTGATCGCGCCCGAGGCGGCGAGCGTGTTCGGCGCGATCATCACGCTGTCGATGGCGACCACGCCGTTCCTGATGATGTTCACCCGCCGGTTTCGCGCCGAGCCCGCCGCCGGCGACGGTGCCGCGCTCGACCCGCCGCGCCACGATGGCGCAAGCGCGGTGGTGGTGGGCTATGGCCGCTTCGGCCAGACGGTGGCGCAGATGCTGATCGGCCAGGGGCTGTCGGTGACGATCATCGACACCGACCCCAAGACGATCGAGACTGCGGGCGATTTCGGCATGAAGGTCTATTATGGCGACGGCACCCGGATCGACCTGTTGCGGCTGGCGGGCGCGGCTGATGCCGAATTGCTGATGTTCTGCCTCGACGGCGAACAGCTCGAAACCGAAGCGCTGGTCGCGATCAAACAGGCATTCCCCAAGGCCGCGCAATTCCTGCGCGTATCCGATCGCCGCGCGGTGATGCGGCTGACGGGTGCGCCGGTCGAGGCGACGGTGCGCGAAGTCTATGAATCGGCGGTGGCGATGGCGCGACTGGCGATGGAATGCGTCGGCGTCGACGATGGCGAGATCGAGCGGACCGAGGACGAATATCGCCGGCTGGACAAGGCACGGCTGAAATTACAGGCCGATAGCGGCAGCATCTATGCCGGGCGCGAGGCGATGTTTTCGCAAGCGCGCCAGCAGCGGCAGGCGGAGGAAGCGGAATGAATATGATCGTGGTGCTGGCGGGGCTTTCGGGCGCGATGGCGGTGGCGGCGGGCGCGTTCGGCGCGCATGGGGCGCAGGCGCAAGCCGCCGAATGGCTGCGTACCGGGGGCATGTATCAATTGATCCACGCGGTGGCGGCGGTGGCGGTGCTGCACCTTGGCGCGCGGATGCCGGCGTGGCTGTTTCTGGCGGGCGGGCTGGTGTTTGCAGGCACGCTGTACGCGATGGCGCTGGGCGGGCCGCGCTGGCTGGGCGCGGTGACGCCGATCGGGGGGACGTTGCTGATCGTCGGGTGGTTGTGGCTGGGGTGGAGTGGGGTTCGGGGGTAGGGGGGCGGAGATAGTATTGTATTACAGTTCGCAATCAATATCTTGCTAGTGGTAGTTGCGCCTAAACAAGTTCTTGCTGCTTTTCGAATTCCCGCACCTCTGCCAGTCTTTTACTTAGCGTCCAGCGCACGTTCGTATTTATCCTGTCGCGAGTGATTGGTGGGAGCCGTTTCGCTGTACTAAGAAGCTCTTTTTCTAGATTCTCGGCCCAATGCCTTTCGGCGGATAGGTGACGGGAGAGGGTACCCATATCGTATCTCATAGATAACGCCATCAAAGCGGCTCTTAATGCATACGGTGTGAGACCAACAATGCGATCTGAAAAGACTGTTGGGTCGCAACTCGCGAAGACGGGTACGTTTGCGAATTCTGCGGGGCCGTCCCGATGTTGAGCGATCTGCCGAGCAAAAGCCTCCTGATCACTGCACATGAGTTCGATGAGTTGCTGTGCCCTCTCAGGCAAGCGTGCGACGGCAGAAGCCTCACGACGCTGCGCTAAGTATGCCCAAATTTGCTTGAAATCGCTAGTATTTTCTTGCGCAAAGCCTAACCCGCTAAAGCTTCCGTACCGGATATCATCAAAAGGGGCAGAACGCGGCGATTCTAGTTCGCCTTTCCGTTCGAGGTCATCAACATAACTTTTGCACTCGGCTACAGCGCGAGCACGGTCCCAATCGATAATCTCGGCATCTGCAAGCCAGAGAATTTGGCCAAAAACGTGCAGGACTTCGCCGGTAATACGATATTTTCGATGAGAGAATTCCTCGAGCAATGTTTTTGATGCTGCTTTCACGTCGTCATCGGACCGCTCCGTAGAATGCCATAACGTTCGCCATGCGGGTTCGTTCTGAGAGGCAAAAAACGAGCTATCGTCGAGTGATTGAGCTATCCTGGCAGGGTCAACAACGCCACGGACAACAATGTCAAAAGCCACTTCGTCAGATAGTATCGTGTCGTGAAAATAAAGCCCAATGTACTTTCGGGCGGCAGCAACGAATGGTGCTGGTTTATCACTTGCTGATCCACCACTAAGCGCGCGTTTGGAACGTTCGCGCAGATCATCATTCGAAATATTTCCAACCTTGTACTCAAAGGAAAGTGCAAAGAAAAGCCGAATAAGATGTTTCATCGCGTCTGAGTTGGAGCGATAATCAGATGCTATGGCCGAATAAACACGGGCGAAATCCCATACAGTCTGCTGCAATATTCTGAGATTATCCAATTCCGACTGCATATATATAGTCTGTACTTCACATCTTTGTTCACGCAGAAACTGCCGTGCCTCATTATCATGCGTTGAGTCTAAAAATGCAGAAAAAGCGGGTTCAAAATCCGACTGAACGGTCAATGTTTTGCCGACAACCTTTTCTTTTCCTTTCCTGTATTCAGGATCACTATCCAACTCCGATTCGTTGGCCAAAATAACTACTTTACAGCCATCGCGCTCGACCAACTGGTTTATGTAACCAAGTGAGTCAGTAGCCTTCATAGCGCAACGTTCAAGGTCGTCGAAAATGAAGACGTCTGCGCTTAGTCGATTTATAAGGTCTGAAGATTTAATCTGAGGCAAGTCGATGTTTGCATAGCGCAGAACAGCTTTTCCAACCCCTGCTGCTATTCTAATGCCGTCGTCGGTAGTCCAGGGGTATAAGCTGGCGACCATCGCGTCGTCGATTTCCTGCGGCGATTGGAGTCCATAAAGACTTACCAACACGTATCGTTTTCTATTTTTAGTGTTACGCCGACCAAATAGGCCTGTGGGGACAGTGAGGCTCGCTTCCTCCAGCAAATCGCCGATGATGCGTTTAGCGTGATACGTCTTCCCTACACCCCACCGCCCGGACAGCAACACGGCGTACAGCGGGGGGTGAGAAAGCGAGAGGTAGAATTTGAGATATTCGCGAATATGAGCGTTCGCTGCTTCACGTCTAGGCTGATCCAAGATACCTTGCTCCCCGTAGAGTTCATCCTTCGCGCTTCCCCACCCCCCGGCACTTGTCCGAACAATACACCACATTCTCCCAGTCGCGCTCCCACTTCTTGCGCCAGGCGAAGGGGCGTTGGCAGACGGGGCAGGTCTTGGTCGGCAGGTCGCGCTTGGCGATGCCGCGGGGCATCAGGCGGGGACGCGCTGGGCGTTGAGGAAGGTGGCGACGTCGGTCAGGTCGACATTCCGATCGAGATAGGTCTGGCCGATTCCGCGCGCGAGCAGGAAGGGGAGGGTGCCGCCCGCCATTTTCTTGTCATGCGCCATATGGTCGACCAGCCGCGCGCCAGCGGCGTCGATCCGCGCGCTGCCAAGGCCGTCGGGCAGGCCGACCGCGCGCAGGTGGGTGGCGACCCGATCGGCATCTGCTTGCGGCGCGATGCCGTGCGCGGCGGAAAAGCCGAAGGCGAGCGCCATGCCCGCCGCGACGCCTTCGCCGTGGAGCAGCCGGTCGGAAAAGCCGGTTTCGGCCTCGAGCGCATGGCCGAAGGTGTGGCCCAGGTTGAGCAGCGCGCGCTTGCCGGTGGTCTCGCGCTCATCCTCGGCGACGATCCGTGCCTTGGCGGCGACCGCGTGGGCGATGGCGTAGAGGCGCGCATCGGGGTCGCCGGCGATCAGCGCCGCGCCGTTGGCTTCGCACCAGTCGAAGAAATCGGGGTCGTCGATCAGGCCGTATTTGACGATCTCGGCATAGCCCGCACGCACCTGGCGCGGCGGCAGCGTGTCGAGCACGGTCGGGTCGATCAGCACCAGGGCGGGCTGGTGGAACGCGCCGACCAGGTTCTTGCCCGCCGGCGTGTTGATCGCGGTCTTGCCGCCGACCGACGAATCGACCTGGGCGAGCAGCGAGGTGGGGATCTGGACGAACTGGCAGCCGCGCTTGAGGATGGCGCAGGCAAAGCCCACCAGATCGCCGATCACGCCGCCGCCCAATGCGATGACATGATCCGATCGCTCGACGCCGAGCGCGAGCAACTGATCGGTCAGTTCGGCGAGCATCGCCCAGCTTTTGGTGGCTTCGCCCGGCGGCAGGATGATCGGGTGGCTGGCGATGCCGGCGGCGTCGAGGCTGGCGCGCAGGGTTGCGAGATGGGGCGAGAGGTTTTCGTCGGTGACGATCGCCATCGTTCGGCCGCGGGCCAGCGGGACTAACGCTTCGCCCGCCCGCCCCAGCAGTCCGGCCTCGATCCGCACATCATATCCGCGTTCGGCCAGCGCCACCTTGATCGTCGTCATTGCCCGATGGCCTCCAATATCGCGTTTACCGTGGTTTCGTGCGGCGCGTCGTAGCTGGTGATCCGCAGCGGCGCGAGCGCGTAAAACGGGTTTCGCACCGCCGCCAATTCGGTCAACACCGCCTTTGGATCGCGCCCGCGCAGCAGCGGACGGGTGTCGCGGCGGCGCACCCGCTCGGCCAGCACATGCGGTTCGGCGTCGAGCCAGATCGCCAGCGCCTGATCGAGGATCAGCGCGCGGGTTTCGGCATTGACGAACGCGCCGCCGCCGGTGGCGATCACCTTGCGCGTGCCGTCGATCAGCCGGGCGATGACGCGGCGTTCGCCATCGCGGAAATGCGCTTCGCCGAAACGTTCGAAAATATCGTTGACCGACATGCCGGCGGCGGTTTCGATTTCGGTGTCGGCATCGACAAAGGGCAAATGCAGCCGCGCGGCGAGGCGGCGGCCGACAGTCGATTTACCAGCGCCCATCAGCCCGACAAGGACGATGGCGCGGTCATTCGTCGCGGATGCGGGGGGATGGGTTTGCAGCATGGTCACCGGGGCTATACAGCCAGGGGGCGTGTCGGGCAAAAGCCGGCGCGTGCTATTTGCCAAGGCGCGCTTGCTATCTGCCAAGGCAGTCGCCCAACGAAGGTTTCGAACCCCCGCATGTCCCGTTCGCTCGTGATTCTTATCGTCGTCATCCTCCTGCTGATCGGCGGGCTGTTCTTCCTGTCGGGTCGCGACGTCACCCAGACGCCGGTGACGGTCGAAAAGGTGGTGCCGCTTGAAAATCTCTCGAACTAGCGTCGCCGCCGGCGCGCTGGCGGTACTGCTCGCCCCCATGCTTTTGGGGGGGGGCGTCCTCTCCGCGCAGGATCGCGATGCGCCCGAATCGCTGCTGCCGCCGGGGTTCGACGATCCGGCACCACCGCCTGCGCCTGCGCCCACCCCTGCGCCGGGGGCCGCGCCGCGACCCGGCGGGGCGGTGCCGCCGCCGATGGTGCAGCCCTTGCCCGCGCTGCCTGCCGATGGGGCCGGCAATGCGGCGCTGCCGATGGCCGAGGTGGAGCCGCCCGCGCCGCTGACCGCCGCCGAGCTGCTGCAATATGAATTGCCAGTCTATGCCCGGCGATCGACCGCGCAGGTCGGGCGGATCGGCATGGCGAGCGGCGGGCTGGCCCCCGATTCGTTTGGCGATGCCGATGGCGTGTATCTGGAAGCGTTGATGCGGCGGATGGAAGCGCCGGTCGCGTCGCGTTGGCTGTCGATCGCGCTGCGGCGGATGCTGTTGTCACAGCTCGACACGCCCGCGCGGGTGAACGGTGCCGATTTCGCCGCCGAGCGCGCGTGGCTGCTGATCCGCATGGGCGAGGCGATGGCGGCGCGCAGTGTGGTGCAGGGCGTCGATCGCCAGAATTTCACGCCCAAACTCTATCAGGTGGCGATGCAGGCGGCGCTGGCGACCGGCGATCTGGCCAGCCTGTGCCCGCTGGAGCCTTTTGCCCGGCCCACCACCAACGAAGCCGGCTGGCAATTGGCCGAGGCGATGTGCGCGGCTTTGGAGGGCGAACCGCGCCGTGCGGGGCAGGTGATCGACACCGCCCGCCGCGCGCGCATTGCCAGCGGCACCAATTTGCTGCTCGCCGAAAAAGTGGTCGGCACCGGCGCACAGGGCCGCCGCGCGGTGACGATCGAATGGGACGATGTCCAGCAACTGACGGCGTGGCATTACGGCCTGGCGACCGCCACCGGCGTCACGATCCCCGACGAATTGCTGCAAACGGTTGGGCCGCAAGTGCGGTCGTGGCAGGCGCTGTCGCCTGCGCTGGCACCGCAGCAACGCTTGCGCGCGGGGGAATTGGCGGCGAGCTGGGGTGTGTTGTCGAACGCGGCGCTGGTCGATCTGTGGGGCACGGCGGAGGCGTCTGACGAAGTGTCGAGCGCCGATGCCGGCCTCGCCAGTGATCTTCGCACCGCCTATACCGCCGGCACCGCCAGCGAGCGGATCGCGGTGATGCGCCGTTTGTGGACCGAACCCACCGACGCGCGGGTGCGCTATGCCAGGCATATCCTGACCGCGCGCGCCGCCACCCGGATCGTGCCGTCCGCCGACCAGATCGACGCCGCCGATTCGCTGGTCGCGTCGATGTTGAGCGCCGGGCTGGACATGCCGGCGAGCCGCTGGCGCAACGTGGTGCCGCAAGGGTCCGACGCATGGGCGATGCTGTTGCTCGCCGATCCGAACGGCCGCGCGCCGGCCACCGCCGCGACGGTTTCGGCGTATCGTGAGACGGCGTCGGCGCGAAAGGCGCAGCTTTTCTTCGCCGGCATGGCGGGCACCGGGCGGATCAATGCCGATGTGGTCGAGGGGCTTGCCCAGACGCTGGCGGTGCGGATCGGCGACCAGAATGCCTGGACCCGCGCGATCGGGCAGGCGGCGCAGCAACGCCAGCCTGCGACGGTGCTGGTGCTGGCCGGGCTGGGCATGCAGACCACCGACTGGTCGGCGGTGTCGCCGGTTGCGCTGTTCCACATCACCGCCGCGCTCACCGCCGTCGGGCTGGAAGGCGAAGCGCGGATGATCGCCGCCGAGGCGATTGCGCGCGCTTGACCGACAGCAACGACCGCGCGCTGATCGAGCGGTTTCTGGAGATGATGTCGGCTGAAGCGGGCGCGGCGCGCAATACGCTGGCGGCGTATGAAACCGACCTGCGGCTGGCATCGGATCATCTGCGCGGCGGTCTGGCGGTGGCCGACGAAGCGGCGTTGCAATCGGTGGCGCAGCTGTGGATGCCGCTGGCGCGCAGCAGCGTGGCGCGCAAGGCGGCGGCGCTTCGGCGATTTTATGGCTTCCTGGCCGATGAGGGGTTTCGCAGCGACGATCCGTCGGCGGCGTTGCCGCGTCCGGGGGCGGCGCGATCCTTGCCCAAGACCTTGTCGATCGCCGATGTCGACCGGCTGTTTGCCGCCATCGCCGATCGAATCGCGCGGGTGCCTGCCGATCCCAACGACCTGCGGCTGTCGGCGCTGGTCGAGCTGCTATATGGTTCCGGTTTGCGCGCGACCGAACTCGTGTCGCTGCCGCGCGGTGCGATTTCGCCCGATCGCCCCTGGTGCATCCTGAAGGGCAAGGGCGGGCGCGAGCGGATGGTGCCGATTTCCGATCGCGCGCGGGCGGCGGTGGCGGTGTGGCGCGCACAGGTGCCCGCCGATCGGCTGTTCCTGTTTCCCTCGCGCACCGGGCATCTGACGCGAATCCGGTTGTATCAGTTGCTAAAGGCACTCGCCGCCGAGGCGGGGATTCCCCCCGATCGCGTCAGCCCGCATGTGCTTCGCCACGCCTTTGCCACGCATTTACTGTCGGGCGGGGCCGATCTTCGCGCGTTGCAGGCGATGCTGGGGCATGCCGACATCGCGACCACCGAAATCTATACCCATGTCGATGCCAGCCGGCTGGTCGCGCTGGTCAACGAACGCCATCCGCTCGTTGACGCGGCGGCGCGGCGCACGTAACCGCAACGATCACATGGCAAGCTTTCTAGACTTTGAAAAACCGATCGCCGAACTGCAGGGCAGGATCGACGAATTGCGCGACACCGCCGCTGGCGGCGAACTGGACATCGATGCCGAGGTAAAGCGCATCCAGGTCAAGTCCGACCGGATGCTGCGCGAGACCTATGCGCGCCTCACTCCGTGGCAAAAGACGCAGGTCGCGCGCCATCCCGAGCGCCCGCATTTCAAACATTACATCGCCGCGCTGATCGAGGATTTCATGCCGCTGGGCGGCGACCGCGCCTTTGCCGACGATCAGGCGATCATCGGCGGCCTGGGCAAGTTTCGCGGGCGGCGGGTGATGGTGCTGGGCCATGAAAAGGGCGACGATACCGCCAGCCGGCTGCGCCACAATTTCGGCATGGGCAAGCCCGAGGGCTATCGCAAGGCGATCCGGCTGATGCAGCTTGCCGATCGCTTTGGCCTGCCGGTGGTGACGCTGGTCGATACGTCGGGCGCGTTTCCCGGCGTACAGGCCGAAGAGCGCGGCCAGGCCGAAGCGATTGCGCGATCGACCGAACAGTTGCTGAACCTTGGCGTGCCGGTGGTATCGGCGATCGTGGGCGAAGGCGGATCGGGCGGCGCGGTGGCGCTGGCGACGGGCAACAGCGTGCTGATGTTCGAACACGCGGTCTATTCGGTGATTTCACCCGAGGGTTGTGCGTCGATCCTGTGGCGTACCGCCGACAGGGCAGCCGATGCGGCCGAGGCGATGAAGGTCACGGCGCAGGATTTGATGGCGCTTGGCGTGATCGACCGGGTGATTCCTGAACCGCTGGGCGGCGCCCATCGCGATCCGGCGGCGGCGATCACCGCGCTTGGCGATGCGATTGCGAAGGAATTGGGCCAGTTGGAAGGCAAAACGCCTGAGGCGTTGCGAAAGGCCAGGCGCGAGAAGTTTCTGAAGATGGGCAGGGCGTAGCGAATAGAGCGGCGAAGCACTCGCTTCGCCGCTCTATGTCGATCATGGTGCGGCTGGAGCAGCCCCGTTCATGGCGGCCGAAGCGTTGTTGAACGTGCTCTTCAGGCTGCCGCCCAGGCCCTGCATCGCGGCGATTGCTGCAACTGCGATCAGTGCTGCGATCAGGCCATATTCAATGGCGGTCGCGCCCTTTTTGTCGGTGAACATCTTGCGAATCGTCTTCATGCCGGTCTCCGTCTTGCTAGAGCTTCAAATTACCCGGCTGTTCGGGGAGCCCCCCCGCTCAGCATGCACGGCATAGGATCGTTTCAGTTGAGAAAGGTTTAAGCGGGCGCAGTCCTGAGCAATTATTGTGCGTTGCCGTTCATTGCGGTGCTGACATTGCTCTCCACCCCGCGCCACATCGAGATGGTGGCGTCGGCAACCCCCGCGATGCTGGCGACGATCGCCAGAAAGATCAGCGCAATGATCAGTCCATATTCCACCGCCGTCGCGCCGCGCTGGTCGCTGATGATCCGCTTGGCCAATGATGGAAACCGCCGCATATGCCCCATTCTCACATCTGTTGGGTCCACCTTTAAGCGCGAAGGGTAAAAAAATTGACTGTATCGACTGTCATGCCGCTGCTGGTGGTTGCCGCTGCCCTGGTCGATCGCGATGGCCGGGTGCTGGTGCAACAGCGCCCGCCGGGCACGTCGATGGCTGGCCTGTGGGAATTTCCCGGCGGCAAGGTCGAGCCGGGCGAAACCCCCGAAGCCGCGCTGATTCGCGAATTGCACGAGGAACTGGGGATCGACGTCGAGCAAGCCTGTCTGGCTCCGGCGGTGTTCGCCAGCGAACCATTGGGCGATCGCCATTTGCTGTTGCTGCTTTATGCCTGTCGCAAATGGCGCGGCGTGGCCGAGGCGCGGCACGCCAGCGCGCTTCGCTGGGTGCGGCCGCTGGAGTTGCACCGGATGGAGATGCCCCCGGCGGACAAGCCGTTGATCGGCCTGCTCGAAGCGCTGGTCTGACGGCGGTTTATTCGGCTTCGGGGCGCAACGCGGCTGCCAGCGATGCCGTCGCGCTACCGCGCTTCGCCGGTTTGGGCTGCGAGGGATCGGGCGCCCAGCCGGTCAGGAACACGATCTGAAACCGTTCGGGGGTTCGGCCATCGGCATCGGCGCGCGCGGCGAACCCTTGCGCCGCCGCCGCCAGCGCTTCGCGCGAAAGCGGCGGGGTGCCGGGCATCAAATTGGTCGCCGCCATGCCGCGCAGATCGTCGAGCAGGCGGCCCAGCCCCGAATAGCGCACCGTGAGCGTTTCGACATCTGCGACCGGCAGCGCAAAGCCCGCGCGCATCATCAGGTCGCCCGCCGCCCGCACGTCGATCTGGGGATGCACCCGCGCGATTGCGCGATCGGGTTCGGCGGCCAGCAGCACCGGCTTCAACGTGGCAAGCGATCCCGCACCGACAAATGCCGCCAGAAACAGGCCGTCTGGCTTCAGCACCCGCCGCGCCAGCGCCAGCGCGCCGGGAACATCGTTGAGCTGATCGAGCACGCCGGCGGTGACCACGCAATCGAAGCTGGCATCGGCAAAGGGCAGGCGGTCCTCGTCGCATTGCACCCCGCGCGCCGCCATAGCAAAGCCATAGCCGGCATCGGCGCGGATCACGCGCGCCCCCGGCGGCGGCACGAATGCCGCGTCGAAACATCCCAGATCGAGAATATCCACCATCGGCCGCGTGACGCTGTCGAGCCGTTCGGCGATGCCGTCGAGCATCGCTGCCCGTAGAAAGTCATGCGCGGTATAGCCCGGCTGCGCGCGGTCGCGGCGGCGGCGGCGCAGCGCGCGGTCGAAAAGTTCGGTGGTCGCCATCGCCGCGCTTGTGCGCCCGGCCTGGTCCGACGACAAGACCGCGATGCTGTTTTCGCGCGCCACGACCATAGCGGTGCAGATGTTGCGAGGCACGGTTGCGGTTGCGCTGCCGCCGCGCTGCCCGTCCTGCGGCGCGGTGACCGCGGACGACCACCGCTTTTGCGTCGATTGCTGGGAAACGCTTCGATTTCTGGGGCCGCCCTGGTGCGCCGCCTGCGCGCTGCCCTTCGACCATGAACGCGGTGCGGGAGCGGTTTGCGGCGACTGTCTGATGACGCCGCCGCGCCATAACGGGGTGCGCGCGGCGGTTGCCTATGGCGATGTCGCGCGGCGGACGGTGCTTAAGCTGAAATATGGCGGGCGGATCGGCTGTGCCGACACGGTTGCGCGGCTGATGCGGCGGCTGTTGCCCGATGATTGCGACGTGCTGGTGCCGGTGCCGCTGCACCGCCGCCGGCTATGGTCGCGCGGCTTCAACCAGGCGGGACTGATCGCATCGGCGCTGGCGCGCGATCATGGCATTGCGGTGGCGCTCGATATTCTGGTGCGGCGGCGGGCGACCCCGGTGCTGAAAGGGCTGAACGGGCGCGCGCGGGCAAAGGCGGTGGCGGGGGCGTTCGCCGTGGTCGCAGGGCGGGAAGGCGCGATCGCCGGGCGGCGCGTCATCTTGGTCGATGACGTTTATACCAGCGGCGCGACCACCGATGCCTGTACCGCCGAACTGCTGCGCGCAGGCGCGGCCAGCGTGACGATCCTGTGCTGGGCGCGCGTTCTGAACCCGCTCGACGATTGACAAGCGCCGCTTGGCTCCACACGTGAGACGCTATGGCAAAGATCGAAATCTATACGAAGGCGTATTGCCCCTATTGCACGCGCGCCAAGGCGCTGCTCGATAGCAAACAGGCCAGCTACACCGAGCACGACATCACGATGGGCGGCCAGCTTCGCACCGAGATGATCGATCGGGCGCAGGGGCGATCGACGGTGCCGCAGGTGTTTATCGACGGGCGGCATATCGGCGGATCGGATGATCTGGCGGCGCTCGACCGGGCGGGCGGCCTGGACCCGCTGCTTGCCCAGTGACGACGGCAGTGATGTGGCAGGCATGAAGATCGCGCTGCTGCAAATGACCAGCGGGATCAGTCCCGCTGCCAACGCCGCCACGCTGGTGGCGGCGGTCGCCGACGCGGCTGCGGCGGGTGCTGCGATGCTGTTCACGCCCGAAATGTCGGGACTGCTCGATCGAGACCGCGAACGGGCGCGGGGGCGTATCGTGGCCGAGGGGGATGATCGGGTGTTGGCGGCGGTGCGCGATGCGGCGCGGGCGCGGGGCATTTGGGTGCATCTGGGATCGCTGGCGGTGCTGCGTCCCGATGGTCGCTTTGCCAATCGCGGCTTTGTGATTGATCCGGCGGGTGCGATCCGGGCGCGCTATGACAAGCTGCATCTGTTCGACGTCGATTTGCCGAGTGGCGAGCGGTGGCGCGAATCATCTGCCTATGCTGCTGGCGATTCGGCGGTGCTGGTGGAGACGCCGGTCGGTCTGCTGGCACCCACCATCTGCTATGATTTGCGCTTTCCCGACCTGTATCGCGCGCTGAGCGATGCCGGTGCCACGATGCTGTCGGTCCCGGCGGCGTTCACGCGGCCCACCGGGGCGGCGCATTGGCATGTCCTGCTGCGCGCGCGCGCGATCGAGGCGGGGGCGTTTGTCGTGGCGGCGGCGCAATGCGGTCTGCACGAGGATGGTCGCGCGACTTATGGCCATTCGCTGGTGATTGATCCGTGGGGCAAGGTGTTGCTCGACATGGGCGGCGACGCAGCGGGGCTGGGGTTTGCCGACATCGACCGTGCGCGCGTCGATTCGGTGCGGGCCGAGGTGGCGGCATTGCGCCATCGCCGCGCGATCCCGCCAGTGGTGCTGGCATCATGATCGTTTTCGACCTTCGCTGCCCGGCCAATCATGTGTTCGAAGCATGGTTTGGTAATTCCGCCGCCTATGCCGATCAGCGTGAGCGCGGCCTGATCGCTTGCCCGGTATGCGGCGATACCGCGATCGAAAAGGCGCTGATGGCCCCCAACATCGCGGCCAAGGGCAATCGCGCCGTCGAGGCTGCGCCCAAGCCCATAGGCGACGCACCCACCCCCGAAGGTATCAAGGCGGCCATTGCCACGATCGCCGCGGCGCAGGCCAAATTGCTCGAGAAGTCGGCCTGGGTCGGCCGGTCCTTCCCCGATCGCGCGCGCGCGATGCATCTGGGCGAAGAGGCGGCCGCGCCGATCCACGGCCAGGCCACCCCCGCCGAGGCGCGCGCATTGGTCGACGAAGGCGTCGCGATCGCGCCGCTGCCGCTGCCCGTGGTGCCGCCTACTTCGCGACACTGATGCAGGCGGTGCTTGCAAAGGCGTTCGGGATTGTCGGTCGGCTATGCTGCGGGTAGACACCGCGCGACGCACCCGTAGCTCAGCAGGATAGAGCGGTCGCCTCCTAAGCGACAGGCCACTGGTTCGAATCCAGTCGGGTGCACCAAGATCGGTCGTTCATTCCCGCCTGAATGAGGATCTGGTTCCGCCAGAGGCCGCCATACTGCTTTCGGGATCGCGCCTCGGCACTGCACATGACCGGTGTTGGGTGGAAGCACGAACCCGCTGCGCGGGA
>NZ_JROH01000049.1 GCF_000786205.1 Sphingomonas sp. 37zxx | reverse complement strand
GCCAAGCCCTTTTTCAGCAGCCTGTTAAAGGTCCACGACTTCGGCGATGACAGCATGCTTCCCCTGACCTCCCATCGACACTATGGCACCACATCATGACCATCGCGATCATCGATTATGGCATGGGCAACGTCAGGTCGCTTTCCAATGCGCTGGAATATGTCGGCGCGGACGTGGTGCTGTCAAAAGATCCCGGTGAGTTGGCTGAGGCCGACCGGCTATTGCTGCCTGGCGTCGGTGCGTTCGGCGATGCGATGGCTGCGATCAACGCCAGCGGTCTGCGCTCGGTGCTCGATCGGTTGGCGCTGGAGGAACGCAAGCCGGTGCTAGGCGTGTGCCTGGGAATGCAACTATTCGCCCGCCGCAGTCACGAGCATGGTGAGCATGAGGGGCTGGGCTGGCTTGATGCCGAGGTCGTGCCGCTGAAGGTCGCAGCTCCTGCCAAGGTGCCGCACGTCGGCTGGAACGCGGTGAGCTTCTCTGGACCCAATGCCTGGCTGTTCGACGGGCTACCGGACGGAGAAAGCGATTATTATTTTGTCCATTCCTTCCACATGATCTGCGCTGATCCTGTCGATCGCATCGCGACCTGCGATCATGGCGGGCCAGTAACTGCCGCGGTTGGGCGTGACAATTTGATTGCGGCGCAATTCCATCCGGAAAAGAGCCAGGACAACGGCCTTCAGCTGCTTACCAATTGGATGAAGCACCAATTCTAATGCTCAAGAAGCGCATTATCCCCAAGTTCCTGATCCGCGGCGGTCGCTTGGTAAAGCTGCGCCGGTTCGACGACGACCAGCGCGAAGCGGGCAATCCTGTGTCCACTGCCAAGGTCTATGACAGCTACGGCATTGATGAACTCCTGATTGTCGACATCGACGCGACCGCACAGGACCGCGTAATCGGATCTGGCATGGTCGAGCGTATCGCCGAGGAGGTGTTCATTCCCTTTACCGCCGGCGGAGGCGTGACCAGCATCGAAGCGATCGAGGCGCTGCTCAAGGTCGGCGCCGATAAAGTTGCGATCAATTCTGCCGCAGTCGCCGATCCGGGCTTCGTCACCCGCGCCGCCAACCGCTTTGGCGACCAGTGCATTGTCGCCTCGATCGACTATCGCGAAGAAGAAGGGGGTGCCAAGCGCGTTTTTACACGCGGCGGTAACCTGCCTACCGGGATGGATGCCGGAGAATGGGCGCTCAGGATGCAGGATGCGCACGCAGGTGAGATTCTCCTGACCTCGATAGATCGCGACGGCATGATGAACGGCTATGATCTCGACTTGATCGCTGCGCTGGCCGACAGGCTCGATATCCCACTGATCGCTTCGTCAGGTGCAGGCAGCCTCGCAGACTGCAAGGCCGCCCTGGACGCGGGAGCCTCGGCCATCACTATCTCGTCGATGTTTATCTTCACCGACCATTCGCCGATCAAGGTACGTACCTATCTTCAAACCAACGGCGTATCGGTGAGGAGCCAGAAAGGCAGCCGGTCATGACAGCATTCGCAATCGGGCGGGTGCGAGCCTCGCTCCCACCCAGGCAGCTGGCAGCGCTGGCTGCGCGCCAATGCGACACGCTGGTGCCCGATGGCGCGGATGTGTCGACGGATATACTGATGGCCGCGGTACCCCGTGCGCTTGAACGATTGGAGCATTGTTTCCAGGCAATCGATAACAAATACTTTTTTGATGGCGACGGCGCGGTTTTCAGCCACCTGCACGGCGATCAATATTGCATGTGGCTCTATCTACTCGCCAACGAATTGTACCGGCAAGGTGGTCCGGCGGACGTCTGCGCCAAGCTGTTCGCGCTCAACAAGGCGCTACACGGCTGCGACATCTTCTACGAGGTCGCGCTTCCATCGATCTTTCTGCTAGTTCATCCTCTTGGCACGGTGCTGGGGCGTGGAACCTATGCAGATCATTTTGTCGCCTATCAGCGCGTCGGCGTTGGATCGAACCGTGACGTTTATCCGACGTTTGGAAGCCATGTGACGCTTCGCCCAGGGGCCGCAGTCCTAGGACGTTCGCATGTCGGAGACCGCTGCCAGATCGCGACTGAGAGTCTTGTCCTGGACCGCGACGTGCCCACGGGAAGCATCTATATCGGCCGCCCCAAGGCCGAAGTAATCCATTCCAACACCGGACTCTATCCGCTGTGGCGGCAGTAGGCTAATAGGATTGCCATGACGATTAAACTTTCCAATGCCAGAGGCGACTTCGCGGGTCTGCGCGAGCGCCTTCACCGCACGATCCCCGGCGGCGCGCATACATACAGCCGTGGCGATGATCAGTTTCCTGCCATCGCGCCTCCGATCCTGGTGCGCGGTAAGGGTGCTTATGTGTGGGATACGCAGGACACCCGCTACCTCGACTATGGAATGGCGCTGCGCGCGATCACCATCGGCTATGCCGACGCGCGGGTAAATGCTGCAGCGATCGCGGAGATCGAGAAGGGCGTCAACCTGACTCGCGCCTCGACTGTCGAACTGGAGGCAGCAGAGCGAGTATGCGAGGTTATCGCCTCGGCCGAGATGGTGAAATTCGCCAAGAACGGCTCCAACGTCACCACCGCCGCAGCCAAGATCGCACGCGCATGTACCCGCCGGCGGTTCATTTGCGTACCCCGTCAGCATCCCTTCTTTTCGTTCGACGACTGGTTCATCGGCACCACCGCAATTCAGCGCGGAGTCGATACGCCTCAGGTAAGTTCGACGCTCGTCTTTGACTATAACGACTTCGCCAGCCTTGCCCGGCTGTTCGACGAACATCCCGGCGAGATCGCCGGTGTGATGATGGAGCCTGCCACCCATATCACACCGCAGGGTTCGGGCGATCCGAACACCTGGCCGGGTGGCGGCCATCCGGCTGGATTTCTCGGGCAGGTTCGCGACCTGTGCACGCGTGATGGCGCGCTGTTCATTTTGGACGAGATGATCACCGGCTTTCGTTGGCATGCCGGCGGTGCGCAGGCTTTTTTCGGGGTGGAGCCGGACCTCTCAACCTTTGGTAAGGCGATGGCCAACGGTTTTAGTCTAGCCGCGGTCACGGGCAAGCGCGAGTTCATGAAAGTGGGGGCGATCGACGAGCCGGGAATGGAGCGAACGTTCCTCCTGTCCTCGACGCATGGCGGCGAGATGCCATCGCTGGGAGCTTTCCTGGCCGCATCTCGGATCATCGAGGAGGAGAACGTCCCCGCCCATCTGTGGAACTACGGCGGGCGGCTTCGCGACGGTTGGGCGGAGGTGGCGCGTCGTCATGGGCTGGCCGACTATCTCATGACCGAAGGGCCTGCGGTGGCGCTGAATTTCGTGGCGCGCGGGGCAGACGGCCAGCCCTCGCCCGCGATGCGGACGCTGTTCGCGCAGGAGATGCTGAAGCGCGGCGTGTTGATGCCATGGATTGCGATCAGTCAGGCGCATGGTTCAACCGAGCTTGACCTGACGCTAGAAGCGCTCGACGGCACGATGGAGGTCTACGTGCGTGCGCTTGCCGATGGCACCGACGGACTGCTCGAAGGTCCGCCAGTCAAGCCGGTGTTCCGGTCGCATAATTAATGTCCGGTTTTGCGATGCAGAACGATACCCGCCTCGACGGACAGGTGGCCGTGGTCACCGGCGGTGCCGGTATACTGGGCGCGAAATTCTGCACGGGGTTAGCCGCGCGCGGTGCCCAAGTGGCGGTGGTAGACCTGTCTGCAGAAGCCGCACGGACGGTGGCGGACTGCATTGGCGAGGGCGCATCGGGCTTCGTGTGCGACGTCGCCAATCCCGCATCGGTGCGCGATTGCGTGTCGGCGATCGCAGACCGCTTCGGACGCATTGACGTGCTAGTCAATAACGCCGCCACCAAAACTGCGGAACCCCGCGCCTTCTTCGCGACCTTCGATGATTACCCGATAGAGACCTGGCGCGAGGTGATGTCTGTCAATATTGATGGCATGTTCCTAATGGCGCAGGCGGCAGGGCGGGTCATCGTTGCCGGGGGGCGTGGCGGCAGCGTCATCCAGATGTCGTCGATCTACGGCCTCGTCGGGCCAGACGCGCGCATCTACGAAGGATCCGACTATCTTGGTGGACCGATCAACACGCCCGCAGTTTATTCCGCGTCCAAGGCAGCGGTGATCGGCCTTACCAGATGGTTGGCAACCCACTGGGCAAAAGACAATATCCGCGTCAATGCACTGGTTCCGGGGGGGGTTGGCTCCGGACAGAACGGTGCCTTCGGCGATTTGTACGCCACGCGTGTACCGATGGGCCGCATGGCTAGCGCCGACGAGATCGTGGGCCCAATGCTGTTCCTTGCCTCCCCGGCGGCACGCTACGTCACCGGACAAGTGCTGGCGGCCGACGGTGGCTGGACGGCCTGGTAATAGGGCGCGATGCATCTCGTCTTTATCAAGTTCATCGAGGTATTTACACGCGCCGGTCTTGTCGTCGGCGTCACCTATTCGCTTGCTCTCGACGATGCCGGCCGGTTTGGCATCACCGTCACGCTGATCGGACTGTTCGCGTTCGCCTTCAACTGGGAACGCCATATCGATATCCAGCGGCGCTGCGCCGGCCATGACGTCGCAGCGCTCGATCGCATGATACTCGATGCAATTCCTTTCTGGGCTTTCAACCAGTTATTGATGCTGCCCGTTTTCGCGGTGCTGGCCGCGGTCATGGCAAAGCTGACGTTACTCCAGTTGCTACTGGTGCTGTTGATCGTCAGCGGTGAACATATCGCAAACCAAACCTATCAGATCGCTCTGATTGCGAGCCGCTATTGGTCGTTCGTCATCATCGTTGCGGTCAAAAATGTAGCGGTTCTGTTGGTGGTTCTGCCCCGCATACTGCTGGCCCCGAGCCAGTTGACACTAACTTTCGTGCTAACGACATGGGCTGTAGGACAAACGCTTTGTGTGATCGTCATCGCGGCGGTCTGGATCACGCGTAGTCGTCCGTCCCCATCCACTCGTGTTGGCTTCATGCGGCACATTTTAACCCAGCATCGCGCTTCGCTGACGCATTTCCAGATCGGCATTGTGGCGATCTTGAGCCTACAGTTCGACCGCTTGGCGATCGCATCTCTTGTCCCGCTGAGTGCGGCGGGCACCTATTTCCGCCATGTACTCATCGTATCGTTCGTTTATCAGTTTTTTAACGTCGCCTCGTACAACCGCATACTTCCGCGCATTTTTGCGGCTGCCCGGACAGAGCCGATCCCGGCACTTTGGCGCCCGATCCGGCGCGAATTTGCAATGGTGGTAGGGGTAGTTCTCACCGGACTTGTCTGTGCCCTGATCGCCGATGCCGTGACCGGCGGGCGGATCAGCGCACGCTATCATCTTTCGCTGACCTTGGCGCTCCCACTGCTCGTGGGGGCACTGCTTCGGGTGCTGGCCGATTTCACGGGCCTCCTCTGCAATGCACGTCATCGCGAAGCCTTGGTTTTGCGTAATCAATTCGTCGCGTTCGTCGCTGGGGCCACGGCGCTAGTCGTACTGACGTTGAAATTTGGCATCACGGGCACCGCCTTTGCCAGCATTGTCTCGTCTGGAATCTATCTCGTGCTCATTACCCGTGCGGTTCGTTCGCTTGCTCCATCTCCTCTCTTCGCCGATGTCGGCGCACCTCATGCCGGAACCCGTTCATGACCGCATCCACGCCGGACAATGCCCTGATTTGGGCAGTTCACCGCACTCAGGACTGGTGGAAGCATGTCGGCAATCATCTCGGCTTCGCCCGCAACACTGTTGTTACCGATCGTCGCGGGATCGGCGATCGGGCAGTGAGCGAGGATTTCTACACCGCTTATAATCGTCCAGGCAGTACGTCGTCGATGATCGGCCTGCTATCGGAACCTGAGGTGACAGACGTCATTGCGCGATGCCGCGTATTGCGCTGGCTGCCTGGCGGCCAGGCCGAGCGCATGGCCCATGCGATGGCTATAGCGTCGACAAGACTGCTCGATACCGTCAATCCGGATGTATTCCTGTGCTTCCCGATCGACAATTACGTTTCGGACGTGATTGCCCGATTGGCTCGGAAGCGCGGCATCCCGACGTTCGAGGTCACCGCGAGCGCATTTCCTGGCATGACCATGCTGATGCATCGTGGCCGCCTGATCGCTTCCAAAGAGACCTCGCCGGATGAATTAGTAACCGATCTGATCGCGCAAATGACAGATAGTGCCTTCGCGCCATCTTATGTCGCGCGCGATCGTCGCTATAGCACCATGCGGCTTTTGCAAACGTTCGCCTATTTCCGTGCGCGCGGGATAGCTTTCTCGACATGGTCGCGGCTGATCCGCGATCCGTTACGCTACCATCTTCTCGAAGCCCGTGCCGGCCTTGGGTATAAGTCTCGCTTGGGCGACCTGACAATTGGTAGCCTTATTCATCCCGATTGGCGTGCACGTCTCGCCGATGTCCCACGGGATCGACGTGTTCTCTTCGCACTACAGTTAATTCCTGAAGCTGCAATCGACTATTGGATCGAGGATCTTGAGCTGGTCAAGCATGAGGACATGCTGGTAGAATCGGCCACTGCCTTAGCTCAAGCGGGCTATACGATCGTCGTAAAAGACCATCCGCTCCAGTTTGGTTTTCGCCAAGTGAAGCTACTTAAACGACTGCTCGCGCTGCCGGGAACTGTGATAGTTCCCTATCACATCAGCGGCAACGAGATGATCGCCGAATGCGGCATCAGCCTGACTGCAACTGGCACGCTAGGCCTTCAGGCAGCGTTGGCCGGAAATGTCTCAATCGTTGGCGAAGCCTATTACGAAACTCCCGGCAATTTCGTAACGATGCGCAGATGGGAGGATTGTGCGCGGCTGCCGGAAATGATCGCATCGTTCGACAGCACGACCGACCAAAGAAGCCGCCAGCATCATATAGTAGGGCATCTCGCAAGCGGGTCCTTCGACGCCGATTTTGCCTGCTGGCAACGCTTTCGTGACGGTGGGCGCGAGGAAACGGAAGCCTTTGCGGGCAAACTCGGCGCCCGCATTCGTGCGCTGGGTCCCGCGGGGGAGGATTGGCATCGGCGCTGCATGCCCGTAGGAGGTGGTCGCCATCCCGGGTCTCCTCTTAATTAACCCGAGGTCATAATATGACACCTTGTAAAAACTGGGCAAACTCGCTCTCCCTCAAGATAATCCCGTGCAAGGTCTATAGATGACGCTTCACCCGGCTACTCTGATGCTGCGCACCTGGCTTACATGCATCGCCCTTTTTCTAATACTGCCGTTTCAACTTCTTGAGCGTACGGTGTTGATTTCGGGTTACGTAGTCCTGGTATTGCTTATTGCAGGTTTCATTACGGGCAGTTTTTTGGCGTCTCCTGTTATAAAAGAAATATCGGCAGTACCGAAGATATCAATCGATCTGAGATTGGTTGATAAGATAATTGTACCGGTAACCATTATTGCAATAGGTCTGCTGTTAATAGATTTGGCGCAACAGGGATTTCTCGATCTCTCGTCATCGTTTATTGAGCGCAATGATCGGGCGACGGCACTCCTTACCGGATCTGATGTCGGTGGCAGCGTCTATTTTCAGATCGGTTTTCTGTTGTTTCCAGCTAGCTATGCCTATGTCGTAAGGATCATCGCTTTCGAGCAGCGGATTAGCCTTTGGAAGCTGGCGCTATTCGGCTTTTTTCCTCCTGTCCTTACTAGCTTGACGACCGGAGGTCGTGGTTCACTTCTTTATGCTTTGATTATCGCACTGCTTGCGCTTCAGGCGCGTAAACGTATGGTCAATAGGTCGCCTGGCTTAGTGCAGAGGAGCCGAAGATGGAATCCTTTGCCTATTGTATTGATGGTCATAGTCGGTTTAATTTCACTCAACTACTTCGTGCAAGTGTTTGTAGTTAGAGTTGAAGGATTTGGCGGTATTGAGAATGCTATGGATCATGCCGCTCGAGCCTGGGGAGTCAGCTTTGAAGGGGATAGGGCTGTGCTGATGCGAAAAACCCTAGGCGACGGAAACACTTATCTAATATTCGTTTTTGCTTGGTATATCGTCCAGGGATTAGTCATCAGCAATGAGATATTTAGTTTCTATTCGGGCCCGCCGGCCTTTGGAATTTACGGTATAGACCTAATCACTGCAGTTATACGTCGTGTCGATGGTGACATCGTAGCAAATCGCTTGTTTGGGCTTTTTGATCTTAACATCTACGGTTTTCTTCCATCTGCGTTCGGGTCTTTATTTGTAGATCTCAGATACTGGGCATTCCCTATGGTGATTCTTTGGGGATATCTGGCTGGCATGGTATATAAGCTGACGAAGATTTCCGCCAATCCACGCTGGTTCCTTGCCGCGCCGTTTGTTACCGGCGGTATCATATTCAGTCTTCTGAACACGCCGCTGGGGTTTAATAACGGACTAATGACTCACCTGTGGCTAATCGTTGCGCTTCTTGCGTCGCGAACTGCGCGTGATAAGGGGGCAACATTGAACAATAGAGCTACGGCGTAGGCAGCACTCGCCGTCATTCAGTCTTGCCAATTATACTTGAGGACAAAATTCAGGCAAAGCTGGACGATTTGACTCTTCGCTTGAATGGCAACGAGTATGTCGTGCGTGCGCCCTTGCCTGACGCCACCTGCAACACGGAGCATACCCACCAAATTGGACGGAAAGGATGCCAAACGACCTCGATCGGGTCGTGAAGCGCATAATGGCTCACGAACATTTCAAAGCACCAAAGGGTCGTATTCTAGTCACCGGTGCCAACGGCTTCGTTGGGAAAGCGGTGACAAGGCGGCTTGTCGGCGACACCTGCGCCGTGGTCGCGGCCAGTCGCGTCGCACCGCATGTTCCATCGGGTGTGACTTCGCTAGCGCTGGGTGATCTTAAAACTGCTGACTGGCAGGCTGTGCTCGTCGGCATCGACACGGTCGTTCATTGCGCTGCTCGCGCTCATGTGTTGCGGGAAGAGGCGATCGACACGCTCGCCGAATTTCGTGCAGTAAATCGCGACGCAACATTAGCGCTTGCGCGCGCGGCGGTTGGTGCGGGCGTGCGCCGCCTCGTGTTTGTGTCATCGATCGGCGTCAACGGTGCCGAGACGTATGGCACGCCGTTCGCAGCCGACCAAGTGCCGCACCCTCACTCGCCTTATGCTATCGCCAAATGGGAAGCCGAGCAGGGGCTTGCGGCTATCGCGCAGCAGACCGGGCTCGAAGTCGTGACGATTCGGCCGCCGCTGGTGATCGGACGTAACCCCAAGGGTAATCTTGGCAGCCTTGTCGCAGCGCTTCGCCGAGGCCTGCTGCTCCCGCTCGGTGCCCTGACTACGAATCGACGCGACCTAGTGTCGCTCGATACGCTAGTCGATCTCATTGCCTGCGCGATTGATCACCCCGCGGCACCCGGTGCGCCCTTGCTGGTCAGCGATGGCGTCCCGTTGTCGACGCGCGCGGTGGTGGAACGGTTGGCGGCACTGCATGGACTGCGGCCGAGGCTGGTGCCGGTTCCGGCGGCATTGCTCGGTACGGGCCTCAGACTGGTTGGCCGCCATGCCCTCGCCGCGCAGTTGCTTGGCGATCTTGAGGTGGGCATGGCAGAAACGTGCCGTCGGCTTGACTGGACCCCGCCGCGAGGAGTGAGTGCATGAGCGTGTTTGTGATCGCCGAAGCTGGCGTAAACCACAATGGCGACGCAACCCGCGCGCTGGAGATGGTTGACGTCGCCGCCAGAGTCGGTGCCGACGCCATCAAGTTCCAGACCTTCTCCGCTGACAAGCTGGTCAGCCACCAAGCGGAAAAGGCGGAATACCAGAAGCGTGAAAC
The DNA here is from genome assembly GCF_000786205.1 of Sphingomonas sp. 37zxx. Classification (GTDB taxonomy): domain Bacteria; phylum Pseudomonadota; class Alphaproteobacteria; order Sphingomonadales; family Sphingomonadaceae; genus Sphingomonas. The sequence goes on along the minus strand of NZ_JROH01000049.1, from coordinate 15,415 downwards.
CGGCGAGGGCACTCAGCATGCGATGCTAAAGGCACTGGAAATGTCGGATGCACTGCACGCATCTTTGGTCGCGCGCTGCGCACAGGCCGGCATTGAATTCATGTCGACGCCGTTCGACGACGAGGCGGCCGACATGCTCGTCACACTGGGCATGCAACGGATCAAGGTGCCGTCTGGCGAGATCACCAACCATTCATTCCTGCGCTATCTTGCGGGCAAGGACCGGCCGTTGATCGTCTCCACCGGTATGGCCACGATGGCGGAAATCGTTGAGGCACTTGACGTGATCGCAAAGGCTCGCGCCGCATTGGGCTTCGCGGTGCCGTTGGCAGACGTGGTGACAGTGCTCCACTGCACGTCCAATTATCCCGCCGAACCGAGCGACGTGAACCTGCGCGCGATGCGCACCATCGCGGACGAGACAGGCGTACCGGTGGGTTATTCGGACCATACGCTGGGGCTTGCGGTTTCAACTGCGGCGGTGGCGATGGGTGCAATGGTGATCGAGAAGCATTTCACGCTCGATCGCACCCTTCCTGGCCCGGATCATCGTGCCTCGCTGACCCCTGACGAGTTGGCCATGCTGATCGTGCAGATCCGCACGGTGGAGGCGGCGCTCGGCTCATCGGTTAAGGCGCCGACCAAGGCCGAGCTTCCAGTTCGCGCGGTAGCGCGGCGCTCAGTATCAGTCGCCCGCGATCTTCCGGCCGGTACTATGCTGACGCGCGGCGACCTTGCGCTACTGCGACCGGGTACCGGCATCGCACCCCGCTATATCGACGAACTTGGTGGCAGGACGCTGGCGCGCGACGTCGTACGTGGCACGCCGCTCGTCTGGGGCGATCTGGCTTGAACATATGACCCGTCGGATTCTATACATCAGTGGCACGCGAGCCGATTTCGGGCTGATGCGCCGCACGCTTCAGGCAATTCATGCCGAGCCAACGCTGTCGCTGGCAATAGTGGCAACGGGCATGCACCTGTCGCCAGCACATGGCGACACGATCCGCGAGATCGAGGCCAGCGGGCTACCGATTGCAGCCCGGGTGCCTGTCGCGGTAAAACCTGCGACCGGTGGCACTATGGCGCGGGGAATTGCGACAATGATCGCCGCCTTCACCGACGTGCTGGAGGCGCAACGCCCCGATTTAGTGCTGTTGCTCGGCGACCGCGGCGAGATGCTGGCAGGCGCAATCGCCGCGATCCACCTTGACGTTGCGGTTGCGCATATTCATGGCGGCGAACGGTCAGGCACAGTCGATGAACCGGTGCGTCACGCCGTGTCGAAGCTGGCGCACCTTCATTTTGCCGCGACCAGCGGCGCGCGCGATCGGCTAGTGCGGATGGGCGAGGATCCCGCGCATGTTCACGTCACAGGTGCCCCCGGTCTCGACGGACTGGCCGACGGAGCGCGGGCCGATCGCGACGTCGTCATGACACATCACGCATTGCGCGCCGACCGTCGCTTCGCGCTAATGGTCTATCATCCCGTCCTTCAGGAAGCTGCAGCGGCCGGCCGGGAAGCGGCGATGGTGCTTGACGCGATTCTCGCCGCAGGATTGCAGGCGTTAGTGCTGATGCCGAACGCCGACGCCGGCAGCGACCACGTGCGCGCGGCCCTCGAATCGCGGTGCGACCGGCCTGGCGTTACGCTGGTGACGCATTTGGAACGCGAAGCTTTCCTCGATGCGATGGCCACCGCCGATGTCATGGTCGGCAATTCCAGCGCGGGGATCATCGAGGCGGCTAGCTTCGGCACGCCGGTGGTCAACGTCGGCACACGCCAAAACCTGCGCGAGCGCAACCTCAACGTCACGGACGTCGCGGCCAATGCGGGCGCGATCGCCACAGCATTGGGCAACGTGCTATCTTTGGCGCGGCCATTCCCCGCGAACATATATGGCGACGGTCGCGCCGCAGCCCAGATCGTCACTGTGCTGCGCGATGCACCGCTCGGCTCTGGGCTCATGATGAAGGTCAATGGTTATTGAGACGATCCACCTGATCGGCGCTGGCGGGCATGGGCGGGTTGTCGCCGATGCGCTCGTTGCCGCAGGCGTTGATACCGCAACGATCGTCGTGCGCGACGGACGTGCGGGACTTACCATGCTGGCGCGCCCGGTGGCGACGCCCGAGATCGACGCGATAATGGCCGGGCAGCGCTTCCACGTAGCGATCGGCCTGGGTACGATTCGCGCCCGGTTGCACATGGCCGCGCTGGCGGTTGGCGCGCGGCCATTCCGCGTCGTCCATCCCTCGGCGATCATCGCCCCCGACGCTGTGCTGGGCGATGGTCTGCTAGTTGCGGCCGGTGCAGTGATCGCGACCGGCGCGACAATCGGCCATGGAACGATTATCAATCATGGTGCCGTAGTCGATCACGATTGCCGGGTCGGCGCTTTCTGTCACATCGCCCCAAATGCAGCTTTGGGTGGCGCGATCAGGGTTGGTGACCGGGTGATGATCGGCGCCGGCGCGGTGTTGTTACCGGGCATCACGATCGCGGACGACGTTACGATCGGCGCTGGTGCGGTGGTGTTATACCCGATAGGCGAACAAGGAACATGGGTGGGCAATCCCGCAAGAAGGTTGACGACATGAGCGAAGTGGCAACCATCAGCACGATGCGCAGCGCGCGGGTGCGCGATGCGCTGGCGATGATTGATCGATCCGGGCACGGGCTCGTGCTGCTGCTCGACGAGGCGGGCCGGTTCGAGCGTACGGTGACGGACGGCGACCTCCGGCGTCTGCTGCTTAGTGGTGCCGGGATGGATGACGAGCTCGACGTACTGCCACGCATCACCTCACTCACCGTTACTGCGCAGGCACCACGCCGCGAGGCGTTAGCCTTGATGGACTTGCACCGCATCAATCACCTGCCCGTCATCGACGAAGATGGCCGGGTCGTGAATCTGCTGGAACGTCGTGACATCGAGAAGCCGATTCTCCTTTCAACCCCGCATATGGGCGAGAACGAGATGACCTTCGTCGAGGAGGCTTTTCGGACCAACTGGATCGCACCGCTTGGCCCAAATGTCGACGCGTTCGAAAGGGATATCGCGCGCATCGCCGGGGTGGCGCATGCTGCGGCGCTGTCGTCGGGCACCGCAGCGCTACACTTGGCTCTGGTGCTGCTGGACGTGCGGTCGGGCGACCGTGTATTTTGCTCGTCGTTCACCTTCGCCGCGTCTGCCAACCCGATCGCTTATCAGGGTGCCGTACCGGTATTCATCGACGCCGAGGCCGAAAGCTGGAACATGAGCCCGCGCGCGCTTGAACGTGCGCTGGCGCAGGCCAAGGCGGCAGGGCAGCTTCCCAAGGCGGTGATGGTGGTCAATCTGTACGGCCAGTCTGCAGATATGGACCCAATTCTGGAATTGTGTAACGCGTACAACGTGCCAGTGGTGGAGGACGCTGCGGAATCGCTCGGTGCGACCTATAAGGGCCGCCCATCGGGGTCGTTTGGGCGACTCGCCGGCTTCTCGTTCAACGGCAACAAGATCATCACTACCTCGGGCGGAGGGATGCTGGTCAGCGACGATGCCGCACTGATCACGCGCGCGCGGTTTCTATCTACTCAGGCGCGAGACCCGGCCCCGCATTACGAACACAGCGTGATCGGGTATAATTACCGGATGTCGAACATCCTCGCCGGTGTCGGACGTGGTCAGCTCCAAGTGCTTGGGGAACGGGTCGCGGCGCGACGCGCAGTGTTTGACGCCTATGTCGCGGGGTTGGCCGACGTACCTGGTATTGACTGGATGCCCGAACCCGAATGGAGTTTCTCGACGCGCTGGCTGTCGACTTGCATGATCGACCCCACGGTGCATAAAATGTCGGCGACCGAAGTGATTGGGCGGCTCGGTGCAGAGATGATTGAGGCCCGCCCACTGTGGAAGCCTATGCACCGGCAACCGGTTTTTGCCGGCACTGATTACATTACCGATGGCAACCAGTCGGTCAGCGATCGGCTGTTCGAGAATGGGCTGTGCTTGCCTTCGGGGTCTAATATGAGTGCGGATGAGATTGATCGCGTAATCGTGATGGTGCGCAAGGTGTTAGGCCGCACCTGATGCCACGGGCGGTCGAATTCGTCCTTGCGCTCCTTGGGGTGCTGATTTTCGCTCTGCCGATGATGCTGGTGGCGCTAGCGGTAAGGCTCACATCGCCGGGACCGGCGCTTTACTGGTCTGACCGGATCGGACACGATAACCTCGTCTTTGCAATGCCTAAGTTTCGCTCTATGCGAATCGACACGCCTGCGGTCGCCACACACCTGTTGACTGACGGTCGTTCGTGGCTAACGCCAATTGGCGGGTTACTGCGCCGGTCCAGCCTGGATGAAATGCCACAGCTCTGGTGTATCCTGACCGGGAAGATGAGCATCGTTGGCCCTCGACCAGCCTTGTTCAATCAGCATGATCTGGTAAAAGCCCGCACCCAATGGGGTGTTGAGAGGCTGCGCCCAGGACTTACCGGATGGGCCCAAATCAACGGTCGCGACGAACTATCGATACCGGACAAGGTTGCGATGGATGTTGAATATTTGCGACGTCGCAGCTTCGGTTTCGATCTCTGGATTATCTGGCTGACAGCAGTGAAGGTTGTATCCGGTAAGGGCGTGTCCCACTAGCGCGCCGGTTTTAAGGGTGGAGTAAGCGGCAGATGACGTTTCGGCGAACGATGAAGAGGGCCCTGGATCTACCGCGCTCGACCAAGCGTGCACTGGCGCTGGTGATGGATGCAGCGATCTGCGGTTTCTCTGTGTGGCTCGCTTTTTACCTCCGTCTGGGTGTATGGGAACCGATCACGGGTAATCAGTGGATTGCGGTTGGCGCTGCGGCGACTTTTGCTCTGCCGTTGTTCTGGATCTCTGGGCTATACCGAGCGATCTTCCGCTATGCCGGTTGGGGCGCAATGGGCGCACTGGCTCGGGCCATGCTCGTATATACGCTGGGCTATGCTAGTTTGTTTACCTTTTTGGGCGTGGCAGGGGTGCCGCGCACTATTGGGATCATCCAGCCCATCTTATTGCTCATCCTGATCGGCGGGTCGCGGGCGCTGGTCCGTGAGGCTCTGGACGGTCGTTTGCCGCTGGGTGATCTTCCCAAGGTATTGATTTACGGTGCCGGTTCGTCGGGCAGGCAACTTGCCGCAGCCATCGCCGGTACCGGCGAGATGCGCGTTATAGGTTTCATCGATGACGACGCGACTCTTCATAGTAGCGTGCTCAATGGACGCCGCATCTTCTCTCCTACCAAGCTGCCACAACTCGTTCAGCGCCAAGGGATAACGGATATCCTGCTGGCCATGCCGTCAGCGACTAGGCAACGGCGCAATGCCATCATCGAAACGCTGCGTCCTCTCAACATCGGCGTCCGCACGCTTCCCGGGATCATGAACTTGGCGCATGGCCGGGTTGAGGTCGGCCAGTTGCGAGAATTGGAGATTGAGGATCTGCTGGGCCGTGACGTAGCCGCAGCTAACCAGATACTGTTTGCGCGCAACATCCTGGGCAAGGTCGTGCTCGTGACTGGCGCGGGCGGTTCGATCGGCAGCGAATTGTGCCGCCAGATTCTGAACGCCAAACCCAGCGTTCTACTGCTCGTCGACATCAACGAATATTCGCTCTATGCCATCCATCACGAGTTGGAGAGCCGCATCCGGGACGAGGTCGGCATCCGTCTGGTGCCCTTGCTCGGGTCGGTACGCGACGCGGCGCGGATGCGCGACATCATGACGGTATGGCGACCGCAGACGGTATATCATGCTGCGGCGTACAAGCATGTGCCTATGGTCGAGCACAATCCGATCGAGGGCGTACGCAATAACGTCCTAGGGACGTTGGCTGCGGCAGAATGCGCACGAGAAGCGGGCGTCGCCAACTTCGTGCTGATTTCGACGGACAAAGCAGTCCGCCCGACCAACGTCATGGGAACCAGTAAGCGATTGGCTGAGATGGTGCTACAGGCCATGTCAGCTCAGGATGTTGGTCAGGGCAGCCGGACGCGTTTCTCAATGGTGCGGTTCGGCAACGTACTGGGGTCCTCAGGCTCGGTCGTTCCGTTGTTTCGCCGCCAGATTAAGGAAGGTGGGCCGATCACGCTCACCCACGAAGATATTACCCGTTATTTCATGACTATTCCGGAAGCCGCGCAGCTAGTGATCCAAGCAGGTGCGATGGGCTCCGGTGGCGAGGTCTTCATCCTCAACATGGGGGAACCGGTGAAGATCATCGACCTCGCGCGCAAGATGATCGCCCTGTCGGGCATGACCGTTCGCAGTGATAGCAATCCCGAGGGCGATATTGCAATTGAGATTGTTGGCCTGCGGCCCGGAGAGAAGCTCTACGAAGAGTTACTGATCGGAGACAATCCAACCGAGACTGCGCACCCTCTCATCATGAAGGCGACCGAGCATTTCCTACCGGCCGCAACCCTGATGCCCCTTCTCGACCAGCTAGTGAACGCCATGGACAGCAACGATATCGCAGGGATGCAGCGACTGCTTGGAGAGATCGTACCGGAATACACACCATCAGGCGAACTGCCCGACTGGTTGGAGCTCGAACGCGCCCAAAATGGTACCGAACCGTCTATTTCACCCCCGGAGTACGTCCGGGATCGGGCGTCGGTGGCGTAGCGCCGGAACGCGGGTCCGGACTTCAGCGAGACGTGCCGGATCGATGTCGGCAAATTTCAGGCCGGCGTCTTCGCCCATGTCGAGCACGATATCGCCCCAAGGATCGATCACCAGTGAGTGACCATAGGTTTCACGGCCATCCTCGTGGCGTCCGGTCTGCCCGGCCGCGATCACCCATGCTCCCGCTTCGATCGCCCGCGCGCGCAATAAGACGTGCCAGTGCGCGGCACCGGTTGGCCGAGTAAAGGCCGCGGGTACCGACAGCACTTCAGCACCAGCGTCGCTCAGGGTTCGAAACAGGTCGGGAAACCGCATATCGTAGCAGATCGAAAGCCCCATTGTACCGACTGGGGTATCTACCAGGTTTGCAGTTTGCCCTGGCGCGTAGATCGCGGATTCCCGCCAGCGCTCGCCCGTTGGTAGATCGACGTCGAACAGGTGAAGTTTGTCATAGCGGGCACGGACACGTCCCTTGCCGTCGATCATATAGCCGCGATTGGCCCAGCGACCGTCCTCGCGGCAGACGATCAGCGATCCCAGATGCACCCAGATACCGGCTGTCGCAGCGGCCTCACGCACGCGCATGAGGACAGGATCATCTAGCTCGGCCACGACGGCCTTCGCTGCGCGCTCATTATCTTGATCAACGAAGCCCGACAATTCAGGAGTAAAGAGGATCAACGCACCTTCGCTTCCCGCCTCCGCGATCCCCGTCGCTAACGTCTCGGCATTGCTGGCGGGGTCGATCCCGCCCGTCATCTGGAGGACGGCGATTTTGGTCATAACATTTGCCTCACCGACGGCTGGCCGTCTGTCAATAATCAGTGCTTACCTGGCGGGCAAAAAATTGGTCATGGCCGGTCAGTGCCGACGGAAGCAGCTTCGTTGTTATCCAGATCACCGAGCCGCTTGTCGATTATGCCGCTAGACCCGTTTTCCGCGATGCCATAAGGCCCCAATCTTTGTGACGACCGCCTGTCGGCGGCGATAGGGGATAGTGATGGCTACGCGGAAAACCGCACTGATTACGGGAGTCACCGGGCAGGATGGTGCGTATCTAGCCCAGCTTCTGCTCGATAAAGGCTATATAGTCCACGGTCTGAAGCGGCGATCGTCGTCGTTCAACACCGGACGGATCGAGGGTATCTACCAGGATCCGCACGCGCCCGATCCCGTGTTTCATCTGCATTATGGGGACATGACGGATTCAACCGCATTGATCCGTTTGGTCCAGGAAACCAAGCCCGACGAGATTTACAATCTTGCCGCACAAAGTCACGTCCAGGTCAGCTTCGAAACTCCCGAATACACCGCCAATGCCGATGCCATCGGCACGCTGCGAATGCTGGAAGCAATCCGTATCCTCGGCATGGAGAAGACGACGCGCTTCTACCAAGCATCGACGTCGGAACTATATGGCTTGGTCCAGGAAGTGCCGCAGCGCGAGACTACCCCCTTTTACCCGCGAAGTCCCTATGCGGTCGCTAAGCTTTATGCCTATTGGATCACGGTCAACTACCGTGAAGCCTATGGTATGTTCGCGACCAATGGCATCCTGTTCAACCATGAAAGCCCATTACGCGGAGAGACTTTCGTCACGCGTAAGATTACACGGGCGGCTGCCGCGATCAAGCTTGGCCGACAGGAACAACTGTTCCTCGGCAATCTCGATGCACGTCGCGATTGGGGGCATGCACGCGAATATGTCCGCGGTATGTGGCTAATCCTCCAGGCCGACCAGCCCGACGATTTCGTTCTAGCGACCGGCGTGACGACACCGGTGCGGACCTTCGTTGAATGGGCCTTCGAAGATGTCGGCATTGTGCTGGAATGGAAAGGCCAAGGTGTTGATGAGAAGGGTTATTGTACCAAGACGGGCAAGTGCTTGGTCAAGGTGGATCCGCGGTATTTTCGCCCAACCGAGGTCGAGTTGCTGATTGGCGATGCGACCAAGGCCGAACAGAAGCTAGGCTGGAAGCACGAAACATCTCCGCGCGACTTAGCCCGCGAAATGGTGCAGGCCGATCTACGCATCATGCGCGACGCGCCTATCGGCAAGGGTGTCTGACCTGATGTTCGAGCTTGCCGGCAAGCGCGTCTTTGTGGCCGGTCACAAGGGGATGGTAGGGTCGGCCATTGTCCGTCGGCTGGCGCGGGAGGATTGCGAAGTCCTGACGCTGGACCGCCGCGAGGTAGACCTGCGCGATCAGTACGCGGTACGCGCTTGGATGACGGATCGGCGCCCGGACGCGGTGTTCATGGCAGCGGCAAAGGTCGGCGGCATCCTGGCCAACGACCGCTACCCCGCAGACTTCCTGCTCGATAATCTGCTGATCGAAACCGCGATGACTGCGGCCGCCCATGCGGCAGACGTCACCAAGATGCTGTTTCTCGGTTCAAGCTGCATCTATCCCAAAATGTCGCCTCAGCCGATTCCTGAAGAGGCATTGCTGACTGGGCTGCTGGAGCCGACCAACGAATGGTACGCGATCGCCAAGATCGCCGGGATCAAGCTGGCACAGGCGTTCCGGCGTCAATACGGCTGCGATTATATTTCGGCGATGCCGACTAACTTATACGGGCCCGGCGACAATTTCGATTTGGGATCAAGCCACGTCATGCCGGCCCTGATTCGCAAGGTGCATGACGCAAGGACGGGGGGAGGCGACGTAGTGATATGGGGCACTGGCACCCCGCGTCGTGAATTCCTTTATGTAGACGATTGCGCCGATGCCTGCGTCCACTTGATGAAGCATTATTCGGACGCTCAACACATCAACGTCGGTTCGGGCGAGGACGTCACTATTCTAGAACTCACGCAGACGGTGATGGAAGTGTTGGGCCATAACGGTCGCATCGTTCACGACACTAGCAAGCCTGACGGCACACCGCGCAAGTTGATGGACGGGGCAAAACTCCAGGCGCTCGGCTGGGTTCCCACGGTCTCGTTGCGCGACGGCATCGCTCGAAGCTACGAGGCATTTCTCGCTGGCCAGTACCGCGAGGCGGCGATGGACGCGACAGGCTGACTGGAGTTGCCGAGCTGGCCGCTACGTTTCTTTCATCGACGTGATATCTCCATCGAAGCGTATCTGCCCGGGATACCCGAAGTCATCCCAGACCACATTGCGCAGGTCGCAGGACCTGACAACAAGATGAGCGCCAAGAAAGCGAAAGCCGGTATAAGCTGAGTTTCCGGCGGTCGCCCGGACGGTGACCCCGTCGATAACAACCGCGCGCACTGTATTGGCAACGCCGGAAAATTCGCAGGCGGTCGCGACGCGATATTGGTCGTTGCTGAAGAATTGCAGGTTCGTCGCACGGAAAACTGAAACGCCCATGCATAATAAGTGACGATCGACATTGTTTTCGAATGTTGTCGACGAGATCTGCACGTTCATCGCCAGACCGGCCTCGCCCGGAATGAATATCCCCACGTTCTGGTTCAGGGTGAACGCGCATTGATCGAGCCCGAGCACCTGGCCTTTGTAGCGCATCCCGCCGCTGTCGGGGATTTTTCCTTCCAGATGTGTACCGCAATTCTGGATGATTACGTGGCGTAGGCTCAGGAACGATATTTCGTTGCAGCCTGGCACTGCTGCTGCATCGATTCCCCAGCCAGCGCAATTTTCGATCCGGACACGGGCAAGGTCGATCATGTTCGATCCGTCGGTATCACCGAACAGGCACGGTATGGTGATCCCTGTCCCGCGACGATCGATGATATGAACTTCGGCAATCGACGAGTGGAAACAGCCGCGCATGCGGATTGCCGCGGTTTTCGGCCCCGCCTGCCCCCCTTCGATCGTAAAACCGCTCAGATGGACGTCACGGATAGCGCGAAAGCCGGTCCGCGGATCAGCACCACTGTCGAATTCGAAGAGTGCGCGGCCGTTGGTCCGGTCATCGAAGACTGTTTGCCCAATACCCTCTCCAAGCAGCCGTATCCCTGATGCAAAACGGCCTATCACCTGCGGCTGAAATGCTATCGGGGTAGCGATGAGGTAGCGCCCTGCGGGGAAAAACAGCGTTCCCCCATGCGCCATCGCGGCTTGGATTGCGGGGCCGCAATCATACTGCGACGTCGCGGCCCGGATACCGGGCCATTCGTCAGCCGGAATGCCGTCGAGGATTGAGGTCGTCGGCATCCGAAGGGGCGTCGTTGCATCCGCTGCGGCCATCCCGCCGGCTATTGCGGTGGTCATTAGGAATGCTCTTCGATTGGTCTGCAACGGCTATCTCCGAATATAGGGGGCCTTTGCAGGCTGTTGCGATCAGTTGCCGATCGGGCTCTTACCGTGCTTGCGCAATATATCTTTAAACGCATCGGTCATCAGAGCATTGAAACTTTTCCCTGTTGAATCGCCGGAATGTGCATCGCGAATGGCATGCTGGCCGAAAAGAACCTCAGGATCTGCTTGGGACCCTCGCTCCGGCCGTGATCGCACACCTCACCGGCCAGATTGGCGTGACAGCGTACGTGGAGGGCTACGCCTTCACGGGTCGCTTGGGACGTCGACGCTGTCAGCGTGTGCTTGTTTTCTCGTGGCCGAGTTGTTGCGGGCAAGCGTCATCATCAAGCTGGCGATGGCCAATGCGCTGGTCAATCTGTTAAACCTGCGAATCCTGTTTTTGTCGGACTTCATCGTGTCAGAGGGCAGAGCGCTGGTTTGACGCTAAACAACGGTAAGGGATGCAGACGTCAACGGATAAAGTACCCGTTGACGCGCCAACCTGCCTGCTCGCGGGCGAGCACGATGGTTTCGATCGCATCGGGCTTGTTGGCAAAGCGCGTCTGGAACTGAATTACCTGGTAGTCACCTGCTGGCGCGCCGGGCAGTGTTTTCGACTGCACCACGCTCTGCAAGGTGCGTGATGAAGCCGGACCGAGCGGCTGTAGGACAGACTGGATCGTTGCAGCCCATTGCGCCGAGGTGAGTTGCGCCTTGAACATCGTGCCCGCCGCTCGCCAGCTCGCATCCCACTGTCTGTCATCTAGGAGCACGACCCATTTGCGCGCAGCCGATGAGGCTTCTGTCTCGCCAGGGCGGGGGGCGGCTGCTGAAATAGTTTGGGCAGAAACCTGTGCGTCGTTGTGCGCACCGATCGTCGAGAGCGCTACAGCTGCAATTATAAGAGACATGATGAGCATTCCTCCGGTGAGCCACGCCAAGCGCTGCCCCGATGATCGCGGCGACGCTGGTTCTTGGGTTCTTTCCACCGAAGAAGCGGCTTCGACGTCCCCAATTTCCTTGGCCCCGACGAAATTGGGAGCATCCCCATCCATTTCGGCTAGGCGCCGGGCTGCTTCACGGCTGCTCGAAACGCCCAGCTTGCGCCGCGCATCCCGTAGCCGGTCATTGACCGTGTGCACCGACAGACCAAGCGTGTTGGCGATGGACTTGGCGTCGTGACCGACCAGAAGCAGGCGCAACGCTTCCTTCTCCCGCTCGCTCAGAACCATTTGATCTTTCGTTGTCATGATCAGCCGATCTATGCCGGCCGTGCGACGCCGAGGCGCTTCATTTCGCGATAGACGGTCGATCGGCCGATGCCGAGCTGCCGCGCGGCTTCGGCCGGCGATACGCTCGCAGCGATCAGCTTGAGCGCCGCACTTACCTTGTCGCTGTCGAGCGGCTGACGCCCGGGCAGCTTGCCCTTGGCGCGCGCCGCGGCGATCCCGTCGCGGGTGCGTTCGGAGATCAGCCTGCGCTCGAAATGCGCGATGGCGCCAAAGACGTGGAAAACCAGCTCGCCGGCCGCGGACGAGGTGTCGATCTTCTCCTCCAGGCTGAGCAGTGCGATGCCGCGCTCGCGCAGCATGTTCACCGTCGTCAGTAGCTCGCCGAGCGACCGACCGAGGCGGTCCAGACGCACGATCGCCAGTGTGTCGCCCTTGCGTGCATATTCCAGCAACTCGGCCAACCCCGGTCGATCCATGCTCTTGCCCGACATCACGTCGGTGAACACGCGGATCGCGCCGGCCTGTTCGAGGCGCATCCGCTGGCCAGCGACATCCTGATCGCCGGTACTGACGCGCGCATAGCCCAAAATGCCCGGCAACCCTCGTCTCCCAAACGGCCGTTCTGTGGACGATGGTGCCGACCGATCGCCGTTGCCCGAAAACTCGTCCACAAACTACGTCTCTTTAACCCGGTCCGTCTACGTGCGCCAAGCACGTTTTAGGGACGGTCAATGTCAGCACGCGAGCATATTCTTCTCAGTGACGCCGAACGGGCAACGCTGTTCCGCATTCCGACCGATCCGGATGAACTGGCGCGGCGCTTCACACTCGAGAAAGATGACCTCGATCTGATCGGCGCGGGCCGCCACGATCGTAATCGACTAGGCATCGCATTGCAGATCGCGTTGATCCGCCATCCAGGCATGACACTGGCGCAGGTGCTCCAAATCGAAGGCAGCGTGCCAGGTCCAATCGTTATCTTCCTCGCGCGGTAGCTCTCGCTCGATCCCTTGGTCCTGTCGGATTATGCCACCCGCTCACAGACCATGACCGATCACGCCCGCTTGATCGCCACAGCGATCGGCGCTCGTCCGCCCGTGCGCGTCGATGTCGCCCTGATGATCGCCAGCGCCGAGCGGGCGGCTGCGGCGACCGATGCTGTGCTCCCGATCGCGACGGCCATCGTCGCAGCGCTTCGTTCAGCCAACATCCTGTTGCCGATGCCCTCGACGATCGAACGGGCAGGTATCGCTGGCCGGGCCCACGCGCACAAAAGCGCTGCCCGCATGATGGTCGCCGACCTGTCGCCTGTGCAGCTGGGTCGCATAGATGCATTGTTCATCGAGAACGATGGCGCGCGGCTGGGCTGGCTCAAGACCGTCCCGGTGGCAACAAAGACCGAGAGCGTTCGCGATATCGTCGAGCAGGATCCACTGGTCATCGCCGGCGACAAATACGCGACGCTGCGTAAGTTCGCGCCCATGCAGATCGAGGTCCTGGAGTTCATGTCGGCGCGCGGCAGTGCCGCCAGTGTGAAGGCGATCAACCTGCTGCGTGACCTGAATGCGTCTGGCAAACGCGACGTGCCGGCCGACGCGCCGATGCCGTTCCGCAAGGAATGGCGCAGGCTGGTGGTTGGCGCGGACGGCAGGATCAATCGTCGTCTCTACGAGACCGCGACGATGGTCCACATCCGCAACAAGCTGTGGTCCGGCGATATCTGGGTAGAGCGGTCTTCGGCATATCGCCGGTTCGACAGCTATTTTCTCTCGGCCGAAGCCAGTGCGCCGATCGCGGCGGGGCTGAACCTGCCGACGTCTGCCGATACGTGGCTGGCCGAGCGGGCCGCTAGTCTCGACCATCGGTTGAAGCAGTTTGCACACAATCTGTCGAACGGCAGGCTCGGAGGGGTCTGGCTTGTCGATGGCCGATTGCAGATCACGCCGGTCAGAACCGAATCCGACACCGAGGCGAGAGCGCTGGGCAACCGCATCGATGGACTGATGCCGCGGATCAGGATCGCCGAACTGCTCCACGATGTCGCCAGCGGAACAGGCTTCCTCGGCGGCTTCACCAACCTGCGAACCGGCCGGCAGAGCGACAACCATAATGCGCTGCTCGCGGCCATCCTCGCCGACGGCACCAATCTCGGCATCGCGTGAATGGCCGCAGCCAGCCAAGGCGTTACGTGCGACCAGATGGTCTGGTCGATGCGCATCATTGCTTACCGATCGCCTCGACTTGGGGAACCGGCACCACGTCGAGTTCGGACGGCCAATTCTTCCGGGGCGGCAAGCGGATGGCGGTCGGTGATATCAACGCCCGGTACGGAGTCGATCCCGGATTCAGCTTCTACACCCATGTCTTCGATCAGCACGCGCCGTACAGTATCACCGTCATATCCGCGGCGACGCATGAGGCGCCCTATGTCCTCGACGGCCTTCTCCATCACAGTTCGTCGTTGAAGATCGCGGAGCATTATATCGACACGGGTGGCGCGACCGATCATGTGTTCGCGCTCTGCGCGATGCTGGGATTCCGGTTCTGCCCACGCCTTCGGGATTTTCTCGACCGGCGTCTGGCCGCGCTTGGCCCCGTGACCTCCTATCCGACGATCGGTTCGCTGCTCGGCAAGCGCCTGAAGACCGATACTATCCGCGAGCATTGGGGAGATGTCCTCCGCCTGGTCGCATCGCTGAAGGCGGGGCACGTCGCGCTACAGGAAATCGGCAAGATCGAACGGGCCTTCTTCATGCTCGACTGGCTGGAAAATCCCAATCTTCGCGAGCGCTGCCAAGCCGGCCTGAACAAAAGCGAGCAGCGTTACGTCCTGACACAGGCGATCTGCTCGTTTCGCCAAGACCGGATTATTGACCGGACACACGAGACGCTGCAACATCGCGCCTCCGGTTTGAACCTGGTCATCGCCGCGATCGTCTACGGGGACTCCACATAAATCGCCGATGCAGTCCAGCATCTGAGTTCGATCGGCGAGGCACCCGATCCCGTGTTGCTCACCCACACTTCCCCGGTGGGCTGGGAGCATATCGCGTTCTCCGGCGACTTCCTGTGGGATCGCGCAGCCGAAACTGTGCACCCCAAACCCCTCAATTTAACGGGTGAGGGCTGAACGTTCGCAGATGTTCTGTCTTACCGTTGTTTAGCGTAGAACCAGCGCTCTGCCTTCTGCCACCATCGGTTGAGCCGCCAGTCAAACCGGGTGAAGCCACAGCCGTTTTGTACAGCTTCGCGGTCACGGTGCCTTGGCGCGATGTGCCGCCCAAATATGGCAACTGGAACACGATTTAC
>NZ_JROH01000048.1 GCF_000786205.1 Sphingomonas sp. 37zxx | reverse complement strand
CCCCGCTGTTCAAATTCCCCGAACCACCTCTCTGGCGCATCTGTCTGTTCGTACATACAGTTACACCTTTCCCCCGTAATGACCCTTTTAACAGCATCGGCTCCCGACGTCCGAATCCTGGACAAGGATGATCGGTGGATCAGGTTCGCGAACCACATGGCAAGGCGATGTCATTCGCCGCCAGCGCCGTCCGCAATTGAGGGGCGGGCGAGCGAGATCCTTAGCGCTCGCCCGGATGATGAGCGGCAACCGAGAATGCTCGGTTCGTGAGCGAACCAAGGTTTCGGCACCTATGATCAAGTCCGGCAGTGCGATCCTGGTAGAAAGAAGCCACGATCCCTTGTTCGAACTGGAGTGCCGCGATGAGCGTGCTTGAAACCCTGCATCCGATCAGCACGGCCGCGGCATGGCGGGGCGATCGCCTCGCCGGTGGGGACGAGTGGATCTATCGGCTCTCGGTGGCGCAGGTCGACGAACTCGAGCGTCTTGGCACTGCCTTTGTGGAGGCAAGTTCCGATTTGCGGATCGTCGAGGCCAGCGACTATCCGCTGGTCGCCACCGCCGAAGCGGTTGCCGCCTGGCGGCAGGCGGTCGATTACGGGCGCGGGTTCGTGCTGGTTCGGGGATTGCGCACGCATCTCTATTCGGATGCGCTGTCGGCGGCGATTTACTATGTCCTGGGATTGCACATGGGCGATCCCATCCGGCAAAACGAGATGGGCGACGTAATCGACCATGTCTATGCCACGTCAGACAAGACGATGGATGACCCCACCGCGCGCTCGTCAAAGGTGCGCGACAAGCTGGTCTATCATTCGGACAGTTCGGATATCGTCGCGCTGATGTGCTTGCGACCTGCCCGCGAGGGGGGCCTGTCGTGCCTGGTGTCGGGTGCCGAAATCTACAACGAGATTCTGCGCCGCCGCCCGGACCTGGCCCCGTTGCTGTTGCAATCCTTCCATTGGGACTGGCGGCGACAGGATTCCGAGGCACCAGCCAATACCTATACCTCTCCGATCATCTCGATGGTCGATGGCGTGTTCAGCATGTATGCCGGGTCGCTCTATATCCTGACGGCGCAGGAATATCCCGGCGTGCCGCAATTGACGACCGACCAGATCGAGGTGCTTCGCCTGTTCGACGAGATCACCTACGAGCCCGGCATGGCGATCGAGATGGACTTTCGGCCGGGCGATATCCAGTGGCTGTCCAACTATGCCGCGCTCCATGCGCGCACGTCGTTCGAAGACTGGCCCGAACCGCAACGCCGCCGCCATTTGTTGCGGCTATGGCTGAGCAGCAAGACCGATCGTCCGGTAGTGGCCAATTTCGGCAAGAACAGCGTCGTCCAAGTGCGGACGGCACCACGCGCGGGGTTGGAGGAACATCCTGATGCGCGGTTCGACGTGCTGACGGCCGCCGTACCGCGGTTGATCGCCTGAGTGCTTGATGCTGCACCGCTTATGGTCGGCGACGATCAACGACCATATGCCGTTCAATCGGTGCCGAGGTTTCCCTCATAGACCAGTTCCTCAAGCGGGCGACGCCCGCTGAGCGCCCGAAGGCTTCCCTCCTGCGTGCGCGGATCGGCGACCCGCCCGATCGCTACCGCTGTTTCGATCCGATAGTCTTGCGAAAGCCGCAGCGCGGCGCGTGCCGCGTCATGGTCGAAGCCGGTCATCGCATGCGCCAAAAGCCCGTTTCGAACGGCTTGCAGCGCCAATTGTGCCCAGGCTGCGCCGGCATCGAATGAGTGGCTGTAGGATTCGCCCTTCGAGCGGCCTTCGCTGTCGCGCGAGAAGCGGTCCGATACGATGTACACCAGTGCCGATGCGCTGGCGGCCCAGGATCGGTTGAAGGGGACCAGCGTGTCGAGGAGCGACGCCCATTGGTCGGTGTCGCGCAGCGCGTAGACGAAGCGCCATGGCTGGACGTTATAGGCCGACGGTGCCCAGCGCGCGGCTTCGAACAGCGGCAGCAACGCTTCGAGATCGATCGAGCTGCCGTCGAATGCGCGGGGTGACCAACGCGCGGCGAACAGGGGATCGATGCCATAGGCAGGCATGCGAGGATTGTCGGGCAACATGAACAAGCTCCAGAGAAAAGGGGGCAGTCAGAACGGGCGGTCACCCCGAACCGTGATCCGGTATCCCGAACGCACCTGCGGGAAATAATCCCAGATCGCCGAATGCTGGACCGCGCGATTGTCCCAAAAGGCGATCGAGTGCGCGTGCCAGCGAAAGCGGCATTGATATTCGGGTCGCTGCACATGCTGGACCAGAAACGAGAGCAAGGCAGCGCTCTCGTCCTTGGGCAGATCATCGATCCGGGCGGTGAATTGCTTGTTGACGAAGATTGCCTTGCGGCGGCTGACGGGGTGGGTGCGGATCACCGGATGCGACGAGACGTTGAACACGGTGCCGGGTGGCGCAATCGCCCCGAACACGCGCGCCGCATCATGCGTCGCGGTCAGCCCGTCGAGATACACCTTCATCCGGTCGGACAGGCCCTGATAGGCCAGGAACATGTTCGAAAAGGCGGTGTCGCCGCCGGTTGGCGGCACTTCGACCATGTGCAGGATCGAGCCGAGTGGTGGTTCGGGATCGCAGGTCATGTCCGAGTGCCAATCTTCGCCCGCTACGAAGCGAGATTCGGCATCGGCGTGGATGCGCGTCACTTCGGGATGCCCGGGGACGGTCCAGGCGGCGGCGGCGGCGGCCAAATGGATTTCACCGAATACGCGCGCCAGCGCCTTGTGCGCGGCAAAGTCGATCGGTTGGTCGCGGAAGAACAGCACCAGATGATCGGTCAGCGCCTGGCGTAGTGCCGTCGCCGCAGCGGGATCGATCGGAGCGGTCAGGTCGATGCCGTGAATTTCGGCGCCGAAATGCGGGGTCAGTGGCTGGATGTGGATGCGATCAGACATGCCTGGAAAGGCTCCGGAACGAGGGGATCAGGCGGCGAAGCCGGTGGAACACGACAACGCTTCCCACCGCCGCATCTCGCCATCGACCAGTGCAAAATGCTCGCGTGCATGAGACAGCGAGTCTTCGCCCAGGAACAGGTGCAGCGGCGGTTCGGCGGCATCGAACGCGGCCAGCATGGCGGCGGCGGCCTTTGCCGGATCACCGCGCTCGTTGCCGCGACCGGCGAGCAGGCTGCGCTTCGACTGGCGCGCGCCATCGTCATAATCTGTGATGCTCGCCTCCGCCTCGGCCAGGCGCTTGCCGGCGAAACCGGTACGAAACCCGCCGGGCGCGACGTTGGTGACCCGGATGCCAAGCGGGGCCACCTCCTGCGCCAGCGTCTGACCGATGCATTCGAGCGCATATTTGCTCGCGCCGTACACTCCGGTTCCCCACCAGGGGGCAAAGCCGCTGAGCGACGTGATGTTGACGATATGGCCGGCCCGGCGCGCGCGCATCGCGGGCAGCATCGCCTGGATCATAGCGATCGCGCCGAACAGGTTGACGTCGAATAGTGCCTTGGCCTGCGCGATCGAGGTTTCCTCGATGGCCCCAACCATGCCGTAGCCGGCATTGTTGACGAGGATGTCAATTTCGCCGAGCGTGGCCTGCGCGGTCGCCACGGCTGCGGGCATCGCCACATGGTCACTCAGATCGAGGACGATGCCGGTCGATCGGCCAGGCGCTATCGCCGAAAACGCAAATGCGTCGACGGTGCGCCGCACGGTGCCGACGACGCGGTCGCCGCGTGCCAATGCGGCTTGCGCCAGCGCGCTGCCGAGCCCGCCGCTGACGCCCGTGATCAGCCAGTTCTTCAACCCGTTCCTCCAACCTGAAGGCGCAACGATAGGGTGGCTCTCGCCCGCCTGCTTGGCAGGGCGGGCCAGAAAACTTGGCGGGTGGCGCACGCCGCCCCCGACACGCTTGCGCCGTCGGTGCGGCTGGGCTTGGCTGGCGGTGCGACCGCAGCGAAGGAGTTGGCGAGTGGACATTCTGGTGCTGGGTTCGATCAATGTCGACGTGATCCTGCGCGTTGCAAGGCTGCCGGGGCCGGGCGAAACGATGCTGGCCACCGACCTGGCGCGCCTGCCCGGCGGCAAGGGCGCCAATCAGGCGGTAGCGGCCGCGCGGATGGGCGCGCGAGTGGCGATGGCGGGCGGCGTGGGCGACGACGCCGATGGCGACTGGATGCTGGATATTCTGGCCGAGGAGGGCATCGACCTGACCGGCGTGCGCCGCATCGCGAACCAGCTGACCGGGATGGCCATGATCGCGGTCGATACGGCGGGGGAAAACCAGATCGTGGTCGCGCCGGGTGCCAACGCTGCTTTCGTCGCGGCGCCGGCTCCTGAGCAGGCGGCGGCGCGCGTCATCCTTGCGCAGCTCGAAATCCCGGTCGAAACGATTGCCGCGATGTTCGCATCGACATCGAGCTTGCGCATCCTGAACGCAGCCCCGTTTGTCGCGGCGGCGGTGGAGCGGCTGTTCGCGCTGAGCGATATTCTGATCGTCAACCAGCATGAACTGGCGGATTATGTCCGCCTGTCCAATCCGAATGGGCAAGGCGAGCCTTTGGCGACCGATGCCGAAGCGATCGCCATCGCCGCGCGCATGTGGATCGTGCGGCCCGAACAGGTGGTCGTGGTCACGCTGGGCGCTGGCGGCGCGGTGGCGGTATGGGCCGACGCCCACGTCCATGTGCCCGCGATCGCGGTGACGCCGTTCGACACTGTTGGGGCGGGTGATTGCTTTTGCGGCGCACTGGCGGCGCTGGTGGCGCAGGGGGAAGATGTCGCCGTGGCTGTATCGTTCGCCAATGCCGCTGCCGCGCTGTGTACGCAAGCGACAGGCGCGGTGCCCGCAATGCCGCTGCGCGCAGCGGTAGCGGCAGTTCTGGCGGCCCAGCCAACAGAATATGCGCAACCGATCAAGAAAGCTGCCGGGGCTGGCCTACACTGGCTGCCAGTCCGGGGAGTTACAGAATGACAGCCTTGCCGATGCCGACCGCGTTCGATCTGCCTTCCGATGGCGGAGGCAAGGATCTCGGCGTGTTCCTGCCGATGGCCAATGGCGGGTGGATCATGTCGAAGAACGCCCCGCCGCTCGACGGATCCTATGTCTATAATCGCAAGGTTGCGGTGGCCGCCGAGGCGGCGGGACTCGACTTCGTCATGGCGATGGCGAAGTTCAAAGGATATGGCGGCGACATCCGCCAGTGGGAATCCTCGCTCGATTCAGTGGTCCTCATGGCCGCGCTGGCCGAAGCGACAAGCCGGGTGAAGGTGTGGACGACGATCCATACCATCCTGCAAAATCCCGGTGTTGCCGCCAAGATGATCGCCACGCTGGACCGGGTCAGCGATGGCCGCGCCGGTCTCAACCTGGTCACAGGTTCGTACCAAGGCGAGTTCGCGCAGTTCGGCGCGTGGCCCGAGGGGGTCGATCATGATGGCCGCTACGACCTGGCCTATGAATGGATCCGCGCGATCAAGCAGCTGTGGACGCAGGATTCGGTCACGCTGGAGGGCAAATATTTTCAGCTCGAAAATGCTACCTCGTGGCCCAAGCCGGTGCGGCAGCCCTTCACCGTATGCGCCGGCACATCGGCAAAGGGGATGCAGTTCACCGCCGACGAGATGGACGCGATCTTTCTGTCTGGCGGGGATCCGGTCAAATTGGGCGAAGCAAGCCGCGCGGCGAAGGAAACCGCGGCGCGCCAGGGGCGCTTCATGCGCACTTATTCGATGATGACCATCGTATTCGGCGATACCGACGCCGAGGCGCAGGCGACCGCCGACCATTTCCGCGCCGGGCTGGACGAGCAGGCTCTGCAGGGAATGCTGCGCGCCTATGGCTTTTTCGACACCGAGCAGGGCGGGAAGGAAAACGCCTTTGTCGAAAAGGCGCGCTCGACCTTCATGGCCCCCTATGTGCTGGGGACGGTGGACACGGTCATCGACAAGCTGACCGACCTGTTCGACGTGTCGGGCACCGATGGGCTGATGCTGATCTTCCCCGATTACCTGACCGGCGTTCCGCTGTTCGGCCAGGAAGTGCTGCCGGCGCTGCGCGAGCGGTTTCCGGGCCGGGTGTTGGTGCCGAGCCATGGGTGACGTCGCCGAGATTCCCCTCGCGTCGGCGGCCGATCTGCGCTCGATGCTCGAGCCGGGCCGCAGCGCGTTGGTGGTGGTCGACGTACAGATCGATTTCGCGGCACCGTTCGGGCTGCTGGGGCGGGTCGGTGTCGATCTGTCGAGTGTCGGGCCTGCGCTTGCCAACATCCAGGCGCTGATCGCGGCGGCGCGGTCGGTTGGCGTGACCACGGCGTTCATGCGCGTCGTGACCCAGCCCGAAACCGATTCGACCGCGCTGAAAACACTGATGATGCGCAAGGGGATGCCGGGCGGCGAAGCGATTTGCCGAATCGATGACGGGGGCTCCGACTATTACGGCGTCGATCCCGAGCCCGGCGACATCGAGATCGACAAGCTGATGTTCAACAGTTTCCATGGAACCGACCTGGACACGCAACTGCGCGCGCACGGGATCGACACGCTGGTGATCACCGGGTTCAGTACCGATTGCTGCGTCGACCAGACTGCGCGGGCAGCGTTTCATTTCGATTATCACGTCTTCATCGTGGCCGATGCCTGTGCCGCCTATGACGCGGCACTACATCGCCACTCGCTGCAGGTGCTCTACAAGAATTGCGCGTTGCTGGCGGCCAGTCGCGACGTGGTGGCGGCATGGTCGTGAAGGGAGACATGAAGGTGGACGCGATCACCTTCTTCGCGCGTGATCCGGCGATGCTGGCAGCATTTTACGCCGATGCACTGGGGTTGGAGACCGCGGTGGACGACCTGCCGCGCTATTGCGAACTCGCGGGCGGGGGGACGCGGATCGGTTTCGCCTATGACGGTGCCTATGCACTGTCGGGGCTGGGCGACGAGGCTTGCCCGGTCGGACTGCGCTCGATCATCACCTTTGGCCCGTTCGAAGCCGCCGCGATCGAGGCGGCCGTCACCCGCGCGGTCAATGCTGGGGCGACGGTGGCCCGGCCGCCCTATGCGACGCATTTCGGGCGATTGATGGCGGTGTTGCGCGATCCTGAGGGCAATGCCTTTCGGCTGAACGCCGATCTGCCTGGAGAGAGCGCCGATCCCTAGCGGATCGGCCGCGCGCAGACCTGGCCCGCGCCGGGCCCCCCTTCCGATCACGCATTCGAGGTAGCATGGACCATCCTGAACCGATCACCGCCGACCTGCTGATCAAGAACAGCTGGGTCGTGACGATGGATGCGCAGCGCCGGATCTATCGCAACGGCGCGTTGGCGATCGCGGGCGACCGGATCGTCGCGGTGGGGCCGTCGGACGTGGTGGAGCAGGCGGTGGTAGCGCGCGAGGTGATCGACGGCACGGACCGGTTCGTGGTGACTCCCGGTTTCGTCAATTGCCATGTGCATATCACCGGCGAACCCATCACGCGCGGCAGCGTGCCCGACGATGCCGATTGGCGCACCAACGTGTTCGACTGGCTGATCCCCGCCTATCTGGCGCAGTCGGTGCAGGACGAGCAGGTATCGGCGACGCTGGCGGCGCTGGAAATGCTCCGCACCGGGACGACCTGCTTCGTCGAGGCGGGGACGATCCTGAACCTCGACGCGGTGGTCGAGACGCTGGCGAGCACGGGGATTCGCGGGCGAGTGGGCCAATGGGTGCAGGATCGGGCTTATGCGCCCGATCAGGATCAGGCGACGCTGACCCGCGAGGCAGTCGCCACGATCGAGGCCGAATTGATGCGCCATCCTACCGCGGGCGAGCCTCTGCTGGCTGCGTGGCCCTGCCTGGTCGGGCACGACACCGCGACCGACGATCTATGGCGCGAAGCGACCGCGCTTGCCCGCGAGCATGGGGCCGGCGTCACCGCGCACATGAGCGCCGACCCCGCCGACCCCGAATATTACCTCGCGACCACCGGGCGGCGCGCGATCGCGCATCTGGGCGACATCGGCGTGCTTGGGCCGCAGCTTTCGCTGACCCACGCGATTCACCTCGATGAAGAGGAAGTGGCGGCGCTGGCCGACAGCGGCACCAACATCACCCATTGCCCGATGACCGCGATGAAAGGGGCCTATGGTGCCACTGCGGTCGGCCGATTCCCGGAAATGGCCGCAGCGGGGGTCAATTTGCAACTGGGCACCGACGGCAACAACAACGGCAATGCCGCCGATCTGATGCGCGCGATGTTCGTGACGGCAGGCCTGTTCAAGGACTCGCGCCGCGACGCCAGCCTGTTTTCGGCGTATAGCGTGCTCGAGATGGGCACCATCAACGGCGCGAAGGGCGCTGGGCTTGGGGCCAGCATCGGCTCGCTCGAACCCGGCAAGAAGGCCGATTTCGTGCTGCACGATCGCAACCGCCCCGAATGGCGACCGCTGCTGAACGTGGTCAACCAGCTAGTCTATTCGGCCGACGGACGCGGCGTACACAGCGTGTGGGTGAACGGCAGGCGCGTGATCGACCATTATCGCTCGACGCTGATCGACGAAGAGAAGCTGTACCATGCCGTCGAGGTCGCAGGCGCGGGCCTGCTCGCGCGGGTG
This sequence comes from Sphingomonas sp. 37zxx, assembly GCF_000786205.1. Classification (GTDB taxonomy): domain Bacteria; phylum Pseudomonadota; class Alphaproteobacteria; order Sphingomonadales; family Sphingomonadaceae; genus Sphingomonas. Next base: position 19,108 of record NZ_JROH01000048.1, on the reverse strand, counting down.
AAGCAGACCACCCCCAGCCTCTGGCCAGTATTGTGAGCCGCACCGGCGACACCGCGCGAAGCGGCGTGCTGGTGGCGTGCACGGTCGGCAATGCGGTGAGCATGACGCCCGCGATCCATGCGGTGTTCGGGTTGTTCCTGCTGCCGTTGTCAGAGGCTTTCGGCTGGCCGCGCGCTTCGATTTCAGTGGTGCTCGGCATCATGGCGCTGACCGGGGCGGTCGTTTATCCGCTCGCCGGGCGTGTCGCCGACCGCCACGGCGCCCGCCGGGTATTGATCCCGGGGCTGGCACTGTTCGGGCTGGCGGTGGCGGCATTGTCGCTGACCACGGCTTCGCTGGCGCAATTCTATGCGACGTTCCTGGCGATCAGCCTGTTCGGCAGCATCGCATCGACACCGATCTATTCGAAGGTCATCGCCGACTGGTTCGATGCCGGGCGCGGCACTGCGCTGGGGATCAGCGCGGGCCTGGGCAACGGCGTGGGTGCCGTGCTGTTTCCGGTGGTCGCTGCGATCGTGGTGGCCAATCATGGCTGGCGTGCGGGCTATCTGGCGGTGGCGGCGATGGTGCTGCTGATCGGATTGCCGACGCTGCTGATCCTGCTGCGCGACGCGCCAGGCGCGGCGGCGGCGCGGGGCGAGCGGGGCGATGGGGCAATCGGTGGCGGTCCCGGCCTGGCACTGGGCGAGGCGATGCGACGGCCGCATTTCTGGGTAATCCTGCTGGCTATTGCTTCGGGTGCGGGATGCACCACCGCGATCTTCAGCCATGTCGTTCCGATCCTGACAGATCGTGGCTATGCGGTCGCACTGGCGACCGCGGTGCTGAGCGTCTTTGCGCTGACGACATCGGCATGGCAGATCGCAAGCGGGCGCATTCTCGATCGGGTACAGTCGCCGCAGGTGGTGATCCCGATGGTGGCGATGGCGATCATCGGGCTGGCGCTGTTGCAATTCGGTGATGGCAGCGCGGTGCTGATTGCCGGGGGTTTGTTGCTGGGAATCGGGATGGGCGCGCAATATGGGGCGCTGCCTTATTATGTCGCGCGCTATTTCGGCACCCGCGCGTTCGGCGCGATCATCGGAGTGATGTATTCGGCGGTGATCGCCGCGCAGGGCGTGACCCCGGTGCTGTTGGACTACAGCTTCGACACGCAGGGAAGCTATCGCATCGCCATCATCGCCGCGTGTGCGGCGCTGACCGCAAGCGCAGCCTTGCTGCTGCTGCTGCCGCGCTACGGCACTGCCGACCTGCCGGAGGAGGCCAGCGAAGCGCCGCTGGCGATCCAGCCAGCGTGACCCAAGGGACAGGCCGCGACCCCGATGCAGGACCGATGTTCATGACCGGCGATCCCGATCCGCCAGCAGTGCCGTTTGCCGACGCCTCGCTTGCCCCCTACCGCGTCAGCGAGGCCGAGCGCGATGCGATCGCGGCGGCGATCGACAGCGACGAACTGGTGGCGCTCGCGCTGGCGCTGGGCAATATCCCGGCACCCTCGCGCAGCGAGGCAGCGGCGGCGGAGTTCGTGTTCGAATGGCTGGCACGCGAGGGGTTTCGACCGCGCAAAGTGGGTGCCACGCCCGACCGTCCGAACATCATTGGCGAATATGGCGGCCATGGCACCGGACCCAATTTGGTGATGACCGCCCATCTGGATACCGAAAGCCCCAGCGGGATCGCGCATCAGGACCGTTTCCGTTATCGCCCCGCCACCCTGGCCGATCCCGAATGGACGCAATGCTGGCTGGATGAGGATGGCAAGCTGCGCGGCTATCCGATCTCGAACGACCGGGGGCCGATGTCGTGCTTCATGATCGCGGCGAAGGCACTGAAAAAGGCCGGGATCGCGCTGGCGGGCAAGACCTGGCTGACCGCGTGCCCGGGGGAAATCGGGCCGGAGCCGATCGAGGAATATGAAGGCGTCGCCTATCTGGGCAAGGATATTGGCGCGCATTATCTGTTTCACCACGGCGGCATCGCCCCCGATTATGCCATCGCCGCCGAAGGCACTGATTTCGGCGTGACCTGGAACGGGTGCGGCTATGCGCTGTTTCGCATTCAGATCTATGGGAAGGGTGTATTCACGCCGATCCTCGAAGCGCCCGAAGACGCGGCGGATCATCCCAACCCGATCTATCGGCTGGGGGCGGTGATCGAAGCGCTGCACCGCTGGGGGCGGACATGGGAGGCAGGCGCGGTCCGCGACGCCCGCGGCGGTCGCTCGGTACCCAAGGTACAGATCGCATCGGTTCGTGGCGGCGCGCCGATGGATTTCGGGGCAGGGACCGAGGTTTGCGCGCTCTATCTGGATGTGTCGCTGGGGCCGCGGCAAAAGGCGGCGGACGCGATGCACGGAATCGTCGCGGCGATGCGCGGGATCGAGCTGGACGACTTTGACGTAGATCCCGTGGTGGTGCGGCATGGTTTCGAGGCGGACGATACCGAAGTCGCCCCGCTGGTGGGTGCGGTGGATGCTGCGACACGCCTGGCGCGCGGCACCCCGGTCGAGCGCGCAAATCCGGTCTATTCGAGCATGTGGCGTGACCATAATGTCTTCAACATGCAGCGTATCCCGGCAATCACCACCGGGATGCCGCGTTGGCGCCCGACGCCCGCCGACATGGCGTCGAGTGCGCTGATCTATGCGCTGACCATGCTGGCGGTTTGCGGCCGTGTAACCGGCGCGGTGGACGGGGACGCGCCGACATCGGTGTACGGTAATGACGCAACGCCGTTCGGACGCGCAGGAGAATAGGATTGACCGCCTTCGATAGCCCTGTCTAGCATTCGGCCCAAGCGCGGTGACAACCCATGCAAGGCCGGGGCAGGATGTCGTAACCAAGGACTTAACGTTCGTTGCGATTCACCACCAATGCGTATCCCAGAGAGCAACGCCGAGACGCCTGGCGCTTCGCACTTCAACGCCTGTCGATCACGCTACACGAGGCGCAGGACGATCCCTATGGCGAACTGATCCATTTTCGCAGTAGTCAGGGCATCGATTTCATCCGGCTGACCGGGAACGCGCAGTGCTGGGGGATCGATTTCGCCGAGGAGCCCGGCGCTGCCTGGCTGGCATTGCTGCTCGACGGCACGGCGCGTGTTTCGACCGCGACCAGCACCATCGACCTCGCCGATGGCGACCTGATCGCCGGTCGCAGCGAAGCGCGGGTCAAGCTGCATTTTCCGGCTGACAATCGCGCGCTGGTGGTACGCCTGCCGCCGGCGGTGATCACGACGCGGTTGAAGCCTTCATTGCCCGATCACCCGCGCCAGATCGGCACCGAAAGCGCCGCGACACGTGTGCTTTCAGGGATATTGCGATCGGTGGCCGACACGATCACCGAAATTTCACCAGACCAGGCCCGGCCGATCGAATGGGCGCTGCCCGAGTTCATGCTGACCAGCCTGCTGGCCAATGCGTCGGTCAAGGCGATGGGTGGCGCGGCAGGCATGCGCGCGGTGTTGCTGGAACGGATATTTCAGACGATCGAAATGCGGCTGAGCGATCCCAATCTGAACTATCAGCAGATTGCGAGCGAACACGGCATTTCGCCGCGCTATCTGCAAAAGCTGTTCGAATCGATCGACGACAGTTTCGGCCACTACGTCAAGGTCCGGCGGCTCGAGCGCTGCCGGCTCGACCTGCGCAGCCCGCTGCATGTGCAGAAATCGATATCGGATATCCTGTTCCAATGGGGGTTTAACGATTCGGCATCGTTCAGCCGGGCATTTCGCGAACAATATGGCGTGTCTCCGCGCGAATTCCGCAAAGGGCTGGGTGACGATCCGTCCCCCGACATGCCGCGACGCGGTCGCCCGACCCGGCGCGATCGGGCGCATCCTGACCCGGCACCCCAAGTCGAGGTGGACTCCGAGGAAGCCGAGGATTCGCAGATCTTTGGCGGCGAAGATGTGGTTCCCATCGTCGAGCCGGTTCGCCACCACCACCTGCCCGCCAGCCCGCACACTGTGCATTGGGGCTTCTTCAGCCGCGCGCTAAAGCCGGTGCTGAAGGTGCGTTCGGGGGATTTCGTCACGATCGAGACGCTGACCCACCATGCCAATGACGATCCCGAGCGGATGGTGGAGGGCGATGCGGCGGCCGAAAGCGTGTTTTACTGGGACCATGAACACAAGGCGATCGACCGGCGCGGGGCGGGGCCAATGGACGCGAGCGCGGTGGGGCGGGGGCCGGGTGAGGGCTTTGGTGTGCATATCTGCACTGGTCCGATCGCCATTCACGGTGCCGAACCGGGGGATGTGATCGAGGTTCGGATCCTCGATCTGAAGGCGCGGCAAAGCGGAAATCCACGGTTTGCGGGCAAGGCGTTCGGCAGCAACGCCGCGACCTTCTGGGGGTTTCACTATGGCGACCTGCTGACCGAACCCAAGCAGCGCGAGGTGATCACGATCTATGAGGTGGAAAGCGGTGGCGGTCGCCCCCCGTGCGCCCATGCGGTGTATAATTTCCGCTGGACGCCGCAGACCGATCCCTCGGGCCGGGTACATGTTCGCTATGACTATCCCGGTGTCCCGGTCGATCCCGCGACGATCGAGCGCAATTACGACATCTTGCGCAATGTCGAGATTCCGATCCGGCCGCATTTCGGGGTGATCGCGCTCGCGCCGGCGCATCCCGGGCTGGTGGACTCAGTGCCGCCCAATGCCTTTGGCGGCAATCTCGACAATTGGCGCACCGGGCCGGGATCGAGCGTGTTCCTGCCCGTGCAGGTGTCGGGCGGGCTGCTGTCGCTGGGCGACCCGCATGCATCGCAGGGCGATTCCGAATTGTGCGGCACCGCGATCGAATGTTCGATGGACGCGCTGATCCAGGTGGTGCTGCACCCGGCCAGCGAGTTGCGCGATCATCTGCGCGATCTTGACTATCCGCTGATCGAAACCGCGACCGAATGGGTCATTATCGGCTTCAGCCATGCCGATTACCTTAAGGAACTGGGCGATGACGCACAAAGCGAGGTGTATAAGAAAAGCACGATCGACGCCGCCATGCGTGATGCGTTTCGCAAGGCGCGCCGGTTCCTGATGACGACCAAGGGGCTGAGCGAGGACGAAGCGATCTCGCTGCTGTCGGTCGGGGTCGATTTCGGCGTGTCGCAGGTGGTGAACGGCAATTGGGGTGTCCATGCGATCATCCGCAAGGCGCTGTTCACCGCCTGATCGTGACGGAAGTTTCGTAGCGACCTGAAACGCGATTCGTCATTCCGGCCAGGCGGGCCTCAATAGGGTTTGTCGCCGGCGATGGTGACGCGCGTGCCCGACCGGGTCTCAGGGAAATAGTCCCACACCGCGAAATGCTGGGTACAGCGATTGTCCCAGAAGGCGACCGAGTTGCGCTGCCAGCGGAAGCGCACCTGGAAATTGGGATCCTTCACATGATCGGCCAGCAAGCGAAGAACCGCCGCACTTTCGGGCTTCGACAGTTCGTTGATCCGAGTCGTCTTGGATTCGCTGATGAACAGGCATTTGCGCTTGGTCACCGGATGCGTGCGGACCACCGGATGGACGTTGCGCGGATAGGTTTTCTCGATGTCCGGAAACAGTTCGCGATAGATGTGGTTGGAATCATGCACCGCCGTGAGCGGATCGAGAAAAGCCTTCATCGCCGGCGATAGCGCGTCATAGGCCGCATACATGCTGGAAAACAGCGTATCGCCGCCGGTGTCGGGCAGGGTGTGCATGTATAGGATGCTCCCCATCGGCGGCTCGGCATATTCGCTAAGGTCCGAATGCCAGTTGTCGCCGGCGATATAGGTGCTGTTGGCGTCGGCGTGGATCGCCACGATCTCGGGATGATCGGGAAGGCCCGCGACCCCGCTATGCAGCGCCAGATCGCCGAAATAGCGGCCCAGCCGCTTGTGGCCGTCATGGCTGAGATGCTGGTCGCGAAAGAAGATGACCTGATGCGTCATCAGGATTTCGTGGAGCTCGCCGATCAATTGCTCGGACAGCGGTTTGTCGAGGTCGACGCCGAATATTTCGGCACCGATGTGTTTGGTCATCGGCCGGACGTCAAGCATTGCGGAGGACATGGCTCGATCCCTTTGATTGCTCGTCGATCCGCGCGTAGCGGCCCGCGATCGCGGTGCAGACGATGAGTTGGAGTTGGTGGAACAGCATCAGCGGCAGAATGATCAGGCCGACTTCGGCCGCCGGAAACAACGCGCCTGCCATCGGCACCCCGCTCGCCAGGCTCTTCTTCGATCCGCAGAACATCAGCACGATTTCATCGGGGCGCGGCTGGCGGGTCAGCACCGCGAGCAGGCGGGTGAAGCCGAGGATCGCAGCGAGCAGCAAACTACAGATTGCGCCGATGACCGCGGCATCGACGAACGACAATCGGGTCCACAGCCCTTCGACCACGGCGGCGCCGAACGCGGTATAGACGATCAGCAGGATGACGCCGCGGTCGACGCGCATGACCAGCTTTTTGTGTCGATCGATCCAGCCGCCCACCCATGGCCGCGCCAGATGGCCAAGGACAAAGGGCAGCAGCAACTGCGTGGCGATCGCGGTGAATGCGCTGACGAACAGGCCGCTACCGCTCGAATGGCCGCCGATCATGACTGCCGCGAGCAACGGCGTCAGCGCGATGCCGAGGATGTTCGACAGTGACGCGCTGCAGACCGCCGCCGGCACATTGCCGCGCGCGATCGCGGTGAAGGCGATCGAGGACTGAACCGTCGAGGGTAGTATGCACAGATAGATGATCCCCATCGCCACCAGCCGGTCGATCACCCCGCCCAATGCCGCGACGATCGCGACGCCCAGCAGCGGAAACACGCCATAGGTGGTGAGCAGCACCATCAAGTGCAGCCGCCAGGCACCGATGCCGGCCAGGATCGCGCCGCGCGACAGCTTGGCCCCGTGCAGGAAGAACAGCAAGGCGATGGCTCCGCCGGTGACGGGATCGAGCCCGGCGGCGATGGTTCCGCGCGCGGGCAGCAACGCCGCCAGTGCGAGCACCGCCAGCAACAGCAGCAGGAACGGATCGACGCGCAACCGGGACAGCATCGTCAGCGCCCGGCGATACGGTGCCGGCGGTCAGATCGGATCACGCACCGTCCCCTTGCCACCGAAGATTTGCCGGTCGATGCGGCAATGAATCCCCTGCGTTCCGTCCACGACCTGGGTGACGCCGAAATCGGCGGCGACGCTCATCAGCGAATAGCCATCGACCCTCGACAGCCCTTGGTGTTCGGTCAGCAGGTGCAGCATGTCGATCGAGGCATGCTTCATCGCTTCGTCGAGATCGGCACCGAAGCCGTGGACGATCCAGCAATCGCTGGTTTCCAAAAGCGGCGAAGGGAAACTGAAATCCTTGCGCAGCACGATCTGGAACAGGACGTCGAGCGAGGCCTCGATCGCGGTGCCGCTGATTTCGCCATCGCCCTGGCTGATGTGCGGATCGCCGATCGAGAAAAGTCCGCCGGCCACTTGCACCGGATAATACATGCGCGCGCCGGCACCGATCCGCCAATTGTCGATGTTGCCGCCGTGCAGTCCGGGGGGAATGGTGCTGACCGGCTTATTGACCGCGGGGGCGACCCCGGCGGTGCCCAGATGGGGACGCGCCGGAATGGTGATGCCCGGCAAGGCGGGCTGGCGATCGCAGGCAGGGCAATTGGTGATCCGGCCGGGGACGATGTATTTTTCCGCAACGTCATAGGCGTAAAGCGCGCTGGCGGTGTTGGCGTTGGAATCGATGCGATAGATGGTGACCCGTTCGGTCTCGCCGAATTCCTGATAGAGATGGCCCCAGTTCGCCTGAAGATTGGAGCCGTAGTTGAAGCGCGGGACCATTTCGAAATAGCGCACTTCGAGCATGTCCCCGGGTTCGGCACCTTCGATGAAGATCGGGCCGGTCATGATGTGGCAGCCGGGCGCGCGGGTCTGGGGATCGACCTCGTCGAAGATGCGGCGGATCTCATCGTCGAACATCAGCGCCGGATCGTCGCCGGCATGATGGGTAACCGCCTGCGCCTGGATCAGGTCACCACTGCGCACCGTGAGCGCGGGGCCGATGTCGGGGGAGAAAAAGCCCCAGTGCACCGTTTCGGGCGTGGCCCGCAGGTGATGCAGCGCGGTCGGCTGGATCGCATCGCGGATCGCGCCATGCGGGAGTATCAGACCCATGGAGAATTCCCTGTTGAACGTCTGGTCATTGCCGGCAGATCAAGCTGATCCCAGCAGGATGCTGGTCATCCCGAGCGACTTATGGTGGATGAAGTCGGGGTCGAGGGTAGCCGCCTCTCCCGCGTGGCGCGCCCCCAGCACGTAAATCAGTGGCCAGAAATGGTCGGGATGGGGAACCGACAGGGATGCGTCGGCACCGAGCGACTGGTAGGATATCACGGCTTCGGGGCGGTCTTCGACGACGGCCCGCAGCATCGCTGCATTGAAGCGCGCGGCCCAGGGATAGGGTTCGGCATCGGGATGCTGCCAATCCATTTCGCGCAGATTGTGGACGATATTGCCGGTGCCGATGATCAGCACGCCTTCGTCACGCAGCGGCCTGAGCATCCGGCCGATCTGCCAATGCTGTTCGGGCGACTTGGCGATATCCATGCCTAACTGGACCACCGGAATGCTCGCATCGGGAAAACAGTGTCGGAGCACCGACCAGGTACCGTGATCGAGCCCCCAGCCGGTATCGACGGTTACCGGCATCGGAGCGAGCAGATCGCGGATGCGCAGTGCCAGCGCCGGGTCGCCGGCGGCTGGATATTCGACGTCGAACAATGCCTTGGGAAAGGATGCGCCAAAATCGTGGATCGTGCGCGGCGTGGCCATGCCGGTAACCGCCGTGCCGTTGGTCAACCAATGCGCCGATACGCACAGGATCGCTCGCGGGCGCTCGATCCGCTTTGCGATCGCGGCCCAGGTTGCGGTGACGTGATTTTCCTCGAGCGCGATCATCGGGCTGCCGTGACCGAAGAATGCAATAGGCAAACGTTTCATGCCGCACCCGTACCAATCGATAATCGTACCAAAGGAGCCCCCATTTCGGTCGATGCACGTTCTCGTCCGACGTGCTTCAGATAGCCGTGCGCGCGTCGACCGGTCTTGCACTGCGACGCACAACCACTTGGCGTGCCGGCACCAGATGCATCATTCGCGCGTGAATTCCGCAGGAATTTCCGGCGCTTCGCCAGCTTTTCCCCATAGCAGGATCTCATTGCCCCAAGGATCGGCGAAAGCGTGGTTGTAGCCGTTGAACTCGGACCAATAATGATCGCGCCAGAGGATGGTCGCGCCCAGATCCTCGGCGGTCCGCAGGATATGATCGGCACTATCGTCGTCGCCGATCAGGATCCATATCCTAGGTTTGCGACCTTGCTGCGACAGGCTGCGCGGGGCAACGCCACTGGGATCCGGATGCGGACGCGCGTTCGCCGCATCGAAAATGCCCAGGTGCAAATTGCCGATCTGGCTGTCGCTGCCGTCCTTCTGCTTGAAGAAGCCCCCCGGCACCATCCGATGATAGACGCCCTGTGGCCGGGCGTCGTTCTCCCAGCCAAAGACGTCAGCGTAGAATTGCCCGGCAGCGGCAGGATCGTCGCTGGCGAGATCGACGAAGATCAACGTGTTGGTCATTATTGGTCATCCATGCTGGCGCGGGCGGCACCCCCGGGGGTGCGGCGATGCCGACGAAACGGGGCAGAAGCGGGACGGGTCAGGAAGCGCGCTGGATCTGCGCGACGGGTGCGCCCGGGCCGCGCCGCCGGCCCCATTCGTCCCAGTAGCGCTCGACCAGCCATTGGTTGAACTGGCGCTGGGCATCTTCCTGCCAGCTATAGCGGCCGCGCGGGGCGAAGCGGGAGTTCAGCCCCTGCTGGATCAGCAGGTCGACGTGCAGGTCTTGCGCAACGATATGCCCTGTATACTCGTCGTTGATGGCAAGCTTCTCCTCGAATGCCGGATCCTCGATCGCTTCGGGCAGGTAGAGGCTGCCGAACGTCAGCCCATGCGTACTCGCCGAACGCGCATCCATGATGATGTAGATGACCACGTCGTTGAGCATGACCAGCGACAAGGATGGCGGCAGATTGACGAACAACAGCCGGTGCTGCTCTTCCTCGGTCAAATCGGGAAATATCGGGAACAGCGCCTTCTGCGTCGGGTTAAAGCCGGCATTGCGGTGAGTGGAACCGTTAAGCCGATAATAGCCCGCAGTGCCGGAGGGGACTTCGGGAAAGCTCGCCAGCGCGCTGGGGACGTAATCGTGCAGCCCCTTGTGCAGCCGATTGGCGTGATAGCCGTCATTGTTGTTTTCGAACTGCACCTTCCAGTTCCAGGCAAGCTCCTGGCTCATCGGGGCGGGTCCGCGCAGCCGCGCCATATCGTAATGCGCCACCACCGGCTCGATCGCCTGCATCCGTGAGGCCAGGGATACCGCCTCATGATCGAAGTTCACGAAGATGAAGCCGTGCCAAATCTCGACCTTAAGTCGTGGCAAGCTGTGCTGTTTCTTGTCGAAATTGCAGGTTTTTCCCATTGCGGGCGTGCCGCTGAGTGTGCCGTCAAGGTCGTATGACCAGTGATGATAGGGGCAGATGAACCCGCGCGTGTTGCCCGATCCTTCGGCGACCAGCATCGCGCGATGCTGGCATACCGATGACATCGCCCGTACTTCGCCCGACCGGTTCATCGCGATGATCAGCGGTTCGTTGGCGTGGGTGGTGGTGAAATAGTCGCCCGGTGCCTTCAGCCATTCGGCGCGTCCCACGCACAGCCATTCGCGGTAGAACAGCGCGTCCTTTTCGAAGCGATAAAATTCCTCGTCGATGTAGCAGGCAGGCGGCAGCGTCTCGGCCTCGATCGTCGCGCGGGTCGAGCTTTCGAAGCTGTCGAAGAACTGATCGGACAAGATGGTCATGCGATAATCCTGGAAAAATGCAGCAGACCCTGGGTCATTCGGCGGCGACGAGCGGCTGGTCGTTGGCTGCCGGGAGCGCGGCCGGCGCGGGGCTCCTGCGCGGCCTGGGCACCCCGAGCAGCAGCCCCGTGCTGGCGGCGACGGCGGCAAGCAGCCCGGCAAAGACCCAGAACACCGGCACGAAACTACCGCTGGTGTCGGCTACCCATCCGGCGGAAAGCGGCCCGAGCACGGCAAAAGTGGTTGCCATCGTCGCCATCGCGGTAAGGTCGCCAGCGATTGCCGATCCGAAATAGCGAAGCAGCAGGACATGCGCGCTGAGCCACGACAGGCCCCAGCCGACGCCAAACAGCAGCGATGCGACAATGGCGATCGTCGGCGTGTGCGCGACCGCCAGCAACATCAGCGCCGCGCATTGCAGCACCAGACCGCCGACGAGCAGTTGCTTGGCGTCATGCCGTTCGGTCAGCGCGCCGGTAATCCCCTTGGCGAAGGTGCCGCTGAGCGCCAGCAGGCTCATCGCCATCGCGCCGGCACTCGCCGCGCCGCCGATGCCAAGGCTGGCGACATGGGTGACCAGCACCGAGTGGATGGAAGTGACGACCGTCTGCACGATCATCATCGCCAGTGCGATCAGCATGAAACTGGGGGTCAGCATTGCCTGGCGCACGGTCCAGGGCGTGGCGGCGGGCGCTGCGACCGGGGCGATGCCGGCATTCTTGACCTGTTCGGCGTTCTCGACCTTCACTGCGTCGCGCACGGTGAACAGGAAGACGACGCCCAGCAGCAGCGCCGCCAGGGCCATCGCCGCCCAATGCAGCCGCCAACTGCCCGTCAGGCCGACGATGCTGCTGACGATCAACGGTCCAGCGACCCCGCCGAGCGACCCCGCCATGAAGTAAACCCCCAGAAGCCGGGCCGATCGTTCGGGCATCCAGGTGGCGATCAGAAAGACCCCTGGCGAGGGCGCGATCAGCGAGAAACCAACCCCCATCAGCGCGGTCGCAACGAAGAAGAGCGCGATGCTGTCGACGATCGATGCCAGGCCGAAGCCGATGGCGAGTACGAGCGCGCCACCAAATAAGGTCATCCGCGAACCGGCCAGCTTGATCAGCAGCGGCGGCAAGGGGCTGCTGAGGCCGCATGCCAGCCCCAGCAGCGCGAAGCTGGTGCCAGCCGCAGCGTGCGACCAGCCAAGATCGGCCACCATCGTGTAGAGGACGTACCCCAGCGACGTGAACGTCGTTGCGGTGACGAAGAAGAACCCCAACGACACTGCAATCAGGACCCCGTGTTCGCGTGACATCGCTGTCGCCTCCTTCGTGTGCCTGGTTTGTGTGATTTCCAGACTAGGCAATTGCGCGACCAAGGCTTGATTGGTCGCGCCCGAACAATTGATTGCGGCGTAGGAGCGACACCCGGTCGATCAGAGGTTTCCCTGCTCCGCGCCGGCGGTCGGCTAAAAGCGATAGCCGATCGATCCCAGAACCTGCCGCGGCGGGATGAAGGTGTCGGAGGTCTGCGCGCTGCCATAGGGATCGGAAAAGCGCGAATTGATGCCGGCTTCGTCGAACAAATTGGTGACACTGAGGCTGAAACTCAGGTTGCTGTTATTGGGCTGATACTGGACGAACAGATTGGCCTGCAGATAGTCCGGGGTAATGTCGACGGCCGAGTTGTTGTACAGGCGATATTGATATTCGCCGCGATAGATCAGTGTCGCCTTTGAAGTGAGTACGCCGGCACCCAGCGTATCGACATAACCCAGTGTCGTGCTTCCCTGGAACTTGGGAATCTTGGGCACATTATTGCCGTTGATGTTTTCCCGCGCAGAATCGCGCGCCAGCGATGCCGGAAAGAAATTGGCGAAGAATTCGCCGACGCCGAAATAGCCGGCGGCATATTGTGCGAGTGCGGCTTCGGCAGGGTCGAGCGCCAGATAATCGGCATTGAACTTGCCGCGGGTGAACGATGCGGTGCCCTCGAGGCTCCAATGATCGTCGGGCCGCCAGGCACCTTCGATCTCGATGCCATAGATTTCGGCGCTTGGGGCGTTCGAGATACCCTCGCCGAACAGGATGGCGTCTTCCTCCAGAAACTGAAGGTTTTTATAGTCGTAGTAGAAGGCCGAGAGATTGAGCGTGACTGTGTCGCCGCCGAAGCTGTTCTTCGATCCCAGTTCGAACGAGTCGACCGATTCGGGCGCGTAAGTGGGGCGAATGCCGTTGGCAAAGCCGAGCAATTGGGGGGCTGCGTTGCTGGCCGAGGCGTTGAGGCCACCCGGTTTGAACCCCCGCGTGAAGCTGAAATAGACCATGTTGTCGGGCGTCCACTTATAGTCGATCGCCGCCTTGCCGGTCCATTTGCCGGTGGTGAGCCCTGGGGACTGAGTCGGCTGAAGATACGCGCCCGAAGTGAGCGTCGGCCCTCCGCCGATCGTGTCCGATACGCCGGTATATTCGTCATGGTTGTAGCGGATGCCCGCCGTGAGGTTCAGCGCATCGGTGAGGCTGTACGAAGCCTCGACATATCCAGCATAGGCGTTCCGCGTGATTTCGGACAGTTCGGCATAGGTGATCGCGGGCACCAGCGGACTGTTGAACGGGGTGTCGACCGGCAGCGGCGGGGCATAGGGATCGCCGCCGGTGGACCGATATTCGACGATATACTGCGAATTCTTCGACCACAGATATACCCCGCCGGCGATCCAGCTGAACGGGCCGTCCTGGTTCGATGCAAGGTTGATTTCCTGCGTCCAGCTTTCGGTATTCTGCTGCCACAGCGGAACATGGTCATAGCGTGCGCCCAGCCGCTCAGGGGTGGTGGCGCTGGGTGGCCGGTATCCGCCGAGCAGATTGCGCTGGAAGAGATCGGCGGTCAGGCCGTCGGCGTCCCACGCTTGCCGGCTGTAGAGCTTCTGAAAGCTGGTGATCGACTTGATGACCGCGAAATCGGTCTCGAGCCGGGCTACGCCGTAATAGAGTTCGGTATCGATGATCGAGCGCGCGGGATAATCCTGGGTCAGGCGGCGCGGATCGGGATCAGGATCGAGGATGTTCTTCTGCGCCGGGCCGTTGGTATCGCTTTCATACTGGATCGTATTGAGCAGGATCGAGAAATTGGCGGTCGGCTGCCATAGGCCGGCTAGTTTCCAGCCGATTTCGTTTTGATCGTCGAGGTCATATTCGGTGGTGCCGGGGACGCCGGTGGCCACCGCATAGCCGTCGCGCTTGAGATACTGGACCGCACCGCGCACGGCGAACTGGCCGAGCGGAATATTGATCGACGCATCACCCTTTGTCAGCCCGTAATTGCCGACGCCTGCACTGAGTGCGCCGCTGAAATCGGCGGTGGACGGCTGGTTGGTGACGACGTTGATCGTGCCGCCGGTCGATCCCTGGCCGAACGTCGTGCCCTGCGGTCCGCGCAGAATCTCGATCTGGCCGATGTCGATAAAGGCGGCGTTCGCGGCCACCGAGTTGAAGATATAGACGCCATCGACATGATAGGACACGCCGGGCTGGGTGTTGGCATTTGCGGGGGTTTCCGACCCGATGCCGCGAATCGAGATCAGCCGTTCGCCACCGCCGCTGCGCGCGACGACCAGGCCGGGAACGATCCCGTTGAGCCCGGTGATTTCGGTGATGTTCGCCTCCTTGAGCGTGTCGGCGCTGATGGCGGTGACCGACAGTGTCGCGTCCTGCAGTGTCGTATCGCGCTTGGAGGCAGTGACGATGATGTCAGAGCGTTGTTCAGGCGTGTCCGCGCCGTCGGCCGGCGCGGGACTCGGCCCCTGCTGGGCGGCTGCAAGGCTGGGCGTCAAGGTCGCCAGCGATACGCCGGCTGCAAAAACGAAACGTCGCGCGTTCAATCGGCTCGCCATATCTTCCCCCGAATTCGTGATCCCCGCCGCCGCCACCTGCCGTTTCAGGCGCTCCCGACACTCGAGGATTGAGCCATTCAACTGGCCGCGGGTCTTGTGCGCGAGCGAATAACTAGTTGACGGGAGGGCATGCCGCGGCGGGCGAAATATGGCTCTGGCCCATAGTGAAACGTCGGTGTGGGCTGGCTAAGCAACCGACCGATGCGTTGCTGCAGTGCGGTAATGTGCGTGCCGCATTCGGGGCTTCTTGTTGCAGGCGCTTGGTAGGCCGCAGCCTTGTGCCAGCGATCTGCCCGACGACACGCTCACTGCGTAGCTCGCCGCGCAGGTCGGCGGTGAACTGCCTCATCTGCCATGGACCTGACAACAGGCCGCAACATCGCACGACCGACGCGCGTTCGACGGTCGCCTGCGCGCAGCGCGTCAATGTCAGCCCATCATTGCTTGCTACCCAAGGCTGCGCTTGCGCACGGGTTTTGCCCCGACATGCCCGACATGCGTTTGATATAGCGACGAAAGCAGGTGCAGCCGCTCCTCGACCTTTGGTCCGATCGTGCTGACGACATCGTTGAACAAAAGGTTCGCGACGCAACTCATCGCTACCTGCGAGTTCCAGAACAGGTCGACTTCGGTGGACACCGCGATGACATTGGGGGTGAATTTGCGGATCCAGTCGCAGAATTTGTCGGTGATCATGATCACCGGCAGTCCCGCCCGGCTTGCCCCTGCCGCCAGGTCATAGGCCTGTTGCGAATAGCGGCGGCGGTCGATGATGACTACACAGCGCTCGCCCGGCCCGGCTGCAAAAATCTCGTGATAATTGCCCGCGGTCGAGTCGACCAGTGTGATGCCCGTGCGAGCATATTGCAGCGTATGGGCAAGGATCGTCGCAATGCCGCGTTCGGTCTGGAACCCGGCGATATGGACTTGCGGACAGTTCGCCAACAGCGCGACGATTTGCTTCCAGCCTTCGCTTTCGGCCATTTCATAGACTTCGATGATGGCGGCAAGCTCTAGCTCTAGGCTGCGCTTGTTGCGGCTGCTGGGATCCTGCTTGTTCAGCGCGGCGACTTCGTCGCCCACCAGCCACGGCACCCCCGACATGGTCATGCGCAGGCCCGATTTCAGATCCTTGAAATGGCGATAGCCCATTTTTCGGGAAAAGCGGCCGACCATGATCGAGCTGACGTTGAGCTTGGCCGCGATCGAATTGGCGGTTTCGAACGCGATTCCGCCGCGGTTGATCAGGATGAAATTGGCGATCACCCGCTCGGTCGGCGTGAAGGCGTCCAGATTGTCCTTCAGCCGCTGCAGCAGATCCTGCGACGTATCGCCCATATCCAGCATCGCGCGCTCTCCTAGACCGTTTCGATTCAGGCCATGATTAGCCGCCCAGCCCATGGCAGCAAGGCCGTTCGCGATCGCCGTGTTCTGTTACATATCTGTCTCAGTTGACGCAAGGTTACATTTCTGACTTCAATGTGTCGTCGGCAGCATAGACCGCGATCACACGCGGCACTGCCTGCACATGCGCTTCGGGAGGAGGGCGCCAGGGGATTGGCCGGGCGACTGGCCATGGCTTCCTGCGCGCCGCATCCATGGGAAAACGCGACGCCGGCGGCGGGCCGGGGCGAGCAGCGAAAAGGGGAAAGCGATTGAAAACGATGCTCTTTATCTCAAGTGGCCTGTTCGCATTGGCCAGCGCCCAGGCGGCAATGGCGCAGGATGCGGCGGCTATCGAGGACGAAGCATCGGTCATTGTCGTCACCGCGCAAAAACGCGCGCAGAATATCGAAGATGTGCCGATTTCGATCAGCGTGGTCGATGGTGAGACGCTGTTGGCGCAGGGCGCATCCTCGCTTACCGACTATGCCGCCCTGGTCCCCGGCATGCAGGCCGTCAACAGCGGCACCCCCGGCCAGACGCAGATCACGTTGCGCGGGGTCGCGCCGTTGAGCTCGGCGCAGACGGTGGGGATTTATCTCAATGACGCGCCCGTGGGTGCCAGCAGCATCTACAGCCGCGCCGGATTGTTTTCGCTCGACCTGCTGCCCTACGATATTCAGCGGGTCGAAGTGCTGCGTGGTCCGCAAGGAACGCTGTACGGGGCCAGCTCCATCGGCGGCCTGCTCAAATATGTGACCGTCGCACCCAGCACCAAGACATTGTCGATGCGCGCCGGGATTGAGGGATTTTCGATCGATGGCGCCGGCGGCTTGGGCTGGGCTGCGCAAACCATGGTCAACGCGCCGCTGATCGAGGGTAAGCTTGGCATCAGTGCCAGCTTCTCGTGGCGCAGCACCCCCGGCTGGGTAGACAGCGTCAACAACCCGGCGCTCGACGATCAGAACGCTTACGAACAACTTGGCGGCCGCGTGGCGATGCTTTGGCGGGCGACTAACGATCTCAGCGTGAAGCTGAGCAGTATCTGGCAATCCATCGATGCCCAAGGCAATGGCATGTATGCCGAAAACCTGACCGGCACCCGGCTGGCCAATGGGCGGTCGTTCAACAATTTCCTGGCCGAGCCGTATCAGTTCGATCTGGAACATTATGCCGCCGCGATCGATTACGATCTGGGCGGTGCCGCGCTGACATCGGTGACGACCTATAGCGAGGCGCACTCCACCAGGGTCACCGATGCAAGCTATCAATATGGCACGCTGTTTCCGTTGCTCACCGGCGGTGCGATTGCGCCGGGCCTGACGCCGTTCACAATCGATCTGGGTCTCAAGAAATTCACGCAGGAATTGCGTGTCGCCTCCCCCAGCGGGGGCAGCGTTGAATGGCTGGTCGGCGGCTTTTACACCCACGAGGACAGCACGAACGCGCAGTTGGTTCGCGCTTTCGACAAGGCCGGGCAGGCGCTTGCCCTATTCGATCCGCTCGCCGTCATCGCGCTGCCGGCGGTGTACGAAGAATATGCGGTATTTGCCAACGGCACGCTGCGCGTCGGCGGCGGGTTTGAGGTGACCGGCGGACTGCGCTGGGCTCGCAACGAGCAGACGTTCAGCCAATCCACCAAGGGCATCATCGTCGCCCCGGCCGAACGATCGGGCGAGTCGGCCGAGGATGTGCTCACCTTCTCGATCAGCTCCCAATTCCGCTTCAGCGATGCAGCGATGGTCTATGCGCGGGTTGCCAACGGCTATCGTCCCGGTGGCCCGAACGTATCCGCGCCGGGCCTGCCCTCCAGCGTCAATTCGGACAAGCTGACCAATTACGAGGTCGGCTTGAAGGCCGACCTTGCCGGCAGATTGGCCTCGATCGACGTCGCCATATTCTACATGGATTGGGACGACATCCAGGTCGTCCGGTCGTTCGGCGGAATATCCGGCCAGGCCAATGGCGGCAAGGCGGTGAGCAAGGGTTTTGAAGGGTCGCTGCTGGTCCGCCCCGCAGTCGGGCTGACGTTTACCGGGACCGGTTCCTATACCGATGCCACGCTGTCCGAGAGCGTGCCCGAGATCAACGGCCTGAAGGACGACCGCTTGCCCGCGGTTCCCGAATTCAGCGCGATGCTGCGGTTCGACTATGCGTTCGATCTGGGCGCGGATGCATCCGCCGCCGTCGGGGCAGGGGTGCGGCATGCGTCCAGCCGGCTGTCGCGAGTCGAAAGCGATCCGCTGGCGGCGCGCGCGAGGCCCTACACCTCGGTCGATCTCAATGCATCGGTGACGTTCGCCGACCACTGGACGATGCGCGCCTATGCCCGCAATCTGCTGAACGACGACGGCGAAATGGCGCGTTCTCTGCTGGCCGATGGCCTCAACCGGCCCAGCTTCTTTGGGATCGTCCCCTTGCAACCCAGGACCGTCGGCGTCGCGCTCGACCTCGCTTTCTAAGGTCAGGCTGATCGCCGGGCAGCGGCGATCGATACGGTTAGGTCATCGCACGATCATGGGGACAAACATTATGCGGCGCATCATGCAGATCGGGGCGGCAGCGTTGCTGTTGCTGAGCGCGGCTTCCACGGCGCAGCAGGCCGCGCCCAAGGGCGCGGTACCTGGCAGGGCCGCCGCCCCCGCCGCGGCACCAACCTTCGTGCCCGCTGTCGTCCCTGGAGCGAGTGCGGTCGCGACTGCCGGCAAGGCGCTTGGCGCGGCCGATCTCGAGCCGTGGCTTGATGGCTATATCCCCTCGGCGCTGCGGCGAGGCGATATTGCGGGGGCCGTGGTCACCGTGGTCAAGGATGGAGAGGTGATCCTGGCGCGGGGCTATGGCTATGCCGATGCCGCAAAGCAGACCCCCGTCGACCTGTATAAAACGCTGTTCCGCCCGGGATCGGTGAGCAAGCTGGGCACTTCCAATAACCCCTCGACATA
>NZ_JROH01000004.1 GCF_000786205.1 Sphingomonas sp. 37zxx | reverse complement strand
AGCGTGCCGCAGGCGGGATGCGAATGTCAAATCAATCCACTAGGCGATGGGCGTCGAGACCGGGACCGGGTTCGCGCTTCCCGGATGATCTACCATTGGGCCGGGGGCGTGGATGTTGCCCTCGGTCATGGCGCGGGCGGCGCGTTCGATCTGGGTGCCCATTGCCACGAATTGTTCGGACAGCGTGGTCGAGCGGCGCCAGGCCAGCGCGATCGAGCGATAGGCGTCCCAGCCAGCGACCTTTACGATCGCTAGCCCCGACAGGCCGCCGACGTCCGATGCCAGATACAGCGAGGGCAGGATCGCCGCGCCCAGGCCGCTGGCGGCCATCTGGTGCAGGCTGTCGAGGCTAGTGCCCTCGTAATCCGCCGCCAGCCGCATGCCGAATTTCTCGACGATCCGGCTGACCTGGCGGTGATAATGGTGGCGCTCGTCGATCGACAATACCGCAAGGTCGACCAACTGGCTGGCGGTCACCCGATCCTGCCGGGCCAGCGGATGATCCTTTGCCACCACCAGATGCAGGCTTTCGCGGAACAGCGGTTCGATGTGGAACAGCGTATCCTGGATCGGCAGCGGCCCCAGATACAGGTCGATCTGCCCTTTCGACAGGTCGCTGGCCAGATGATTGGGGATGCCTTCGCGCACATGGATGCGAAGCTCGGGCAGCACCTGGTGCAATTCGGCGATCACCGGCGACAGCAGATATGGCCCCAGCGTCGGCGTGGTGCCGAGGCGGATCGTGCCCGAAATCCGGCTGCCGGCGCGGCGCGCGACATGCGCCAGCTCGCCCATGTCGCGCAGGATGGTGCGGGCGCGCTCGACGATTTCGCGGCCCGGCGGGGTCGGCCATGCGCCGTTGGACGATCGTTCGAGTAGGGGTACGCCGAAATACGCCTCGAGCGTGCGGATCTGCTGGCTGAGCGTGGGTTGCGACACGTTGAGCGTCGCCGCTGCCTTGGCGAACGAGCCGGTGTCGGCGATCGTGACCAGATATTCGAGCTGCCGTATTTTCATAGGGCAGCGCTATAGCGGTAAGCTATCGAAAAACGCCATAGCTTTCGATTGGAGCTATCTCATTCCCGGTGATACTTATCATCCAGGGAAAGGGCTTCCTGAAGAAAGCCCGTCAGGTGGTGGAGCCAGTTGCAATGTTCGTCATGCCTCCGCTGGCTGATCTGACAAGACCGACGATACGACCGAACCTGCCGTCGCAACATTGCCATGCCACCGATGACGGGTGGCTGACTCATGCGACGATCATCTTGCCCGCCGGGCATGGGTTTTCAGCGCATGCATGCATGGCGCTGACTCGCCAGCCATCGTCGATGATCGTCCTTCGCCGCGAAACCGGCGGACGGCTGACCCGCGACATGGTGCTGGAGGGACAGTTTTGGTCGCGGTCGAAATGGATCGGCCATTGGCTCATCCGGCTGGATGCGCTGCGGGCAGGGGTGGGGCGTACCACTGCACTGGTCCTGGACGGGGACATCGACCCCGAACAGGCCAGCAACCTCCGGATGCTGTGCGATCAGGGCGCGCACATGCACACGGCCCCAACATATGACCCTGAAGGAGAGATGCGATGAGCTTTGCATTGGCCGCACTTGCGCTTCTGGGCACCGACGCGATGTCGATCGTGGTCGAAAACAAGACCGGGCGCACCTTCGCGCTGAGCGTGATCGACCTTCCCGGCCATTATGAGCCCACCAAAGAGGCCGATGTCGTGCCGGCGTCGTCGGTGCGAATCGCCAGCCGCAAGGGCAAGATCCTGATCCCGCATCCCGAAATCGAGGCCGAAGCGGTGCATCTGCACTTCGCCGATTCGATGGGCAATGGCTGCGTCTTTCGCGTCGGTGCCGCCGATCATTCGTCGACCTGGAAGCTGTTGAAGCCCAATGCCCAAAGCATGGGCGACGCAGTGTGCGAAGCACGTACCGGTCGCACGATCGGGCATTTTATCTATGTTGCCCGATGATGGCGTTTTGCCGGCCTCCACGCTGTTCCCGCCCGAGTTGATCCGCACGATCCGCGATGCGGCTGAGCCTAATGCCAAAGCGATCCTGACGATGGCGCGGCATTTTCGGCGGGACTTGTCGCCGGTATTGGCAGGCGCTTTGTCGCCGCGGATGGCAGCGTGCCTTGGCTATCGCAGCTTGAAGGGCAGCGATCGCTGCTGAAACCGCAGCGATCGGGGTGCCGCTTGTTTACCCCACCAGCGCACGGGTTGCGGCTTCGACATCGGCCTGGCGCATCAGCGCTTCGCCGACGAGGAAGCAGCGTATGCCCTCGGCAGCCATCGCGTCCAGGTCGGCGCGGGCGGTGAGGCCGCTTTCGGCGACGAAGGTGTAGCCCGGCGGGGCCGAATGGACGAGTTCGTAAGTCCGCTGGAAATCGACGGTAAAGTCCTTGAGATTGCGGTTGTTCACGCCGATCAGTTGCGATCGCAGCCGCAGCGCGCGGGTCATTTCGTCGGCATCATGGACTTCCACCAGGACGTCCATGCCGCGTTCGATCGCGGCGGCCTCGATCTCGGCCATCGCGCCGTCGTCGAGCGCGGCGACGATGATGAGGATGGCATCGGCCCCCAGCGCGCGCGATTCGGCGACTTGCCAGGGGTCGACCATGAAATCCTTGCGCAATACCGGCAGCGGGCAGGCGGCGCGCGCGGCGACCAGATAATCGTCATGCCCCTGAAAGCCCGGTTCGTCGGTGAGCACCGACAGGCAGGCCGCTCCGCCGGCGGCATAGGCGCGGGCATGCGCGGGGGGATCGAAATCGGCACGGATCAGCCCCTTTGACGGGCTGGCCTTCTTGATTTCGGCGATCAGCGCATAGCCAGTCGCCGCCTTGGCATCGAGTGCGGCACGAAAGCCGCGCGGCGCGGTCTGGATGGCGGCGCGCGCGTCGAGATCGGCGATGCTCGCGCGGGTGCGGCGGGCGGCGACGTCGATCCGCTTGGCGGCAAGAATATCGTCGAGCATGGTCATACGCGGTCGATCCAGCGAGTGAGGAGGGTAGCGGCGCGCGCGCTGTCAATTGCTTCGGCGGCGCGCGCGGCACCATCGGGCAGGGTTTCGACCTTGCCCGCGAGCATCAGCGCGGCGGCGGCGTTGAGCAGCACCGCGTCGCGATAGGCACCTGGCGCACCGGCCAGCAATGCGCGCAGGGCATCGGCGTTTTCGGGAGCCTCGCCGCCGCGAATGGCGGCGAGCGGATGGCGGGCCAGCCCGGCATCTTCGGGGGTGATACATTCGGGCAGCGCGGCGTTGCCGACATTCACCACCACGCTGGGGCCGGCGCAGGACAGTTCGTCGAGCGAATCCTGCCCTGCGACCACGGCGGCGGCCTCGATCCCCAACAGCCCCAGCGCACCGGCATAGACCGGCGCATAATCCGGACGGGCGATGCCGATAAGCTGCCGGCGAACGCCGGCGGGATTGGCGAGCGGCCCCATCAGGTTGAAGATCGTGCGACGCGCGATCCGGCGGCGCACCGGGGCGAGCCGCTTCAATGCGGGGTGATGGTTGGCGGCGAAGAGGAAGGCAATGCCGAGTTCATCGAGCGTCGCCTGCGCGCTGGCGGTGGCGCGATCGAGGTTCAGCCCGAGGGCTTCGAGCGTGTCGGCGGCCCCCGCCTTTGACGAAGCGGCGCGGTTGCCGTGCTTGGCGACGGGAACGCCGCATGCCGCGACGACGAGCGCGACGGCGGTCGATACGTTGAGCGTGTGATGCCCGTCACCGCCGGTGCCGCAGACATCGATCGCGCCATCGGGGGCAGCGACGGGGATCATCCTCTCGCGTAGCGCGCGCGCGGCCTCGGCGATCTCGATACTGGTCTCACCGCGCTCGCTGAGGCCGATGAGGAAGGTTTCGATTTCGGGCTCGGGCACGCGGGCGTCGAGGATGTCGGCGAAGGCGGTAGCGGCGGATTGGTGGGAAAGGGGAGCGTGGGGATCGGGGAGCACGCTCAAATCCCCTTCCCACTTGTGGGAGGGGTTAGGGGAGGGGGTGTCGGCGAACGGTCGGGCAGCGAAGAAGTCCCACCCCCGACCCCTCCCGCGAGCGGGAGGGGGGAAGAAAGTAGGCCGGCTTCGCGCAGGAAGTTTGCCAGCATCGCATGGCCATGTTCGGTGGCGATGCTTTCGGGGTGGAATTGCACGCTGTGGATCGGCAGCGTGGTATGGCGAAAGGCCATGACGCTGCCGTCGGCGGCGGTTGCGTTCACCACCAGATCGCCCGGCACATCGGTGACGATCAACGAATGATAGCGGGTCGCGGTAAAGGGCGAGGGCAGCCCTGCGAACATGCCGGTGCCGTCATGTTCAACCGGGCAGGTCTTGCCGTGCATCAGCCCGCCGCGCACCACCTTGCCGCCGAAATGCTGGCCGATCGCCTGGTGGCCGAGGCACACGCCGAGCAGCGGCTTGCCCAGGTCGGCGCAGGCCGCGACCAGGTCCAGGCTGATCCCGGCTTCATTGGGGGTGCAGGGGCCAGGCGAGATCAGGAAAGCCTGCGCGTTGGTGGCGATCGCTTCGCGCACGCTGAGCGCGTCGTTGCGTTCGACTCGCACCTCGACCCCCAGTTCCATCAGATAATGGACCAGGTTCCAGGTGAAGCTGTCGTAATTGTCGATGACGAGGATCATGGATGTCCACTTAACGCGATTGCCCGGCGGCGCAATCGGTGGGCTTTCGTTCAGCTATCCGCAACCTTGGACGCGCAAGGGTCGTTTCGCATGCATGGAGATTTCAATGAACCGCTGGATATTGCTCGCCGCCGTGATGATGGCCCCGTTGCCGGCGCTGGCGCAGGAGGCGCGTGAGCCGGGGCGGCCGCCGCAGCGTATCCGCAATGTCCAACTGGTAGGCGATGAAAAATGCCCGCCGGCGGTGGGCGACGAGATCGTGGTGTGCGGACTGCTCGACCCCAGCGAAGTGTACCGCATCCCTGAGGAATTGCGCGAAACGCCGGCCAATCCCGCCAATACCGCCTGGGCGGTGCGCGCCGAACAGATGATGGAGGATAATCGCGCCGGGCTGCCCGATAGCTGTTCGCCGGTGGGCACCGGCGGCCAGAGCGGCTGTACCGCGCAGTTCCTGAACAATTGGCGCGCGCAACAGCGCGAGCAGCAGCGGCGCGATAATCTGGTGCCGTGACCGCTTTGCGTCATTCCCGTCGTCGCGGGAATGACGCGGTAGGCTATTGGCCGAACCCGGCCTCGCCCGCCCGCGCCACTGCCTCGCGGGCGGCGGCGAAGAGCGCGCCCGATTTGGCTTCGCATTCGCGTTGTTCCGACGCGGGGTCGCTGTCGGCGACGATGCCGGCCCCTGCCTGAACGTGCATGACGCCGTCCTTCACCAGCGCGGTACGCAGGACGATGCAGCTATCCATCGATCCGTCGGGCGAGAAATAGCCTACGCCGCCGGCATAGGCACCGCGTGCCTCGGGCTCCAATTCGGCGATGATCTGGCAGGCGCGAACCTTGGGCGCGCCGCTGACGGTGCCCGCCGGGAAGCCAGCGAATAGCGCGTCGATCGCGTCAGCATCGTCGCGCAACGTGCCGACGACGTTCGAGACGATGTGCATGACATGGCTGTAGAATTCGACGGTGTAGCTGTCGGTGACGCGGACGCTGCCCGCGCTGGCGACTCGCCCGGTGTCGTTGCGGCCCAGATCAAGCAGCATCAGATGTTCGGCACGCTCCTTGGGATCGGCGAGCAGACTGGTGCGGTTGGCTTCGTCCTCTTGGGCGTTCTTGCCGCGCGGGCGGGTGCCGGCGATCGGGCGGATCGTCACCTCGCCATCGCGGACGCGCACCAGGATTTCGGGGCTCGAACCGGTCAGCGCGAAGCCGGGCAGATCGAGGTGATAGAGGAAGGGCGACGGGTTGATCCGCCGCAGCGCGCGATAGAGTTCGATCGGCGGGAGCGCGAAGGGCGCGGTGAAGCGCTGCGCCAGCACCACCTGAAAAATGTCGCCAGCCGCGATATATTCCTTCGCCTGCGCGACCATCGCGGCATAGGCACCCGGCGCGAGCACCGGGGTCGGCTCGACGGGCGGGGCGTCGCTGCGCGGGGCAGGTGGCAGCGGGGCGTTGGCGAGCCGGGCCGACACGGCGTCGATCCGATCGCAAGCGGCGTCGACATCGCCCTCGGGCCAGACCGGCGCGACGACGAACAGCGCGTCGGCCAGGCGATCGAACACCAGGATGACGGTGGGGCGGACGAAGATCATGTCGGGAATGTCGACCGCACGCGCATCGGGGCGCGGCAGGTTTTCGACCAGGCCGATCGTCTCATAGCCGAAATAGCCGACCAGACAGGCAAGCGCGCGCGGCAGTTCGGGCGGCACATCGGCGCGGCAGGCGGCGACCAGCGCGCGCAGCGATTCGAGCGTGGGGGTGTCGCACGGGGCAAAGGCTTCGCGATCGGTCAGCCAGTCGCGGTTGATTTCGGCGGCATGGCCGGCGGCGCGAAACACCAGATCGGGGGCAAGACCGATCAGGCTGTGCCGCCCGCGCACCGCGCCACCCTCGACCGATTCGAGCAGGAAATCGCCGCGCCCCGGCTCGATCAGTTTGAGCGCGGCGGCGACGGGGGTTTCGGTGTCGGCGAGCTGGCGACGCCACACCATCGCCGCGCGGCCATCGGCTAGCGCGGCGCGGGCGGCCTCGACGCCTTCGATCACTCGCCGCTGCCGGTGAGGGTGGTGCGCAGCCGCGTGATTGCGGCTTCGTCGCGCTTTACCCCGACGGCGGCACGCGAGGCGGCGGTGAATTGCTGGACATACTCGCGGCCAATGACGCTGCCCAGGCCCTGGCGGGTCGCATTGATCGCGTTGGTGTTGCCCTTGGCATCGCCGCGTTCGATGCTGGTCACGGACACCACGAAAAAGCCTTCACGACCCGGGGCTTCGAGCAATTTGGCGGTGCCCTGCTTCATGCTGAACATCAGCGCGACCGGCGGCGGCAGTTGCTCGCGGCGCGCGGCGAGATCGGCGCGGGAGACGTTGATCGACTGGACTTCGGGGCCGTTGACCCCGGCGGTGCGAACCGCCTGGGGCAAAGCGGTGCCGCGATTGACGTTCTGGATCACCGCCATCGCCTGACGGCGCGCGGCCTGTTGCGCCTGATCGCGCTGCCAGTCGGCAACGACTCGGTCGCGAATCTGCGCCAGCGGGCGCGGCGCGGCGGCCACGACCCGCTCGAGCCCGACGACCGCGAAGGTGCCGTCCTCGCCAAGCTGCACCAATTGCGGCGAATCGCCCTGTTCGGCGGCGAAGCCTGCCTCGAACAGGCGCGCGAATCGCGGATCGGGGCGCTGGTCGGGGGCGTCGGGGTTGATGCCGCTGGCGATGACCGGCGCGGTGCGCTGCGCCTGCAGCTTGGTGTCGCCCATCAGTTCGTCGAAGGTCGCGCCGTCATTGATGCCGGTGTCGAGCTTTTCCTGAATCGCGGTGAGTGCTTCGAGCGCCTTGCGCTTGCGGATTTCGGTGACGAGTTCGTCGCGCACCGACGCCAGCGGGCGACCCGCCGACTGCGACACCCCGGCAACGCGGATGACGTGCCAGCCAAAGGGCGAGCGCACCGGCCCGGCGACGCTGCCGTCATTGGCGGCGAAGGCGGCGTCGGCGACAGCGGCGGCACTGCGGCCGGCGACATCGGATTTGGAAACATCGGCGAGCGTCGTCGCTTCGAGCCCGGCGGCGCGGGCTGCGACCTCGACCGAGGTGCCGCCACGTACTGCCTGGGCGATACGGTTGGCGGCGGCCTGATCGGCGACGATCACCTGTTGCAGCGTGCGCGTGGCGCTGGGGGCGTAGCGATCACCGGCGGCGCGATAGGCCTCGGCGATTTCGGCGTCGCTCACCTGCGCGGTGGCGGCGAATTGCTCAGGCGTGACGACGGCGTAGCGCAGCACCCGCCGCTGCGGCACGTTGTAGCGTGCGCGGTTGGTGGCGTAGAATTTGGCAACGACTTCGTCCGATGGTGCGGCGATGCCGGCGGTGCTGGCGGGAACCAGCGCGATCTGACCCGCGCGCTTTTCGAGCAGCAGCGAAGCGTAAGGCGTCGCCAGCTGCGCCGACACCTGGCTTGCGCCCTGGGTGGGGGCGAGCAGCCACTGGGCATAGAGTTCGCGGCGGATGTCGTCGCGCAGATCGGTCTGGCTGATCCGCTGTGCCGACAGCGCGCGTTCGTAGTTCACCTGGCTGAACTTGCCGTCAAAGCCCTGAAACGCAGGGATGCTGGCGATCTGGCCGTCGATCAGCGCCTTTGACGCGACCATGCCCGAGCTTTGCGCGAACTGGTCGAGCGCCAGGCCGTTGACGGTACGGTCGATCACGCTTTCCAGCCCGCCCTGCGCGATGAAGGCGTTGATGTCGACATTCTGCTGCTGCTGGCGCAGCGCATCGAGCGCGAGGCGGGTGCGCTGCTGCAATTCGGTGTCGGTGACTGCGGCGTCGCCGACTTCGACCACCGTCGCGCCCGAGCCGCCGGTGGGGGCGACGTTCGAGATGTCGCTCAGCCCGAAGGCGAGCGCGATGACCGCGAGCACGCCGAGTGTGACGATCACACCGATGCGCGATTTGGTGATGCGCCGAAAGAAGCTGAGCATGAAGGACCGATCGCTGTGACGGAAGATAGAGCGGGGTGCTTTAGGGCGGTCGGCGCGCGCCATCAAGCTTGTGCCGCGTCGCCCAATTGCTATCGCTTCCGCAACCACAGACAAAATCCCGGGGGAACGACATGACGCGGCGCAAGATGGTGGCGGGCAACTGGAAGATGCACGGGATGTGGGCCGATCTGGCCGAGGTGGAGGCGATTGCCGCCGCCGTCGCGGCCAATCCCCAGGTCGACGTGGCGCTGGCGCTGCCCGCGACGCTGATCGGGCCGGCGGCGGTCTATGCCGGCGCGCTGGCGATCGGCGGGCAGGATTGCCATGCCAACCCCAGCGGCGCGCACACCGGCTGCCTGTCGGCAGGCATGCTGCGCGAGGCAGGTGCGACGACGGTGATCGTCGGCCATAGCGAACGGCGCACCGACCAGAACGAGACCAGCCAGGATGCCTGGGCCAAGGCCGAAGCCGCGCGCGCGGCTGGGCTGAAGGTGATCCTGTGCTGCGGCGAGACCGAGGCCGAACGCGATGCCGGGCGCGCCGAGCGAGTCGTACAGGCGCAGATCGAGAAATCGGTGCCCGAGGACGCGACCGGCGACTGGTTCACGCTCGCCTACGAACCGCGCTGGGCGATCGGCACCGGGCGGACGCCGACGCCGGAGGAGATCGCATCGATCCACGCGATCGCGCGCGCCAAGATGCGGCAATTGGTGGGCGACGCGGCGAGCGGCATCCGTATCCTCTATGGCGGATCGGTGACCGGCGCGAACGCCGCCAGCATCCTTGCGACCCCCGAAGTCGATGGTGCGCTGGTCGGCGGGGCAAGCCTGACCGCCGCGAAGTTCGTGCCGATCATCGAAGCTGCGGCAGCGGCGGCGTGAACCGGCGCGCTTGGCTTGCGGGCGCGGGAGGGCGCGACCGTGCCGGTGGTGGTTCGGTGCTGGTGGCGGGTTAAAGCCCTCTCCCGCTTGCGGGAGAGGGTTGGGTGAGGGCCTGTTTCCTTATCTGCCCGGTCGCAAAAAGAGCCCTCACCGCTGCGACTAGTGGATTGATTTTGACATTCGCATCCCGCCTGCGGCACGCTCTCGCTGCGAATATCAAAATCATAAAATCCACTAGAATCACATAATTGCTAGTGGTCCTGGAGATTCTGACATTTGCTCCTGACTGAGCCGAAGGGGGTAGCAAATGTCAGAATCGGACCACTAGGGGCCGCAAGGGCGACCCCAAGTCTCGCACCCTCTCCCGCAGGCGGGAGAGGGTGGTCAGGGGTACCTTGCCTTCAGCATCGCCCAGGCAGCGCGCAGGGCGTAGGCGTCGCCGCCTTTGGGGCGACCGGGTTTGGCGACCGGACGCCAGGCGAATACGTCGAGATGCGCCCAGGCGGTGTCGGCGGGGACGAATTTTCGCAGGAACAAAGCGGCGGTGATCGCGCCCGCCATGCCGCCATCGGGGGCGTTGACCATGTCGGCGATGTCCGATTTCAGCATCTCGTCATAGGCATCCCATAACGGCAGCCGCCACATCGGATCGGCCTGTGCCACCCCCGCCGCCAGCAGCGCTTCGGCCAGCGCCTCATTCCCGGTGAACAATGGCGGCAGATCGGGGCCGAGCGCCACCCGCGCCGCGCCGGTGAGGGTGGCGAAATCGAGGATCAACTCGGGACTTTCCTCGCCCGCGCGGGTTAGCGCGTCGGCCAGGATCAGCCGCCCTTCGGCATCGGTGTTGGTATTTTCCACCGTCAGCCCCTTGCGGCTGGGCAATACATCGCCGGGGCGAAAGGCGTTGCCCGCAATCGCATTTTCAACCGCCGGGATCAGCAGATGCAGGCGGACGGGCAGGCGGCCCTGCATCACCAGTTCGGCCAGCGCCAGCGCGTGCGCCGCGCCGCCCATGTCCTTCTTCATCAGCCGCATGCCCGACGACGGCTTGATGTCTAGCCCACCCGAATCGAAGCACACACCCTTGCCGATTATCGCGACACGCGGCGCATCGGGGCGGCCCCAGGTGAGTTCGATCATGCGCGGTTCGCGGCCCCGGCTCGCCGCTTGGCCAACGATATGCACCATCGGAAAGCCGCGTTCGAGGTCGCTGCCCTTGGTCACGGCGAGCGTCGCGCCATGCGCCTTTGCCAGCGCGGCGGCGTGCGATTCGAGTTCGGCGGGGCCAAGATCCGCAGCGCCAGTGTTGACCAGATCGCGCACCGTCGCGGTGG
The DNA here is from genome assembly GCF_000786205.1 of Sphingomonas sp. 37zxx. GTDB lineage: Bacteria > Pseudomonadota > Alphaproteobacteria > Sphingomonadales > Sphingomonadaceae > Sphingomonas. Next base: position 188,136 of record NZ_JROH01000004.1, on the reverse strand, counting down.
CACGGGCGATTCGCAGCGTTTCGTCGATACGGGCGGGCTCGCCGGTTAGCAGCACGCGCGCGCCGGTGGGCGGGTCGCTGCGATAGCGATCGAACTGATATTGGCCGAGCAGCCAGCCGAGCATCGCGACGCCGGGTTCATGACCCTCGACGCGATACACGCCCTCGGGCAATGTTTCAGCGAGCCGCGCCAGGCACCAGGGCGACAGCGATTGGGTGTTGGCGACGATCGTGACGACCGACCAGCTTTCGGGCGCATCGCCGGGCAGGATCGCGCTGGCATAGCCCGTCGGCTTCATGCGGTGGGCGGCGATGGCGGCGCGGTGGCGCGGCGGCTGGCGGTTGAGCCAGTCGTCATAACCCGCGGGATCGACCAGGTGGATGCTGTGGGCGGGCTGGCCGCGATCGGGGGCGAGGCAGGGGGTGAAATCGGTCATCGGCCCAGAGGGTAGTCATGCACCGCCCAGACTACCAGCCTCCCAATCGTCACCCCGCAGTGAGCGGGGTGACGACCGCTTGCTAGACCGGCACTCCAAACAGGTCATGGTCGTCGGCGTCCTCGATCCGCACGCGGATGATGTCGCCGGGGTTGCGATCGAAGGTGTCGCGCAGATGGACTTCGCCGTCGATCTCGGGGGCGTCGGCTTGCGAGCGGCCGGTCGCGCCGCCTTCATCGTCGACCGCGTCAAGGATCACGTCGAGCTCGCGGCCCACCTTGGCCTGGAGCTTGGCCGCCGAAATCGCAGCGGTGCGCTCCATGATGCGAGCGTAGCGTTCTTCCTTCACCTCCTCGGGCACGGCATCGGGCAGCGCATTGGCGGCGGCACCCTCGACCGGTTCGAAGCGGAACGCGCCGACACGGTCGAGCTGGGCTTCGTCGAGCCAGTCGAGCAGATATTCGAAATCGGCGTCGGTTTCGCCGGGGAAGCCGACGACGAACGACGATCGGATCGCGATGTCGGGGCAGATCGCGCGCCACGCCTTGAGCCGTTCGAGCACCTTGGCCTCATTGGCGGGGCGGCGCATCCGGCGAAGCACGTCGGGCGCGGCGTGCTGGAACGGGATGTCGAGATAGGGGAGCACCAGCCCCTCGGCCATCAGCGGGATGACCTGATCGACATGCGGATAGGGGTAGACATAATGCAGCCGCACCCATGCCCCCAGACGCCCCAGTTCGCGCGCCAGATCGGTCATGTGCGGCACGACCTCGCGCCCCTTCCAGGCGCGCGGTTCCTTGCGGATGTCGACGCCGTAGGCCGAGGTATCCTGGCTGATGACCAGCAATTCGCGCGTTCCCGCTTCGATCAGCTTTTCGGCTTCGCGCAGGATCGCGTCGGGGCGGCGGCTGACAAGATCGCCGCGGATCGACGGGATGATGCAGAATGAGCAGCGGTGGTTGCAGCCCTCCGAAATTTTCAGATAGCTGTAATGGCGCGGCGTGAGCTTCAGGCCGCTTTCGGGCACCAGGTTCAGAAAGGCATTGGGCGGCATCGGCGCGTGATCATGCACCGCGCCGACGACGGCTTCGTACTGGTGCGCGCCGCTGATCGCCAGGACGTTTGGGAAGCGCGCGCGGATCATCTCGGCTTCCTGCCCCAGGCAGCCGGTGACGATCACGCGGCCATTGGCGGCCATCGCCTCGCCGATCGCCTCAAGGCTTTCCTCCTTGGCGCTGTCGAGAAAGCCGCAGGTGTTGACCAGCACGACATCGGCACCGGCATAGTCCTGCGACAGGCCGTAGCCGTCCGAGCGCAGCTTGGTGAGGATGCGTTCGCTGTCGACCAGTGCCTTGGGACAGCCGAGCGACACCATGCCCACGCGGGGCGGTTCAGGAAATTGGGTTGCCATGATCGTCGGCGCACATAGTGATTTCCGCGCGGACTTCATAGCCCTCTGCCCTTTTGGGGAGCGGTTTGGGAGAGGGGAAGTGCGCTGCGCTGCGTTACCGCCGCTTCATCACTGTTTTCCCATGCCGTGGCGCGGCAGGATTTCGACGATGACATCGCCTTCATGCAGCGCCTGCGCCTCGGGTGCGCTGAAGCCGTACACCTCGCCGCCGCGATAAATTCGAAGGCCAAGCCCGGTGGTGATGGCCGACAGCGGCTGGTTGACCTCGTCGAGCTGGACGGTGCGTTCGGACAATTGCACGCGGCCTTCGTAGGAGGCCAGGTCCATCATATAATCGGCGATGTGCCGCCCGGTGCAGGAACTGGCGAGCAACAGTCCGGCGAAGCTGACCGGGTTGATCACTGTCGTTGCCCCCGCCGCACGGGCGGGCAGTTCATTGTCCTCGGCCTTGACGATGATGCTGATCGGCAGGTCGGGGGCGAGGTGGCGCGCGGTGAGCACGATCAGGATCGAGGTGTCGTCGCGCCCGCCGGCGACGATCATCGCGCAGGCGCGGGCGATTTGCACGTCCATCAACGTCGCATCGCGGGTGGCGTCGCCCAGCAGGACGTTGCAGCCGCATTCCTCGGCCTTGGCAAGCTGATCGGTGTCGCCATCGATCACCACGATGCTGGCCGGATCGCGACCGCGCGCGATCAGTTCGTCAACGGCTTCGGAGCCGGTCTTGCCATAGCCGGCGACGACGACATGGCCGTCAAGATTGCGTTGAATACGTGCCATGCGCCATTTATCCCAGCCGCGCTTGAGGACGAAATTATAGGTGGTGCCGATGAACAGCACGACCACGAACACCCGAATCGGGGTGACGATCAGCGCATCGAACAGCCGCGCCTTTTCGGTGACCGGGGCGATGTCGCCATAGCCGGTGGTGGTGATCGAGATCATCGTGAAATAGACGACATCGGCAAAGCTGATGTGCCCGTCATAATTGTCGCGCAGCCCTTCGCGGTCGAACCAGTGGACCGCGATCGCGATGCCGACCAATGTCAGGACCGCGATGACTCGCCAGGTGATCGCCAGCCAGACGGGGGTCGAGGATTTGCGCTTGAGCGTGCCTGGATGCTGCGGTTTTGCCATCAGTTTCGCGCCGGCAAGCGGGTAAGCGGGTCGACCGGGGTGCGCCCTTGGCGAAGCTCGAAATGCAGTTCGGGGCGGTTCGCCGCGCCCGAATCGCCCGACAGCGCGATCCGCTGACCGCGCTTCACTGATTGGCCACGCTGGACCAGCAGGCCGCCGGCATGGCCATAGACCGAAGTAAGTCCGTCGCCGTGGCGAAGGATGACCAGCCCGCCGAGTGCGGGAATGTCGCTGCCGACATAGGCGACGACGCCGTCGGCGGTGGCGAGGATCGGGGTTTTCAGCGGCACCGCGATCTTGATGCCGTCGTTACGCTCGCCAGAGGCACCGGGGCCGAAGCGGCGCACGATCCTCCCCTCGACCGGCCATTGGAAACCGCCGCGCAGCCGCGCTGGTTCAGCGACCGCGGCGGTCGAGGGCAGCACACGCTTCGATGACGAGGTGGGGCGGGTGGGTGCGGTATTGGCGGCAAGCGCGGGTTCGCCGCCGGTGATGATGTCGTCGATGTCGAGGGTGAAGGCCTGCGCGCGCTCGGCGGCGCTGCGCGGGGTTGCTTCGCCGGGGATCAGCACGCGCTGGCCGGTACGCAGGATGTAGGGCTCCTCGAGCATGTTGGCGGTGACGATCCGGCCCCAATCGACGCCATAGGCGCGCGCGATGGCGATGCCGGTCTGGCCGTCGCGCACCAGATGATAGCGCCCGCCGGGAATGGTCAGCCGCTGGCCGGTCAGGATCGTGAAGGGCGGGGCGATGCCGTTGGCGCGGGCAATGGCTTCGGAGCCTGCCCCGGTCTTGGCGGCGATGCCGCGCAATGTGTCGCCGGGGGCTACGGTGTAGGTGGTCGCTGCTACGCTGCGCGCGTCGGGGGAGACGCGGCGGGCTTCCCAGGCGGGGAGCGGCGAGGGGAGTGCGGTGATTTTTTCGGCAAGCGGCTGGCGGACGGTTTGCGATGGCGGCGGCGGCGGCGGCGGCGCGGTGGGAGGCTGGCTGGTGCCGGGGATGCAGGCGGCGAGGGTGAGGGGGAGGGAAAGTCCCCCCATCAGCGCGAACGGGGAGGGGGTGGTCTGTTTATAAGGCCAGCCAGGTCGCTCCGTGCCGCGCTCGGTTCGCGCCATTCGTCGCCCCTTCATTCGCGATACGCTTGGGTGAGCATCGCCAGTGACGGACGATGCGTCAGGTCCAGATGCAGCGGCGTCACCGCAATATAGCCGTCCCGGATCGCTTCGAGGTCGGTCGAATGCGCGGGCGTCTCGATCGTCGGGCCAAGGCCGAACCAGTGATATTCATAGCCGCGCGGATCGCGATTGGTGATGATCTGCAAACGGCCATAATCGCGCAGGCCCTGATCGGCGACGCGGATGCCCTTGACCCGGTCGGCAGGCAGCGCGGGGAAGTTGATGTTCACCAGCGTGCGCGGTGCCCAATCGAGCGCCATCAGCGGTTCGAGCGCGCGGCGGCCCCAGGCGGCGGCGGCGTCGAACGGCACCGAATCGCCCATCGCTTCGCGCGCATAGACCTGGCTCAAGGCAATCGAGCGCACGCCGGCAAGCGCCCCCTCCATCGCCGCCGAGACAGTGCCCGAATAGGTGACGTCCTCGGCCAGGTTCGCGCCGCGATTGACCCCCGACAGGATCAGGTCGGGCGGCTGATCGGCCATGATCTTGGCCAGCGCCATCATCACCGCGTCGGTTGGCGTGCCATCGACCGCGTAGCGCTTTTCGCCGAAACGGCGGATTCGCAAGGGGCGGGACAGGGTGAGCGAATGGCCGGCACCCGATTGCTCTTCGGCGGGGGCGACCACCCAAATGTCGTCGGAGAAGGTGGCGGCGAGGGTTTCGAGGATTTTGAGGCCGGGGGCGTGATAGCCGTCGTCATTGGTGATGAGGATTCGCATTATTTAATCCTCCCTATCGAAGATGGGGAGGGGGACCGCTCGCGTAGCGAGGGGTGGAGGGGCAGCGACGCAGGCGGCGCGCTTGCGGCTTTGCCCCTCCACCATCGCTTTGCGATGGTCCCCCTCCCCGAGCGAGCTCGGGGAGGATTTTGTCGCACCGATCACTTTGGCTCCAGCATCGTCAGGCCGCCCAGATATGGCTGTAGCACCGGGGGCACCGCGACCGCGCCGCTTTCCTGCTGGTAGTTCTCCAGCACCGCGACCAGCGTTCGCCCGACCGCCAGCCCCGAACCGTTGAGCGTGTGGACGAAGCGCGTGCCCTTTTCCCCCTCGGGCCGGTAGCGCGCGTTCATGCGGCGCGCCTGGAAATCGGTGCAGGTCGAGACGCTCGAAATCTCGCGGTAGCGCGCCTGGCCGGGCAGCCACACTTCGAGATCATAGGTGCGCGCCGCCGAAAAGCCCATGTCGCCGGTGCACAGCTTCATCCGGCGGAACGGCAGCCCCAGCGCCGAGAGAATACCCTCGGCATGACCGGTCATCGCTTCATGCTCGGCGTCGGAGGCTTCGGGGGTGGTGATCGCTACCATTTCGACCTTTTCGAACTGGTGCTGGCGGATATAGCCGCGCGTGTCACGCCCCGCCGCGCCGGCTTCGGAACGGAAGCACGGCGTAAGCGCGGCGAAGCGCAGCGGCAGCTCCTTTTCGGCGAGGATCTGGCCTGCGACGATGTTGGTCAGCGACACTTCGGCGGTGGGGATCAGCCAGCGGCCATCGGTGGTGCGGAACAGGTCTTCGGCGAATTTGGGAAGCTGGCCGGTGCCGTACACCGCCTCATCGCGCACCAGCAGCGGGGGTACGACTTCTTCGAAGCCATGCTGCTGGGTCAGCGTGTCGAGCATGAACTGGCCGAGCGCGCGGTGCAGGCGCGCGACGGGGCCGCGCAGCAGGGTGAAGCGCGCGCCCGCCATCGCCGCGCCGGTTTCGAAATCGAGGCCGATCGCGGGGCCGATCGAATCATGCTCGCGCGCCGCGAAGGCGAAGCTGGTCGGCTCGCCGCGCAGATGGACCAGCGCATTATCGTCCTCGCCATCGCCCGGCGGCACATCGGCGGCGGGCAGGTTGGGGATTGCCGCGAGCGTGGTGCCCAGCTCGGCCGCGAGCGCCTTTTCCTCGGTTTCGAGTGCGGGCATCGCTTCCTTGAGCGTTGCGACTTCGGCCATCAGCGCGTCGGCGGTGGCGTGGTCGCCCTTGCCCTTGGCGGCACCGATCGCCTTGGATGCTTCGTTGCGGCGCGCCTGGCCCGCCTGCAATTGGGTGAGCACCGCGCGCCGCCGCTCGTCGAGCGCGACCAGCGAATCGGCCTGGGGCGGCAGGCTGCGGCGGGCGAGCGCCTGGTCGAAAGCGGCGGGGTTTTCGCGGATGGAGCGGATGTCGTGCATGGCCGACGCTATGGCCCGGCGGCGGGGGCGGGCGCAACCCGTTGGTGATGCGGCGCGTTACCCGGCTTCATGCCACGATAAACAAGGATATCCCGATGCAGGTTCCGCACAAGGCATTCGTCGTCGTCGCCGATGGCCGCAAGATGCTGTTCTTTCGCAACGAGGGCGACGCGGTGCATCCCAATCTGGTGGTCGAGCGGGTGCGCGAGCAGGACAATCCGTCCGATGGCGATCAGTCGACCGACCGCCCCGGCCGCACCTTTTCCAGCGTCGGCGCGGGCCGAAGCGCCTATTCCGAAACCGACTTTCACCAATTGGAGGAAGACCGGTTCGCGGCGCATACCGCCGACTTGCTCAAGACACGCGCGCTGAACAACGATTTCGAAACGCTGATCATCGTTGCGCCGCCCAAGACGCTGGGCGAACTACGCAAACATTATCACAAGGAAGTGCAGGCGCGGCTCTCGGGCGAGATCGACAAGGATCTGACCGGCCATAGCGTTGCCGACATCGAAAAGGCGCTGCTCGCCGCCGATTGATCGCGGCGAGTTAGTGATGAGGGGCGCGAAGCGGGTCAGTCCCGCTTCGCCGCCTTCTTGCCAAAGCGCCCGCGTGCGACCAGCGCGGCTGCGGCACCGCCGAACAGCAGCAGCATCGGCGGTGCAGGCACCGGCGTGGGGTTGCCCGACGACGTGCCCGGCGGATTGGGGTTGTGCCCCCCGCTCGACCAGCCGGGCTTGCCTGGCTTGCCGCCATTGTCATTGTCGTTGGAATTGTTGTTTTCGTTCGAGTTGTTGTTCTGATTCGAATTGTTGTTGTTATTATTGTTGTTGTTCTGATTTGAGTTCTGGTTGCTGTTATTGTTCTGATTGCTGTTGTTGCTGGAATTGTTGTTATTCGAGCTGTTGTTGTTGTCGATCACGACGCTGGTGCCGCCGCTCGAGCTCGAGCTCGAGCTTGAGCTCGAACTGGAGCTGGATGTCGATGACACCACGATGCTGCCGCCCCCGCCGCCGCCGCCAACGAAGCCGCCACCGCCGATAAAGCCGCCGCCGCCAAAGAATCCGCCAGATCCCCCGACCATCACCGGCCCGCCGCCAAAGCCGCCGCCGCTGATCACCGGTGCCGCACCGCTCGATCCAAGATAGGGCGCGGGCAGCGGGATCGGTGCGCCCTGGGTGGTGACGGTCACCGTTTGCGGCGCGCAGGTCGCGGTCTTGGTGATCGTGCGGCGGACCAGCTTTTTGCCGGGTGCCGCGGCATATTGCACGCGCTTGCGGGCGACCTGCTTTTCGGCGACGCGCTTTTCGATGATCCGCTCGGTCCGCGCGGTATCGACGGCATGGACCGCGCCCCCGCCGACGATCGCGCCGCCGCAAGTGAACGCGCAAAGTTTCGCCACAGCCATTCGTACCGACATATCGCCATCTCTTCTTCGTTTTCCGAACGGCCGCGTGCGGACGATCGGGGGAGGCAACCAGCGATTGCCAATAAAATTACACTGCCGAAGAAAACGCTAACTTCAACAGCGTTAACCCTCTTAGCGAGGCCTAAGGACGGCAAATACAATCAAGCGAAGGCCCGTTTCTGGTTAACGTCCGGGATTGGGACGATTGCAGCGGCTATGTGGTTCTGGCGAGTTCGAAACCGGCTGCCGCGCACAGGCGCTTCGGCGCGAATCACCCCGGCGGTTTGGGCTGCCGCGCCAAATGGTCGGTTTTGAAAGATAATTACCGGGAAAGACGGGCTTTCGTCGCTTGTGATGCGCTTGCAGCGTCCGTATAGCCGCGCCAGAGCAATGCAGGCGCGCCACAGCCATTGGGGGCCGACACGGCAAGCCGGTGTGGAGAGTGGGATGGCAACGGTTTTGGATCGATTCAACGACCCTGAGAAATCGGGTCCGCCGGCAGCGAATGATGGCGATGGCTCAGGCTATCGCCCTCATGCCGACGAAACGTTCATGAACGAGCGGCAACAGGCCTATTTTCGGGGAAAGTTGCTGGCGTGGAAGGATGCTATTCATCAGGAAGCCAAGGATACGCTTAGCCAGTTGCAGAATGACTCGCTGCGCGAGGCCGACCTCACCGATCGCGCGTCGAGCGAAACCGACTGGTCGATCGAGTTGCGAACCCGCGATCGCCAGCGCAAGCTCATTTCGAAAATCGACGCGGCGCTGCGGCGGATCGAGGATGGCGAATATGGCTATTGCGAAGTCACCGGCGAGCCGATCTCGCTTGCGCGGCTGGAGGCGCGGCCGATCGCGACGATGACGGTCGAGGCGCAGGAAAAGCACGAGCGGCAGGAAAAGGTATCGCGCGAAGAGTAACGCGCCGCACCGCCTTGCTTATGTGCTGCTGAATGAATTTGGTAAGGTTTGCTGTGTTAGCCTTGCAACGACCCGTATCAGCATGAGTATCGAGCATCACCATGGACCGTTACGCACAGGATTCCGTACCGAACCCGCGAGGGGACGAAACGGTAGACGCGAAGCGCAATGCTACGCGCGACAGCCTGTTGCTGGCCGCCACGCTGCGGGTCGATGGTGACGAAACCAATGTTCGAATCCGCAACCTTTCGGCGGGCGGGCTGATGGCGGAATATCCGATCGCGCTTGCCAGCGGCACGCCGGTCGACATCGATGTGCGCGGGATCGGCTGGGTGGGGGGAAAGGTGGCTTGGGCCACCGATGGCCGGTTGGGCATCGCCTTCGATTCGCCGATCGATCCCAAGCTGGCGCGCAAGCCGGTGGGGGCAGGTGCCAAGACGCCGATGTATCTGAAGCCGCCGCTTCGCCGTCTTTAAGGTTCGCCGTTTTTTTAGACTGGTGATCTGCCGCGCGGCCCGGGGCCACGCGGCAGGGGTAAACGCTTGTGTTGATGCGGCGTTTACTGGGTGGTCATTTCTTCCTTCACGCGCAACTTGGCTCGCTTGAGGCCACGCAACACCGTCGGATCGGGAAGCGGGCGCTGCGACTCGGCGGCGATCTTGCGATCGAGCGTTGCGTGCTTTGCTTCCAGTGCGGACAGATGCGGACTTTGCATGGCTGCGTTCTCCGGTGGTTGTTAGGGGGATGCTGAGTAAAACACCGATCGCGGCGCTTGTCGCCTTGCAAAAACGATGCGATCGACGTGCCGTGCCGAAATCACGGCCCAATTCGAATGGCCGCCGTCGGCACCGGGGCGCGAAGGATTAGTGATGGACGAGGCTGAACTGCTGCGCCGCCTGGAAGCGCTGCGCGTCGAGCATCGCGATCTGGACGCGGCGATCGCGGCGATGATGGGCACCGGATCGACCGACCAGCTGCAGATTGCGCGGCTGAAGAAACGCAAGCTGCGGCTGCGCGATGAAATCGCGCTGGTCGAGGATGAGATGATCCCAGACATCATCGCGTGAACGCCACCCCGGTCCGCGCCGTTTTGGGACAGGCGCAAACAGGCCGTTTTTTGTCGGTTTCGGGCGACGCTGCGCTGTGGCAGCAAAATAGCATGAACCAAAACAACGCGGCGCGCATCGAACGGCGGCTGATCGATTCGCTGTATGTCGAGGCCATGGTGCTGGCCGACGAGGCGCGCGACTATTTCGATGAAGGCGGGCGGCAGGACCGCGAAGGACTCGACCCGCTAACCCGCGTGTCGTTTTCCTGCGAATCGCTCAAGATCACGACTCGCCTGATGCACATCATCGCGTGGTTGTTGACGCAGCGCGCGGTGGCGGCGGGCGAACTCACCCTGCGCGACGCGCTCGATCGATCGCGACGACTGGGCGGCGCGCCCGCAAGCGACCCTGCAGCGATCGCGGCCATGCCCGAGGGCGCTGCGACATTGGTGCGCGCGAGCATCGACCTGCATCGGCGGGCGGGCCTGCTCGACGAGGCACAGGCAAGGCCGCTATTTGCGCCCAGCCCGGCGCGGTCGATGATGGATCGGCTGGCCGGGGCGTTTTGAGGGGAACGCGGGGTTTTTACCCCGGCCGAAACTTGCACGTCATTCCCGCGAAGGCGGGAAGCCGTACCTTCTGCTCTGGATTATGGCTTCCCGCCTTCGCGGGAATGACGATGGCACTGCGTCACTATCCCGCCAGCGCCCGGTCGTCGAACAATCCGAACGACAGCGTCGAGGCATAAAACGCCACTGCGCGGTCGCTGGGCATGGTGCTGGCCCATTTGCGCATGTCGAACGCGGCGTTTTGCAGCGCCATCAGGATCTGGCTGGCAACCAGGGGATCGATCGCGCGGATCGAGCCTTCGGCGATGCCGTCACTCATCGTGCCGGCGAAGCGGCGGGCGATTCGGTTCGATCGGTCGATCATCGTCTGACGTACCTCGACCGGCAGGCCCGACAATGCGGTGGTGCGAAGCAGCGGGCCGCGTTCGGAAAATTGGATGTCGAGCAAGGTCGCCAGCGTCGATGACAATCGCTGCCAATGGCTGCCGCCCTGATCGTCTGCCTCGCGCTGGGCATCGGTGATCGTGCCGAAACTGCGTTTATAGCATTCGATGACCAGGTCATCCTTGGCATCGAGATGGTGGTAGAAGCTGCCCTTGGTCACGTTCAGTTCGGACGCGATCCGCTGGACCGAAGCCCCGCGATAGCCGAGTTCGTTGATCAGGCGAGTGGCGGCGAGCAGGAAGCTTTCGCGGCTCGAGGTCGATTGGCCATGCGTCAGGTCGAGCGGGGCGGGGGACCAGCGCTGGCCGGGGCCGGCGATGCCGTGGCGGAAGACTTCCATCACCCGCGCCTCGACTCGCGGATATTGATCGATGCCATAGCGTTCCAGCCAGACGTTCAGCCAGAAACTGTTTTCGAGCAGCACATGCGCGCGGGCGCCGTTGAGATCGGTGTGCGCGCGCGATTGCGGCGTGCCGAACAGGCTGCGGGTCTTGCGGAACACTTCGCGCCAGCCGGCGAGCAATTGCGCCTTTAGCGGCTCCTCCATCGCGCGAAGATCCGAGAGAATCGCAAAGTCGGTTTCCTCGCCGGTGCGGATGCGGGTGAGTCGCTCCATGTTTATCGCCAGAAAGCGTTCGACCCGCTGTTCGGGGGTTGGCAGTTGCAGCGCTTCGTCGAGCATCGCCAGCAAGGTGGTGAGCGTCTGATCGAAGCAGGCGGCGGCAAGATCCTCTTTCCGCTTGAAATAATAGGTCACGCTGGTGGTGTTGAGGCCGACGCGGCGCGCGACATCGGCAAAGGTCATGCCCTTGGCCGATTGTTCGTTAATGGCTTCGGCCGCCGCCGCGAGGATCGCGTCGCGTTTGGCCTGAAAGCGTTTGGTACCTGTTTCCGCCGGTGGGCGAACGTTTTGCGGGGCGTGCATCAATTTAGAGTAGCGGGTTCGTTTCGAAGAAACAGTGTTTTTTTCATGGCGGCCATACAAGGCCACCGTAACGGCAAAACCTGGCGGCAGGTGCTTTACCGAAGATCGGGTATGGTCTACCCGGAAAGAAACAGAAGCGCGCGAGAGGATGATCCATGGATTTCACGCTGAACGACCGCGAAACGCATTTCCGCGATCGGGTGAGGGCGTTCATCACCCAGCATATCGTCCCGCGCGATGACGAATATCATGCCGATGTGCATAGCGGCGACCGCTGGGCACCGTCGAAGGTGATCGAGTCGCTTAAACCGCGCGCGAAGGAGACGGGGCTGTGGAATCTGTTCATGCCGCCGCATTCGGGCCAGACTCATGTCGATGACAGCTTCGCGTTCGAGGGTGCGCAGCTAACCAATCTGGAATATGCACTGTGTGCCGAGGAGATGGGGCGAATCCATTGGGCGGGCGAGATTTTCAACTGCTCGGCCCCCGACACCGGCAATATGGAGGTGTTCCATCGCTATGGCACGCGCGAGCAGAAGGAGCGCTGGCTCAAGCCATTGATGGATGGCGCAATCCGATCGGCGTTTCTTATGACCGAGCCGGCGGTTGCCTCGTCGGATGCGACCAATATCGAAACCTCGATGGTTCGTGATGGCGGTGATTATGTCATCAACGGGCGCAAATGGTGGTCGTCGGGCACCGGCGATCCGCGCTGCAAGGTCGCGATCGTGATGGGCAAGACCGATCCGGAGGGCAAACGCCACGCGCAGCAAAGCATGATCCTGGTGCCGCTCGACACGCCCGGCGTGAAGATCGAGCGGATGCTTTCGGTATATGGGTATGATCACGCGCCGCACGGTCATGGCGAAGTAGTGCTCGAAAATGTCCGGGTTCCGGTCACCAATCTGTTGCTGGGCGAAGGGCGGGGATTCGAGATCGCGCAAGGCCGGCTTGGGCCGGGGCGCATCCATCATTGCATGCGCACGATCGGCACGGCGGAGATGGGGATCGAACTGATGGCGAAGCGGCTGCTGAGCCGCACCGCGTTCGGCAAGCGGATCGCCGACCAGTCGGTCTGGGAACAGCGGATCGCGCGCGCCCGCATCGACATCGAAATGACCCGCCTGCTGTGCCTGAAGGCCGCCGACATGATGGACAAGGCGGGCAACAAATCGGCACAGCTCGAAATCGCGATGATCAAGGTGCAGGCGCCGATGATGGCGCTGCAACTGCTCGACGATGCGATCCAGGCCTATGGTGGCGCTGGCGTTTCGGGCGACACGCCGCTGGCTGGCGCGTGGGCTAGCCTGCGGACGCTTCGTTTCGCCGATGGGCCGGACGAAGTGCATAATCGCGCCATCGCCCGCGCCGAATTCGGCAAATATGCGGTTTGAATATCGTCCGCGCCCCGGCCTTCGCCGGGGTGACGAAAGGGGTGCGACAGCGTGAAAGCAGCCGTTCTGCACGAGGCGAAGACGCCGCTGGTGATCGAGGAAGTGCGCGTCGACAAGCCCGGCCCGCGCGAGGTGCTGATCCGCACCGCCGCGGTGGGGGTCTGCCGATCGGACCTGCATTTCATCGACGGCAGCTTCCCGCATCCGGTGCCGACCATTCCCGGCCATGAAGCCGCCGGCGTGGTCGAGGCGGTGGGCGATGGCGTGGCGAGCGTGAAGCCCGGCGACCACGTCATCACGTTCCTGACGGCATTTTGCGGCAGGTGCGAGTTCTGCATTTCGGGCCGGCCTTCTTTGTGTACCGATCCGTCGACTCGTCGCGCGCCTGATGCCGAGCCACGGCTGCGGCTGGCTGGCGGACAGGCGCTGACGCCGTTTCTGAACCTGTCGGCCTTTGCCGAAATGATGCTGGTGCATGAAAATGCCTGTGTCGCGATCAGCCATGACATGCCGCTCGATCGCGCGGCGCTGCTTGGCTGCGCGGTCATCACCGGCGCGGGGGCGATCTTCAATGACAGCAAGGTGAAGCCCGGCGAAAGCGTGGCGGTGATCGGTGCGGGCGGGATTGGGCTGTCGGCGATCAACGCCGCCAAAATCGCCGGCGCGGGCATGATCCTGGCGATCGATCCGGTGCCGCATAAGCGCGAATTGGCGCGCAAGATGGGCGCAACGCATCTGTTCGATCCGTCCGACGAAGGGCTGGCCAAGGCGGTGCTCAAGCTCACCGATGGCGGGGTGCATTATGCGATCGAGGCGGTGGGACGTCCCGCGACCGCCGAGCTTGCCTGGAACCTGTTGCGGCGCGGCGGCACCGCGACGATCCTGGGCATGATCTCACCCGGCCAGTCGGTCACCATCCCCGGCCACACCTTCCTGACCGGCAAGAAGCTGCAAGGATCGCTGCTGGGATCTACGCAATTCCCGATCGACATGCCGCGATTGGTGCAGATGTATCTCGACGGCAAGCTCGACCTGGACACGATGGTGGCCGAACGGATCACGCTCGATCAGGTCAACGATGCGATGGCCAAGCTGCGTACCGGCGACACCGCGCGATCGGTGATCATGTTCGCATGAGTGCGCCGGGCGAAGACTCGATCGACACCGCCGCGCTCGAGCGGTGGATGCGCGCGCAACGCCCCGGTTTTGCCGGGCCGGTGGCGTTGAGCAAATTCGCCGGCGGCCAATCTAACCCAACTTATCGCGTCGAGACGCCAGGGGGCAGCTATGTGCTGCGCCGCCAGCCCTTCGGCGCGCTGCTGCCATCGGCGCATGCGGTCGACCGCGAATATCGGCTGATCGCCGCACTGCATCCGACCGGCTTTCCCGTCGCGCGGCCCTGTTTCGGGCTGTGCGACGACCCGGCGGTGATCGGGTCGATGTTCTATCTGATGGAGATGGTTGAGGGGCGGACCTTGTGGGACGGGACGCTGCCCGACATGCCCCCCGCCGATCGCCGCGCGCATTATGAGGCGATGGTCGATACCCTCGCCGATCTGCACGCGATTGACTACGCGGCGGCGGGCCTCAGCGATTTCGGCAAGCCCGGCAATTATTTCGAGCGCCAGGTGGCGCGATGGACCCGGCAATATCGCGCCGCGCAAACCGACGACATCCCCGCCGCCGAAGCGCTGATCGACTATCTCGCGCGCACGGTGCCGCCGCAGACTCGCACCGCGATCGTGCATGGCGATTATCGCATCGACAACATGATCTTCGCGCCCGACGCGCCGCGCATCCTGGCGGTGCTTGATTGGGAGCTGTCGACCTTGGGCGATCCGCTTGCCGACTTCGCCTATTTCGCGATGAACTGGGTGACTGAGCCAGAGGGGCGTTCGGGGGTGATGGGGCAGACCGGCGGCGGCACCGGCATCCCGACGCTGGAGGACGTGACCCAGCGTTACTGCGCGCGGACGGGGCGCGATGACGTGCCCGACCTCAACTGGTATTTTGCCTATAATCTGTTCCGGCTGATGGGCATCGTCCAGGGGATCAAGAAGCGCTGGCTCGACGGCAACGCATCGAACGCCGCCGCCGAGGCAACCGCCGCGCGGGTCCCTGCGCTGGCCGAGGCGGCATGGGGCTTTGCGCTGAAAGCAGGAGCATGACGATGCGCGCACGGTTCGAGGGCAAGTCGATCATCGTCACCGGGGCGGGGTCGGGGATCGGCCGCGCCACCGCCCGCGCCTTTGCGGCGGAGGGTGGGCGGGTGATCGCCGCTGATCTGAGCGACGCGGTGGATGAAACCGTCGCCGGCCTCGACACCGCCATCGCGCTGCGCATTGATGCGGGTGACGAAGCCGATGTCGCCCGGCTGGTTGCCGCTGCGTGCGACCGTTTCGGCGGGCTCGACATTTTCTATGCCAATGCAGGGATTTCAGGGGGCGCGGACGGCATCTTCGATTCCTCGGTCGAACTGTGGACCGAAGTGCTGCGCGTCAACCTGATCGGTCCGTTTCTGGGCATCAAGCACGCCGCCCCTCGTATCGCGGAGCGCGGCGGCGGTGCGATCCTGTGTACCGCCAGTGTCGCCGGGCTGCGATCGGGCGCGGGCGGTCCGGCCTATTCGGCGAGCAAGGCGGGCGTCATCAACCTGGTCCAGACCGCGGCGCAGCAACTTGCCACGTCGAACGTCCGGGTCAATGCGATCTGCCCCGGCTTGATCGAAACGGGCATGACCCAGCGCGCGTTCGATTATGCCCGCGAGGTCGGCAAGGAGGACAGGCTGGGCCAGCTAAACCCGCTGCGCCGCGCGGGCGTGCCGGACGAAATCGCCCGCGTAGCGCTGTTCCTCGCCAGCGACGATGCCAGCTATGTCAACGGCCAGGCATGGGCAGTCGATGGCGGGCTGTCGTCCAGCCACCCGGTGACGCGGCAGATGTTCGGGAAGACGGCGTTCTGATTGACTCGGTCCTGTCGCTGCTGATCTATACGAAAAGATAAGGTCAAAAAGGGGGGATGCGATGCGAAAGCTGTTTTTGTGGGTTCCGATTGCGCTGATCTTTGCGGCGCTAGGGGTGCCTGTTGTCGCCCAGGCACAGGATTTCAGCGAGGCTGAGGTGGTAGTTACCGGATCGCGGCGTGACACCGATGGCTTTGACGAGAGTCGTCCTGTGGTCGGGCTGCGCCGGGCCGCTGATTTCGCGATTCTGGAGGTCACTATCGCAGGCGACACCCGCGATGCCGAAAAGCGCCGCAGCGAGATATTGGCGATGGTAAAGAGCGCCATCGAGATCGCGCCGAAATTCGCGGTGCAACTGGCGACCGGCGACGAAGTGGTGGAAGCGCTGACGATCGCCAATTATCGCGATCTGAGTTTGTTGAACGACAGCCGCCCCGACACCGATCGCACGACGTTCCTCGTCAAGGTGAAGCTTGGCGACGGCGTAGACGGGGCTGCCGCCCGTGATCGGATTGGGCGGTTCGTCAAGGCGGTTCCCGCAGTCGGTCGCGCCGAAATCCGGGGAGGGAGCGATGATCTGACATTGTCGATCGTCGGGCCAGATAGGTTCCGAAGCGAGATACTCGATATTCTCGCAGCCGACGCAAAAGCGGTCGCGGGGCGGATGGGGCCGGAATATGGCGTCGAACTCAAGGGTCTCGATCGTCCGGTCGAATGGGCGCGGGCGGGGCTGACCGACGTGTTCCTGTATATACCTTACAACATGGTCGTGCGCCCGAAGGATTAGTCCTTCACCCGGATCAGCCCCTCCTGCGTGCAGCTCGCCACCAGCCGTCCGTCGCGGGTGAAGATGCGTCCGCGATTGAAGCCGCGCGCATGCCCGGCCCAGGGGCTGTCGGTGGTGTAGAGCAGCCAATCGTCGAAGCGGAACGGCTCGTGCAGCCACACCGCATGATCGAGGCTGGCGGTCTGGACGCGGCCCGACATCCAGCTTACGCCGTGTGGCAGCATGCAGGTGCCGAGCAGGCTCATGTCGCTGGCATAAGCCAGCATCGCGCGGTGGAGCGCTGGATCGTCGGGCAGCGGCGCGGCCACGCGGAACCAGCTATGCTGCTGCGGTGTCGAGGGTTCGGGCGCGAACCAGTTGCGCGGGTTGGTCGGGCGGATTTCGATCGGGCGGGCGCGCAGGAAGAAGCTACGGAGCCTTTCGGGCACCTGATCGCGGATTTCCTCGCGCAGATCACTGTCCGATCGCAGCGTGTCGGGATCGGGAACGTCGGGCATCGCGTCCTGATGGTGCAACCCTTCCTCGGGCACATGGAACGACGCGATCATGTTGAGAATCGGCGCGCCGCGCTGAATCGCGATGATCCGGCGATTGGCGAAGCTGCGCCCGTCGAAATCACGCACGACGCGGTAGATTATCGGATGATCCTCGCTGCCCGGACGCATGAAATAGGCGTGGAGCGAGTGCGCGACCTTGGGCGAGTCGACCGATCGCTGCGCCGCCTGCAGCGCCTGGCCGATCACCTGCCCGCCAAACACCCGCCCGGTGCCGCCGGGCTGGCGAGCACCGCGATACAGGTCGGTGTCGATTTCCTCGACATCAAGCAGGTCGATCAGTTGTGCGACCAATGCTTGCGGGGTGGTGGCGCGTTCATGGGGTTCGGTCATGCGGTGCGCGCTCAATAGCCGTTTTCGCGCGCCAGCGCGTCGGCGTGATAATTCGCGTCGCCGAACATTTCGGCGAGCACGCGCGCGCGCTTCATATAGAAACCGACATCATATTCGTCGGTCATACCGATGCCGCCGTGCATCTGGATGCTTTCCTGTACGCTAAGGGTGGTGGCAAGGCCGGTCATCGCCTTGGCGACCGCGACGGCCTCGCTCGCATTTGGGCTGCCCGCATCGAGCAATTGCTGCGCCTTGAGCACCGCAGCACGCGCGACTTCCATTTCGGCATATAGGTGTGCGGCGCGGTGCTGGAGCGCCTGGAAGCTGCCGATTGTCTGGCCGAACTGCTTGCGTTCCTTGAGGTACGCGACGGTCAGGTCCATCGCACCGCCGCCGACACCCAGCAGCTCGGCCGAAGCGCCGCTGCGCCCTGCCGCCAGCAGACGGTTCAGCACTTCGCGGCCATTGTCCACCTCGCCGACGACCGAATCGGCATCGAGTTGCAGATCGGCGAAGGTGATCCGCGACGCCAGGCTCGAATCGGCAAGGCGTTCGGGCCGGATGTCGGGTGCGGCGGTTTTGGGATCGACCGCGAACAGCGTCACGCCGTCCTGGTCGGACTCGGCTCCCGAGGTGCGCGCGGCGACCAGGATCAGGTCGGCGACATGCGCGTGCGCGACGAATTGCTTGGTGCCCGAAAGCCGGAAACCATTGCCCGATCGCTGCGCGGTGAGCGAAATGCCGTCGCCGAATTTCGCGCGCTCGTCGATCGCCAGCGCGGCGATCGTGTCGCCCGCCAGGATGCCGGGATAATAGCGATCGGCATGCGCGGTGCCGCGCAGTGCCTCCACCGCCGCGACCGCCGTGGTCAGGAAGGGCGAGGGCGACAGGTTGCGGCCGATTTCCTCGAGCACCACCCCCGCCTCGACATGACCAAGCCCCATGCCGCTTTGCGCCTCCGGGATCAGGATGCCGGTGAAGCCCATATCGGCGAACTGCTTCCACAGGTCGCGGCTGAAGCCGGTCGCGTCGTTTGCGTCGCGCAGTGCGCGCAGGTGCGAAGGCGGCGCGTGTTCGGCGATGAAATCACGCGCGGTGTCGCGCAGCATCGTCTGCTGATCGTCGAGATACAGGGGCATATTCTTCTCTTTTCTTCTCAAAGCCCTCTCCCGCGTGCGGGAGAGGGTTGGGTGAGAGCCTGTTTCCTGTCGCAGCGGACGAGAAGACCCTCACCGCTGCGACTAGGTTCGATTCGCGCTCCAAGTCTCGCGCCTCTCCCGCAGGCGGGGGAGGGTAGTTATGCCGGCAAGTCCAAAATCCGTTTCGCGACGATGTTGAGCTGGATCTCGCTCGTTCCGCCCTCGATCGAATTGGCCTTGGTGCGAAGCCATGCACGCGCCGCCGCGCCGCCATTTGACGCGCCGCTTTCCCATTCGAGTGCGTCCGATCCGCCCGCCGCCATTTGCAGCTCGTGGCGTGCCTTGTTCAGTTCGGTGCCGTAATATTTCATCATGCTCGGCTGTGCCGGGTGCGCGCGGCCCGCCTTGAGTTCGTCGATGAAGCGTTCGGACATCGCCCCGAAGGCGCGCGCGCGGACTTCGAACATGGCGATCGAGGCGCGTAGCAACGGATCGGCGAGCCGCCCTTGCGCGTCCAGCCCAACCGCAGCGATCGCACCCTCGATCAGCGGGTTGCCGCCGCCGGCACTGGCCAGGCCCATGCCCGAGATCATCTCGCGCTCATGCCCCAGCAGATATTTGGCGACGTCCCAGCCCTTATTCTCGTCATGGATGCGATTGGCCTTGGGGACGCGGACATTGTCCATGAAGGTTTCGCAAAAGGGCGAATAGCCCGAGATCAGCAGGATCGGCTTGGTCGAAACGCCTTCGCTCGCCATGTCGAACAGCACGAAGCTGATGCCGCCCTGCTTCGATTCCTTCGATGTGCGGACGAGGCAGAAGATCCAGTCGGCCTTGTCGGCATAGCTGGTCCACACCTTTTGCCCGTTGACGATATAATGATCGCCCGCGTCCTCGGCCGAGGCGGCGAGGCTGGCGAGATCGGATCCGGCATTGGGTTCGCTATAGCCCTGGCACCAGCGGATTTCGCCGCGCGCGATCTTGGGCAGATGGTCGAGCTTTTGCGCTTCGGTGCCGTATTTGAGCAGCGCCGGCCCGAGCATCGAGATGCCGAAGCTGTTGAGCGGGTTACGGCAATGCAGCGCCGCCATTTCCTCGCGCAGTGCCTTGGTTTCGGCGGGGCTGAGGCCGCCGCCGCCATATTGGGTTGGCCAATCGGGCACGGTCCAGCCGCGCGAGGCCATCACATCGAGCCATTCGCGCTGGCCCGGCTGAAAATCGGGATTGCGCCCGCCCCAGCAAATGTCCTTGTCCGATCGCACGGGTGCCCGCATTTCGGGCGGGCAATTGGCTTCGAGCCAGGCGCGGGTTTCGCTGCGGAAGGTGGCCAGATCGGTCATGCGATTGCTCCTTGTGGAGACGGGGAAAGATGCTCGGCGATCAGCGCGGCAATTTCGATCGCGCGATGATCCTGGTGAAGGTTGGTGATGACCTGCACCCCGGTGGGCAGCCCATCGATCAGCCCGACCGGCATGCAGGTCGCGGGCAGGCCGGGATAAGTGGCGAGGCCGGCCCAGGCGAGATGCGCGTCATAAGGGCCGGGGGTGCCATCAATGTCGAGCGTGCGGTCGGCAAGCGGGCTGTGGTCATGCGCGAACGCCTGGGTCGCGGCGGGCGGCGCGATCACCGCGTCGAACTCGCCGAACAACACGCCCCAGGCGCGGGTGCTGCGTGCCTGTGCATCGAGCATGCTGAGCCATTTCAGCAACGACGGCAGCGTGTGGTGCAGCGCGGGATTGCTGCGCGCGAAGGTGACGTTCAGCAGATCGCCATAAGCGGCATGCTGGCGCGTGAGATCGGGGAGCAGATCGCTGTCGCGAACGACTTCGACACCGGCGCGGGCAAGCGCTGCTGCGGCGCGCTCGACCCCCTCGGTTACCGCATGCGCGGTGCGGGTTTCGGGATGCTGGGTCAGGACCAGGACGCGCCTGGCGCGCGCCGCCGGGCGCGGCAGCGGCAGCGTGGCGAGCAGGTCGGTCATTAGCGCCAGATCCTGCGGATCACGCGCGAGCGGGCCGATGACCCCCAGTACCGTTTCGGCCCCGTCGGTGCCGGGATAGCGATGGCCGTCGGACGAAATCGCGTTCCAGCTCGGCTTGTGCCCCCAAATGCCGCAGAAATGCGCGGGCACCCGGATCGAGCCGCCGACGTCGCTGCCAAGCTCGATCGGCACCATCCCCGCCGCCACCGCCGCCGCGCCGCCGCCTGAGCTGCCGCCGGGGGTGCGCGCGGGATCGAGCGGATGATTGGTGCGGCCGTGAATCGAATTGACCGATTGCCAGTCGCCCAGCCCCTTGGGCACGTTAGATTTGCCCAGGATGATCGCACCCGCCGCCTTCAGGCGAGCGACGGCATGCGCGTCGGTGGTCGCGATATTGTTGCGATGCTCGGCAAAGCCCCAATGGGTGGGCAGGCCGGCGATGTCGAACGCCTCTTTCACCGTCATCGGCACGCCGAGCAGCGGCGCGGTATCGCCCGCGGCAAGGCGCGCATCGGCGGCGTCGGCGGCGGCAAGCGCCCGCTCGAAATCGCGCACCGGCACCGCGTTGATCGCCGGATCGAGCGCCTCGATCCGCGCGATCGCGGCGAGCGCTTGCTCGCGCGCGCTGGTGGTGCCCGCGCGGATCGCGGCGGCGGTGGCGTGGGCGGTGAGGGGCGGGTTCATCCAATCCTCCCCGGTACGGGGAGGTGGCGGCGCGAAGCGCTGACGGAGGGGGCGCTCCACGAACGATGCGCTTGCGGCGAGCCCCCTCCACCGCCTTTGGCGGTCCCCCTCCCCGTGCCGGGGAGGAGCTTCGACCGGTCAGCGCTCAATTGAAGCGCTCGCCCTTGTCGGCCTTGTCGCGCAGCAGCTTTGCGACCTCGAAGCCGTGCTTCTCCAGCCCGGCGACGATCTTCTTCAGCCCCTCGGTATCGGCCCAGAACATCGGGCCACCGCGATAGACCGGCCAGCCATAGCCATAGATCCACACGACATCGATGTCGCTCGCGCGCTGTGCCATGCCTTCCTCAAGGATCAGCGAGCCTTCGTTGACCATCGTGTAGAGCGTGCGTTCGACGATTTCCTCATCGGTGATGTCGTGCTGCACGGCACCCGTTTTCGCCCGGAATTCCTCGATGATCTCGGCGACGCGCGGGCTGGGCGAGGGGTTCCGCTTTTCGTCATAGTCATAAAAGCCCGCCTGGGTCTTTTGCCCCCAGCGCTTTTCGGCGGCCAGCGCGTCGCGGATATTTTCGATGCGGGTGGGATCGCGGTGCCAGCCGATGTCGACGCCGGCCAGGTCGCTCATCTGGAACGGCCCCATCGGCATGCCGAAGGCGACATGGACCTTGTCGATCTGTTCGGGGGTGGCTCCCTCCATCAGCAGCTTCATCGCCTCTACCTGACGCGGCATCAGCATGCGGTTGCCGATGAAACCGTGGCAGACGCCCGAGACGACCGCGACTTTGCGGATCGTCTTGCCCAGCGCCATCACGGTGGCGAGCACATCGTCGGCGGTCTTGGCCCCGCGCACGACTTCGAGCAATTTCATCACATTGGCGGGCGAGAAGAAGTGCATGCCAAGCACGTCTTGCGGACGGGAGGTAGCTGCAGCGATTTCGTCGACGTTGAGATAGGAGGTGTTCGAGGCGAGGATCGCGCCGGGTTTGGCGATCTTGTCGAGCTTGCCGAACAGCTCCTTCTTGACGTCCATATTCTCATAGACCGCCTCGATAATCAGGTCGCAATCGGCAAGGTCGTCGAGCGAAAGCGTGGGGCTCAGCGCGCCCATCGCCTGTTCGACCTGTTCGGGCTTGATCCGGCCCTTGGCCGCCGATGCCTCGTAATTCTTGCGGACGACGCCGGTGCCGCGATCGAGCGCTTCCTGCTGCATCTCGACGATCGTCACCGGGATGCCCGCCGACAGGAAGTTCATCGCGATGCCGCCGCCCATCGTGCCAGCGCCGATGACGCCGACACGCTTGATGTCGCGAAGCGCGATGTCGGGTGCGATGCCGTCGATCTTCGATGCCTTGCGTTCGGAAAAGAAAATGTGCCGCTGCGCTGCCGATTGCACGCCGAACATCAGCTTCATGAAGCTTTCGCGTTCGAACTGGATCCCTTCGACAAACGGTACCTGCGTCGCCTTTTCGACGCAGGCGATATTGGCCTCGGGCGCGTCGAAGCCGCGAAAGCGGCGGGCATTGGCCTTGCGGAAATCGGCAAAGACCTGGGCATCGGCGGTGGCGGTCTTTTCGCTGGCGCGCGGCAGCGGACGCGCGGCGGCGACTTCGGCGGCGAAGGCGAGCGCGTCGTCGAGCAGGCTGGCTTCACCCGCCAGCCGATCGACCAGCCCGGCGTCGTGCGCCTTCTTCGCTGAGATCGGATCGCCCTTGGCGGTCATTTCGAGCGCAAGTTCGACGCCAGCGACTCGCGGCAGCCGCTGCGTACCGCCAGCGCCGGGCAGCAGGCCCAGCTTCACCTCGGGCACGCCCAATTTCGCCGAAGGGACGGCGATGCGATAATGGCAGGCAAGCGCGACCTCGCACCCGCCGCCAAGTGCGGTGCCGTGGATCGCCGCGATCACCGGCTTGTCGAGCGCCTCGATCGAGTCGACCAACGTCGGGAGCAACGGCTCGACCGGCGGCTTGCCGAATTCGGTGATGTCGGCCCCTGCGAAAAAAGTCTTGCCGGCGCAGGTGATGATGACGGCGGTGATCGATTCGTCGGCGGCTTCCTTCAGCGCCGCGTCGAGGCCGGTGCGGACGGCAGCCCCCAGCGCGTTGACCGGCGGATTGTTTGAGGTGACGACAAGTATGTCGCCGTGGCGGGCGGTGGTGATGGGCGAGGTCATGGGTGTCGTTTCTCCGATAGTCGGGCGAACGGGGTGGCGTTACGGCGCGGTGGCCGGGGTGAAGAGCGGTGCCGTCGTCATCGGCGTCGGGGCAGGCGCGACGGTCATCATGGGAAATGCGTACCTTCCATTCGAAACCAGCGCAACGGGGCACCGCAGAAGCGTGCGGTTCCTCTATTGCCTTGAGTGTATCGCGAATCAATACTAACCTTACGCCCAAGGGCAAAAGCCCAAACCCGACATTCAACTATCGGAGAGACATGCCTTGGCCCAAGACCCGCTCGTCGCGCTCGACCCTGCATGGCCCAAGATGACGCTGGCGCAGATCGAGGCGCTGCTGACCGCGCCTGGACAGCGATTCGAATATGAGACGGTCGATATTCGCGGCGTGCTGACGCGGGTGTGGAAACATGCCCCCGCCAGCCTGGCGCTGTTGACGATGTTCTCGCGCAGTCATGGCGACCGGTTGTTCCTGATCCATGAGGAGGAACGGATCAGCTATGATTCGCATTTCCGCGCGGTCGCGCATCTGGCGCATAAGCTGATCGCAATGGGGATCGGCCGGGGCGACCGGGTGGCGTTTGCAATGCGTAACCTGCCCGAATGGACGCAGATATTCTTCGCGGTGACCGCGATCGGCGCGATCGCGGTGCCGCTGAACGCCTGGTGGACCGGGGCCGAGCTTGAATATGGCGTCAATGATTCGGGCGCGAAGCTGCTGATCCTCGATGGCGAGCGCCATGTGCGGCTGGCCGAGCATTACCCTGCGATGCCCGGCGTCGCGCATATCCTGGTCACCCGCGCCAAGGGGCCGCTGGAGGGCAAGGCCGAAGCGTTTGAAACATTGGTCGGGCCGCCGACGACCTGGGCATCGCTCGATGAAATCGGCCTGCCCGAAATCGCGATGACGATCCGCGCCGATGACGAGGTCGCGATCTTTTACACCAGCGGCACCACCGGCCATCCCAAGGGCGCATTGGGCACCCATCGCAACATGCTGTCGAACATTTTTTCGACCGGTTACGGCGCGGCGCGGATGCTGCTGCGGCGCGGCGAAGTGCCCCCGCCCATGCCCGAGCCCAAGATCAATTTGATCGTCATTCCCTTCTTCCACGTCACGGCGTGCAGCGCGTTCCTGATGGGTAACATCGTGGCCGGCGGCACGATCGTGCTGATGCGGAAATGGGACACGATAGAGGCGTATAAGCTGATCGAGCGCGAGCATATCCATGCCACCGGCGGGGTGCCGACGATCGCCTGGCAATTGCTCGAACATCCCGATCGCGCCAAATACGACCTGTCGAGCCTGGAGAATATCTCCTATGGTGGGGCACCCTCGGCCCCCGAACTGGTGCGGCGCATTTACCAGGAGTTCGGCGCGCTGCCCGGCAATGGCTGGGGCATGACCGAAACGATGGCGACGGTGACCAGCCATCAGGGCGAGGATTATCTCAACCGCCCCGATAGCTGCGGCCCGCCGGTGCCGGTTGCTGAACTAAAGATCATGTCGCCCGATGGCGCGGCCCAGCTGGCGATCGGCGAAGTCGGCGAATTATGGGCGCGCGGGCCGATGGTGGTGAAGGGATATTGGAACAAGCCCGAAGCGACCGCCGAAACCTTTATCGACGGCTGGGTGCGCACCGGCGACCTCGCCAAGCTCGACGACGAAGGATTTTGCTACATCGTCGATCGCGCCAAGGACATCATCATCCGCGGCGGTGAGAACATCTATTCGATCGAGGTAGAGAATGTCCTCTATGCGCATCCGGCGGTGACCGACGCCGCGCTGGTGGGGGTGCCGCACCGGACGCTGGGCGAAGAGCCGGCGGCGGTGGTGCATCTATGCCCCGGCTGTTCGGCGACCGAGGCCGAGCTGCAAGCCTGGGTCGGCAAGCATCTGGCAGGGTTCAAGGTACCGGTGGCGGTGAAGTTCGTCGATGCGGTGCTGCCGCGCAACGCCAATGGCAAGATATTGAAAAAGGAATTGCGCGCGATGTTCGAGCCGGCGGTGGCTTGAACCGCGGCGATATGCCTCAGGCGACGGCGGCGAAATCCTGGCCGGGCATCACCACCTGAGGCAATTCACGAAAGCCGGGGCGCGCAAATAGATAGCCCTGGACATAACGAATGCCGAGCGTGCGGATCGCGGCATATTCGCCCTCGGTTTCGATCCCCTCGGCGATCACCAGGATATTGAGCGAGGCGGCGATGCGGACCACGCCGTCCAGGATCAGCCGGCGCGGCAGGCTGGCGTCAAGATTGCGGACCAACTCCATGTCGATCTTGATGATGTCGGTCTGGAACTTGGCCAACAGCCCAAGCCCGGCATGACCCGCGCCGAAATCGTCGATCGCGGTGGCGAAGCCCATTTTCTGATAGGTTTCGACGATATGTTTGACATGGTCGGTGTCGGCCATCTCTTCGTCTTCGGTGAATTCGAAGATCAGCCGGTCAGGCGGAAAGCCGGTCGCCTGCGCGGTCTTGAGCGTAAGCTGGATGCAGGCGGCGGGTGAATAAACGGCGTTGGGCAGGAAATTGATCGACAGCCGCGCGCCGGTTTTCAGAATCCCTGCGGCCACCGCGCCCTCGATCGCCGCGACCCGGCATTGCTGGTCAAAGGCATAGCGATTTTCGGGCGTTACCCGCGCGATTACCTCGGCGGCCGGCTCGCCATTGGCCCCGCGCACCAGCGCTTCATAGGCATAGACTTGCCCGGTCTGCGCATCGATGATCGGCTGGAATGCCATGGCGATGTCCATGGCCTGACCCGGCGACCTGCATCCCTGACAACCTGCCTGCACATTTCGTCCTTATTCGTTCGATCTCATGCTAGCGGGAAGAAAGCCGGCTATAGCTATCATAGAGTAACCGGCGCCCGGTTCCACTTGGCCGAGCGGCCAAGCCGCCGGCGGCAGCATCGTTTCAGCGGCTTGCCGGGTTGTTGGCAGCGATGTGGTCGACCACCGATGGGTGTAACCGATTGCAAAAGCTCACGCCTATCTCGCCGGGTACGACCCAGCGGACATCGCATTTGATCGCCTGCATCGTGTCGATCGTCAGATAGATATTTTGATCGACCTGAAATTGCCGGAACGTGGCGATACGTGCGCCGCTCGGCGAAATATCGAGCAGCTCGACGGCGTGTTGACCGTAATAGGGTTCCGAGACGCGAGCCGGGGCCGATAGCGAGATGCGGCAATAGGCGCGCTGTTCGCTGGGCTTCGTTGCGGCTTGGCGCATGATCCGCTCCTTCGCGGGTGGGTACCGACTCCGAACCTGCAGATTAGTATAAAATGGTGACTGAAAGCTTAGCGCGCTGATTCGACCACTTGGCGCATTGCCGCCTGCCAGCCGTCCAGCCGGGCTTGGCGGCGCGGTTCGTCGCTGGCGGGCAGGAAGGTTTCCACCTCGCCGCGCATCGCTGCGGCTTCGTCCAGCGAGGCAAACCAGCCGCAGCCGACGCCTGCGAGCATGGCCGCACCCAAAGCGGTGGTTTCGGTAAAATTCGGCCGCTCGACGGGAAGCCCAAGCATGTCGGCCAAATCCTGCGCCATCCAGTCGTTGGCGACCATGCCGCCATCGATCCGCAGCGTTGCCCAATCGGCACCGTCGGCGGCGAAGGCGGTCTTCAGGTCGTGGCTCTGGTGCGCCATCGCCTCGAGCGCGGCGCGGACCAGATGCGCGCGGCCGGTGGCGAAGCTGAGGCCGGTGATCGCGGCGCGCGCGGCTGGCTCCCACCAGGGTGCGCCGATCCCGGCGAGCGCTGGCACCAGATAGATGCCGCCATTGTCGGGCACCGATCGCGCCAGCGCTTCGGTTTCGTCGGCGCTGGCGATGATTTGCAGCGAATCGCGCAGCCATTGGATCAGGCTGCCCGCGACAAACACCGATCCTTCGAGTGCATAGGTTCGCCTGCCGCCGATCTGCCAGCCGACGGTGGCAAGCAGGCGGTGGCGCGAGGTGGGTGGGGTGTGGCCGCAATTGGTAAGGACGAATGCGCCGGTGCCGAAGGTCGCCTTGCTTTGGCCGGGGGCCAGGCAGGCCTGCCCGATCGTTGCCGCCTGCTGATCGCCCGCCATGCCGCAGATCGCGATTCGCCCGCCGAAGATGCTGGTGTCGGCAAGGTGGCCGGCATTGTCGACGATATGCGGCAGCGCGCCGCGCGGCACGCCGAACAGGTCGATCAGCCCGTCGTCCCAACTGCCACTGCCCAGCGCCATTAACAGGGTGCGCGATGCGTTGGTGGCATCGGTGATATGTTCGCCGCCGGTGAGCTTCCACACCAGCCAGCTTTCGACGGTGCCGATCGCCAGCGAAGACCCCGCCGCGCGCAACTGCGGCCAATGTTCGAGCGCCCAGGCGATCTTGGTCCCCGAAAAATAAGGATCGAGCAACAGTCCGGTGCGCGCCTGAACGCCGGGTTCTTCGCCCGATTCGCGCCAGGCGCGGCACATCGGCGCGGTGCGGCGGTCCTGCCAGACGATCGCGGGGGCCAATGCTTCGCCGGTGTCGCGGTCCCAGAACACCACGGTCTCGCGCTGGTTGGCGATGCCGATCGCGGCGATGTGGTCGGGGCCGCCCGCGCGATCGATCATCGCACGGGCGGCCCCGAGCGAACTGGTCCAGATTTCGTCGGCGTCGTGTTCGACATGGCCGGGCTCGGGGTAATGCTGGGTCAGCGCGGTGGCGGTGGCCGCGTGGCAGCGGCCATCGCGCGTGAACAGCATGGCGCGGGTCGAGGTAGTGCCGGCGTCGATGACGAGGATGTATTCGGACATGAGGGCAGGGTAGCTCCACGCGCGGCGCGGGCCAATGGCAGGCAAGGCCGCTGGGGTGGGGGGAACCCCCATCCGCAATCGAACCAGGATTACACTTGTCCACAATCGCGCTAGAGTTGCGATGTGAACGATCTTTCTCCGCCCATCGAGCCAGCCCAGTCGGACCAGTCTGACCAACCCGCCGTGTCGCCGCTTGCGTCGCCGGTGACGCCGCCCGCCGCGCCCCCTGCGACAGGGCAGGACGAAACCCCGGGAGAGCAGCTTCGCCGTGACCGGCTGTTGGCGGCACTGACATTGATGGCGGGGGTTGGGCTGTTCCTGGCGATCCCCTTCGCGCTGAAGGCGGGGGCCGAGTTTTTCATGCCGCTGACCGCTGCGATCGTGATCGCGATCGCGCTGGTGCCGCTGCTCGAATGGCTGGAGCGACGGCGGGTGCCTGCGCCGCTGGCGTCGCTGACCTGTGTGATCCTGTTTTTGGGGGTCGCCAACGCCGCGCTGGCGTCGATCGTCGTGCCGGCGTGGCAATGGGTGCGCATTCTCCCTGAGCGAATCGAGCAGATTCAATCGAACGTTGCGCCGCTGATTGATTTCTATTCGAACGCCGAGCGATTCGTGAATCGGACGATCGAGAATTTCGCGACCGCACCCGCGCGCAAGACTGCCGAAGTGGCGACCGCCGCGCCGCCGACCGGACTGCTCGATCTGGTCGGCACCTCGGCCCCGTCGGCGATCATCGAAATGTTCTTTGCGATCCTGGTCATCTATTTCTTCCTCAGCGGCTGGACGCGGCTGCGGCGCAACGCGATCACCAGCCGAACGAGCTTTGGCGGCGCGATCGCCACCGCGCGGGTGATCCAGGATGTGGTCGACGATACCTCGGCCTATCTCGGCACGATCACCGTCATCAATCTGCTGCTGGGGCTGATCGTCGCGGCGGCATTATATGTGATCGGGATGCCGACGCCGCTGATGTGGGGCGGGATCGTCGCGCTGCTGAACTACATCCCGTATTTCGGGCCGGTGATGGCGGCGCTGTTGCTCGCGCTGGGCGGGTTGATGACCTATGACGACATCTGGCTGGCGTCGCTGCCGGCGATCATCATGGTTGTGGCGCATCTGATCGAGGCGAATGCGATCACGCCGCTGATCGTCGGGCACCGGCTGACGATCAATCCGATCATGATTCTGGTGTCGCTCAGCTTCTGGGGCTGGGTGTGGGGCACGACCGGCGCGCTGCTGGCGGTGCCGCTGCTCATCATCATTCAGACGGTGCTCAAAGCGGCAGGCAAGCCTGATATCGCCGGATTCCTGTTCGAACACGGCACGTTGGTAAAGGAACCGCCGCGTTCATCCACAGCCTTTATGCAAAAACGCGATCAACCAAGTTGACACCCCTGCGAGGCCCGGTTAGACGCGCCTCCTCACCGAGTTAGCGGGTGTAGCTCAGTTGGTTAGAGTGCCGGCCTGTCACGCCGGAGGTCGCGGGTTCGAGCCCCGTCACTCGCGCCACTCGGTGAGTATTTATGGAAGCCCGGCCCTCGCAAGAGGGTCGGGCTTCCGTCGTTTCAGGGATGTGCCGGGGCATGGCCCGCCCGCTCGAAACAAGCGGGTTAGGGCCTCAGCGCCAGGTGCCGACTTCCATCCAGCGCAGCAGCGGCTTGAGCGGCATGATCCAGATGATGCCGGTGACGAGATAGACCACCGCCTGCAACGTCCAGTGCAATTGGCCGATCAGGCCGGCAAAGCTGGCGATCAGCACGACCCACACCAGGATCAGTGCCAGGATGGCAAACATGCCGGCGGGCTTGCGCCAACTGGGGTCCATTCAGCTATCTCCTGCAAATTTCACCGATCGTTCGGTGACGACGCCGTGCAGCGGCACGTCCCAGGGGTCAACCGGGACCTGCGATACCTGCTGCACCGACCAGGCGACGCCCAGCCGCCATGCAGCGGGCAGGCTGGCCAGCGCGCGATCATAATAGCCTGCGCCCTGGCCAAGGCGGTGTAGTGCGCTGTCGAATGCTACCAGCGGGACCAGGACGATGTCGGGCGCGAGTTCGCGCGCATCGGCTGGCGGCTGCTGGAGGCCGTATATGCCGCGTTCGAGGGGCCGCGCGGGGTTCCATTCGAGGAAGCGCATGGGCGCTTGACGGCTGATGACATGGGGCAGGGCGAGCGTGCAGCCATTTGTGAGCGCTGCGGCGACCAGCGCGGTAGGGTCGGCTTCGCTGCCCAGGGGGATGTAGCTGGCGACGATCGTGCCGGGGGTCAGGCGAGCGAGATAGGCAGGCGGTGGTGCTATCGTCTCCCCTCCCGCCTGCGGGAGGGGTCGGGGGAGGGGGTGTTGTATGCCGACAGCGTCGGTGCTCGCCGACAGGCCCTCCCCTAGCCCCTCCCGCCTGCGGGAGGGGGACTGATGTTGCCCCTCCCGCAAGCGGGAGGGGGACCCATCAAGCTCCATCGCGCCGATGAACGCATCGCGCGCGGCGCGGATGCGCGCACGCATCGCTGATTTGGGATCAATCATCGGGGCAGGTGGCGGGCCCGCCGTGGCCGTTGGCTGGAAGATCCTCTGACGCCAAGTACGTCAGGTGGGAACCATGTGCGTCGGACCAGGATCCGGGCAGGGACAGCCCCCATAGGATGATTATCGCCTCAGGGATTTTCGCTAAAGCTCGCACCGGGCAGTACCCGCCAACGCCAATCTAGTGCGCCGCGCCGTCATCCTCAAGAGCCGATGCGACGGCTTCGAGGCGATCGGCGATTCGATCGAGCAGCATCGGCGGAATGCCGCTGGGGGGAGCGACTTCCTGTTCGACGAGCTGGTCGGCCAGCATCAGCGCGATGAACAACATCGTGCGCTCGCCGCTAAGCCCGCCCGAGGCGCGCAATGCGGCGGCACCGTGCGCCTCCAGCTTGCCGGCGAGTGCGCGCAACTGCCCTTCTTCGCCGTCGCGGCAGGCGACCTTGTGGTCGCGACCGGCGATGGTGAGCGTGACTTCGGCCATCAGCGCTTGTTCCCCTGGTCCGCGTCCCCGCCTTCGCGCGCGATCAGTTCATCGAGCGCGGCCACCGCCTCTTCCATCCGCTCGCGCAGCGCGGCGTGGCGGCGTGCCATCGAATCGGCGTCAAATGCGCGCGCGGCGGCGGCCTTTTCGATGCGCGCGACAGCACGTTCGATCCGCTCGATCGCGGGATGTGGGGGTTCTGAAGCCATCGCCTTTGGATAGCATGGCCTGCCAGCGCGGCAAGGACGCTGGGCCGCCGGGATGGGCGCTCGTCGTGATTGGCGCGCCGGTTGACGCGAACGCCCGCGCGCCGCAAAGGCAGCGCGAGTTTTGAATCGCCGGCGCGCCTTTGCTGCGTGACTATCGTGTCGAGCCGGCCGGCCGAGGGGAATCCGATGCATCCGACCGATAGCGATTGCGCGAACGCCATCCGCGCCCTGGCGATGGACGCGGTCGAGGCCGCCAATTCGGGGCACCCCGGCATGCCGATGGGCATGGCCGATGTCGCGACGGTGCTGTGGCAGCGTTACCTGAAGCACGATCCCGCCGATCCGCACTGGCCCGATCGCGATCGTTTCATCCTGTCGGCGGGGCATGGATCGATGCTGGTGTACAGCCTGCTCCATCTCACCGGCTATGCGCGCCCGACGCTCGACGACCTCAAGAACTTCCGCCAATCGGGTTCGCCCTGCGCCGGCCACCCTGAAAACTTCATGCTCGACGGCGTCGAGGCGACCACCGGGCCGCTGGGCCAGGGGCTGGCGATGGCGGTGGGCTTTGCGATTGCCGAGCGGCAGTTGAATGCGACGTTCGACGATCATCTGGTCGATCACAAGACCTGGGTGATCGCCGGCGACGGCTGCCTGATGGAAGGGATCAACCATGAAGCGATCGGGCTGGCGGGGCATTTGAAGCTCGGCCGGCTGAACGTCCTGTGGGATGACAACCGGATCACGATCGACGGCGCGGTATCGCTGTCGTCGAGCGAGGATATTCCCGCGCGCTATCGCGCCACCGGCTGGCATGTCGCCGAGTGCGACGGCCATGACTATGCCGATATCGCCCGCGCGATCGACGAAGCGCTTGCCAGCGACCTGCCGTCGTTGATCCGTTGCCGCACGATCATCGGCAAGGGCGCGCCGACCAAGGCGGGTACCTCGGGCAGCCACGGATCGCCGCTGGGTGCCAAGGAGATTGAGGGCGCGCGCGAGGCATTGGGCTGGGCGCATGCACCGTTTGTGGTGCCCGAAGATATTCGCGCGACATGGCTGGCCGCAGGCAAGCGTTCGGTCGCGGATCATTCAGCGTGGAAGGAGCGGCTGGCAAGCCATTCGGATCGCGTCGAATTCGAACGCCGGATGGCGGGTACCTTGCCCGAAGGCTTCTCGCTCGACGAGTATATCGCGGGCCTGCTTGCCGACCCCAAAAAGGTCGCGACGCGCAAGGCTTCGGAAATGGCGCTAGAGGCGCTGACCGCCGGCATCCCCGAACTGATCGGCGGATCGGCGGACCTGACCGGGTCGAACAACACGCGCACCAAGGCGACCGGGCCGCTGAACGCCGA
Source organism: Sphingomonas sp. 37zxx (assembly GCF_000786205.1). Lineage (GTDB taxonomy): Bacteria > Pseudomonadota > Alphaproteobacteria > Sphingomonadales > Sphingomonadaceae > Sphingomonas. The sequence continues at coordinate 155,152 of NZ_JROH01000004.1, read as the reverse complement.
CAATTATGGCGGGCGCTATGTCTCATACGGCATTCGCGAATTCGGCATGGCGGCGGCGATGAACGGCATGGCGCTGCATGGCGGCGTGATCCCATATGGCGGCACCTTCCTGGTGTTCGCGGATTATTGCCGCCCGGCGATCCGGCTTTCGGCGCTGCAAAATATGCGCGTGGTTTATGTGATGACGCATGATTCGATCGGATTGGGCGAGGATGGCCCGACGCACCAGCCGGTCGAGCATCTCACCAGCCTGCGGTTGATCCCGGGACTGGACGTTTATCGCCCATGCGACACGATCGAGACCGCCGAATGCTGGCAATTGTCGGTCGAGCGAAGCGACGGGCCGTCGCTGCTGGCGCTTAGCCGCCAGAACCTGCCGCAATTGCGGACCGAAGCTGCCGAGAACCGCTCGGCGCGCGGTGCCTATCGCTTGCAGGCGGCATCCGCGCCGCGCCGGGTGATCCTGATCGCTACCGGCTCGGAAGTTGAAATCGCGGTTGCGGTGCGGGCTGCGCTGGAGGCCGATGGGATCGGGGCCGATGTGGTGTCGATGCCGTGCTGGTCGCGCTTCGACGCGCAGCCTGCCGAATATCGCAACGACGTGCTGCCGCACGCCAAGCCCGACGATCTGCTTCGCGTGTCGATCGAGGCGGGCACCACGATGGGTTGGGAGCGTTACACCATGGTCGACGGGCTTCGGTTCGGGATCGACCGTTTCGGTGCATCGGCGCCTGCGCCCGAGCTGTACGCAAAGTTCGGCCTTACGCCGGAAACCATCACGCAAGCCGTCAAGACCCGGCTGCAAGCCACGGAGAATTAAGCGCATGACGAAGGTAGCGATCAACGGCTTCGGACGCATCGGCCGCCTGGTGGCGCGCGCCATCATGGAGCGGCCCGATTGCGGGCTTGAACTGGTGACGATCAACGACCTGGCCGACGCCAAGTCGAACGCATGGCTGTTCAGCCGCGATTCGGTGCATGGCCGCTATCCGGGCGAGGTCGCGGCTGACGGCGATGATCTGGTCATCGACGGCAAGCGAATTCGCGTCACCGCCGAACGCGATCCGGCGAACCTGCCGCATGCCGAACAGGGCATTGATCTGGTGCTCGAATGCACAGGCTTCTTCACCGATAAGGCATCGTGCCAGAAGCATATCGATGCAGGGGCCAAGAAGGTGCTGATTTCGGCACCTGGCAAGGGCGTGGACCTGACGGTGGTGTACGGCGTCAACCATGAGAAGCTCACCGCCGATCATGTGATCGTGTCGAACGCCAGCTGCACCACCAACTGCCTGGCTCCGGTCGCCAAGGTGCTGAACGATTCGATCGGCATCGAACGCGGGCTGATGACGACGATCCACGCCTACACCAACGACCAGAAGATCCTCGACCAGATCCACCCCGATCTTCGCCGTGCGCGTGCGGCGGCGATGTCGATGATCCCGACGACGACGGGCGCAGCGCGCGCGGTGGCCGAAGTGTTGCCCGAACTGAAGGGCAAGCTCGACGGATCGGCGATCCGCGTGCCGGTGCCCGATGGCAGCCTGATCGACCTGACCTTCACCCCGTCGCGCGACACCACCAAGGAAGAAGTCAACGCACTGCTGAAGGCAGCCGCCGAGGGGCCGATGAAGGGTGTGCTCGAATATAGCGACGAGCCGCTGGTTTCGATCGACATCGTCCACACGCCATTCTCGTCGACGATCGACAGCCTGGAAACGTCGGTGATCGACGGCAAGCTGGTGCGTGTCGTGAGCTGGTACGACAATGAATGGGGTTTCTCGAACCGCATGGTCGATACCGCCAGCGCGATGGCGAAGCTGGGCTGACCTACTTGCACGCGCTCCTAACCGTTCGCTTCGAGCGTCGTCGAGAAGCCGTCACCACGCATTGCGTGGCTGGCGGTGTCTCGACTTCGCTCGACACCAACGGATTTGGCGGTGCATCGAGTGGTGCAAGGCATTGACCGGTCGGCTGCTGGGCATCGCCCGTCATGGCCGGGCACGCGGGCCGATGGAGACGCTCGACCATGTATCGGTTTCGGTCGAAGGCGGGCTGTCGGGCGATTTTCGCGGCGCGGTGAAGCCCGGTGGTCGCGGGCGGCGACAGGTTTCGTTGATGCAGGCGGATCATTGGGCGGCGGCGATGGTTGAGCTTGGGCATGACCTGCCCTGGTGGCATCGGCGCTGCAATCTGCTGGTCGATGGCATCGCATTGCCGCGCATTCCGGGCAGTTTGCTGCGGATCGGCGATGTGGTGATCGAGATCACCCAGGAGTGCGATCCGTGCAGCCGGATGGAAGAGATTCTGCCGGGATTGCGCGCGGTGCTGACGCCCGATTGGCGCGGCGGCGCGCTCGGGCGCGTGCTCGCCGGCGGCGAAATCCGCGTTGGTGATGAAATTGCCCAGGGCGGCAGGGAGAATTATTGATGGCACGCAATTTCAAGACGCTCGACGACATGGGCGACATCACCGGCAAGCGCGTGCTGGTGCGCGAAGATTTGAACGTGCCGATGGCCGACGGAAAGGTCAGCGACGACACACGGTTGCGCGCCGCAGTTCACACGGTGAGCGAGCTATCCGACAAGGGCGCGATCGTGCTGGTGCTGGCGCATTTCGGACGGCCCAAGGGGCCAAGCCCCGAGCTTTCGACCGCGCTGCTGACCAAGCCGTTCGAGGCGGTGCTGGGGCGCGAGGTGCGCTATATCGACTGGGAAAACGCTGTTGAGGCGGTGGCGATGCTGTCGCCGGGCGACATCGCGTTGCTCGAAAATACCCGTTTCTTTGGCGGTGAGGAAAAGAATGACCCGGTCGTCGTCGATCGCTTTGCCGCGCTTGGTGATCTCTATGTGAACGATGCCTTTTCGGCGGCGCATCGCGCGCATGCCTCTACCGCAGGGCTGGCGCACAAGCTGCCGTCTTTTGCCGGGCGGCAGATGGAGGCCGAGCTCGACGCACTCGACAAGGCGCTGGGCAATCCCGAGCATCCGGTCGCGGCAGTGGTCGGCGGCGCGAAGGTTTCGACCAAGCTCGACGTGCTGACGCATCTGGTGGGCCGCGTCGATCATCTGATCATCGGCGGCGGGATGGCGAATACCTTCCTGGCGGCGCGCGGCGTCAAGGTCGGCAAGAGCCTGGCCGAGCATGACCTGACCGCCACTGCCGAGGCGATCTTTGAGCAGGCCGAGCGGGCCAATTGCACCATCCATCTGCCCTATGACGTGGTGGTGGCGAAGGAGTTTGCCGCCAATCCGGCATCGCTGCGGACGTGCAACGTGCATGAAGTGGCTGCCGACGAAATGATCCTAGACATCGGGCCGGCGGCGACCGAGGCGCTGGGCGATGTGCTCAAGAACTGTCGCACCCTGGTGTGGAACGGACCGCTGGGTGCGTTCGAAACGCCGCCGTTCGATACCGCCACGATGGCGCTGGCACGGACTGCCGCCGCGCTTACTACCGATGGATCGCTGGTATCGGTCGCAGGCGGCGGGGACACCGTCGCGGCGCTGAATCAGGCGGGTGTCGCGGGCGAGATGAGCTTCGTATCCACCGCAGGCGGCGCGTTCCTCGAGTGGATGGAGGGCAAGGATTTGCCCGGCGTCGCGGCGCTGGCGCGTAGCTGAACCGAACGCTCGCGTTCCTCAGGGGGCGAACCCCTGAGGAGGACGTTCTGGACGTGGCATGGTCCCTGAAAACAAACCGCTGCGCTAGGAAGCAGGCGCGGGTTCGCGTAGCAGTGGGACCAGCAGGGTGTTGAGGTCTTCAAGCTCGAGCGCCGCAGCCTTGGCATAGCGAACCCGTCCTGCACGATCGATGATGTAGTTGGTCGGCACCGCGCCCAGCGTGCCATATTTGCCGCGCAGGCTGCGTACCGCAGGGATGTGCATCACGGAGAATAGCTGCTTCAAGCGCGACGCCGGCAGCGAATCCTCAGTGGTGATCGCAAATACCCGAAGCCCCGCGTCACGGCGCATCGAGTAGTAGCGATCGAGCAGCGGCAGCTCGACCTTGCACGGCGCGCACCAGGTGGCCCAGTAATTCAGTACGACGACCTGACCGGCAAGCTCCTGTGAACGGATGCGGGTGCCGTCGATCAGCCTGATTTCAAACGGCGGGGCAATGTCGCCGACCTTGGGTGGCGGCGGTGGTGCGGGGATTGCGGCACCAAGGCCCAGCCACAGCATTGCCGCAGCGGCGATCATCGGTCGTCTGTGCATCGCGTTGCCGCCCCCGGTAAATGCGCCCTTTCCGCGATGCTGCCCCGCGACCGGCACCGTGTCAATTTGAGCCAAATCCAGCGCGAAGGTCAGCGGGTCGGGCACAATGGTTGCGGCTTGTCGGCGCGCTCTTTAAGGCCCGATTGAAATAGACGCGGCAAAGCCGCCACAGGGAGAAAATGTGATGAACACCGCCGAAATGACTGCCAAGATCGCACAAGGTAACGGGTTCATCGCAGCGCTCGACCAGTCGGGCGGATCGACCCCCAAGGCATTGACCGGCTACGGCGTCGAAGCGGGTAGCTGGGGCAGCGACGACGAGATGTTCGCGCTGATCCATCAGATGCGCGCCCGCATCATCACGTCGTCGGTGTTTACCGGCGACAAGGTGATCGGAGCGATCCTGTTCGAACGGACGATGGACGGCCTGGTCGACAGCAAGGCGGCCCCACAGGCGCTGATCGAACGCGGGGTGGTGCCGTTCCTCAAGATCGACAAGGGGCTGGAGGACGAGGCGAACGGCGTCCAGTTGCTGAAGCCGATACCCGGCCTGGATTCGCTGCTGGCGCGTGCGCGCGGTCTGGGTGTGTTCGGCACCAAGGAGCGATCGGTGGTGCATCGTGCCGATGCCGACGGGATCGACGCGGTGGTCGCGCAGCAGATGGCCGTGGCGCGGCAGGTGCTGGATGCCGGGCTAATGCCGATCCTCGAGCCCGAGGTGAACATCAAGAGCCCCGAGCGCGCCGCCGCCGATGTGCTGCTTCGCGATTCGCTGTTGGCGGCGCTCGATGCGATGCCGGGGGATGCCAAGGTGATGTTGAAGCTGTCGATTCCGGCCGAAGCCTGTCAGTTCGACGCATTGGTCGAGCATCCCCGCGTATTGCGCGTCGTGGCGCTGTCGGGTGGGTTCGCGCGGCCGGAGGCCTGCACCGAGCTTGCCAAGAATCGCGGCATGATCGCCAGCTTCAGCCGCGCGTTGCTGGCCGATCTGCGCCACGGCATGAGCGATGCCGAGTTCGACGCGGTGCTGGGCAGCGCGATCGACGAAATCCATGCCGCGTCGATTCAGAAGGTGGCGGCCTGAATGCCGGCGGGAGGGATGTGCATCATCCTTCCCGCGACCGCCGCAAGCGGCTAGAGCGCGTCGATGAACGAATTTGAAGACCCGCTAGGCCCGCTAGACCCCGCTTTCGCCGTGCAATTCCAGCGCGACGACCGACGGCCCAAATGCCAGCTCTACCTGATCTCCCCCCTCGACGTGGCTGGCGCTTTTCCCGATCGGCTGCGGCGCGCGCTTGGGGCGGGGCCGGCGGCTGCGTTCCAGTTTCGGGTGAAGGACGTCGATCAGCACAAGGCCGCGACGCTGGCCGAACCGTTGCAACGCATCTGCGCCGAGCATGATGTCGCGTTTCTGGTCAATGACAGCATCAGCCTGGCCAAGCGGCTGGGCGCTGACGGCGTGCATCTGGGGCAGGACGATGGCGATCCGCGTGAGGCGCGCGCGGTGCTGGGGCCGGCGGCGCAGATCGGCGTGACATGCCACGACAGCCGCCATCTGGCGATGGAAGCGGGTGAGGCGGGGGCGGACTATGTCGCCTTTGGTGCCTTTTATCCGTCAACCACCAAGGAAGCCAAGCATCACCCGCATCCGGTGATCCTGTCGTGGTGGGCGACAGTGTTTGAAATGCCGTGCGTCGCCATCGGCGGGATCACTCCGGTCAACGCGCCGCCGTTGATCGAGGCCGGAGCCGATTTCCTGGCGGTGTCGGGTGCGGTGTGGGGGCATGACGAGGAAGCGGCGATGGCGCGCTTCGGACAATTGCTCGCATAACGCGCTGATTTGTAACGCCTGGGGAAACATCGGCGGTTCGCGTCGTTTGTCTGGTTACGCAGTGGCGTAACGGGGGCAAGGCAGATGCGGTTTCGAGCGATGGTTGGTTTGGGCGGCAGCGCGGTGCTCGCGGCAGCGGCGGTCAGCCTGATGCCGGTGGGCGCGGCGACTGCCCAGGTGACAGCGCAGCCAGTCGCTGCTGTCGATGCAAGCACGCTGCATGTCCAGGTCATCCTCGACAAATTGGGGTTCGGCCCTGGTGTGCTCGACGGCAAGGGCGGCCAGTCGCTGACCGCGGCGCTACGGGGGTTTCAGACCAGTCGCGGGCTGCCGGTGACCGGCAAGGCCGATCGCGCGACGCTGAAGCTGTTGGGCCGCTACCGAAATTGGCGACCGACCAAGGTGATCGCGCTGACGCCGGGCATGCTCGCCGGGCCGTTCATGCCGAACCCGCCCAAGGGCTATGCCGAGCAGGCAAAGTTGCCGGGCATTCCCTATCGCTCGCCACTCGAAAAGCTGGCCGAGATGTTCCACACCACGCCCGAAACCCTGGTGGCGCTCAACAGCCGCCAGACGCCGCTGAAGGTCGGGCAGGAGGTGATCTTCCCCAACGCGCTGCCGACGTCACGCGACTATGATGTCGATGATGAGGGCTGGCGGCGGACTTTGGCCTATCTCAACGTCGATGCCCGCCAGCCGGTGGCCGAGCGCGTGGTGGTCGACGAATCCGAAGGCGTGCTGAAGGTGTATGATGCCAGCGACCGGCTGGTGGCGCAGTTCAGCGCGACGATGGGATCGAGCCAGTTTCCGCTGCCGATCGGCACCTGGACGATCAAGGGCGTCGCGCGCAATCCCGATTGGTCGTTCGACCCCAAGCTGATCGCTGGCACCGCGCCCGACGCGAAAGAAGCGATCGTGCCGCCGGGGCCGAACAACCCGGTCGGCATCGTGTGGATCGACCTGTCGAAGGAGCATTACGGCATCCACGGCACGCCCGAGCCCGCCAATATCGGCCGCACCGAGAGCAATGGCTGTATTCGCCTGATGAATTGGGACGCGGCTAGGGTTTCGATGATGGTCAAGCCGGGCACCAAAGCGGTGTTCCAGCGGTGATCGGCTGAGACAATGACTCGGCTGGGCTGGACGATCCTGTTGCTGATCCTGGGCGGCGTCGCGCTGTTCGGGGCGATGCTGTCGTTCGGACCCGGCAACGCCACGCGCGAACCGCTAGTGTCGTTCCGGCGCGAGCAGCCGGTGTCTGTGGTCACGCCGGCCGATCCGCTGGCGGCGACGCCGGGGCGGGTTCGCTGGAGCGGGCCGCTACTGACGGTGCCGGTGGCGGGCGTTTCGCGCGATTCGATCCGGTCGAGCTGGAACGACCCGCGCGGGCAGGGTGATCGCGCGCATCAGGGCAACGACATCATGGCGGCGCGGGGCACGCCGGTATTGGCCGCGGCTGACGGGACGGTCGAAAAATTGTTCGACAGCGGCGGCGGGGGCGGCACGACGCTGTATATTCGCTCGCCCGACCGGCAATGGTCCTATTATTACGCGCATCTGGCCGGCTATGCGCCGGGCATGCGCGAGGGGCTTGCGGTGCGTGCCGGCGAAAAAATCGGGTTCGTCGGCGACACCGGCAATGCCGGCATTGGCAATTATCACCTGCATTTCGGGATGCACCTGATGCAGCCGGGCGACGCCTGGCACGAGGGCCGCGCGGTCGATCCAACGCCGCTGCTTGCCGGAACAGCCGCCGCTCGCTAAAGCGCCGCGCTCAGCTCTTTCTAATCCAGGCAGGACCCATGAAGATCAGCGGCGTGGACATTCGTCCCGGCAACATCATCGAATATGAAACCGGCATCTGGCGCGCGGTGAAGATTCAGCACACCCAGCCCGGCAAGGGCGGCGCCTATATGCAGGTCGAGCTGAAGAACCTGATCGACGGGCGCAAGAACAATGTTCGCTTTCGTTCGGCGGAGTCGGTTGAGCGGGTTCGGCTCGATACCAAGGATTTCCAGTATCTGTTCGCCGAGGGCGACACGCTGACGTTCATGGACAAGGACAATTACGAACAGATCACGCTCGACAAGGGCGTGCTGGGCGACGCCGCCGACTTCCTGCAGGACGGGATGGACGTGGTGATGGAATGTTATGACGAGCGCCCGATCAGCGTGCAATTGCCCGACACGATCGAAGCGCTGATCGTCGAGGCCGATGCGGTGGTGAAGGGGCAGACGGCGTCGTCGTCGTACAAGCCCGCAATCCTCGAAAACGGCGTCCGCGTAATGGTGCCGCCGCATATCGGCGCGGGGACGAAGATCGTCGTCGATGTGTATGAGCGCACCTATGTAAAGCGCGCCGATTAATTGCTTCCTCTCCCGCTTGGCGGGAGGGGCCAGGGGAGGGCGTGTCAGCGGGCGACGTCATCTTCATTTGTAAACAAGCCCTCCCCCTGACCCCTCCCGCATGGCGGGAGGGGGGAAGAAGAAAATTATGGCAGCCCTATCCGGCCTTCTCAGCGTCATGGAACGCGCCGCTCGCAAGGCGGCACCACGGCTTCGTCGTGACTTCAACGAAGTGCAGCATCTGCAAGTGTCGAAGAAAGGCCCCGCCGATTTCGTGTCGATGGCCGATCAGCGCGCCGAGCGGACCTTGTACGACGAATTGCTCAAGGCGCGCCCCGATTGGGGGTTCCTGATGGAGGAAGGCGGAGACATCAAGGGCGACCCCGACAAGCCGCGCTGGATCGTCGATCCGCTCGATGGCACCACCAACTTCCTGCACGGCATGCCGCATTTCGCGATTTCGATCGCCGTCGAAGACCCGCGCGGACCCCAGGGTCGGCCCGAGATCACCCATGCGCTGATCTATCAGCCGCTGACCGATGAGAGCTTCTGGGCCGAAAAGGGCCGCGGGGCGTGGTTGCAGGATGCGCGGCTTCGCGTGTCGGCGCGGCGCGACATGTCCGAAGCGCTGATCGCCACCGGCATCCCGTTCATGGGACATGGCAATTTCGCCGAATGGAGCCGGATCTTCGGTGCGGTTGCCCCTGAAGTGGCGGGTATCCGCCGCCTGGGAGCCGCTTCGCTCGACCTCGCCTGGGTGGCGGCTGGGCGTTATGACGGCTTTTGGGAGAGCGGGCTGGAGCCGTGGGACTGTGCGGCTGGTATCCTGTTGATCAAGGAAGCAGGCGGCTTCGTCACCGATTTCCGGGGGGGCGATTCGCCGATCGAGCGCAAGCAATTGCTCGCCGCCAATGACGGCATGCATTCCAAGCTGCACAAGCTGCTGGCGGGATCGCTGCGGAACGTTTGATCAACTTGCATCGCGGGGCAGCAGCGGGCGGAAAGCCGCAGTTTTGCGAGTGATTCTCAGTCGGTCGCGGTATTGCTCCGCTGTGTCCATCCGCCTAGAAGCCCTCGAACTTCCTACCGCAACTGCGAGAAGATGTTTTGGTCGACCTGTCGCAATATCTGCCGATCCTGCTGTTTCTGGGCGTTGCCCTGATCCTGTCATCGGCATTCGTCTTTTTGCCGATGGTGGCGTCGCGCTTCACCGGTTCGCATAAACCGACGCCGGAAAAGCTGACCGAATATGAATGCGGCTTTCCCGCGTTCGAGGATTCGCGCAGCCAGTTCGACGTTCGTTTTTATCTGGTCGCAATCCTCTTCATCATCTTCGATCTCGAGGCGGCGTTCCTATATCCTTGGGCAGTGACCGTGTTCGATCTGGGCTGGGTCGCCTGGATTTCGATGATGGTATTCATCGGCGAATTGGCGCTCGGCCTGATTTACGCCTGGAAGAAGGGAGCTCTCGATTGGGAGTAGAGTTTAACCCCGCGCACCCCGCACAGCGCGGTGCCGTTGGTCTGACCGGTGGGGCAGGCGTCGTGACGCCGCCCGACCAGCAATTTTTCGGCGACCTCAATGGTGAGCTGAACGACAAGGGCTTTCTGGTCACGTCGACCGAGGATCTGTTCACCTGGGCGCGCACCGGCAGCTTGTGGTGGATGACGTTCGGCCTTGCGTGCTGCGCCGTCGAGATGATCCACGTCAACATGCCGCGCTATGACATGGAGCGGTTCGGGGCCGCGCCGCGTGCATCGCCGCGCCAGTCCGACGTGATGATCGTCGCGGGCACCTTGTGCAACAAGATGGCCCCGGCGCTTCGCCGCGTGTACGATCAGATGTCCGAGCCGAAATATGTGATTTCGATGGGCAGCTGCGCCAATGGCGGTGGCTATTATCACTATAGCTACAGCGTCGTTCGCGGTTGCGACCGGATCGTGCCGGTCGACATTTACGTGCCCGGCTGCCCACCGACCGCCGAAGCTCTCCTATATGGTGTAATGCAGTTGCAGCGGAAAATCCGCCGCATCGGCACGATCGAGCGTTGAACATGAAGGCACCCGCTCCCCGTTATGCCGAGACCGGCGACACGCTCGACCTGGTGCAGACCGCACTGGGCGGCATGGTCGTCGACGCACAGGACAAGGTCGGTGAGGTGACGATCACCGTTGACCGCCTATCGCTGTACGACGCCATGATCGCGCTGCGTGACACGCCGGGGCTGGAATATCAGCAGCTGATGGAAATCGCCGGCGTCGATTATCCCTCGCGGCCCGAGCGGTTCGACGTCTGCTATCATTTGCTCAGCCTGACGCGGAACCACCGGCTGCGCGTGCGCGTGACGACCGACGAGGAAAAGCCGGTGCCGTCGATCGTCGCGATCTGGCCGGTCGCGGGTTGGCTCGAACGCGAAGTGTACGACATGTACGGCGTGCTGTTCGACGGCAATCCCGATCTTCGCCGCATCCTGACCGACTATGGCTTTCGCGGGCATCCGTTCCGCAAGGATTTCCCGTTGTCGGGCTTCGTCGAGCTTCGCTATTCGGAAGAAGCCAAGCGCGTGGTGTATGAGCCGGTGAAGCTGGCGCAGGATTTCCGCAGCTTTGATTTCATGAGTCCGTGGGAAGGCGCGCAATATGTGCTGCCGGGTGACGAAAAGGCTGCCGCAGCACCGCAGGCACAGGCCAAGGGCGCGCCCTCGCCAGTGACCGCCGCCGAGGCGACCAAGGCGCCGGCGGGATCGACCAAGGACGTCGAACCGCAAGCGGCCGAGAAGAAGGTTACCGAAAGCCGGGCTGATACCGGCGCTGGCCGGTCCGATTCGGGAAATCTGGCCAAGGACAAGCCGGTCGATCCCGACGTGCCCTCGCCCGATGGCGGGGAAGGAAAGCAGTAATGGCCGAGTATCTCGACGAAATCGCCTATCGCACCGATGCCGCCGATCCGACGATCGGCGACGTCGAAATCCAGAATTACACGATTAATTTCGGGCCGCAGCATCCTGCGGCGCACGGCGTGTTGCGACTGGTGATGGAGCTGGACGGCGAGATCATCGACCGGATCGATCCGCATGTCGGGCTGCTGCATCGCGGCACCGAAAAGCTGATCGAGTATAAAACCTATACCCAGGCGCTCCCCTATATGGACCGCCTCGATTATTGCTCGCCAATGTGCATGGAGCACAGCTTCGTCCTGGCGGTCGAGAAATTGCTCGATCTGGAAGTGCCGCTGCGCGCGCAATATCTGCGGGTGTTCTTCGCCGAGTTGACGCGAATTTCGAACCATATGCTGAACCTTGGTTCGCATGTGATGGACGTCGGCGCGATGACGCCGAACCTTTGGATGTTCGAACTGCGCGAAGACACGTTCGGCTTTTTCGAGCGGGCCAGCGGCGCGCGGATGCACGCCAATTATTTCCGGCCCGGCGGCGTGCATCAGGATGTGCCGCTGAAGCTGTTGACCGACATTGCCGACTGGCTCGACACCCGCCTGCCGCGCCTGTTCGGCGACGCGATCAGCTTGGTGGCCGAGAACCGCATCTTCAAGCAGCGCAATGTCGATATCGGCACGATGAGCCGCGAGGACTGCATCAAATGGGGCTTTTCCGGCCCTATGATCCGGGCCGCCGGTATCCCGTGGGATCTGCGGAAATCGCAGCCCTATGACGTGTATGACCGGATGGAGTTCGACGTGCCGGTGGGCACCAAGGGCGATTGCTATGACCGGTTCATGGTGCGCGTCGAGGAGGTCTATCAGTCGGCGCGGATCATGAAGCAGTGCCTGGCCGAAATGCCCGAAGGGCCGATCGCGTCGCTCGACCGCAAGGTCGTGCCGCCCAAGCGCGCCGAGATGAAGCGATCGATGGAAGCGCTGATCCATCACTTCAAGCTGTATACCGAGGGCTTCCACGTTCCGGCGGGCGAAGTCTATGTCGCGACCGAAAGCCCCAAGGGCGAGTTCGGCATCTATCTGGTCGCCGATGGCACCAACAAGCCGTATCGCTGCAAGATCCGGCCGACCGCGTTCAGCCATTTGCAGGCGATGGATTTCATGAGCCGAGGCCATATGCTGGCCGACACGACCGCGATCCTTGGTTCGATGGACATCGTGTTCGGGGAGTGTGATCGGTGAGCGTCGATCATATTGCGACGGCACATGCCATGATTGAGCATTACAACGCCCAGGATGCCGATGCCTATGTGGCGTTGATGACCGATGATGCCTGCGAGGCGACATATCGGGGTGCGGTGCTGCGCGAGGGTCGCGAAGGCGTGCGTTCGGGATTGAAGGCGATGTTCGCCGAGTTTCCGGAAAATCGCGCCGACATTCTCGCCAGCCATGTCCTTGGCGAAACCGTCGTGCTGCATGAGCGGGTGTCGCGTTCGGCACAGGCCGAACCCTTTGAAGTGATGTCCATTTATACGTTCTCCGACGACAAGGTCGATCGGGTGGAGTTTATCCGCTAATGGCCGACGCACCCCATATCCCCAACGAAGCCGAAACCCGCGCACGCTGGGGCGACTTTGCCTGGAACGAGGCAAGCGCTGCCAAGGCCAAGGAAATCGTCGCGCGCTATCCCGCCGGGCGGCAGCAATCGGCGACCTTGCCGTTGCTCGATCTGGCGCAGCGGCAGGTGGGCGAGGAAACGCACACCCAGGGCTGGCTGCCGGTGCCGGTGATCGAATATGTCGCCGGGTACCTTGGCATGCCGTATATGCGCGTGTTCGAGGTCGCGACCTTCTACACCATGTATAATCTGGCCCCGGTCGGTCGCTATCATGTGCAGGTGTGCGGGACGACGCCGTGCATGTTGCGCGGGTCGGACGATGTGCTGGCGGCGTGCAAGAATCGCGGGCTTGCCAAGGGCAAGACCACGCCCGATGGGTTGTTCACGCTGACCGAAGTCGAATGCATGGGCAATTGCGCCAACGCGCCGATGGTCCAGATCAACGACGACAATTTCGAAGACCTCGATTATGATCGCACGGTCGCGATCCTCGAAGCGCTGGCCAGCGGCGACAGCCCCAAGGCCGGGCCGCAGAATGGCCGCCACACCAGTGAAGCCGAGGGCGGCACGACGAACCTGCGTGCGATGGTCGATGCGAACCATGATTATCGCAACGAATGGGGTATCGGCACGTGAAGGGGATCGCGTCAGTCCTGCTGGCGATCGTCATCGGGATCGTGCTGCTGTGGCTGGCGGTCGAACTGCTGATCGGCGCGATCAAGCTGGTCGGCATATTGATCGCGATCGCTATCGCGGTCGGGGTATATTTCTTCGCCGAACGGGCAATTGGGAAGGGGCGATAGTGGAAAACGTTGAAAATCTCGTCCTTGAACAACTTCGCCGCCTCAACGCTCGGTTCGATAAGTTCGAACTCGAAGTGGTGGACCTGAAAATGCGGATGACGTCGGCGGACGAGCATCTGGGCGGCATCATGATGTCGGTTTCAGGAATTAATAATAGGCTGGATCGCCTCGACGAGCGGGTCGGCCGCATCGAGCGACGGCTCGATCTAACGGATGCCCGATAATGCTCCACGATAAGGACCGCATCTTCACCAACGTTTACGGGTTTCAGCCCTGGAATATCGGCGCTGCCGAAAAACGCGGGGACTGGGACAATACCAAGGCGCTGATGGACGTCGGCCAGGATGCGATCATCGATCGCGTCAAGGCATCGGGCCTGCGCGGGCGCGGCGGCGCTGGTTTTCCCACCGGCGTGAAATGGGGCTTCATGCCCAAGGAGCCCAAGCCCGACCGGCCCAACTTCCTGGTGATCAACGCCGATGAATCCGAGCCTGGCAGCTGCAAGGATCGCGAGATCATCCGCCACGATCCGCACAAGCTGATCGAAGGCGCGCTGATCGCAGGGTTCGCGATGCGCGCGCGGGCGGCGTATATCTATATTCGCGGCGAGTATATCCGTGAGGCCGAGACGCTGTTTGCAGCGATCGCCGAGGCCTATGATCGCGGCTTTCTGGGCAAGAATGCCTGCGGGTCGGGCTATGATTTCGACGTGTTCGCGCATCGCGGGGCAGGGGCGTATATCTGCGGCGAAGAGACCGCGATGCTCGAAAGCCTTGAGGGCAAGAAGGGTCAGCCGCGCCTGAAGCCGCCCTTCCCGGCAGGCGCGGGTCTGTATGGCTGCCCGACGACGGTGAACAATGTCGAATCGATCGCGGTGGTGCCGACGATCCTGCGGCGCGGGCCGGAATGGTTCTCGAGCTTCGGGCGTGAGAACAACAAGGGCACCAAGCTGTTCCAGATCAGCGGCCATGTGAACACGCCCTGTGTCGTCGAGGAGGAGATGGGCATCCCGTTCCGCGAGCTGATCGAAAAGCATTGCGGCGGCATTCGCGGTGGTTGGGACAATCTGCTCGCGGTGATCCCCGGCGGATCGTCGGTGCCATTGGTGCCGGCGGCGCAGATCATGGACGCGCCGATGGATTTCGACGGGCTCAAGGAGCTTGGGTCGGGCCTTGGCACGGCGGCGGTGATCGTCATGGATAAGTCCACCGACATCGTCCGCGCGATTTCGCGCCTGTCCTATTTCTACAAGCACGAAAGCTGCGGCCAGTGCACGCCGTGCCGCGAAGGCACCGGTTGGATGTGGCGGGTGATGGAGCGGATGCGGACCGGCGATGCCGACATCTCCGAGATCGACACGCTGTACCAGGTGACCAAGCAGGTCGAGGGCCACACCATCTGTGCGCTGGGCGATGCCGCCGCATGGCCGATCCAGGGGCTGATCAAGCATTTCCGCCCCGAAATGGAGCGGCGGATCACCGAGCGTCAGGGCGGTGAGACGGCGTCGTATCAGGAGGCGGCGGAGTGACCGACGAAAGAGCTGACGTGATGCTGGAGATCCTGAAGAATATTCAGGCCGACATATCAGTGATCAAACGCGAACAGCTATCGCAAGGGATGCGATTGTCTTCGATCGAGGATCATGTTCGCGGGATGATGACGTCGATCTACCAATTGCAGTCGGATGTTGCCGACCTGAAAAATCGTGTCGATCTGATCGAGAAGCGTCTCGGTCTCACCGACACCTCGCATTGAGTTAAAACACGATGCCAAAGCTTAAAGTCGACGGAATCGAAGTCGAGGTGCCGCAGGGCGCTACGGTGCTGCAGGCCTGTGAGGCCGCGGGCAAGGAAATCCCGCGTTTCTGCTATCACGAGCGGCTGAGCATCGCGGGCAATTGCCGGATGTGCCTGGTCGAAGTGAAGCCGGGGCCGCCCAAGCCGCAGGCTTCGTGCGCGCTGCCTGCCGCCGAAGGACAGGACATCCGCACCGACAGTGCGATGGTGAAGGCCGCGCGCGAAGGCGTGATGGAATTCCTGTTGATCAATCACCCGCTCGATTGCCCGATCTGCGACCAGGGCGGCGAATGCGACCTGCAGGACCAGACGATGGCCTATGGACGCGGCCATTCGCGCTACACCGAGCATAAGCGCGCGGTGACCGAGAAATATATGGGGCCGATCGTCAAGACGGTGATGACGCGCTGCATCCAGTGCACGCGCTGCGTCCGCTTTGCCGAGGAAGTCGCGGGCGTCGAAGAGATTGGCGCGATCTATCGCGGCGAGAATATGCAGATCACCAGCTATCTCGAAAAAGCGGTGACCAGCGAATTGAGCGGCAATGTCGTCGATCTGTGCCCCGTGGGTGCGCTGACGTCGAAGCCCTATGCGTTCGAGGCGCGACCCTGGGAGCTGAAAAAGACGCTGGCGATCGACGTCATGGACGCGGTCGGCAGCAATATCCGCCTCGACAGCCGGGGCCGTCAGGTGCTGCGCGCGCTGCCGCGGATCAATGAGGACGTGAACGAAGAGTGGGCGCACGACAAGACCCGCCACGCAGTGGATGGCTTGGTGCGTCGCCGGCTCGACAAGCCCTATGTCCGCCGCGACGGGAAGCTGGTTGCGGTGTCATGGGACGAAGCGTTCGCCGCTATCGCGCAGGTTGCGACCGGTGCCGGATCGAGCGTCGCGGCAATCGCTGGCGATCTGCTCGATTGCGAAACGATGTTCGCCGCCAAGAAGCTGGTCGAGGGCTTTGGCTCGTCGCTGCTCGAAGGGCGGCAGACCGGCATGGCATATGACGTGACCTCGCTGGGCGCGGTCGCGTTCAACACCACGATTGCGGGTATCGAGGATGCCGACGCCATCCTGCTGGTGGGCAGCAATCTGCGCCACGAAGCGCCGCTGGTGAACACCCGCATCCGCAAGGCGATGAAGCGCGGGGCCAAGGTGTTCGCGATCGGACCCGAAGTCGATTTGACCTATCGCGCAACGTGGCTCGGCGACGATTTGTCGTTGCTCGGCAATTTGCCCGAGGCGGTGGCGGAAGTATTTAGCAAGGCCGAACGGCCGGCGGTGATCGTCGGGCCTGGCGCGCTGAAGGCCGGGCATGGCGCGGCGCTGGCGCTGGCCGGGTCGCTCAATCTGGTTCGGGATGGTTGGAACGGCTTCAACGTTGTTCACACGGCGGCGGCGCGGATGGGCGGGTTGATGCTCGGGTATGCGCAGGCGGGCGGCATTGCCGACATCGTCGCGGCGGCACCCAAGCTGGTGTTCTTCCTCGGCGCGGACGAAGTCGATTTCACCAGCTTCGCCGATAGCTTCAAGGTCTATGTCGGCCATCACGGCGACAAGGGTGCGGCGCATGCCGATGTCATCCTGCCGGGGGCGAGCTATGCCGAGAAGCCGGGCACTTATGTCAATCTGGAGGGGCGCGTGCAGCGCGGCGATCGTGCGGTGTTCCCGCCGGGCGATGCGCGTGAGGACTGGTCGATCTTCCGCGCGCTTTCGGACGTGCTCGGGCGGCGGTTGCCGTTCGATAGCCTGGAGGCTCTCCGCGCGGCGATGGCTGCCGATGTGCCGGCGCTCGGGCAGGAAGGGCTGGTCCGGTATGACTGGAACCCACCCGCGCTAGCCAGTCAGGCAGAGGGCGGCGTGACCTATCCGATCGCCGATTTCTATCTCACCAACGCGATTTGCCGCGCCAGCCCGACGATGCAGCGTTGCTCGGCCGAATTGGTGCATGGGCAGGATTTTGCCGAGGCGGCGGAATGAGCCGTTTTAGTTCAACACCGTTACGCTCCCTCACCGTGGCCGGCCTGCGCGCGGCCCGGGCGGGGGAAGGGGTTCGTCGATGACCAGTTTCTTCCAGTCGCTCGGCCTTGGCTATGAGGGCGCGTGGTTCACCGCAACGATCGTCGGCATCCTGGTCATCTCGCTGCCGCTGATGCTGGCGGTGGCGATGATCATCTATGCCGACCGAAAGATCTGGGCGGCGATGGCGCTGCGCAAGGGGCCGAACGTCGTCGGGCCGTTCGGCCTGCTCCAGTCGTTCGCCGACGGGCTGAAGGTGTTCCTGCAGGAAACCATCATCCCGACCAGCGCGAACAAGGGGCTGTTCCTGCTTGCGCCGATCATCACCTTCACCGTGGCGCTGATCGTCTGGGCGGTGGTACCGTTTCAGGTCGGGGTGGTGCTGGCCGACATCAATATCGGTCTGCTGTACATTTTGGCGGCGTCGTCGCTTGGCGTGTACGGCGTGATCATGGCGGGCTGGGCGTCGAACTCCAAATATCCGTTCTACTCGGCGCTGCGTGCGGCGGCGCAGATGGTCAGCTATGAAGTCGCGATCGGTTTCGTGCTGGTTTCGGTGGTTTTGTGGGCAGGGACGTTCAATCTGTCGGGCATTGTCGAGGCGCAGCGCGGCACGATTTTCGGCTTCATCAACGGGTTCGGCTTCAATCCGCTGCTGTTCCCGATGGCGGTGGTGTTCCTGATCTCGTCGCTCGCCGAAACCGCGCGCGCGCCGTTCGATCTGACCGAGGCCGAGAGCGAACTGGTCGCGGGGTATCAGACTGAATATTCGTCGATGGCGTTCGCGCTGTTCTGGCTTGGCGAATATGCCAATGTAATCCTGATGTGCACGCTGAACGCGCTGCTGTTCTGGGGTGGCTATCTGCCGCCGGTCGATTGGGCACCGCTCTATATAGTACCGGGGATCATCTGGCTGTTTGCCAAGATGCTGTTCTTCTTCTTCGTGTTTTCGTGGATCAAGGCGACGGTGCCTCGCTATCGCTACGACCAGTTGATGCGGCTTGGCTGGAAGATATTCCTGCCGCTCAGCCTGTTTTTCGTCTTTCTCGTGTCGGGTTATCTGATGCTGACGCGCTATGGAGTTTCGGCATGAGTTTCGCCCAGGTCGTCCGCTCTTTCACGCTGTGGGAGTTTTTGAAGGCGCACGCGCTGACGCTGAAATATTTCTTCAAGCCCAAGGCGACGATCAACTATCCGTATGAAAAGAACCCGATCTCGCCCCGCTTCCGCGGCGAGCACGCGCTGCGTCGCTATCCCAATGGCGAAGAACGTTGCATCGCGTGCAAGCTGTGCGAGGCGGTGTGCCCGGCCCTGGCGATCACGATCGAGGCCGAGCCGCGCGACGACGGCAGCCGCCGCACGACGCGCTACGACATCGACATGACCAAGTGCATCTACTGCGGCTTGTGCGCCGAGGCGTGCCCGGTCGATGCCATCGTCGAAGGGCCGAATTTCGAATTTTCGACCGAAACGCGCGAAGAGTTGATCTATCACAAGGATAAGCTGCTCGCGAACGGCGATCGCTGGGAGCGCGCGATCGCCGCGAACCTTGCCGCCGACGCGCCGTATCGTTAAGCGACCGGCCAGAGGGGTCAAGATGTCCAAGAGTTTCACCGTTGCCCGGGCGAAAGCCGGGGCCTCCCGGCTTCGAAACGCGCGCTTGTGCCGCGCGTTGCTGACCTTTGCCGGGGCGACGGTTCGCGTGCGGGAGTCGCTTCGTTGATCCAGGCAATCGCCTTTTATCTGTTCGCATCGATCGTGGTGGTTTCGGCCGCGCTGGTGATCACCGCGCGCAACCCGGTGCATTCGGTGTTGTGGCTGATCCTGGCGTTTCTGAACGCCGCCGGGCTGATGATCCTGATCGGGGCCGAGTTCATCGCGATGCTGCTGATCGTGGTATATGTCGGCGCGGTCGCGGTGCTGTTCCTGTTCGTGGTGATGATGCTCGACATCGACTTTGCCGAGCTTCGTGCGGGCTTCGTTCGGTATCTGCCGATCGGCTTTGCGCTGGCGGTGGCGCTGGCGGCGGAGATCATCATCGGTGTCGGTGCCTGGAGCGCCGGCGGCATCGAGCTTGCGACGCGGATTGCGCCGATTGACGCGGCGGTGCCGAATATCGAGGCGATCGGGCGGCTGCTCTACACCCGCTATCTGTTCGTATTTGAAGGTGCTGGTCTGGTTCTGCTGGTCGCCATGATCGGCGCGATCGTGCTGACGCATCGTGAGCGCGGCGGGGTTCGCGTGCAGAATATTTCGGCGCAGGTGAATCGCCGGGCCAAGGATGCAGTGCGCAAGATCAACCAGCCGGTTGGCACGGGGGTGGAATTGTGATCGGCCTCAACCATTATCTGGTCGTCGGCGCGCTACTTTTCGCGCTGGGCGTGATGGGGATTTTCCTCAATCGCAAGAACCTGATCATCATCCTGATGGCGATCGAACTGATCCTGTTGGCGGTGAACCTGAACCTGGTCGCGTTCTCGGCGTATCTGGGTGATCTGGTCGGGCAGGTGTTTGCGATGTTTGTGTTGACCGTCGCTGCCGGCGAGGCAGCGATCGGGCTGGCGATCCTGGTGATTTATTTCCGTGGGCGCGGTTCGATCGCGGTCGACGATGCCAATCGGATGAAGGGGTGATGGTGCGCTTGTTTGATCTTCCCCCCTCCCGCTCGCGGGAGGGGTCGGGGGTGGGCCCTTTGATGGCTTCAACCTTCGTGGATAGCCCCACCCCTAACCCCTCCCGCCAGCGGGAGGGGGATGCGTGAGCATGATTTCCATCATCGTTTTCCTGCCGCTGCTCGCGGCAATCGTCGCGGGCCTCGGCAATCGCGCGATCGGCAATGTTCCGGCCAAGCTGGTGACGACCGGCGCGCTGTTCATTTCGTGCGCGCTTTCTTGGCCGATCTTCCTGTCGTTCGTCGCGGGCAGCGCCGATGCGACCGTCACCCCGGTATTGCTGTGGATGCAGTCGGGCACGATGACGGTCGACTGGTCGCTGCGCGTCGACACGCTGACCGCGATCATGCTGGTCGTCATCACTACCGTCTCGGCGCTCGTCCATCTGTATAGCTGGGGCTATATGGACGAAGATCCCGATCAGCCGCGCTTCTTCGCGTATCTTTCGCTGTTCACCTTCGCGATGCTGATGCTCGTGACCGCCGACAATCTGGTGCAGATGTTCTTCGGCTGGGAAGGCGTTGGCCTTGCAAGCTATCTGCTGATCGGCTTCTGGTACAAAAAGCCATCGGCGCAAGCTGCTGCGATCAAGGCGTTTGTCGTCAACCGCGTTGGCGATCTGGGCTTCATGCTGGGGATTTTCGGCACCTATCTGGTGTTCGGCACGATCTCGATCCCCGAGATCCTCGCCGCCGCGCCCGAAATGGCGGGTTCGACGATTGGTTTCCTCGGCTATCGCCTCGACACCATGACGATCCTTTGCCTGCTGCTGTTCATCGGCGCGATGGGCAAGTCGGCGCAGCTCGGCCTGCACACTTGGCTGCCCGACGCGATGGAGGGGCCGACCCCGGTGTCGGCGCTGATCCATGCCGCGACGATGGTCACCGCTGGCGTATTCATGGTCTGCCGCCTGTCGCCGATGTTCGAGACATCGCCGGTGGCGCTGGCGGTGGTGACCGGCGTTGGTGCTGCGACCTGCATCTTCGCCGCGACGATCGGCACGGTGCAGACCGACATCAAGCGCGTGATCGCTTATTCGACCTGCTCGCAGCTCGGCTACATGTTCTTCGCTGCTGGCGTCGGTGCCTATGGCGCGGCGATGTTCCACCTGTTCACCCACGCTTTCTTCAAGGCGTTGCTGTTCCTGGGCGCGGGCTCGGTCATCCATGCGATGCACCATGAGCAGGATATGCGTTTCTATGGCGGCCTGCGGAAATCGATCCCGGTGACCTTCTGGACGATGCTGGCGGGAACGCTCGCGATCACCGGTGTCGGTATCTACGGGTTCGGCGGCTTTGCGGGCTTTTATTCGAAGGACGCGATCCTCGAGGCCGCCTGGGCTTCGGGTGCCGAAGGGCAGGGCGCGTTCTGGGTCGGGACGCTCGCGGCATTGCTCACCAGCTTCTATTCGTGGCGGCTGATGTTCCTCACCTTTTGGGGCAAGCCGCGCTGGGCAGCATCGGAGCATATCCAGCACGCGCTGCATGACTCGCACGATCATCATGACGAGCCTGCGGACGAACATGCGAGTGCCGATCCGCATGCCCATGCTCCGGGCGCGCATGAGGTGAAGACCGGCACTGGTGGCTATCATCCGCACGAGAGTGGCATCGCGATGTTGATCCCCTTGCTGGTGCTCACCGTTGGCGCGGTCGCCGCTGGCCTTGGCTTCCACCATTATTTCCTCGAACCCGAAGCGGGCGCGACCTTCTGGAAGGGTTCGATCTTCTTCGATTCGACGCTGGCGCACGAGATGCACGAAGTACCGTTGCTGGTGAAACTGGCGGCGACGATCGTGATGGTCATCGGGCTGGTGGTGGCGTGGCTCGCCTATATCTGGGCACCCGCTTTCCCGGCGAAGTTCGCCGAGACCTTCCGCGTGCTCTACCGGTTCCTGCTCAACAAATGGTATTTTGACGAGCTTTACGACCTGTTGTTCGTGCGTCCTGCATTCGCCATCGGCCGATTGTTTTGGAAGGCGGGTGACGAGGGGACCATCGATCGGTTCGGTCCCAACGGGTCGGCGGCGGTCGTCGCGCTTTCCAGTCGGCTCGCGGGCCGCATTCAATCGGGATATGTGTATTCCTATGCGTTTGTCATGCTGATCGGGCTTACCGCCGCGGTCACCTGGGCCATTGCGGGGCAAGGCTGATGGAAGGCTTTCCCATTCTTTCGGTAATGCTAGCGGTTCCTGCGCTGGCGGCGATTGCCTGCCTGTTCGTCGATGCCAGGACGGCGCGGCTGACGGCATTGGTCGCGACGCTGATCGATTTTGCGCTCGGCTGTATTTTGTGGGCCAATTTCGACATTGGCGGTGCGGCCGCGCAATGGCAGTTCGTCGAATATGCGCCGCTGTTCGGGCGCTTTTCCTGGGCGCTGGGGATCGACGGCTTTGCGTTGATGCTGATCATGCTCAGCGTGTTCCTGATGCCGATCTGCATCGGCGCGAGCTGGACAGCGGTTACGCAGCGCGTGCCAGAATATATGGCGGCGTTCCTGCTGGTAGAGGTGCTGATGATCGGCACCTTCGCGGCGCAGGATCTGTTCCTGTTCTACATCTTCTTTGAAGGTGGCCTGATCCCGATGTATCTGATCATCGGCATCTGGGGCGGCGCAAACCGGATTTACGCCAGCTACAAATTCTTCCTCTACACGCTGCTCGGCTCGGTGCTGATGTTCATTGCGATGCTCTATATGAGCGTCAATGCGGGCACGTCGTCGATCCCGGCGTTGATGGAATATGATTTCCCGGCGGATGTGCAGACATGGCTGTGGCTTGCATTCTTTGCCTCGTTCGCGGTGAAGATGCCGATGTGGCCGGTGCATACCTGGCTGCCCGACGCGCATGTTCAGGCACCGACCGCAGGCTCGGTGATCCTGGCGGGCGTGCTGCTCAAGCTTGGCGGCTATGGCTTTCTTCGCTTCAGCCTGCCGATGTTTCCCGAAGCATCGGGGCAACTGACCTGGCTGGTGTTCGGGCTGTCGGCGGTAGCGGTGATTTATACGTCGCTGGTGGCGCTGGTGCAGCAGGACATGAAGAAGCTGATCGCCTATTCCTCGGTCGCGCATATGGCGATCGTCACGATCGGGCTGTTCGCGTTCAATCAGCAGGGGATCGAGGGCGCGATGATCGTCATGCTGTCGCATGGCCTGGTGTCGGCTGCGCTGTTCCTGTGCGTCGGCGTGATCTATGACCGGCTGCACACCCGCGAGATCGGACGATATGGCGGGCTTGCCAACAACATGCCGCGCTATGCGATCTTCTTCCTGCTGTTCACGATGGCGTCGATCGGCTTGCCCGGCACCTCGGGCTTTGTCGGTGAGTTCCTGAGCCTTGCGGGCACCTATCAGGTGTCGACGACGATCGCGCTGCTTTGCACCACCGGGATTATCCTGGGCGCGGCATATATGCTGTACCTGTACCGCCGCGTGGTGTGGGGTGAGCTGACCAAGGACGATGTCCGCGCGATGCCCGATCTGTCGAGGCGTGAGATTGCCTTGCTTGCCCCGATCGCTGCCGCGGTGCTGTGGATGGGTGTCTATCCCGAGCCATTCCTGGCCCCGATGCGCGCCGACGTCACGACATTGCTGGCACGACTGGATCGCGCAGCGCCGCCGAGTGATTCCCGACCGACCCCTGGTACTCCCGAAGCCCGCGCCGCTGTTGCCGAGCGCGCGGCGGTTGCGAGCGCCTATGCGCATTCGGCCGGTGCCGAAGGCGGAGAGCATTGATGTCTTACGCTAGCCAATTCCTGATGATCCTGCCCGAGCTGGTACTGACGGTCGGTGCGCTGGCGCTGATGCTGGTGGGGGCCTGGGGCGGCCAGGCATCGACGCGCGCGGTAAGCTGGGCGGCGATTGCCGTATTGTTGGGCGCGGGCATCTCGCTGATCGGCCCGGCATCGACCGGCGGTGAAGCGTTTGACGGCCTGTATCGCGCCGATGCGTTCGGCACCTTTGCCAAGGTGCTGATCTATATCGCGTCGGCGGCGGCGATCGTCATTGCCCCGCGCTTTTTCCAGCAGACCTCGGGCGATGACTTGCGGCCCGAATATCCGGTGCTTATCCTGCTGAGCGCAGTTGGCATGGGCATGATGGTGTCGGCGGGCGATTTGCTCAGCCTGTATGTTGGGCTCGAGCTGCAAAGCCTTGCCGCTTATGTCCTCGCCAGCTTCATGCGACGCGACCAGCGTTCGGCCGAAGCGGGCCTCAAATATTTCATCCTCGGCGCGCTTGCCAGCGGCATCCTGCTGTACGGCATCAGCTTGGTCTATGGCTTCAGCGGCACGACGATCTATGCCGACATCGCGGCGGCCTATGCTGCCGGAACGTCGACCGGGCTGCTGTTCGGGCTGGTGTTCGTGTTCGCCGGCCTGGCGTTCAAGATCGCTGCGGTGCCGTTCCACATGTGGACCCCCGACGTCTATGAGGGCGCACCCACCCCAGTGACGATCAGCTTTGCCACCGCGCAAAAGGTTGCCGCGGTCGCGCTGACGGTGCGCGTCGCGACCGAGGCGATGGGACCGGCACTGCTGGAATGGCGGCAGATCGTGATCTTTGCCGCGCTGGCGTCGATCATCTTCGGTGCGGTCGCGGCGATCGGCCAGACCAACATCAAGCGGCTGCTCGCCTATTCGTCGATCAACAATGTTGGCTTCGCGCTGATCGGCCTTGCGGCCGGCACCGAACAGGGCGTGGCGAGCGTGCTGGTCTATATGACCATCTATGTTGCGATGACGCTTGGCAGCTTCGTGATCGTGTTGCAGATGCGCGATGATGACGGTGTGCCGGTCGAAACGCTCAGCAGCCTGTCGGGCATGTCGCAGACGCGCCCCGGCCTTGCGCTGGCGCTGGCGATGTTCATGTTCAGCCTTGCCGGTATCCCGCCGCTGTTCGGTTTCTACGCCAAGTTCGCGGTGTTCGACGCTGCGGTTTCCGCCGGTCTGTTTCCGCTGGCAGTGATCGGTATCGCGGCTTCGGTGATCGGTGCCTATTATTACCTGCGCGTGATCAAGACGATGTATTTCGATGCACCGGCCCCGGCCTTCCCGCGCAGCTGCAGCACCGTCGAGAACGGCATCATCGCGGTGACCGCTGCGTTCATTTCACCGCTTGGCTATTTCGCGATCCCGCTGCTGGGCGGGTGGAGCGTCCTGGCGGCGCGAGCATTGTTCTGAGCCAAATACGCTGCGTCGCTGAAACCGGGTCGACCAATGTCGACCTGCTCGCCTTGGCCGCCAGCGGCGCGCCCGAGGCGAGCTGGCTTCGCGCCGAGCGACAGACTGCCGGGCGCGGGCGGCAGGGCAGGGCGTGGGAGTCGCCGGTCGGCAATTTATACGCCAGCACGCTCGTTCGGCTGCGCCCCACCGATCCGCCCGCTGCCACGCTTTCGCTGGTAGCAGGGGTCGCGCTGGCCGAGGTCGTGCTCTCCTATGTAGGGGCGGGATGCGGCGTCGCGCTGAAATGGCCCAATGATTTGCTGGTCGGGCGAGCGAAGCTGGCGGGTATCCTGCTGGAGCGCGCCGACAACGCCGTGGTCGCCGGCATCGGCGTCAATCTGGCGCACCATCCCGATCTGGCCGACCGGGCCACGACAAGCCTTGCCGTGCATGGCGCGGTGGTGGCACCTGCCGACTTCATCGAAACGCTGGCCGACAGCTTTGGCCATTGGCTCCGACGCTGGCGCGGCGAGGGCTTGGGGCCGGTGCGCGATCGTTGGACCGCGCACGCGCACCGCGTTGGCACGGCGTTGCAGGTGCGGCTGCCCGACGGCGGCGTAGTCGACGGCCTGTTCGAAGGGCTTAGCAGCGACGGCGCATTGATGCTGCGGTTGGCCGATGGGCGGTTGCATGTCATGCATGCGGGGGATGTGTTTCTTGTCTGATCGCTGCGCTGCGCCCGATGTTCGCGACCCGAAAAACAGGACGGCACTTCGACAAGCCAGGGGCGAACGGCGTAGGGGTTGGCCGCTAAACCTCGCCAGCGTGACGTAAGGGACTGCCAATGCTGCTCGCGATCGATGCCGGGAATACCAATATCGTCTTTGCGCTGGTCGATGCCGACCGCGTGATCCGTGCGCGCTGGCGGATCGCCACCGATCCGCGCCGCACCGCTGATGAATATGCGGTGTGGCTGAGCCAGTTGCTGGCGCTCGAAGGCTATGAGCGGAGCCAAGTGACCGGGGTGATCGTCGGCACCGTCGTGCCGCGCGCGCTGCATAACCTCCAAGTGCTGGCATCGAAATATTTCAAGACCGATGCGGTGATCGCGGGCAAGGGCGATGCGCCATGGGGCATCTCGCTCGATGTCGATGAACCCGATGCGGTGGGGGCCGATCGCGCGCTCAACGTGATTGCCGCGCATGAAAGCCATGCGGGCGACCTGATCATCATCGATTTCGGCACTGCGACCACGTTCGACGTCGCCGACTATACCGGCGCATATAAGGGCGGGATCATCGCGCCGGGCATCAACCTGTCGCTCGACGCGCTGGTGAACGCCACCGCCAAACTGCCGCGTATCGCGATTGAGGCACCGGGCAATGCCAGCGTTATCGGCCGCACCACGGTCGATCAAATGCACATCGGCATCTACTGGGGCTATATCGCGATGATCGAGGGGCTGGTCGCACGGCTGCGCGCCGAGATCGGTCGGCCGGTAAAAGTGATCGCCACCGGCGGCCTGGCGATGTTGTTCGAGAAACAAACTGAGGCATTCGACACGATTGAATCGGACCTGACCATTCAGGGGCTGGCGATTTTGTGGTCGCGTCGCCATATAGCGCAAGGATCGGTATAGCACCGAAACGGCCTCCGCCATCTTCCCCCTCATGCGTTTGTCAAAACGCCGCCGGTTTTTCCGGCGTTTTGACAAGCTCAGGAATCGGGCGGCGGCGGGGGCCTTCATTCCACTAGAAGTAAGAACAGGAACGAAGTGACTCCAGGAAAAGAACTGCTCTATGTCGCCCTTGGCGGCTCGGGCGAAATCGGCATGAATGTCAGCCTGTATGGCGCGGACGGTAAATGGTTGATGGTAGATTGCGGCGTGACTTTCGCCGACCCTGCCTATCCGGGCATCGACATCATCCTGCCCGACCTGCAATTCATCGAAGATCGCGTCGATGATCTGGCGGGTATCGTCATTACGCATGGGCATGAGGACCATATCGGTGCCTTGCCCTATTTCGCCGCCGACTTGGGCGTGCCGATCTATGCCACGCCGTTTACCGCGGGGCTGATCCGCGGCAAGCTCGAGGAAGAGGGCATTGCCAAGCAGGTGAAGCTCAAGATCATCGAAATCGGCGGCAGCGTGAAGGTGGGGCCGTTCGGCGTTACCTTCGTACCGATGGCGCATTCGATCCCCGAGCCAAGCGCGCTGGTGATCGAGACCAAATATGGCCGCGTGTTCCACACCGGCGATTTCAAGCTCGACGATGCGCCGCAAGTCGGCACCCCGGCCAGCCCGGCGCAATTGACCGCCATCGGCGACAAGGGCGTGCTGGCGATGATGTGCGATTCGACCAACGTGCTCAACGAAACCGCATCGGGTTCGGAAGAAGACGTCCGCGCCGGGCTGCACGCCGAAATCGCGCGGGCCGAGGGCCGGCGGGTGTTGGTCACCAGCTTCGCGTCGAACGCGGCGCGGCTGCAGACGCTGGCAAGCTGCGCCATCGCCAATGGCCGTCAGGTCTGCGTCGCCGGGCGTTCGCTCGACCGCATCCTGAAGGTTGCCAAGGCGACCGGCTATCTCAAGGACTTCCCCGAGACGGTCGACTTCGACACCGCGATGCGGCTGCCGCGCGGCAAGCTGTTGATCATCGGCACCGGCGGGCAGGGCGAGGATCGCGCTGCGCTGTCGCGGATTTCGTCGGGCAGCCATCAGCTCAAGCTCGAATCGGGCGATCGGGTGATTTTCTCGTCGAAGCAGATTCCGGGCAACGAAGTCGCGATCGGCAAGATCATGAACACGCTCGCTGAGCGCGGGATCGAACTGATCACCGACAAGCAGGCGCATGTGCATGTATCGGGCCATCCGGGGCGTCCCGAACTCGCCAAGATGTACAAGTGGATCCGCCCGCAAATAGTGGTGCCGGTACATGGCGAGGGTCGTCACCTCACCGAACATGGCAAGTTCGCAACGGCACAGGGCATCAAGCGCTCGGTCGTGCAAAAAAATGGCGATGTGCTTCGGCTGTCGCCGGGTGAGCCCAAGCGGATCGGTTTTGCTACGGTCGGCCGGCTGTTGCTCGACGGTGACGTGATCCTGCCTGCCGATGGTTCGACGATCAACGAGCGGCGGCGGCTTGCGACCTATGGTCAGATGTCGGTCGCGGTGGCGATCGGCAAGGGCGGACGCATTATCGGCCAGCCACAGGTGAAGGTGCAGGGCGTGCCGGTCGAGGAAGACCGCGAACCCTTCCTCGCCGAAGTGCAGGGCGCGATCATCAAGGTGCTGTCGACCAGCGAGCGCAATGCCGAAAAGCGGACCGAGGCGATCCGCCTTGCCACGCGGCGGGTGGCGACCCGTTGGACCGGCAAGAAGCCGGTGGTCGACGTATTGTTGATCGAGGGCTGACGCGATGGCCTGGCAATCGGCAATGGCGATCTATTTCCTGTTTTGGGCGTTGTCGGTGTTCTTCGTGCTGCCGTTCGGCGTGCGGACCACCGACGAAGCAGGGATTGAGCGCGTGCCGGGCCAGGCCGACAGCGCGCCGACACATTTCAACATGGGCCGCGTCGCGCTGTTGACGACGATCGTGTCGGCGGTGCTGTTCGGCGCGTTTTATGCGAATTACGTCAACGGGTGGGTAACCGCCGAGATGCTCGACTTCGTCAACGCCCGCCGGCGGTAAAGCTCGGCGCGCAGCAGCCAGGCGCTGCCTCCTTGCCAGGGAGGGGCTTTCTCGTCAGGCCCGCAATCGCTCGATCGCCTGCGCCAGCGCCACATACAGCTTCCCAGCATCGGACGATAGCAAGGTCACCCCCAGCGGGGAGCCATCGCGATGCGCCAGTACCTGGCGCAGCATAGCCTCGAAATCGTGGATGTAGCGGTTCACCTGGTCGCGGAAATTGGCGTCGGTGTCGTACAACTGGGTGATCTCGCGAAGCTGGCCGGGCTCGATCAGCTTTACGGCGCGGCGGGTGAATACGCCGCGATCGCCTTTCAGATAGGCCGACCAGGCGGTGTCCGAGACATCCGACGACAAGGCGCGGGCAATGTCGATCGACGCCGAATTGAGCGCCTCGATCAACAGCGATACGCGCCTGCCAAAGCCGTCGCGGTCGGCGGCTTCGCGTTCGCTGCGTGCCTCGTCGATCCGGTCGTCGATGCGCGCGGTCGCCTCGGCGATGCTTTCCATCTGCGCGCCCACTTGCTGCGACGCGCGGGTGGCGGCGCGCACGGCATCGTCGGCGGCTTGCCCCAGCAACCCCAATTGCCGCGTGACGGCCTCGTCGATCGCGCGGGCCAGCGCCTGCACCGATGCGGTTTCAAGGCGGGTGGCGGCTTCGGGAATGACGCTGGCCAACGCCGTGCGGGCATGTTCGGTCGCCGCAGCGGCGGTTTCGCGGATCCTGATCAGCGCCTCGACCAATTGCGGGGCGGATTCATGGGCGAAGTCGCGGGTTTGCGCGATCGTCGTTTCGATCGATTGCTGGATACCGTCGATTCGGTCGCTGCCAGTGCCGAGCGCCTCGACCAATGCGGCAGACAGCGCCACCAGCGTATCGCGCTGCGCGATAACCGTTGCGTTGATCGCATCGATTGCGTCGTGCGTGCTCTCGGCGGCGTTCACCAGCGCGAGCAACTCGGGCTTGGCGGCGCCGACGATCGACCGGCTTTGCCCCACGCGCGCGTCGAGCCGCGCCAACGCTTCGGGCAGGGTTTCGTCGATTTCGCGCACGGCGGCGTCGAGCGCGGTCAACAGCCCTTCGGCACGGTCGATCGTCGATGCCGCGACGGTGTCGCCCGCGCGCATCGAATCGCGCATCGCGTCGAGGCCGATGGTGACCGCCGCCACCGATTGGGCGAGTGATCCGGTGCGCTGAACGCCGGTTTCGTGCAGCAGATCGAGCTGCGCCGTCGCCCCGGCGACATTGGTGTCGAGCGTGTCGAACAACAGGTCGGCATGGTCGCGTTCGCGCTCGAGCACCGCCGCGATCCGCGCGATCACTTCCTCGACCGTGGCGAGCCGCGCTACGAGCGTATCCATCCCTTCGCGGCCCACGCGGTCGAGCGTTGCCTGGTTCGAGGTGAGCATCGCCATCATCGCATCGCCCTGCGCCGCGATGCCGCGTCGCGCCTCATCGATCGCCTGCGCCGCGCGATCGAGCACCGCATCGACCGCAGCGGAGGTGTCGGCGGTCACCGCCTCAAGCCGCGCGCCCGCGCTTTCGCTGGTCGCCTCCATCCGCGCGATATGTGCCGCCAGCCGCTGCGCCGCACCGCCGGTCAGTTCGTCGGCGACCCGGCCACGCTCGGCGAGCGCTGCCAATTGTGCGTCGAGCCCGGATACCTGTTGTCCAGCTGCCAGCCCGAGCCGGTCGAGCGTTTCGGTCATCGTCTGCACTTCGGCATTGGCGCGCGGCATCGTGGCGATCAGCACCGCCAGCCGCTTGCTGGCAGTGTCCGCCGATTCGCCCAGCGTGCGCGCGGCGGCGTGGACCGAGGCGACGTCGCGGACGACGACGTTGCTGACATGCTGCAACCGCTCGCTCGTCTCGTCGCCGGCGGCGATCAGCGCGTGCGCTTGTTCGTTCAGCGCCGCGCGATTGGCCTCGATCCGATCCGACAGCGCGGCGATCCGCACTTCGAGCGTTGCGGCTTCCACGCGCATCGCCTGCGCGGTGGCACCGAAACGACGCGCTTCGGCACGCCCGTTACGGGTCGAAAGCAAATAGACGATAGCGATCAGCGCGGGCGGGACGCAAAGCGCTGCAATCAACTGGACCAGCGCCACAGGCTCCAGCGCCATGGCGGGCGATCGCAGCAGCAGCCATGCGGCAAAGCCGATCCACCCGATCAGCGCCGCCGCAGCCAGGATCGCCGGCAAGCGAGAATCACGCATGGGCGGCGTTTCGTGATCTTCGACGCTTGCCACCGAATCATGATCGGGCGGCAGCGCCGATTCCTCGGGTTCATGGGTGCGATCGTGGCGCAGGTCGATGATGCGAGAACCCCCGTTCATAGCCTTGGTGTACCATGTTTCTGCGCCCGCGATAGCGAAACCATGCGTTAACCGGATTGGGCTAGGTCTTGGCGCAATGGCTTATGATCCTGGTGCAATCGATGCGACGTTGGCAGCTGCGGTAGGCGATGAGCCTGCACTGATCGCCGAACTGCGCGAGGCGTTTCTCGACAGCACGCAACGCGCACTGGCCGCCCTGACGCTCGCTGAAACCGGTGATGCATGGACCGCAGGGGCATGGCGCCTCAAGGGATTGGCCGCCAGCTTCGGCGCGGTGCGGCTGATGGCGGTGGCGGATGAAGCCGCGGCGATGCCGGCAGGCGATCTTGCGATGCTGCGTAAGCTAAAGCGCGCGGTCGAGCGGCTGTAATCGCCGCAGTCAGGCCTTGCGCCCCAGTTCGCGCATCGCCTCGTCCAGCCCGGCCAATGTCAGCGGATACATCCGCTCCCGCATCCGCTCGCGCAGGATCCGCACCGATTGGGTATAGCCCCATTGGTCCTTTGGCAGCGGATTGAGCCACACCGCCGAGCCATAGGTGTTGGTCAGCCGTTGCAGCCACACCGCGCCCGATTCTTCGTTGAAATGCTCGACCGATCCGCCGGGGTGGGTGATCTCATAGGGACTCATCGAGGCATCGCCGACGATAACCAACTTATAATCATGGCCATATTTGTGCAGCACGTCCCACATCGGCGTGCGCTCGGTCGAGCGGCGGCGATTGTCCTTCCACACGCCCTCATAGGGGCAGTTGTGGAAGTAGAAGAATTCGAGGTTCTTGAACTCGCTGGTCGCGGCGGAGAACAATTCTTCGCACAGCTTCACAAACGGGTCCATCGACCCGCCGACGTCGAGGAACAGCAGCAATTTGACCGCATTATGCCGCTCGGGACGCATCTGTACGTCGAGCCAGCCTTGCTTCGCGGTGCCCTCGATCGTGGCATCGAGATCGAGCTCGTCCGCCGCCCCGGTACGGGCGAAGCGGCGCAGGCGGCGCATCGCCACCTTGATGTTGCGCGTGCCAAGCTCGCGAGTGTTGTCCAGATTGCGGAACTCGCGCTGGTCCCACAGTTTCAGCGCGCGCTTATGCTTTGATTCGCCGCCGATACGAACGCCTTCGGGATTATAGCCCGAATTGCCATAGGGGCTGGTGCCGCCCGTGCCGATCCACTTGCTGCCGCCCTCGTGCCGCTCTTTCTGTTCCTGAAGCCGCCGCTTGAGCGTCTCCATGATCTCATCCCAACTGCCGAGCGATTCGATCTTGGCCATGTCTTCGGGCGACAGATATTTCTCGGCGATCGCCCGCAGCCATTCGTCGGGCACAGCGGCGCTGTCGGTGCCGGGAGCGGCGATCCCGCGAAAAACCTGTGCGAAAACCTGGTCGAAACGATCGAGCAGCCCTTCGTCCTTCACGAAGGTGGCGCGCGCGAGATAATAAAAGGCATCGGGCGTGGAATCGATCACGTCGCGATCCAGCGCTTCGAGCAGCACCAGATGCTCTTTCAGGCTGGCGGAAATGCCGGCGCTCCGCAGCGCGTCGATGAAGCCGTGAAACATGGTTGAAAGTGTGGCCGTGCCGCCAAGCCCACGCAAGCGGTGATTATCGACGCGCCAACCCGCCGCTACCGGGCATAGGCGTCGATCAGCGATCCGACATAATCGGGGCGGTTGCTGGTGAGTTCGGGGGCTGGCCGTGCAGGCGGGGCTTTTCCGCCCTTGCCATAGATGAAGCCATATACCGGGTAGCTGCTGCCACCCAGGCCGTCGCTGTCGCGATACCAGACCTTTACCCGGCTCCAGTCGCCGCGCGACGACACGTCGAACAGCGTCACATCCTGTTCGGCGCGTCCGCGCTTGCCGCCGATCCGCGACCAATTGGCGTGGGTGACCATCACCGTTCGATCCTCGATGATCCGGCTGACCACCGCGACATGGCCGAATTTGAGCTGGTCGGTGCTCGCGAACACCAGCACTGCGCCGATACGCGGGCGATTGCCGCGATCATATTTGCCGGCGGCCTGCTCCCACCAGCTGTGGGCATTGCCCCAGATCTGGATACCCGAAACCGCGCGAGCGAACGGCACGCATTCGCCGACATAGTCCTGAATGATCGACTGCGCCCGCAAAGCCGGAGCCGCTAGCACAGATGCAAACAGCATCGAGATTGCAGCGAACCTTCGCATCGCTCACTCCCTGTTTCGGTAGCACGCCACCCCCGGCCACCTGCCAGCTTATTACCGAAGCCGGTTAATCAAGCGTTACTCGGCGAAGACCGGCATGCCTTCGTCGGCATCAGTTCTGCCGCCGGGCCATGAAGGCGAGCCGTTCGAACAGCATCACATCCTGTTCGTTCTTCAGCAGCGCGCCGTGCAGCGGCGGGATCGCCTTGGTCGGATCACGCGACTGGAGCACTTCCAGCGGCATGTCTTCGTGCAGCAGCAGCTTGAGCCAATCGAGCAATTCACTGGTAGACGGCTTTTTCTTCAGGCCCGGCACGTCGCGCAGGTCGTAAAAAATATCCATCGCCTTGTTCACCAACAGCTTTTGAATGTTGGGAAAATGCACGTCGATGATCGCCTGCATCGTCGCGCGATCGGGAAACTTGATGTAATGGAAAAAACAACGGCGAAGGAAAGCGTCGGGCAAATCCTTTTCGTTGTTCGAGGTGATGACGACGATCGGACGCTCGGCAGCCTTCACCGTTTCGCCGGTTTCATAGACATGGAATTCCATGCGATCGAGTTCCTGCAACAGATCGTTGGGAAATTCGATGTCGGCCTTGTCGATCTCGTCGATCAGCAGCACCGGCAATTGCGGCGACGTGAACGCCTCCCACAATTTGCCGCGCCGGATATAGTTCGAAATATCATTGACGCGCGGATCGCCCAATTGCCCGTCGCGCAGCCGCGCCACCGCGTCATATTCATACAGCCCTTGCTGCGCCTTGGTCGTCGATTTGACGTTCCATTCGATCAGCGGCGCGCCAACCGCCCGCGCGATCTCATAGGCCAGGACGGTCTTGCCGGTGCCCGGCTCACCCTTCACTAGCAAGGGTCGGCGAAGCGTCACCGCGGCGTTCACCGCCACCTTCAGGTCATCGGTCGCGACATAATCGCTGGTGCCTTCAAAGCGCATCGCCATCCTCGCCTCTTATTATCGAACCGGCAACAGGCTTAGGGGCAAGCAAGTGCGGCGTGCAACCCAGCGCTTCAGCTATGGTTGCGCGCAACCGCCCGCGCTTCGAGCAAACTCCACAGCCCGCGTTGCTGCGCGACGAACTGCTGCGCGCCGAACAGCAGCGCTCGTTCGATCGCCGGAGTTTCGGCAAACACGTCAATCGCGGCGGCAGTATCGACTGGGGTGGGCAGGGGAGCGGATTCGATCTCCAGCCCCATGCGCGACGCCGCCAAATTGAGGATCATCCGCGCCGCGTGCCAATCGAGCACCAGCGCCGCCGCCGTGCCGAACGCGCAGCCGACGCGATCGGATTGCGACAACATGGCTAGCGCGTGATGCTGCGCGATGATCGCCGCTTCGGTCTCGGCCTGGCCGGGCGTGCTGGGCAGCGGGCCGGATGCCGCAACCAGCATCGCCAGGATTCGCCGCTCTTCGGCAAAGCCCAATGCCGCCTGTTCCAGCCAGGCATCGGCGTCGGGATGGTCGGTGTGATCGATAGCGTGATCGATGATCCCGGGATACGTCCCGTGCAGCATGCAGATGATGTGCAGCATATCGGTGACGTCGCGGGTCGGCGCTGCAATTTGCCGCAGCGTCGCCGCATAGCGATGCCCGGCGGTACCCTCGCTCCCGATCAGCGAAAACAGCGCGCGTGACGCGCTGTCGGTGCCGATCTTTCGCGCGGTTTCGAACAGCATACATGTCTCCGAAAGTCTGTGGGTGGGATGCGCCCACGGTGTCGCTTCGGCGAACATCCGATCCCCAAGGGTTCCTGATAGCCCAAGAGTGTAAATAGGGAGTGTAGAGAGCGGTCAGTCGTGCCGATCGGCAAGGCGATCTGCGACCATTATGGCGGCGACCGCTGTCGTGCTTGCACCCGCGCATTCGGGGGCAATACACAGACTGACCTTCAATGTGCCACCATCGGCGCAGCGAAGCCTGGCCGCGATGGTGCGCTTTTGGCCGTCCCACAGCGTGGCGGCGATCGCATCGGTTACCGCCGCTTTGGATTCAGTATCGAACAGCGACGTGAAGCGCAGCGGAACATCGGCGGCATCGGCACTGCCGGTCAACGCGGCAAGCGACGGCGAGGGTGGATCGACATAGCCGTGCAAATCCACCCGCAATGCAGCAACCGCTCCGGTCGATCGTGACGCCTCATCGAGTGCGGCCAGCATCGCTGCCAGCGTTTCGCCAATGGCATCATGCGTCCGGTCTTCGAACAATAGCAGCGCGCCGGCGGGGTGCGGCGCAACCACTACCGCGAACCGTCGACCCAGGATCGCCAATGCAAGCTGGCCCGCGACATTGCTGCGCGTTGCGACTGCAACATGGCCGATCAACGCGCGCGCGATGGCGGGCGGCAGCAATCGAGACAAGGGCCGTCCGCGCGCTGCTGCCTCGCCGATTGCGAACGTCTTTTGCGCGGCACGATTGGTGTCGATGATGCCGCCGTCATGGTCGATCACCAGCACCGCTTCGCGCAACGAATTGAACAATTGGGCAAGAACGGTGCCGGCATCGTCGCCGGCGGCGCTGCTGCATAGCCGCCGCATCAGATTGAACGAAGTGATGACCAGGCTAGGCTGGCCGCGGCGCATCACGAAGACCGGCTGTTCGATCGCGCGCTGTTGCCACATGCCGAACTGCCGCACCAACTGGGATGCGGTGACGCAAGCGGACGGATCAATCGGCAGAGGTTCGTTGGCCATGCGCCCGACAACGCCACATGCCGCCCCTATTGAGCAACGGGTTCAATCCGTTTCGGAGCAATCATATGTGTTTCAACAAGCCCGGGCCTCGCGGTGCGGCGAAGGCCCGGGGACGTCGTTACTGGTCGAGGAACGACCGCATCTTGCGGCTGCGGCTCGGATGCTTGAGCTTGCGCAGTGCCTTAGCCTCGATCTGGCGAATACGCTCGCGCGTGACCGAGAATTGCTGGCCGACTTCTTCCAGCGTGTGATCGGTGTTCATGCCGATGCCGAAGCGCATCCGAAGCACACGCTCCTCGCGCGGGGTGAGGCTCGCCAGCACCCGCGTGACGGTTTCCTTGAGGTTCGCCTGGATCGCGGCATCGACCGGGATGATCGCGTTCTTGTCCTCGATGAAGTCGCCCAGATGGCTGTCTTCCTCGTCGCCGATCGGCGTTTCGAGGCTGATCGGCTCCTTGGCGATCTTCATCACCTTGCGGACCTTTTCGAGCGGCATGCTCAGCCGTTCGGCCATTTCCTCGGGCGTGGGCTCGCGGCCTTGCTCGTGGAGGAACTGGCGGCTGGTGCGCACCAGCTTGTTGATCGTCTCGATCATATGCACCGGGATACGGATCGTCCGCGCCTGATCGGCGATCGAGCGGGTGATCGCCTGGCGAATCCACCAGGTCGCATAGGTGCTGAACTTGTAGCCGCGGCGATATTCGAACTTATCCACCGCCTTCATCAGGCCGATATTGCCCTCCTGGATCAAATCCAGGAACTGCAGCCCGCGATTGGTGTATTTCTTGGCGATCGAGATCACGAGGCGCAGGTTCGCCTCGACCATTTCCTTCTTGGCGATGCGCGCCTCGCGCTCGGCCTTTTGCACCATGTTGACGATTCGGCGGAATTCGCCGAGCGCCATGCCGGTCGCTTGCGAGATTTCGGCGATTTCGTTGCGGATACGATCGACCGAATCCACCTCGTTCTCGGCAAACGCCTTCCACTTCTTGTCGATCTTGGCGACCGAGGTCAGCCAGTTCTCGTCAAGCTCGTGGTCGACATAGCTGTCGAGGAACGACTTGCGGTTGACCTTGTGGCGCTCGGCCAGCCGCAGCATCTGGCCGCCAAGCGCGGTCAGCCGCCGGTTGAAGCTGTAAAGCTGATCGACCAGATATTCGATCTTGGCATTGTGGAACTGGACGCTTTCGACTTCGGCGGTCAGTTCCTCGCGTAATTTGTGATATTTGCGCTCGTCGGCTGCCGAAAAATCGGCACCGGCCGACATCGCGTCGAGCCGGTTCTGCTGGACCTTCGAAAATTTCTTGTAGAGCGCGGTGATCGAGGCGAATTTTTCAAGCGCCTGCGGCTTCAGCGTCTCTTCCATCTGCGCGAGGCTGAGGGTGTTGTCCTCCTCCTCGTCATCCGATGCGCGCGGGGTGCGGCGTTCGCCCGACTCATCATCATCGTCGACCGATGCCTCTTCAGGCTCGGCTTCTTCCTTGAAGGTCGGCCCGGCATTTTTCGCCGAAATCTCGCCATCGTCCTCGCCATCCTCAGACAGCGATTCGGGTGCCGGGTCTTTCGACAGCATCGCGTCGAGATCGAGGATCTCGCGCAACTGCATCGTGCCTTCGTTGAGTGCAGTCGACCAGCCGATGATCGCGTTGAAGGTGATCGGCGATTCGCACAGGCCAAAGATCATCGTGTCGCGGCCAGCTTCGATCCGCTTGGCGATGGCGATCTCGCCCTCGCGGCTGAGCAGCTCGACTGCACCCATCTCGCGCAGGTACATGCGGACGGGATCGTCGGTGCGATCGATGGTCTCTTTCTTCTTGACCATTTCAAAGGCGGGAGCCGCATCGTCCTGGCCGTCGGTCGCCTCGACTTCGTCGGGTGTGTCCTCCTCGGCCTCGGCGTCTTCGCCGCCTTCTTCATTCTCGACGACATTCACGCCCATGTCGTTCAGCGCCGACATCACATCTTCGATCTGCTCGCTGGTCATCTGATCCTGCGGCAGCATCTCGTTGAGCTGATCCACAGTGATGTAGCCGCGCTTCTTGGCGCGCGCGACCAACTTCTTGATCGAACCTTCATTCAAGTCGATCAGCGGTGCGTCACCCGATTCAGGACCTTCGGCAACTTCCGCCATATTCGCTTTCGCCATTAACTGCCCTCAATCACCCAAGCGTTTCGTCGTCTTCGTCCGCCAGCATCAGATTTGCAAGTCGCGCCTCCAGCCGGGCGCGCTCATGCACCAAAGCTATCTGCCGCGTATAGGCCTCGTCGGTGAAGCCCGTCTGTACCGCCAGTGTCGCTTCCATCAATGCGGCGTCCACCCGGGGGCGCGCGACCATCACTGCGATCGCCTCGTTCAGGTCGGCCATCGCCTGCGCCTCGTCGGCGTGGCCCTGGGTAAACGTGAACGGCAGGCTATCGGCGCGCAACAAGTCGCTTGCCACCTGATCGAAACCCGATCTGGCTAATATGGTG
This sequence comes from Sphingomonas sp. 37zxx, assembly GCF_000786205.1. GTDB lineage: Bacteria > Pseudomonadota > Alphaproteobacteria > Sphingomonadales > Sphingomonadaceae > Sphingomonas. Next base: position 116,418 of record NZ_JROH01000004.1, on the reverse strand, counting down.
AGCACCCGTCCGCTATCAAGCGCCTGATCTTCCAGTGCAACATCAATCACCGCCTCGAACAGCCGGGCAAGCGCCGCATTGGCGAGTTTCAGGCTGCCTAAGATCTCGATATGTCTGGCAATCTGGGTCGGATGGCGGATCAGTCCGGCCAGCACCGCGCGTGCCAAAACGGGATCGATGCCGCCGGTGCTGACGTCGCGCGTGCCCTCGGTCGCGGGCGGATCGGGCATTTTCCACCCGCCGCGCCCCTTGTCGAAGCGGCCACCGGGGCGCTGCGGCTGGAACGCGCGGCGCGGTGCCGGCTTGCGCGCGAACATATCGTCGAAGCGGTTGCGGAAATCGGCATGATATTCGTCGCGCACCCCCGGATCGGCAATGCTGCCCGCCAGGTCCGACAGCCGCCGCTTGAGCCCGGCGCGCTGTTCCGGCGTGTTCAGCGGCTCGGCGGCGACCTCATGCGCCCATAGCCGCTCGACCAAAGGCTGTGCCTTGGCGACCAGCGCCTCGAACGCGGCGGGGCCGGCGGCGCGCACCAGATCATCGGGATCCTGCCCCTGCGGCAAGGTGACGAACGCCAGGCTGCGCCCAGGCGCGAGCATCGGCATCGCGCGGGTCGCGGCGCGGATCGCCGCTTTCTGCCCCGCCGAATCGCCGTCGAAGCACAACAGCGGCACGTCGGTCATCCGCCACAGCCGTTCGAGCTGCGATTCGGTCATCGCGGTGCCCAAGGGGGCGACCGCTTCGCCGAACCCCGCCTGCGCCAGCGCGATGACGTCCATATAACCCTCGACCGCGATCACCCGGCCGCTTTTTCGAGCGGCGGGTTGGGCGAGGTCGAGATTGTAGAGCGTGCGCCCCTTGTCGAAGAGCGGGGTTTCGGGGGAGTTGAGATATTTCGGCTCGCCATCCCCGATGATGCGCCCGCCGAACGCGATCACCCGCCCGCGCGGATCGCGGATCGGGATCATCAGCCGCCCGCGAAACCGGTCATAAGGCTCCTTGTCCTCGACCTGGATCAGCAGCCCGGCCTCGACCAGCAGCGCGTCGCCATAGTCCTTGAGCGCAGCGCGCAGCTTGCCGCGACTGTCGCGCGCGAAGCCAAGGCCAAAGGTTGCGGCGGTGGCGGCGTTGATCCCGCGCCGTTCGAGCAACGCCCGCGCCTCGCCCCCGCCCTGGCCGTGCAATTGCGCGGTAAACCACGCGGCGGCATCGGCCATCACCTCGTGCAGCCCCTTGGCGCGCTCGGCACGTTCGGCCGAGCGCTTGTCGGGGGCAGGCACGTCGAGCCCCGCGACCTGCGCCAGTTCCTTGACCGCGTCCATGAACGGCAGGCCCTGATGATCGGTCATCCACCGGATCGCATCGCCATGCGCGCCGCAACCGAAGCAATGGTAAAAGCCCTTGTCGTCATTGACGTAGAAGCTGGGCGATTTTTCGTTGTGGAACGGACAGCACGCCCGGAATTCGCGGCCCGCACGCTGAAGTTTGACGGTGCGCGCGACCAGCGTGGACAGCGTGGTGCGCGCGCGAAGTTCGTCGAGAAAGGCTGGGGTTAGGGTCATGGGGCGTCGGGCGTATCGTGGGTGGACATGCCCATCCCTAGCCCCTTCCGCAAGCGGGAGGGGGTCTTTGTCGCGCACCGGTGTGCGTCGCTCACGCTTCCCCCCTCCCGCTTGCGGGAGGGGCCGGGGGTGGGGCCATCAACAACGCAGCACGTATCGCTTCCACCACGCCCTCGACATTCCCTAAAATATCCGCATTCGCAAACCGCAGCACCCGCAATCCGCGCGAACGCAGAAATGCGTCGCGCTCGGCGTCCTCGTCGATGGTCAGATCGTGGCTATACCCGTCGAGTTCGATCACCAGCCGATGCGACCGTGAGAGAAAATCGCAGATATATGGGCCAACCGGCATTTGCCGGCTGAACTTCACGCCCAAGCGCGAGGCCCCGATGTAGCGCCACAGCATTCGTTCGGCGGGGGTGGCGGTTCGCCTTAATTCCTGGGCGCGGGCAGTGGGGCGGCGGATGCCTTCGACCGTCCCCCCCCCCGACCCCTCCCGCAAGCGGGAGGGGGGAAGAAGGGGGGTGCCGCCCGCCATTTCAGCCCAGCGCAGCCTTCACCGCGCCGCTCGCCTTGCTCATGTCCAGCGTCATCGCGTGCCGCGCCTTAAGCTCGGCCATCACCCGGCCCATGTCCTTCATGCCCGTAGCGCTCAGTTCCGCCTTGATCGCCTCGACCGCGGCCGCGGTCTCGGCTGCGTCCATCTGGCGCGGCAGGAAGCGCTCGATCACCACCACTTCGGCGGCTTCGGCGTCGGCGAGTTCCTGGCGGTCGCCCTTTTCGAACATCTCGATCGATTCGCGGCGCTGCTTCACCATTTTCTGCAGCACTTCGACCACCAGCACGTCGTCGTCGTCGGGCGAAGCGCCGGTGCGCGCTTCGATGTCGCGGTTCTTGATCGCGCTCTGGATCAGGCGGATCGTGCCGGTGGTAGCCTTGTCGCCGCCCTTCATCGCGGTGATGAGGGCGGTCTTGATGTCGTCGCGAATCATGTAATGGCCTCTCGTGCGGGCAAGCCGGGGAGCCTAGCCGAACCGCGCCGCTTCGTCACCGGTTGACGGGGCGCGGGCAGGGGGCTAGCCGGACCCCTTAGCGACATCGCTGGAATTCAACACAACGGAGTGCCCCCATTCATGGCCGAAGCCAAACCCATGTCCGCGCCCGAAGGTGCGACCGGCGTATTGGTTCTTGCCAGCGGTGAAATGCTGTGGGGCCGGGGCTTTGGTGCCGAGGGTGCCGCGGTCGGCGAAGTCTGCTTCAACACCGCGATGACCGGATATCAGGAGGTGATGACCGATCCTTCCTATGCCGGTCAGATCATCACCTTCACCTTCCCGCATATCGGCAATACCGGCACCAATGCCGACGATGTCGAGGCCGACGATCCGCATGCGCTGGGCATGATCGTGCGCGCCGATGTGACCGAGCCGTCGAACTTCCGCAGCGCGGCGCGGCTCGACGACTGGATGAAGGCGCATAACCGCATCGGCCTGTCGGGCATCGACACCCGCGCGCTCACCCGCCGGATCCGCACTGGCGGCGCGCCCAACGGCGTGATCGCCTATGCCGCGGATGGCGTGTTCGACCTCGATTCGCTGCTGCGGATGGCGCGGGCATGGCCGGGGCTGGAGGGCATGGACCTCGCCAAGACCGTATCGTGCGAGACGCATTATGGCTGGGAAGGCGGCCTGTGGAAGCTGGGCGCGGGGTATGACACTTCTTCTTCCCCCCTCCCGCCTGCGAGTTCGGGGTCGACAGCGCCCCGCGCTGTCGAGGATGTGCCGGGGGCACATCCGACCCCGAACTGGGCCGGGGGTGGGAACGGAATCTCACCGAGCCCGTCGACTGAAGAACTGCCCACCCCCAACCCCTCCCGCCAGCGGGAGGGGGGCGAGAAGGCCCCCCACGTCGTCGCGATCGACTACGGCTCCAAACGCAACATCTTCCGCAACCTCGTCGCCGCCGGCGCGCGCGTATCGGTGCTGCCTGCCACCGCGACCTATGAGCAGGTGATGGCACTCGCCCCCGATGGCGTGTTCCTGTCGAACGGCCCCGGCGACCCTGCCGCGACCGCCGACTATACCGTCCCCGTCATCCGCCGCCTGCTCGACGACAAGATGCCGGTGTTCGGCATTTGCCTGGGCCACCAGTTGCTCGGCCTGGCGGTAGGGGCAAAGACCACCAAGATGCATCAGGGCCATCGCGGCGCGAACCATCCGGTCAAGCGGCTCGCCGACGGCGTGGTCGAAATCACCAGCATGAACCACGGCTTCGCGGTGCTGACCGAAACGCTGCCCGAAACCGCGCGCGAGACGCACGTGTCGCTGTTCGACGGCTCGAACGCCGGCTTCGAACTGACCGACCGCCCGGCCTTCAGCGTGCAATATCATCCCGAGGCGAGCCCGGGGCCGCAGGATAGCTTGTACCTGTTCGAGCGGTTTGTGGGGGCGCTTCGGTGACACCCTATGAGACCTTCGCACTTATCGGCTTGATTGTCGGTCCGCTAAGCGCGGTCCTTGTGACCCTTTGGAGCCAAGCCAGGAGTGCAAAACGGGATCGGCAGCTTCAAACGTTGAGAATGCTAATCGGCACCCGCCATGTTGTAGCCGACCCTGCTTACTCAATCGCAATTAATATGATCCCGGTCGACTTTAACCGCCAGCAAACGATCATGGCTGCGTGGGAAAAGTACATGGAAGCTGTGTATTATAAGGCGTCACCAGACAATCTTGATCGACATAATCAAGAAATGCTGATGCGCCAAACAAAATTGATATTCGAGATTACGCGCTTCATGCGGTATGACATCGCGGAATCCGATCTGGAGAAGCGCAGCTACAGTTCGCAGTCATTTGTTGATCGCGATCAGCTTAACGTTCAGGCACAAGTAGCTTGGATCAGAATTGCTAATGCGCTGGAGCAACAGAACCAAGCTGCAGGGCTTGCCACGCCCGCCGAGCCTGAAGCTCTTATCCCTCAAGACCCATCTGCGCTGGATAATCGAACCTAATGCCCAAACGTACCGACATCTCCTCGATCCTCGTCATCGGCGCGGGGCCGATCGTCATCGGCCAGGCCTGTGAGTTCGATTATTCGGGCACGCAGGCGATCAAGGCGCTCAAGGAAGAGGGCTATCGCATCGTCCTGGTCAATTCGAACCCGGCGACGATCATGACCGATCCCGACCTCGCCGACGCCACCTATGTCGAGCCGATCACCCCCGAAATCGTCGCCAAGATCATCGCCAAGGAGCGGCCCGATGCGGTGCTCCCCACGATGGGCGGGCAGACCGCGCTCAACACCGCGCTGGCGCTGGCGCAGGACGGCACGCTCGAAAAATACGGCGTCCAGATGATCGGTGCCGATGCCGAAGCGATCGACAAGGCCGAGGACCGGATCAAGTTCCGCGACGCGATGGACCGAATCGGCCTCGAAAGCGCACGCTCGCGGATCGCGCATACGGTGGAAGAGGCGCTGGCCGCGATCGAGCATACCGGGCTGCCCGCGATCATCCGCCCCAGCTTCACGCTGGGCGGCACCGGCGGCGGCGTTGCGTATAACCGCGACGAGTTCGTCAAGATCGTCCGCGGCGGCCTCGATGCCAGCCCGACCACCGAGGTGCTGATCGAGGAATCGCTGCTCGGCTGGAAAGAATATGAGATGGAGGTCGTCCGCGACAAGGCGGACAATTGCATCATCGTCTGCGCGATCGAGAATATCGATCCGATGGGGGTGCATACCGGCGATTCGATCACCGTCGCCCCCGCGATGACGCTGACCGACAAGGAATATCAGATCATGCGCAACGCCAGCATCGCGGTGCTGCGCGAGATCGGCGTCGAAACCGGCGGGTCGAACGTCCAGTTCGCGGTGAACCCCGCCGATGGCCGCCTGATCGTGATCGAGATGAACCCGCGCGTGTCGCGTTCGTCGGCGCTGGCGAGCAAGGCGACCGGCTTCCCGATCGCCAAGGTCGCCGCCAAGCTGGCGGTCGGCTATACGCTCGACGAGATCACCAACGACATCACCGGCGCGACCCCGGCGGCGTTCGAGCCGACGATCGACTATGTCGTCACCAAAATCCCGCGCTTCGCGTTCGAGAAGTTCAAGGGCGCCGAAGAAGTGCTGTCGACCGCGATGAAATCGGTCGGCGAAGTGATGGCGATCGGCCGCAGCATCCACGAAAGCATGCAAAAGGCGTTGCGCGGGCTGGAAACCGGGCTGTCGGGCTTCAACGATGTCGACCGGCTGATCGGCGCGCCGCGCGCTGAGATCGAGGCGGCGCTTTCGGTCGCCACGCCCGATCGGCTGCTGGTCGCGGCGCAGGCGCTGCGCGAGGGCATGACCGTTGCCGAAGTGCATGCGATCGCCAAATACGACCCCTGGTTCCTCGCGCGGATCGAAGAGATCGTGCTAGCCGAGAACGAAGTGCGCGCCGGCGGCTTGCCCCGCGATGCGGCGGGCATGCGCCGGTTGAAGGCGATGGGCTTCAGCGACAAAAGGCTCGCCTATCTCGCGCTGCAATCGGCCAATCTTCGCGGCGGCAGCGAGCGCGGCATCGCGCGCGGATCGGGGCTGATCCACGAGGCGGTGGTGGCGATGACCGGCGGCGTCACCGAAAAGGAAGTGCGCGCGCTTCGCCACAAACTTGGCGTGCGCCCGGTGTTCAAGCGGATCGACACCTGCGCCGCCGAATTCGACGCCAAGACGCCCTATATGTATTCGACCTATGAGGGGCCGTCCTTCGGCGAACCCGAATGCGAAAGCATGCCCACCGATCGAAAGAAGATCGTGATCCTGGGCGGCGGACCCAACCGGATCGGGCAGGGGATCGAGTTCGATTATTGCTGCTGCCATGCCTGCTTCGCGCTGGCCGATGCCGGTTATGAAACGATCATGATCAACTGCAATCCAGAGACCGTCAGCACCGATTACGACACCAGCGACCGGCTGTATTTCGAGCCGCTGACCGCCGAGGACGTGCTCGAAGTGCTTGAGGTCGAAAAGGCCAATGGCACGCTGGTCGGCGTGATCGTCCAGTTCGGCGGCCAGACGCCGCTCAACCTGGCGCAGGCGCTTGAGGATGCGGGGATTCCGATCCTGGGCACCAGCCCCGACGCGATCGACCTGGCCGAAGACCGTGAGCGCTTCGCCGCGCTGATCGGCAAGCTCAAGCTGCAACAGCCGGCCAACGGCATTGCGCGCAGCCGCGAAGAGGCGATCGCGGTGGCCGAACGCATCGGCTATCCGGTGCTGATGCGCCCAAGCTATGTGCTGGGCGGGCGCGCGATGGAGATCGTCGACGGCACCGCGCAGCTCGAAGCCTATATCCAGACTGCGGTGCAAGTGTCTGGCAACTCACCCGTTTTGATCGACCAATATCTGCGCGACGCGATCGAGGTCGATGTCGATGCGATCTGCGACGGCACCGATGTGGTGGTGGCGGGCGTGCTCCAGCATATCGAGGAGGCGGGCGTCCATTCGGGCGACAGCGCCTGCTCGCTGCCGCCCTACAGCCTGCCCGCCGATATCATCGCCGAGATCGAGCGGCAGACCGTCGTGCTCGCGCACGCATTGTCGGTACGCGGGCTGATGAACATCCAGTTCGCGGTGAAGGATGGCGTGGTGTACCTGATCGAGGTCAATCCGCGCGCCAGCCGCACCGTGCCCTTCGTCGCCAAGGCAATCGGCGTGCCGATCGCCAAGATCGCCAGCCGGGTAATGGCGGGCGAAATGCTCGCCGACCTGCCCAAGATCGACTGGCGCGTCGATCATGTCGCGGTGAAGGAAGCCGTATTCCCCTGGGGCCGTTTTGCCGGCGTCGATCCAGTGTTGTCGCCGGAAATGAAGTCCACCGGCGAAGTGATGGGAATCGATACCGATTTCGCCATCGCCTTTGCCAAGGCGCAATTGGGAGCCGGCACGATCCTGCCATCGGCGGGGACGGTGTTCGTCAGCGTCAAGGAAAGCGACAAGGCGGTGATCCTCCCCGGCGTGCGTATCCTGGCCGATCTCGGCTTCACGATCATCGCAACCGCCGGCACCGCCGATTTCCTTGCCGGGCAGGGGATTGCGGTCGAGCGCGTGAACAAGGTGGCGCAAGGGCGGCCGCACATCGTCGATCGCATTCTCGATCGCCGGGTCGACCTGATCTTCAACACCACCGAAGGCTGGCAATCGCTCAAGGATTCGTCGGATATCCGCCGTTCGGCGCTCGCGCAAAAGATACCCTATTTCACCACCGCCGCCGCCAGCGTCGCCGCTGCGCGCGCGATGGAGGCGCTATCGCGACAATCTCTTGAAGTGCGGCCGTTACAATCCTATTATTCGCGACTGCACAATTGATCCCACCCCATAGGAACATCGGTGCGGGCGACCCGTTGGGGATCGCGCGATAAGCGACTTATCAAGGATTGACGACATGGCGACGGTGGAAAAGATGCCGATGCTGGCCGAAGGGTATGAGACCCTGAGCGTCGAGCTGAAGCGATTGAAGGCCGAACGCCCGTTGATCGTCGATGCGATCGAGGAAGCGCGCGCGCATGGCGACCTTTCGGAAAATGCCGAATATCACGCCGCCAAGGAACGCCAGGGCCAGATCGAAGCGTCGCTGTCGGACATCGAAGACAAACTGAGCCGCGCGCAGATCATCGATCCCAAGGAGCTTTCGGGCGACAAGATCGTGTTCGGCGCGACGGTGACGTTGCTCGACGATAATGCCAAGCCGGTGAAGTATCAGATCGTCGGCCAGACCGAGGCCAATGCCAAGACCGGGCGGATCAGCTATAATTCGCCGCTGGGCCGTGCCCTGATCGGTCGCAAGGTCGATGAAGAGGTCGAGGTCACGGTGCCGTCGGGCGATCGCTATTATGTGGTGTCGAAGATCGAGTTTATCTGACACCCATGTTTGAAAAGGCACCCGGCACCGCTGCCATCGCGGCGGTGACGGCCTTTTGCAGCCTCACGCTGATCCTGACCGGCAATCTCGATTATGTGTCGGTCTATGCAGGGTTCATCCCCGCGCGTTTCGGCAGCCAGGCGACTTTCCTCGACGCGGTGCAACTATTGCCCGCCTGGTTGACGCCGTTCAGCGCGACGCTGATCCACGGCGGTATCGCGCATCTGCTGTTCAACATGGTGATGCTGCTGATCGTCGGACAGGCGACCGAAACCGCGATCGGGACGCGCGGACTGGTCACGCTCTATCTGATCGGCGCGGTGGCGTCGGTCGCGATGCACTGGCTGATCAACCCGGTATCGACCTCGCCGATGATCGGTGCCAGCGGCGCGGTGTCGGCGATCGTCGGTGCCTATGCGATGCTCTATGGTCGCCAGCGGACGGGGGCGATCGGCCCGTTTTCGCCGCGCATCGTGCAGATGCTGTGGCTGGTCGGTGCCTGGACCGCGATCAACCTGCTGATCGGTTTCCTAAGCCTTGGCACCGATAGCCCCATCGCCGCGGCGGCGCATGTGGGCGGCTTCATCGCCGGTGTCGCGCTGGTTCGTCCGTTGCTGGCATGGCAGTGGCGCGGAGCCTGATCTGAGGCACTGGCTACGGGAGGGGCGGGCGCTGAGGCCCACCCGTTCCCCGCCGCGATTACGCGCCGCGAGCCAGTTCGGGGTCGGGCTCGAGCAGGCGGTGCAGATGCACCACGACATATTTCATCTCGGCATCATCGACGGTGCGCTGTGCCGCGCCGCGCCATGCCTTTTCGGCGCTGGCATAATCGGCAAACACGCCGACGATGTCGATCGTCGTCAGATCGTTGAAATCGAGTGTGCGCGGATCGGCCACGCGGCCGCCGAATACCAGATGCAGCTTGCTCATCGTCCACGGCCTTCCGATTAGTTGCAGTTTCGCCCCGCGCATACCGCACGGGGCGAAATCCTCAACCCGTCAGATGCTGCGTTGCCGCAAAATCAGACGTTTTTGGCACCGCTACGGGCCGCCTTGATCACCGCTTCGACGACCGATCCGGCCTTTTCCTTGGCATTGCTCTTGTCGGGCACCAGCCCGCTCAGCTCCTGCCGGCCCTGGTCGCGTGCGGCGCGAGCAGCGGCGGCAGCCGAATCGGTGAGGCGCTTGCCGATCGGGCCAAGGTGCTTGCCCTCGGCATGCGTCTTCGGCAGCATCGCACCAATCGCAACGCCAACCGCAATCCCGCCGACCAGCGCGGCCAGCGGATTGGCTTTGATCACATCGGCCGCCTGATGGGCGGCATCGCCCGCAGTCTTGCGCGTATTGTCATAGGCATGCGACGTGACCTCGCGGGTCTTGCCGACTGCCAGGCTGGTCTTCTGCTTGGTGGTGTCGAGTGCCTGTGCGGCGACTTCCTTGGTCCGATCGACGATCGAGCTGTCGTGGGTGGTCATGATTATATTCCTTCCTGTCCCGCAACTTGCGGGCTGATGGGGGGGAATTGGGGGTTCAGGTCGGTCGGCGCGACGGGCTTGGTGCGACATAGCATTCGCGACAGGCGATGACGCGCCGCCAGCAGCCAGATCAGGCCAAGTGCAGCAGCGACCACGCCGGGCCGCGCCCTGATCTCGCGGTTGACGCTATCCACTGCCGTCGCCGCCCGAACGCTTGCGCGCCCGGCGATGACGGCAGGGGTAAGCGCATGGCGTACCGCCTCGACATCGGCCATCATCACTGCCTTGGCGGCGTCGGCTTCTCGGCGCGCCAAGGCCACTTTTGCCCTCATGATGTCATGTCCGAAACCGGGCGCGTGGCACGGCGCATCTTGCCCACCGCCATCCAGGCCAGCAGCCCGGCCAGCGCCAGCGTTGCCAGCACGACGGCCAACGTCGCCCAGCCGGGTCCGATGAGCGGCGACAGCGTCAGGACAATGCCGACCAGTGCCGCGATCAACGCAGCCTGGCCCAGCACGATCGCGGCGATGCCAAGCCCCATGCCGGTGCCGACATCCTTGCCACGATCCCCCGCCAACGCCTTGTAATAGGCGATTTCCGCCCGGCTCCAGCGTTTGGCGTCTTCGACCGTGCGCGCGACCAGAGTCGCGACGCCGGGCTGATCGGGGTCATTGCTCGACATCATGCTCCTGTCGGGTTGCGATACGGCTACGCGAATCACGCGCCCGGATTGGTGTCGCTGGAGCCCGATATGTCATCGACCCCGGCCTTGATGACTCGCGCCAGCACGAAACCAAGTGCCGCTGCGGTGCCGATTGCGATCGCAGGGCTCTTGCGCACGAATACGCGGGCGTCCTCGATCAACTCGTCGACTTCCTTGTTCCGCAGCGTTTCGGCGAAGCCGCCGATCTGGTCGGCTGCCGAACGCGCATATTGGCCATATTGCGCGCCGAGCTTCTCATCGACGGTATCGGCGGCATCGCTCATCATGCGCGAGAATTCATCCAGCGCACCCGAAGCCTTGGCCTTGCCATCGCCCGCAAACGACCGCGCCTTTTCCGCGGCTTGGCTCCCCAGCTTGCTTGCTTCGCCCTTGATGGTTTCGGCGGCGGTTCGCTTGGCGTCGCTCGAATCGCTGTCCGAAGCGGCATGGAAATCGACGTTGCCCGCAGTTTCCAGCTTGGGGCTAGGCTCGAAACTGGCCGCTTCGCCGCCGGTATTGCCCGCATTGCCATTGGCCGTGCTGGCCTTGGGTGGTTCAAATCCGACAGGCTGGCTGCCGAGTGTGTTGTCTACCATAAAATCATCCTCCGTCGTTCATACGAAGAACCGCAGGGCGCCGTCGCGGTTCCATCACGCTCGCGAATTGCCCGCCGACCCCGAACCCGATAGAGGCTGCCGCGCCATTCTGGTCCCAATCGACATAGGGAGACCGTTACGTGACCGCAATCATTGACCTCCATGCACGCCAAATCCTCGATAGCCGAGGCAATCCAACCGTTGAGGTTGACGTTCTGCTCGAAGATGGGAGCTTCGGTCGCGCCGCCGTTCCTTCAGGTGCCTCGACCGGCGCGCATGAGGCGGTCGAACGCCGCGATGGCGACAAGGATCGCTGGATGGGGAAGGGCGTCACCCAGGCGGTCGAAGCCGTCAACGCCGAGATCGCTGAAGCGGTGCTCGGGATGGAGGCCGAGGATCAGGCCGATGTCGATCAGACGATGATCGAGCTCGACGGCACTGCCAACAAGCACCGGCTGGGCGCGAATGCGATCCTGGGCGTCAGCCTGGCGGTGGCCAAGGCTGCGTCGGAAGCGCGCGGCCTGCCGCTGTATCGCTATGTCGGCGGGATCGGCGCGAGCCTGCTGCCGGTGCCGATGATGAACATCATCAATGGCGGCGAGCATGCCGACAATCCGATCGATTTCCAGGAATTCATGGTGATGCCGGTCGGTGCCGACAGCATTGCCGAGGCGGTGCGCTGCGGGGCGGAAATCTTCCACACGCTCAAGAAGGGGCTGTCCGAAAAGGGTCTGTCGATTTCGGTCGGCGATGAAGGCGGCTTCGCGCCCAATATCGCCAGCGCGACCGAGGCGCTCGATTTCATCATGTCGAGCATCGAAAAGGCTGGCTATCGCCCCGGCGAGGACGTGATGCTCGCGCTCGATTGCGCCGCGACCGAGTTCTTCAAGGACGGTAATTATGTGCTGGCCGGCGAAGGCCGCACGCTGAGCCCCGGCGAAATGGCCGACTATCTCGCCGATCTGGCGGGCCGTTACCCGATCCTGTCGATCGAGGACGGGATGGCCGAGGATGATTTCGACGGCTGGAAGCTGCTCACCGACAAGCTGGGGGCCAAGGTGCAGATCGTCGGTGACGACCTGTTCGTCACCAATCCCGAGCGGCTGGCCGACGGTATTCAGCGTGGCCTCGCCAATTCGCTGCTGGTGAAGGTCAACCAGATCGGCACGCTGACCGAAACGCTCGAAGCCGTAAACATGGCGCATCGCGCGCGCTACACCGCGGTGATGTCGCATCGTTCGGGCGAGACCGAGGATACGACGATCGCCGATCTCGCGGTCGCCACCAACTGCGGCCAGATCAAGACCGGCAGCCTGGCGCGGTCGGACCGGTTGGCCAAGTACAACCAGTTGATCCGCATCGAGGAAGAATTGGGCGATTCGGCGCGCTATGCCGGCCGCGACATCCTTCGCAACTTTGCTTGATTCGTGATGGTTTAGGGGCGATAGCTGCGCGATGCGCCGCGTCGCCCCTAAATCCAAGCTGCAGTTGATGTTGCAGAGCGCCGGCATGCCGGCGCTCGCCATCATTTTCATGGGTTTTTTCGGCTATTACGCGGTGCTCGGCCCCAATGGCGTCGTGGCCTTTAGCGAATATACCCGCGAGATCGAGCGCAAGGAGGTCGAATTCGCCTCGCTCGAAAAACGGCGCGCCGAATTGCGGAACGAGGTGCGGCTGCTCGATCCTCAGCGCGGGGCCAACCCCGACATGGTCGATGAACTGGTCCGCCGCGAACTGAACGTCGCGCATCCTGACGAGATCATCGTCCCGCTGAACTGATCTGCCGTCACGGATTCCGGCGCGCTGCACCTCTGGCGGGTTTGCCCGGCCAAATGCGGGGTGACGAACGGCGACTACCGACTGAACTATCCACGATTTTCGCGCCCCGTAGGCCGGATTACCGGCTTCATTGCCCCTACGGCGTTGCGTATTTCCGGCAAACACGCTTATAGCCCCCGGCACAACTTCCCGCTCCCCAGGAACGAGGTTATTCCTATCGTGGCCAAGGCACCGGCGCGTACCGCCAACAGCGAACCCGCAACCCCCAATCGCGAGCGGCCTGAACAGCCGACGCGCTATGAAGCCTCGAAGGAAGAGCTTCTAGAATTCTATCATCAGATGCTGCTGATCCGCCGCTTCGAAGAGAAGGCCGGGCAGCTTTACGGCCTCGGCCTGATCGGTGGCTTCTGCCATCTGTATATCGGCCAGGAGGCGGTTGCGGTCGGGCTCCAGTCGGCGTTGCAGCCGGGCAAGGACAGCGTGATCACCGGCTATCGTGATCATGGCCATATGCTTGCCTATGGCATCGATCCCAAGGTGATCATGGCCGAGCTGACCGGACGCGCTGCGGGTATCTCGCGCGGCAAGGGCGGGTCGATGCACATGTTTTCGACCGAGCATAAGTTCTTCGGCGGCCACGGCATCGTCGGCGCGCAGGTGTCGCTCGGCGCGGGCCTCGCGTTCAAGCATAAATATGACGAGGATGGCGGCGTCTGCCTGACCTATTTCGGCGACGGTGCCGCAAATCAGGGCCAGGTGTACGAAACCTTCAACATGGCCGAGCTGTGGAAGCTCCCGATCATCTTCGTGATCGAAAATAACCAATATGCGATGGGTACCTCGGTCAACCGCGCTTCGGCAGAGGACCAGTTGTACAAGCGCGGCGAAAGCTTCCGCATTCCCGGATTGCAGATCGACGGCATGGACGTGCTGGCCTGCCGTGCGGCTGCTGAGACGGCGCTTGCCTGGGTCCGCGCGGGCAAGGGGCCGATCATCCTCGAGATGAAGACCTATCGCTATCGCGGCCATTCGATGTCCGACCCGGCGAAATATCGCTCTCGCGACGAAGTGCAGGCGATGCGCGACAATTCCGACCCGATCGAGGCGTTGAAGCGCGAGTTGGTGGCGGTTGGTGTCACCGAGGCTGAACTGAAGGCGACCGAACAGGCGATCCGCAAGCTGGTGAACGAATCGGCTGATTTCGCCGAATCGACCCCCGAGCCCGCTCCGGCCGAACTGTACACCGACGTCCTGGTGGAGAAATATTGAGATGGCGATCGAACTGAAGATGCCGGCGCTGTCGCCCACGATGGAAGAGGGCACGCTGGCCAAGTGGCTGGTCAAGGAAGGCGACGCGGTGAAATCGGGCGACATCCTCGCCGAGATCGAAACCGACAAGGCGACGATGGAATTCGAAGCGATCGACGAAGGTATCGTCTCGCAGATACTGATTGCCGAGGGCACCGACGGCGTAAAGGTCGGCACGGTGATCGCAATGATCGCCGAGGAAGGGGAGGACGCATCCGCCGCGCCTGCTCCCAAGCCCGCAGCCGCTCCCACTCCTCCGGTCGAGCCGATTACCGCCGGTGGCGGCGCGCCCGAGCCTAAGGAAACCGGCACGACGCAGCTCACCCAGTCGGCGGAAAAGGCCGGCGTCCAGCAGCCTGAAATCCCCGCCGGCACCGAAATGGTGAAGACCACCGTCCGCGAAGCCTTGCGCGACGCGATGGCCGAAGAGATGCGCGCGGACCCCCGGGTCTTCGTGATGGGCGAGGAAGTCGCCGAATATCAGGGCGCGTACAAGGTCACGCAGGGGCTGCTCGAGGAATTCGGCCCCAAGCGCGTGATCGACACGCCGATTACCGAATATGGCTTTGCCGGCATCGGCACCGGCGCGGCGATGGGCGGGCTTCGTCCGATCGTCGAATTCATGACGTTCAACTTCGCGATGCAGGCGATTGACCACATCATCAATTCGGCGGCCAAGACCAATTATATGTCGGGCGGCCAGATGCGCTGCCCGGTGGTGTTTCGCGGTCCCAACGGCGCTGCCAGCCGGGTGGGCGCGCAGCATTCGCAGAATTACGGCCCCTGGTACGCCAGCGTTCCGGGCCTGATCGTGATCGCGCCCTACGACGCCGCCGATGCCAAGGGCTTGCTGAAGGCTGCGATCCGCACCCAGGATCCGGTGGTATTCCTCGAAAACGAGCTGATGTACGGTCGCAGCTTCGACGTGCCCAAGCTCGACGATTTCGTGCTGCCGATCGGCAAGGCGCGGATCATGAAGGCGGGCAAGGACGTGACGATCGTCAGCTATTCGATCGGCGTCGGGCTCGCGCTCGAAGCCGCCGAGACGCTGGCGGGCGAGGGGATCGACGCCGAGGTGATCGACCTTCGCACGCTGCGCCCGCTCGACACCGCGACGGTGCTCGAAAGCCTCAAGAAGACCAATCGCATGGTCGTGGTCGAGGAAGGCTGGCCGACCTGCTCGATCGCGTCGGAACTGGCGGCGGTGGTGATGGAGCAGGGCTTCGACGACCTCGACGCCCCGGTGCTGCGCGTCGCCAACGAAGACGTGCCGCTGCCCTATGCCGCCAACCTCGAAAAGCTGGCGTTGATCGATGCGACCCGCGTGGTCGCGGCTGTCAAGAAGGTGACGTACAAGGCGTAAGCCACGGCCCTCCCGATCGCGGGAGGGCCGCAAGCATCAGGTGCAGGTGGCCGGGGTTTCGCCCGACACCTGCACAATGCCGTTGGTGCCGACGTCGAGCGCGCGGCGATCGCGCACCATCATCGATGCGGTTTCGATCATGGTCAGCGATGGGGCATAGCTTGCCATCACCAGCGGCCGATATTCATAATAGACCTCGACCCAGATCGATGCGCCGTCGACGGGTGCGCGCACCTGGCGCGACGCAGGGCCAGGCCCCACGCCGAGCAGGTTGGTCAATTGGTTATCATACGGCGAATCATAGGTTTTCGCGCCCCTGCAGCGTTGCCACCGGATGCGGAAACGCCCGACATTCGCGGGATCCTGTTCGATGCTCGAAACGATCACGCGCCCGCGCGTGTACAGGCCCAACTCG
This sequence comes from Sphingomonas sp. 37zxx, assembly GCF_000786205.1. Lineage (GTDB taxonomy): Bacteria > Pseudomonadota > Alphaproteobacteria > Sphingomonadales > Sphingomonadaceae > Sphingomonas. Next base: position 100,319 of record NZ_JROH01000004.1, on the reverse strand, counting down.
CCCGCTTGATAATCCGCGCCGGTCAGCAGATCGTTGATGTCCACTTCGCTGATCGTCTTGGCCTGCATCGGGCTGCCGGTGCCGATACGGGCGGCATTGTCGGCCAGGTGCAGCGCGATCTGGCTGATGCGCATCCGGGTGATGATGTAATTGGTCGCCTCGGCCCCGCCTAAACCCAGCAGCACCAAAATCGGCAAGGACAGCGCAAATTCGATCAGCGCGACGCCGCGCTTGTCGCGAAGCATTGATCGGGGGAGGCGGCGGATCATGCCGGGCAATTTCTGGAAACGGGCTGGGCAAAACTGCCCTGGTCGCCATAGGGCTGGTTTCGCAGCACGGTGGCGGCGGTGACCGACGTATCGGCTGCCGCCTTGCCCAGCAGCTTCCGCAGCGGGAACATCGAGGGATAGCTGACCTTCACGGTCATGACGACGGCGTCCTTTGCGCCACCCTGGCCTTCGCTGCCGCCATCGGCGTCCCAGACATTGTTATGGTTGGCATCCTCATAGGGCTCGCCATTGTCGCAGCGACCATTGCCGTTGGTATCGTCCCAATCCTCGGCATGTGCCGCCGCCGCTTCGGAAAAGGTGCGGTAAAAGCGGCGGGTGATGTCGACTTCGGCATGGTTGGCCAGCCCCAGCGCGCTTTGGGTCACTTGCGCGTCGAGCGCTTCCATGCGTTCCGCTTCGGTCCCGCTTTCGAGCGAACTGTCGCGAGCGATCTTTTGCAACACGCCCTGCAACGCGCCGCGCATATACAGCGTGTGCGCGACCTCGAACGATCCGAGCAGGATCAGGCACAATACCGGCGCGATGATGGCGAATTCCACGATCGTGCTACCGCGACGATCGGAAACCGGCAGGCGGGTCAGCGGCGAGCGGGTGCGGGGCGTCATTCGGTTAGCCTCAGCGCAGAAATCTGGTCGGCGATCGACTTGAACGTCTGTTGCAACGCAGCCGAATTACGCGCCACGAAATAGCGGCCAGGCGTCGCGCATTGCGACAGCCGGGTTTCGGTTGCGCTGTTCGAACCGTTGCCGAAGGAAATCACCCACAGGGTGATGTTCTTGTTGCGAACAGCGAGACAAAGAGCGCTGAAACGGGCGTTCACTTCCGCATTGAAATTATTGCCAACATTGCCTGGGTTCGCCACGTTGCGACGATCATACCAGGGCACGCCATATGCCGAATAATTGATATTGTTGGTCGACGTGTCGCCGTCGGTCATGAAGATCATATGGCGCTCAATTTCGCCGCCGGCCGGCGTCAGGGCGTTCTCAGATCCAAAGATGCCGGTCGGCGACATGAGCCGGGCTGCCCAGAGCAAGCCGATGTCGTGATAGGTGTTCCCATTGGGCTGAAGCGTGTCGACATAGCTCGAAAAATTCGCCGGATTGGTCCAGCTTTGCAGCTTGCGGCTCTCGGTCGGGCAAAAATAGTTGTGATAAGATCGAAGCTCTGCCGAGGTTGTCACAGGATTACGGGTGTAAGCATTGTTGGCATCGCGCGTGTAGATCACATCGCGCAGCGACGGCCCCCAACGGCTGTCGCTTGAATTGGGAACCCGATCGATGTCGAGATCGATCGCACCCGACGGGATCGGATTGAAATTTGTGCCAGACACGGTCTGGCGTTCTTCGATACAGCCGTCCCAGGCGATCGTGCGGTTGGTGCCATTTCTGCCCAGCGGCAACTGCAGACTGGCGTTCCATCCCGCACCATTCTTTAGGCCGGCGATCGGGTGCTCGACTGCCTCATAGACCCAGTGTGAAAATTGTTGGTTGCCCGTCCGCACCGCCCGGCGTGACTGATAGGTCCAGCGATCATTGAAATACGACGTCGGCAGCAGGCGGCCGACATTGACGTTCATATTATAGGGAACGAACCCAAACCGAATCTGCACCTGGTTGCCGGTGCCGCCCGACGGCGCGCCGCCGACGCACGTCGCTGGCGTGTCGAGGCGAGCGACGATTTCATAGAAGCACTTCACTGCCGTTCGGAGACTGGCGATTTTGGTGTCGGGATCGCTGCTGACTGCCTTCGACGCCATCGAAAGCGTCACGTCGAGCACGAACATCACATCGGTATTGGGCAACCGCATCTCGGCATCGCATCGCACGGTGAGCGTCGACTGGGTCTCGCCGAACACGCGCATCAGCGTCATCGGCAGTACCGCAGAGGCGGTGCCGGTCACCTTGCCTGCATTTTCGGTGAAGTTCTTGGTCATCTGCTGCGCGCCATAGGCATTGTCGGCGATATTGGCTTCGAAGAAGCGGATCGCCTCGGCGCGCGGCGTGTTGCTCTGCTGGGTCCAGGTGCCGCCGCCCATTGCCTTGCGCCCGGCAAGGGCACCGGCGTCGCAGGCATGCTGCAACCGCGTCTTGACGATGTACATGCGTGACAGGTCGAAACCGCCGCCGACCATGCCGATCAGCGGCACCATGCTGGCCGCGACGATCGCCATCACATTGGCCCGCGTATCGCTGGAAAGCCGGGCGAGAAACCCCTTGGCCATCCTCGCTGCCCTGCTACGCTGATTGGTCATGCATCGCCTTCGTTTGACATCGAATTCCAAGCGAAGCCTATGCAGGCTCAAGCGATAAATGTGATTGAAGGCATATGGTAAACGCAAACCTAACCCGCGAAGGCGACGCGATCCGTCAGGTGCGCGCCGCCGAAGCCGAACTGGCGCTGATCCTGTCGTACAGCCCCGATGCTGCCGCGCGCGGGGCGCTGGCTGCGTTGCTCGATCTGGATGCCGCATTGGCCGATGTCCTGCGCGCGTCGCGCGATGCCATGCTCGTCCAGATGCGGCTGACCTGGTGGCATCAGGCGCTGTGTCGGCTGGACGAATCGCCGGCCCCGGCAATGCCGGTGCTCACCGTGCTGGCCGATCGGATCGTGCCGTTGGGGGTGCGTGGCACCGAATTGGCGGCGCTGGTCGAGGGATGGGAAACCCTCGGGGAGGGCGATCCTGCCGATCCTTCGGTGCGATCGGCCTATGCCCGGCAGCGCGGCGCGCTACTGTTCGCGCTTGCGGCGCGGCTGTCCGGCAACCCCGATTTCGCCACCGGCGATGCCGGGCGTGGCTGGGCGCTGGCGGACTTGTCGCGCAAGCTGTCCGATCCGGTGGCTGCGCAGGCTGCTCGCGCCGAAGCTGGCGAAGCACTCGCTGCGGCGCTTGGCCAGCGCTGGCCGCGATCGCTTCGTAGTCTTGGCGCGCTGGCGCATCGCTCGGCGATGGACCTTGGCGTCGCACCCGCCATGCCGCTGCCGGCGGCCACCCCGCGCCGGGTCGCGCGGCTGGCATGGCATCGGCTGACCGGTCGGTAGGGGCTTGTTCGCCCCGGTGAAGCGGCTAGCCTTCGGGTTGAAAACGGGGCTGGGGGGAGAGGGCCGATGTGGCGTTATTTCGTGGGGGCTGCCGCCGCGCTGGCGCTGGCGATGGCGGGGATGTTCCTGTTCCAGGGCAGCGCCAGCCAGGAAATAGCATTGCCGCCGCCGCCAGCCTCGGGCGTCGCCGGCACCGATAGCGCGCCGCTGCCCGATCGCGTGGCCGAAGCGACACCCAAGACGCGCGAGCAGCGCCGCTTCGATCGCTATGACAAGGATCGCGACGACGGGATCACGCGCGAGGAATATCTGGCCAGCCGCCGCAAGGCCTTTGCCAAGCTCGACACCAATGGCGACGGTCGCCTCTCGTTCGACGAATGGGCGGTGAAGACCACCACCAAATTCACCACCGCCGATCGCGACCGCTCGGGCGGACTGACCCGCGCCGAGTTCGCGACCACCGCGGTCAAGCGCAAGGCACCAACGCGCCCGGCAAATTGTCCGCCGGCGGCAGCGACGGAGGAGGAGAGCTGATCCCGCCGGCTATTCGGCGGCAACCGCCTGCGCGTTGTCGGGCACCCAGCGCGCAAAGGCTTCGCGCGCCCGCGCCGTATACAGCAGCTTGCGATCGGGCTTCTTGATCTTCTTGCCCTCATAGACGATCGGCGGAAACAGCCCGAAATTGACGTTCATTGGCTGATAGGTCGCGGCATCGGCATCGCCGGTGATGTGCGCCAGCAGCGCGCCGAACGCGGTTTCCACCGGCGGCGGCGCGAGCGTCTGGCCCGCCAGTTCGGCAGCGGCAAAGCGGCCCGCGAGCAGGCCGATCGCCGAACTTTCGACATAGCCTTCGCACCCGGTGATCTGCCCGGCAAAGCGAAGATTGGGCCGCGACTTCAGCCGCAGCGTGCGATCGAGCAGATCGGGCGAGCGGATGAAGGTGTTGCGATGCAGCCCGCCCAGCCGCGCGAACTCGGCGTTTTCCAGGCCGGGAATGGTGCGGAAGATGCGGACCTGTTCGGCGTGCTTGAGCTTGGTCTGGAAGCCGACCATGTTCCACAACGTGCCCGATGCGTTGTCCTGGCGAAGCTGGACACAGGCATAGGGCCAGCGCCCGGTGCGCGGATCGTCGAGCCCGACGCCCTTCATCGGCCCGAAGCGCGGCGTGTCGAGCCCGCGCTCGGCCATCACCTCGATCGGCATGCAGCCGTCGAAATAGGGGACATTCTCCCATTCGCGGAACGACGCCTTCTCGCCCGCCATCATCGCGGCGTGGAAGGCGAGATACTGGTCCTTGTCGAGCGGGCAGTTGATATAATCCTTGCCGTCGCCGCCCGGCCCCGCCTTGTCCCAGCGCGACTGTTTCCACGCGATGCTCATGTCGATGCTCTCGGCATGGACGATCGGCGCGATCGCGTCGAAGAACGCCAGCGCATCGGCGCCGGTCGCGCCGGCGATGCTGTCGGCCAGGATCGGCGCGGTCAGCGGGCCGGTGGCGATGATTGCGGGGCCGTCGGTGGGAAGCGTGTCGACGCGCTCGCGCACAATGCTGATGTTGGGGTGCGCCGTCAGTGCGCGGGTGACCGATGCGGCGAATTCGTCGCGATCGACCGCCAGCGCCGATCCTGCGGGAACTTGGTGCGCGTCGGCCTGCGCCATGATGATCGAACCCAGCGCGCGCATTTCGGCGTGCAGCAGCCCCACGGCGTTGCGCTCGGCATCGTCCGATCGAAAGCTGTTCGAACAGACCAGTTCGGCAAGCGAGTCGGTCTGGTGCGCCGGCGTGCCGTCGCCACCGCCGCGCATTTCGGAGAGTTTGACCCGCCAACCGGCATTGGCCAATTGCCACGCCGCCTCGGACCCGGCGAGCCCGCCGCCGATGATATGGATATCGTATTCGCCGCTCACGGTGATGGGCTCGTCCTTCTGCGCTGACCTGGTCGGTCGGCGATAAGCGATAGCGGCGATCAAAGACAGGGGGGGCAAAGGGCGGGGCGACCCCGATTGCCCGTCCCTTCACGCGGGCTAGCCGGTAACGGGCAGCCGCACCGTGCCGTCACCCAGTCGTTCGAGCGGGCCATAGGCGACCACCGCTTCGAGCGGCAGCCGGCCATAGATATGCGGAAACAGCGCGCCGCCGCGGCTTTCCTCCCACCGCACCGAATCGCCCAGCGCCGCCAGATCGACCGCCGCGACGTGCAGGTCGGTCTGGCCGGCGAAATGCTTTTCGACCGTCTCGGTCAACTGCGCCTGCGTCGACAGATGGATATAGCCATCGGCAATATCGACCGGCGCGCCGGCGAAGCTATCGGCTTCTAGCGCCGCCATCTGTTCGCCGGTCAGCACTTTGTACGCGGTGATGGGGGTATCGCTCATGCCTCGTCGTCGATGTCGTCGTCGTCCTCGGGGATGGTCTCGCTGATCGTGTCGGGGCCGGTGCCGTCGTCGAGCGTGATCGCCTTGTCGGGATCGGCGGCAGGGGCGTCGGCTATCTCGCTGGCGATCATTTCCTCGGCCTCGTTCTCGGGCGCTGGCTCCTCGTCGATCAGCGCGACGCCGACGACATGTTCGTTCGCGGCGACATTGAACAGGCGAACGCCCGCCGATCCGCGACCGATGACGCGCAGGCCATTGTCGCTGCCGCCGGCATCTTCGCCCACCGAACGCCGCTCTATCGGAATGCGGATCAGCTTGGCCTGATCGGTGACGAGCATCAACTGATCGCCGAATTTCACCGGGAAGCTGGCGACGACGCGGCCGTTGCGCGCGATATTGTCGATATTGGTCACGCCCTGACCGCCGCGCCCGATCCGGCGATATTCATAAGCCGACGACAATTTGCCATAGCCATTGGCGCACACCGTCAGGATGAACTGTTCGGATTGCGCCATCAGATCGAAGCGCTCGCGATCTTCCATCTCGCCTTCGCGCGCGGCCTTCCAGGGTGCGAAGCGCAGATATTCCTCGCGCTCCTCCTGCGTGGTGCCGACGCGGTGAAGGATCGATGCCGAAATGACTTCATCGCCCTCGCGCAGGGTCATGCCGCGCACGCCGGTGGCGGTGCGGCTCTGGAATTCGCGGATGTCGGTCGCGGCGAAGCGGATCGCCTTGCCCTCGCGGCTGGCGAGCAGCACGTCGTCGCCCTCGGTGAGCAGCGCGACGCCGATCAGCCGGTCGCTGCTGTCATCCTCGAAGCGCATCGCGATCTTGCCGGCGGTGGGCACGTTGGTGAACGCATCCATCGAATTGCGCCGAACGGTGCCGCTGGCGGTCGCGAACACCACGCCGAGCTTTGCCCATTCCTCCTCGTCCTCGGGAAGCGGCAGCACGGTCGAGATCGTCTCGCCGGTGGCCAGCGGCAGCAGGTTCACCATCGGGCGCCCGCGTGTGGCCGGGCCGCCTTCGGGCAGCTTCCACACCTTCATCCGATAGACTTTGCCCGCGGTCGAGAAGAACAGCACCGGCGTGTGCGTCGAGGTGACGAACAAATTGGTGATCGCGTCCTCGTCCTTGGTCGCCATCCCGGCGCGACCCTTGCCGCCGCGTGCCTGGGCGCGGAAGGTGGCGAGCGGGGTGCGCTTGATATAGCCCTCCATCGTCACCGTCACGACCATTTCCTCACGTTCGATGAGGTCTTCGTCGTCGATGCCGTCGGCGGCGGCGGCAATCTCGGTCTTGCGCGGGGTGGCAAAGGCGGCGCGCACCTCGACCAGTTCTTCGCGCAGCACCGCATACAGCTTGGCACGGTCACCCAGGATGGCGAGCAATTCGGTGATCACCGCCGCCAGCGCCGCCAGCTCGTTGCCGATTTCGTCGCGCCCCAGCGCGGTGAGGCGATGCAGCCGCAGGTCGAGGATCGCGCGGACCTGCAGGTCCGACAGCCGATAAGTGTCGCCCGAAATCTCGGTTTCCACCGCTTCGACCAGCTTGATATATTGCGCGATCTCGGCGACCGGCCATTCGCGCACCAGCAATTTGTTGCGCGCTTCGGCGGGGCTAGACGAGCCGCGAATGATTTTCACCACCTCGTCAAGATTGGTGACCGCGACGACCAGGCCAAGCAACAGATGTGCCCGGTCCCGCGCCTTTGCGAGTTCGAACTTCGACCGGCGGGTGATCACCTCCTCGCGGAACTTCACGAAGGCGTCGATAATGTCGCGCAGGTTCAGCAATTCGGGGCGACCGCCGCGAATCGCGAGCATGTTGGCCGAAAAGCTCGATTGCGCCGGGGTGTGCCGCCACAATTGGTTGAGCACGACATCGGCGGTGGCATCGCGCTTAAGGTCGATGACGATGCGAACGCCCTCGCGGTTCGATTCGTCGCGAATGTCGCTGACGCCCTCGATCCGCTTGTCCTTGGCGGCTTCGGCGATCTTTTCGACCAGTCCGTTCTTGCCGGTCTGGAACGGGATTTCGGTAAGCACGATCGAGCGCCGCTCGCCGCGCTGCTCCAGGATGTGGCGGCTGCGCAGGATGATCGATCCGCGCCCGGTCTCGAACGCCGAACGGATGCCCGCGCGCCCCAGGATGATCGCCCCGGTCGGGAAATCCGGCCCCTGAACGATGTCGAGCAACGCTTCGGTGGTCAGCGGCTCGCCGCCGGTCGCTGCGTCGACATAGGCGATGCAGGCGTCGACCACTTCGCCCAGATTATGCGGCGGCACGTTGGTCGCCATGCCGACCGCGATACCGCCCGCGCCGTTGACGAGCAGATTGGGGAAGCGCGCAGGAAGGACCGAGGGCTCGCTTTCCGAACCATCGTAGTTCGGGGTGAAATCGACGGTATCCTTGTCGAGATCGTCGAGCAGCGCATTGGCGACCTTGGCAAGGCGCGACTCGGTGTAGCGCATCGCGGCAGGCGGATCGGGATCCATCGACCCGAAATTGCCCTGACCGTCGACCAGCGGCACCCGCATCGACCAATCCTGCGCCATCCGCGCCAGCGCGTCATAGATCGAGCTGTCGCCATGCGGGTGATATTTACCCATGACATCGCCGACGATGCGCGCCGATTTGCGATACGGCTTGCCCGCGACATAGCCGCTTTCATACGCCGAATAGAGGATGCGGCGGTGGACCGGCTTCAGCCCGTCGCGCACATCGGGCAGCGCGCGCGCGACGATGACCGACATGGCATAGTCGAGATAGCTCGCCTTCATCTCGTCGACGATCGAGATCGGGGAAATATCGGAAGGGTCCGCGAGGACGGTCTCGTCGGTCAAGGCTGGTTTTCGCTTTCGGGTTGGGTGGTTCCCTTTGGTCTAGTACGCGGGCGCGTCCCTGCCAAGCCTTTGGCGCTTTTGGGCGCAGGGCGCGCTCACCCGAAAATCGCCACCCCCTGCATCGCCTCGACCACCGGTTCGCCCGCCGCGTTCCAGATCGTCATCCGCTGGCTCGAATAACCGTCGACCGCGCGATCGGCCTTGGCGTGGAGCAACCACCAGCCGTCATCGGTGGCCGGGGCGGGGGTCAGGATGTTGACGATCCAGCTAAGCGAACTGATCGGCACCGGCGCATCGAACAGCCGGAACGCCGCCGGCGGCAAGGCATCGCCAATCGCCAGCAGCTCGACCAGCGGATCGACGCCACCCCGCTCGCGCAAGCGAAGCCAGCGCAGCCATTCCGCCGGTGCCAGCGCCGATTTGTCATCCAGATACTCGAAATTGCCGGTGAAGAAATGATCCGGCCCGCTGTGCGGCTTCGCATCGGCACCCGGCGGGGTGCGCGGCGCGCGCTCCGCCGCATCATGCGCCACCCGCGACTCGATCGCCGCCATGAATACGAAAGTGGCGCGCAGCCCCAGTCCGGCTTCGCTGGTCACATCCGCCTGGATGAAGGCGGCGTTGCGCCCGCGCCGCAGCTTCGTCGCGGTGACGCTGACCGCGCCGGCGAGCGGTCCGATGAAGCTCACCTGCGCCGATCGCAGCGGCGGCAGATCGGGTTCGAGCGTTTGGGCGGCATGCAGCGCCAATGCGGTAGACAGGCCACCATAGGCGGTGCGCCCCTGCATCCAACTGGCGGGAATCGTGGCGGCAAAACCGGTGTCGATCGGCGTTGTCTGGGCCAGAATGTCGCGCAATGGGGTCATGCAGTGCCTTTCGGTGGAAAGCAGTGGAAAAAGATCGAGTGACCCATACGCATTCTTCGAAATCCGCATAGCCCCACAATCGATGTCCGAACGTCGAAAAGTGGATAGCCTCCCCACAAGTCGATCGGGCATTTTGCAGCTACCGTCCAAAAACCCGCTCGAAAACCATACCCGATCTTCGTAAAGCTGCTACAAGCATCCGATACGAGGAGAGGCATCATGGCAACCGCACCCGAAATCGACACCGCGACCGATCCGACCGCCGCATTCCGCGCCGAGGCCCGCGCATGGCTGGCCGCGAATTTTCCCGCTGAGCTGAAGGGTAAGGAAAACCCGATGTCGGCGGTCGACGGCCCCGACGAAGCCAGCGAAGCCGAACTCCGCTGGAAAGCGGCGATGGGTGACAAGGGCTGGGGGGTGCCGACCTGGCCCAGCCAATATGGCGGCGGCGGGCTCAGTCGGGCCGAGGCGCGCGTGTTGCAAGAGGAGATGGCGCGCGCCGCGGCGTGGAACCCGATCGGCGGGATGGGCGTGATGATGTTCGGCCCGACGCTGCTCGAATATGGCAGCGAGGCGCAAAAGGCCGAGCATATCCCGGCGATCGCGCGCGGGCAGGTGCGCTGGTGCCAGGGCTATTCCGAGCCCAATGCCGGGTCGGACCTTGCCAATATCCAGACCTCGGCGGTCGATGCGGGCGATCATTATGTCGTCAACGGGCAGAAAACCTGGACCTCGGGCGGGCAATGGGCCGACAAATGCTTTGCGCTGGTCCGTACCGACAAGGCTCACAAACATGCCGGCATCAGCTTCCTGCTGATCGACATGGATGCCCCCGGTGTCGAGACCAAGCCGATCCGGCTGATTTCGGGCCAATCGCCCTTTTGCGAAACCTTCTTCACCGATGTGAAGGTGCCCAAGGCCAATCTGGTCGGCACCGAGGGGCAGGGATGGGAGATCGGCACCCGCCTGCTCCAGCATGAGCGGTCGAGCCTGTCGGGTGGCGGCAGCGCCAGCCGGCTGTTCGCGGGAACGCCACTTGGGCAGATGGCGCTCGACTATCGCGGAGCCGACGATGTCGGGCGGCTGAGCGATGCCGACCTTCGCACCCGCATCATCCGGCATGAAATGGATGTGCGCGCTTTTGCCCTCACGTTGCGCCGGGCCGCGCTCGAATCGAAATCCAATTCGGGGCCGTCGGCGACGTCGTCGATCATGAAGAATGTCGGCGCGCGCATCACCCAGGACCGCGCCGAACTCGCGATCGAAGTGATGGGGATGCAGGGCTTGGGCTGGGAAGGTGAGGGGTTCAGCGAGGAAGAACTCGCGCAGACCCGCACCTGGCTGTGGGGCAAGGCGGTGTCGATCTATGGCGGATCGACCGAAATCCAGAACAATGTGATCGCCAAGCGGATCCTCGGGATGACCGAAGCGAAATAGCAAACTGCCTCTCTCCTGTAGGGGAGAGGGCCGGGGAGAGGGGCAGTGGGGAGGGCGGCTACACTCCGTCGCCATCGGCCTCTTTCCTCAAGGACAGAGGGAATATCATGGCAATTCTGAGCGAAGACCAGACGATGCTGCGCGACATGGCGCGCGAATGGGCGGACAACGAAGCGCCGGTGGCGGCGTTTCGCAAGACCCGCGATGCCGCCCCGCCCGAAGGCTATGACGCCGCGCTGTGGCAGGCGCAGGCCGAAATGGGCTGGGCTGGGGTGCTGGTGCCCGAAGCACAGGGCGGGGCGGGCATGGGGTTCCTGTCACTTGGCCTGGTGCTCGAACAGCTCGGCCGCAATCTGGTCGCTTCGCCGCTCGCCGCGACCGCGGCGGCGACCAGCGCGTTGATGCTCGGCGGATCGCAGGCGCAACAGGCCGAATGGCTGCCCCGGATTGCCGCGGGTGAGATCGTCGCGACGCTGGCGGTCGACGAAGGGGCGCACTTCGCACCCGATCGCATCGCTACCCGTGTCGAGGGCGGCAAGCTCAGCGGCACCAAGGCGTTCGTCGCCGAAGGCGATGGCGCGGTACTGTTCGTGGTCGCTGCAACCGACGGGCTGTATCTGGTGAGCGGCGAGCAGGGCGTCACCCGCAACACCCGCAAAATGGCGGACTCGCGGAGCCATGCCGAAATCGTCTTTGCCGATGCGCCAGCGCAGAAACTGGCCGATGGCGGCGAGCATTTGTTGCGGCAGGTCACCGATCGGGCCGCCGCCGCGACCGCCGCTGAAATGCTCGGCATGGCGGATTCGGTGTTCGCGCAGGTCAATGACTACCTCAAGCAGCGCGTGCAGTTCGGGCAGAAACTGTCGACCTTTCAGGCGCTGCAACATCGCATGGCCAAGATGTTCACCGAACTCGAACTGATGCGTTCGGCGGTCGAGGGCGCGCTCGAGGCGATCGACGCCAAACGATCCGACATCGATCAGGCGGTCAGCCTGGCCAAGGCGGTGGCGGGCGATACGTTGCATCTGGTCAGCCGCGAGATGGTGCAGCTCTATGGCGGGGTCGGCATGACCGATGAATATGATGCCGGCTTTTATCTCAAGCGCGCCCGCGTGCTTGAAGCGATGTGGGGCAATGCCGCCTGGCACCGCGAACGCTTTGCCCGGTTGAACGGCTATTAACTACGGAAAGTTACGCAACACAACTTTTAGGCGTTGGGGTATGGTGCGTTGCGGGATGACAAATTCGCAACAATCCCGTGAAAATGCGGGGATCGTCGGTAATCATCCGCTTGACGCTTGAAGCGAGCTAAGCTTACTTCGAGCTCACGGTATGTATCGCACGACAGATACAACCCTTTGGAGGAGATGATGATGAAACGGCAGCTGCTTACCGCCTGCGCGGTCCCCGCTTTCGTCCTGGCCCTGGCGCACCCGGCACATGCCCAGGATGCGCCGGCTGCGGCCCCGACAGAGGCTGCCGAGGCGGCGACGCAGGACGAAGATCCGTCGCAGGACATCAGCCGCGACATCGTGATCACCGCCCAAGGCCGCGCCCAGGCGCTCGCCGACGTGCCGATCGCGGTTTCGGCGATCAGCGGTGAGAATCTGTTGCTCTCGGGAGCGAATGACATCCGGCAGCTCAACCAGTTGGCGCCGTCGCTGCTGGTGTCGTCGACCGGGTCAGAGGCCAATGGCTCGGCGCGTATCCGCGGTATCGGCACCGTCGGCGACAATCCCGGCCTCGAAAGCTCGGTCGTCACCTTCATCGATGGCGTTTACCGCTCGCGTTCGGGCATCGGCCTGAACGAACTGGGCGAGATCGACCGGATCGAAGTGTTGCGCGGTCCGCAGGGAACGCTTGGTGGGCGCAACTCGTCGGCGGGCTTGATCAGCATCCACAGCAAGAAGCCCGAATTCACGCTGAGCGGCAGCGGCGAAGCGAACTACGGCAATTATGATTTCGTCCGCCTGGCCGGCACCATCACCGGCCCGATCAGCCAGACGGTGGCCGCACGGCTCGATGGCGTGTTCGTCCAGCGCGACGGCTTTTATAATGATCCCGCCAACAACACTCAGATCAACGACCGCGATCGGTATTTCGTGCGTGGCCAGCTGTTGTACCAGCCCACGACCGACATCGATGTCCGGCTGATCGGTGATTACAGCAAGCGCGACGAAAATTGCTGCGCGGCGACCTATGTCGATCGCTCGGTCAACCAGTCGATCGGCAATTTGAACAATCCCGCCACGCCGCTCACCACCGGCCTGCCCAATGGCAACAACATCATCAACGTGTTGACCGCACTTGGCCAGAATCCGGCGGCCTTCAATCAGGGTTACAGCCGCAACGTCTCGGTCACACCCGGCCGCGACTATAGCAGCGGGTCAGAGGATTGGGGCATATCGGGGCAGATCGATTGGCGCTTCGGCGATATTTCGCTTACGTCGATCACCGCCTATCGCACCTATTATAACGCGCAAGGCTCGGACACCGACTATGGCACGCCGGATCTGCTGTACAATGCGGGCGGTGACGGCAATTCGCGGCTGTTCAAGACCTTTACCCAGGAACTGCGGTTGCAAGGCAGCCTGTTCGACGACAAGCTCGACTGGTTGGTCGGCGGCTTCTTCCTCGACGAAAAAATCCGGGTAAACAGCAATTTGCGGTTCGGCACGCAATATGGCCGGTTCGCTGCCTGTCGTATCGTTTCGGGCGGCGGGTTGGCGGGGCTATATTCGCCCACCGGCACCGGCTGCTTGTCGCCGACCGGGCGCGCAGTGATCGGCGGGCAGGTGCCCGGCGCACCATCGCCCTTCGGCGCAGCGGGACCAACCGTGTTGGCGGCATTCGATCGGCTCGACGGGATCAGCGATCGCGGCTCGATCGTCGACGTCTATCGCCAGGATACCCGCAGCTTCGCGGCGTTCACGCACAACATCGTCCATGTCACCGACACCGTCGATTTGACGCTGGGTCTGCGCTACACCGACGAGCGCAAGCGGTTCTCGGCTGACTTCACCAACGACAATACCGCCTGCGTCGCCAACCAACAGGCGTTGACACCGTTCCTGGCGAATCCCGGCCTCGCCCCGATTGCCGGCGCGATCCTGGGCCTTTCCTGCCAGGGCAATTCGACGTCTGAATTGAACGGCGTCAGCATCAACGACCAACGCAACGAAAGCGAATTCACCGGCACCGCGGTCTTGTCGTGGAAGGCAACCGAAGACCTGCTGCTCTATGGCAGCTACACCCGTGGCTATAAGGCGGGCGGCTTCAACCTTGATCGTTCGTCCTTGAAGCTGCCGATCCAGACGCTGGCGTCGCTAGGTGGGGCACAAGCGCTGGTCGGCAACCTGCAATTCGATCCTGAGACGGTGAACTCTTACGAAATCGGCGCAAAATACGCGACCGGCCCGTTCACTCTGGCAGTCGCCGCCTTCCGGCAGGAGTTCAAGAACTTCCAGCTCAACACCTTCGACGGCACCGTCTTCATCGTCGAAAACGTCAATGGCTGCACCGAGAGTTTGAACGGCGGCGATCGCGACCAGAGCAAGTTCGCCGCCGCGCCCAATTTCAGCCCCACCGCCAGCGCCACCGGCGCATGCGGCGCGGGCAATCTGGGCTATGGCGTCCTCGCGCAGGGTGTCGAGCTTGAGGCGCAGATGGTGCCGATCCGCGACCTGCGGATCGCCGCCGGCCTCACCTATGCCGACACCACGTTCCGCGACAATCTGGTCGGCAATGACAGTGGCGCACCGCTCAATCAGGCGCTGCGGAAGCTGCCCGGTCAGAATTTGTCGAACGCGCCGCAGATCGTCGCTACCTCGTCGGTCGCCTGGACGCCCGATCTGGGCAGCTCGGGCCTGTCGGGGCTGTTCTACATCGACGGCCGCCTGACCGATGATTTCAACACCGGGTCGGACCTGTTCCCGCAAAAGATGCAGGACAGCTTTTTGCTGGTCAACGCCCGCTTCGGTGTGCGCGGTCCTGACCAGCGTTGGGCCGTCGAAATCTGGGCACAGAACCTGCTTGACCAGGATAACGCACAGGTCGCGTTCAACTCGCCTTTCCAGGAGGGTGCCACCACCGCCGCTTTCCAGGATCCGCAATATCCCGGTGGCCGCCAAATCTTCTCGCAGTTTCTCGCCGAACCGCGCACCTATGGCTTGACGCTTCGCGGTAGTTTCTGACGCCGCGAGATGCTGGCGGTTCGGGGGAGCCGCCGGTGTCGAACCAACAGGGGTGCGACCAACGAGGATGATGCGTGACCGAACCGCAGACGCTTGCCGCCCATGCCATCGCCGATGAAAAGGCAATTCGCCGCAGGGGCCTCACCCTGGCGCTGCTCACGACCACTTATTTCTTCAGCTATATGGACCGCCAGATCCTGGCGATCCTTCAGGAACTGATAAAAGCTGATCTGAAACTTTCCGATACCCAACTGGGCCTGCTGTCCGGGCTGGCCTTCGCGCTGTTCTACGCAACGCTTGGTATTCCGGTTGCGCGGCTGGCCGATCGGTTCAACCGCAAGAACATCGTCGCGCTAAGCCTGGCCGCGTGGAGCGCGATGACCGCCGTTGGCGGACTGGCGCAGAATTTCACCCAGTTGCTGCTGGCCCGTATCGGCGTCGGCATCGGCGAGGCGGGGTCTTCGCCGCCAAGCCATTCGATCATCGCCGATCTTTACCCGCCCGATCGACGCGCCGGGGCGATGGGGGTCTTTTCGCTCGGCGTCGTGCTGGGCAGTGCGATCGGCACGTCGGTTGGCGGCTTGGTAGCGGCGGCGTTTGGCTGGCGTACCGCGATGTTCGTCATCGGCATGCCCGGCGTGGTGCTGGCGCTGATTGTCTGGCTGTTCGTCGTCGAGCCGCGTCGCGGTCTGTCGGACCCCAATCGCGCGCCCAATGCGGCCAAGGAACCGATGCCGAGCTTGGGTGCCGGCTTTGCATCACTCATCGCTTCGGGGCCGGCGTTGCACTTGGTGGCCGCGGTGACACTGACATCGATGATCGGCTATGGCCTCACCGCCTGGGGACCGAGCTATATGCAGCGATCGCTGGGGATCGGCGTTCGCGACATCTCGCTCTATGTCGCGCTGCCCGGCGGGATTTTCGGCATCGCATCCGCCGTTGGCGGCGGCAAGATTGCCGACTGGCTGGCGCGCCGGCACGGGCTGCACGCGCAGAGCACGATGGTTGCTGTCCTCAAGACGCTCGCGCTACCCTTTACCTTGGGCTTTTTCCTGTTCGACGAGCCGATGCTCGCGATCGGGTCGTATTTTCTCTACATCCTGTTCGCCAACAGCTATCTCGGGCCAACCTTCGCACTGATCCAGGGGCTGGCACCGCTGCGGCTGCGCGCCTTGTGGGCGGCGATCACGTTGCTGGTGATCAATCTGATCGGGCTTGGGGCCGGACCGACCTTGGTCGGCGTGATCAGCGATTTGCTCAAGCCGACCTTCGGTGCGGATTCGCTTCGCTGGGCGATGATGCTGTTCGCGGCAGTCACCCCCTGGGCGATCTTCCATTACTGGCGCGCAGGCGTGTTGCTCAAGCGGGCAGGGTAAGACCCCTCTCCCGCCGGGCGGGAGAGGGGCTATCGCTCACCCCAATCGCGCCTTGGCCGCCGCATACTCCGCCGCCAGCCGGTCGACCCGCACCGCCACCGGCTCGACCCGATCGACCGCGCCGATGCCCTGGCCCGATCCCCAGATGTCGCGCCAAGCCTTTGCCTTGGTGTTGCTGCCCGATCCGAAGTTCATCGCCGAGGGATCGCTGGCGGGCAGGTTGTCGGGATCGAGCCCCGCCGCCTCGATCGAACTGCGCAGGTAATTGCCGTGCACCCCGGTGAACAGGTTGGTGTAGACGATATCCTCCGCGCAGCCGTCGACGATACCCTGCTTATATTCATCCGCCGCCCGCGCTTCGGCGGTCGCGATGAAGGGCGAACCGATATAGGCCAGGTCCGCCCCCATCGCCTGTGCCGCCAGCACCGCGCCGCCATTGGCGATCGCACCCGACAGCGCGATCGGCCCGTCGAACCAGGCGCGCACCTCCTGGGTAAAGGCAAAGGGGTTTAGCCGCCCGGCATGGCCGCCGGCACCGGCACATACCAGGATCAGGCCATCGGCACCCTTTTCCACCGCCTTGTGCGCGAAACGATCGTCGATCACATCGTGCAGCGTGATCCCGCCCCAGCTATGGACCGCGGTGTTAAGTTCGGCGCGTGCGCCAAGCGAGGTGATGACGATCGGCACCTGCCATTTGGCGCATGTCTCCAGATCGGCCTCCAATCGGTCATTCGATTTATGGACGATCTGATTGACCGCAAATGGGGCCGCGGGTCGATCGGGATGCTCGCGATTCCATGCCGTTAGCTCCTCGGTGATCTGGTGCAGCCACTCGCTGAGTTCGCTCTGCGGTCGCGCATTCAGCGCGGGGAACGACCCGATGATGCCCGCCTTGCATTGCGCGATGACCAGCTCGGGGCCGGAGATGATGAACAGCGGCGAGCCGATGATCGGCAGGCGCAAGCGATCGAAAAGGGGGGGTAAAGCCATGGTGCAAACATACCTCAAGTCGGTTTCATCGCGCAACTGGAATGCACGCGCAGAGCGTCAATCGATGCGCTGTAACCGCGCCGCGAAATGCGCCGCGCGCTGCACATAATGCTGCACCGAAACCCGCAGCATTGCGATCGCCCCAGCATCGAGCGGGCGGACCGCGCGCGCCGGACTGCCTAGGATCAGATGGCCGGAAGGAAAGCTCTTCCCTTCGGTCACCAGCGCGCCGGCACCCACCATGCAATCGTCTGGAATATGCGCGCGGTTCAGGATCGTCGCGCCCATGCCGATCAGCACCCGATCGCCGATGGTGCAGCCATGCAGGATCGCGTGATGGCCGATCGTGCAATCCTCCCCGATCGTCAGCGGCGCGCCGGGGTCCGAATGCAGCATCGCCCCCTCCTGCACATTGCTCCGCGCGCCGAGCAGGATCGGCGTATTGTCGCCGCGAATGACCGCGCCGAACCAGACGCTGGCATCCTCGCCCAAACCCACGTCGCCGATTACATCGGCGCTGGGCGCGATCCACACGCCGCGTCCGAGCTGGGGTTGTTTTCCGTCGATCGCGTACAGCGGCATGGCGCATCCTGTATGGGCAAAGGGTCGTTGGTCGACCTTAGCCCAATCACGCCGATCGTGCGAAGCGCTTGGGCCTCGGTTCATGCTGCACCGCCCAGTTGAAGCCGGGCGGCAGCAGGCGTACATGCGCGCCTGGCGGCAACGACCGCCGGACGGCCGACAATGATCGGCCTGGCAGGAGAGAAATGATGATCCGCAGACAACTAACCGTCGCGCTCGTCGCAACGATGGTGGCGCTTCCCGCCGCCGCCTTTGCCGCCGACAGCGACACCGCCGTGGTTCGCGGTGGAGCCAATATGGTGACGCGCGCCACTACGGTCAGCATCACCGATCTGAACCCCGACGATCCGCGCGGACGTGCCGCCATCGAGCGTCGGGTGCGCATCGCCGCACAGCAAAGCTGCGGCCGTGTCGACATGTACGGCGTCCGCCCTCCGGCGGACTATCGCCGCTGCCTCGACCAATCAGTGTCGAATGCAATGGCGCAGGTCAGCACGACCGGCGGCACCGCGCTGGGCGGCGCTAACTAAGCCAAGGTAACGGTGGTCGCGGCCCAAAACCCGCGACCACCGACTTCCGGCGCTCCAGAACCGCCGATCCTAATCCGCCGGCATTTTGGCGGCGGTCACTTCGATCTCCACCAGGAAATTGGCGCTAGCCAAGCCCGCCACCTGCACCGTCGATCGCGTCACCGTGTTCGGGTTGTCAGCGGTGTTGAAGAACAGCTTGAACCCCTCGTTCATGCCGGCAAAGTCCATCTTGCCGTCGGCGCGTGCCGGATCGGCGGTCACGAACACCGTCATCTTGATGATGTCCGACATCGCATAGCCTTTGGACGCCAGGATCGCCTTGATCTTGGTAAGGATGCTCACCGTCTGCGTCTTGGTGTCGCCGAACGATTCCCAGCTCGTCGGCGGTTTCGACGGATCGATCGGCGCGGCGAGCTGACCCGACAGGATCAGCGTTTCGGCCCCCGGCGGCACCGTCACCGCCTGCAGGATCAGCGACGGCGTCGTCCCCGGATTCTGGTGCCGTACCACTTGTGCCCCGGCGGGGACGGCAAGCGCCCCCGCCAGCAACATACCCGCCGCAATCGTCCGAAACATCATGTGTATGCTCTCCCCTGTATTTCTGTCGTGCATCAGAAGCGCGCTGCGGCACGAACGTACCAGAAGCCGCCGTTGAAGCCATAAGGTGCATCGTCGGGATAGACCGCCCCGCCGATGGTGCCCCCCGTCGCGGCAAACCAGTTCTGGTTGGACTGGCCGGTCGCGCGGCGGTTCTTGTCGGGATAATTGTCGAGGATGTTCTCACCGCCCACCGCCAGGCGAATGGTTTCATTGAGGTCAAAGCCGACCTCCAGGTCGAAGGTCACGTCGGCACCGAATGTCAGGTTGCCGCCGTCCGCCGCAGCGGCATAGCTGGTGAACTCTCCCCAATAGCTCGCCCGTGCCATGATGTTCCACCGGTCGAGCGACCAGTTCTCGGTCAAATTTCCGCGCCATTTCGAGTTGAGATTCTCGATATTGCCCACGCGCACGGCGTCGATCACCGCCGTCTGCGTGCCCAGCAGGTTCACCGTGTCGATCGCGGTCACTTCGCTTTCGTTATAGTTCATCGCCAGGCTGGTGTTGAACCGCCCGAAACCGGTATTGGCGGTGTGGTTGGCGACCAGATCGACGCCCTTGGTCCGGGTGTCGAACGAGTTGGTGAAGTAGCGCAGCCGCCCCAGCGATTCGGCATTGGGTACGCCGGCGTTACGCAATGCCTGACGCCGCGCCTCGGTATTGATTTCGATATTGCCGGTCAGGCCGATACGATCGGTCACGTCGATCTGATAGGCATCGAGCGTGATCGAAAACGACGCGGTTGGGGTCAGCACCAGACCCGCCGAATAGTTTTTCGATTTTTCCGGTTGCAGCGGCGTCGCCCCGAATACCTGCGCGGCAGCGGTGCTTACCGGCAGGATCGCGCTTTCGATCGGATTGGAGCCGGTGAAAGCGGTCGCGACGTTGGTGGTGAACAATTGCCCCGGCGTCGGCGCGCGGAACCCGGTGCTGGCTGCACCGCGTATCGCAATCGCAGGGGTGAACTCATACCGCCCGGTCGCTTTCCAGTTGGTGGTCGATCCGAAGTCGCTGAACTCCTCGTGCCGGATCGCCCCCGACAGCGACAGGCCGGCGACGATGTCGGCCTCGACTTCGGCATAAAAGGCATAGCTGGTGCGATCCTGATCGATTGCCGAATCGGGACCATAGCCAGGGAAGCCGTTCGACCCCACCTGCTGCGCCGTGTTGACGAAGCGGGTGCCATCGGCGCGCTGGACCGTCTGCAATCCGAAATTGCCGAATTGATACGATGCCGGATCGCCCAGCAGGATCGCATACGCCTCTCGTCGATGTTCGGCACCCGCCGCGATCGTCAGCGGCGAGGCTAGGCCAATGTCGGTTTCATAGGCGACATCGGCATTGAAGTTGGTCTCGCGCTGCTCGAGCGAACCCATGTTGAAGGCGGTCGGCGATGCCGGCCCCATCGATGGGTTCAGTGTGTTGGTCATCCGGTAATCGATCCGGTTCTGACCATAGGAGGCACTCAGATCATAGGTCAGCCCTTCGATCGCTTCGCCCTTCAGCCCGCCGACGATCGAATAATCGGATACCTTGCCGAAAAAGCGCGGTGTGAAGCCGATCGGGTACAAGCTGTTGAAATTGAACGTGCGACCGGCACCATTATACACCGGCCGCCCGCGCGCATCGAACTGCCCGGGAATCGGATCGATGAACAAGGTGGTGAAGATACCGCCGGCAGCCCCGAAGGTCTGGGTGCCGTTGCCCACCGCGTTGGGACCGGTCGAGCTGACCGGCTGGCGATAGTTGAAGTCGCCCTCTTGCCGCGACACGCCATAGTTGCCGAACATATAGACTTCGGCCCCCTCGGCGACTTCCAGCCCGGCATTGACGAACAGCCGTGAAGCCTCGACCTGGGGATCGCCGAAGATCTGCACCGGATCGCGAAGGCCGTCATAAGTGCCGGGGAATTGCGCCTGCAATGCCAGTGCGCCGGGCCGCTGGACCCCGCGGCTGGTTTGTTTCGAGTCGAGATATTCGCCGCTGATATTGACGAATCCCGCATCGGTGAGCGGCAGCCCGACATTGGCGGCAAGCTGGAGATTTTCGCCGTCGCCTTCATAGAATTGGCCGTAGCGGGCGGTGAGTTCGATACCGTCGCTATTGCGTTTCAGGCCATAGTTGATGACGCCGGCGATGGCGTCCGAACCATATTGCGCCGCTGCACCATCGCGCAGCACTTCGATCCGCTCGACCGCGATCGTCGGAATCTGCGCCAGATCGACACCCTGTGAACCAGCCGCCAGCGCACCGCCGCCGATCTGCACCAGTGCCGCGCGATGCCGCCGCTTGCCGTTGACCAGCACCAGGATCTGGTCGGGTGGCAGGCCGCGCAAGGTTGGCGGTCGAACGAAGGTCGATCCATCCGAAATCGAAAACCGCCCGACATTGAACGAAGGGACCAGGTTGCGCAGGATATTGTTCATGTCGCCCGACGCCTGAGTCCGCAGCGTCTCGGCAGTAAAGACATCGACCGGGGCGGACGATTCCAAAACGGTACGGTCGGTACGCCTGGTGCCGGTGACGATGATCTCGCCTTGCGAAACAATCTCGGTCGGTGCGTCATCCTGCACCGCGCTTTCCGCTACAGACTCGGTCTGCGCCTGTGCATGCGCCACCCCCGCATGCATCGATGTCGCCAACGCGATCATCGAAATAGACGTAATGATCTTCATTCCCAAAAGCCCCCAATTATATCCAGGCTCGCGCCTTCGAAGGGCCTCTCCCATCGCTTTTCTGTTATGATTTACGCCGACAGATGCTTTCGCATGGGTACGAACACGACGGCGGTATCGCCCACCGTCACGGTAACTTCGGGTGCGGTGACGAAACCGCACTTGCGATAGAAATCTACGCCCGACAGCGTCGCCATCAGCTCGATCGCGGAAAAGCCCGCCGCGCGCGCCGCAGCCTCTCCGGCGTGAAGCAGTGCGCTGCCCACCCCACGCCTTGCGAAGCCCGGCACGACGAACATCGCGCGGATCCGCGCCGGGCTGATGGCAGGATCGAGCAGATCATCGGCGCGCCCGGCAAAGCGATCGCCGCCGAACAAGGTGCCGCGCTTGCTCCAGCCGCCGCATCCGGCGATTTCATTCCCTAACTTCGCGATGAAATACGTGCCGTCCTGCACCAGCACGCTGTCGACACCGAACACACCGTCGATCGCCGCCGTCAGCGCGCGCTGGTCGTAATAGTCGCGGCCAAGCACGCGCGCCGATACCTCGATCAGTTCGGCCATCGCCGGAATGTCGGTATCGATCGCTCGTCGAACGGTGATCGCATCGGCCGCGGCGGACAAGGTTGCGGTCGTCACGCGGCGATGCGGGTCGGTTGCGTGACGGCATGCGCGCTTTGCAGCTT
The DNA here is from genome assembly GCF_000786205.1 of Sphingomonas sp. 37zxx. GTDB lineage: Bacteria > Pseudomonadota > Alphaproteobacteria > Sphingomonadales > Sphingomonadaceae > Sphingomonas. The sequence goes on along the minus strand of NZ_JROH01000004.1, from coordinate 77,831 downwards.
GGCCAGATCGGCGACCGCGCCATGCGCCGATTGGATCGCGCCCTCCTGCCAGCCCGGTGTCTGGCTGAGCGCCGCGCCTGCGAAGATCACCCGGCCGGTCGGCTTGTTGAGCAGACGATACGGCTCGGTGTCGATATCGCCTTCCTGTCGCCCCGCCATGCCGGCATACCAATTGGGCCACGGCCCCAGGCTGTAGGGTATCTTGTCCCAATTGACGGCAACGCCGTTCGCGCACGAAGGACCATGCCCTGGATGCAGCCGCTCGACCACCGCGCGAGCCTGCTCGATCTGGTCGGCAATCGGCAGCTTGGCAAAGCGCGCCGCGCGCTGGCCCGATGCGTAGCAGGCAAGCAACATGCCGCGCGGGCTGAACAGGCCGGCGCTGGGATACCACACCAGCGACGTGTCGCCGCCGACGAAGCTGATGCCGCCGAAAATCTGTTCCTTTTCCCAAAAGCGCGGCGCGTCGAAGGCTACCTTGTTCGAATGGTCATAGACCACGCTCTTGATCGCCTGCGCCACCGGCGCTTCGAAATCGCAATCGACCTTTGCCAGCACCGGGAAGGGGATGGTGCAGACCATATAGTCGGCCGACAGTGATCGCATCGCCCCGCTGCGGGTATCCTTGAACGCGACATCGACGCTGCGCTCGCCATTGCGGACGCGCTGCACATCGGCGTTCAGGATCACGGGTCGCTTCAGCGCCCGCTCGAACCCTGCCGCGATCCGGTCCATGCCGCCGATCGGCTGGAACATCGTCGCCTGCATATAGACATTGTCTTCGAACAACGTCGCCGGCAGCTGTTCGTTGGCCAGCAAGTCGCGCAGCGGCACCGCCTCGGGCGGGGTGGCAAAGGATCGCACCCCGGCGTCGGGAAACGTCTTGAAGCCAGACCGCAACGTGCCGGTGAAGCTGCCCTTGTCGTCGAGATCGCCATAGGTTTTCAGGAACGGCAGCAGCGCCGCCTTGTCCTCAGGCGTCAGCGCCTGATCGAGCGCACCCTGGTTCACAGCCTTAGTCAACAACTCAGCAACATGCCCGCGCGTGTCGTTGATCGCGACGCGCATCCGTTGCTTGCGGCCGTCATTGCCCATCACATAGGCACCGCGGCTGGCGTTGATCTCCACCTCCAGCGGTACGCCCAATTTGGCGCAATAGCCTAGCAACCGCTCGTGAAAGCTTGGAATGCGCGCCGGTCCGGCGTTGAAATAGGCACCGTCCGAAAAACGCGCGATCTGGTCGGCCTCGCCATTCATCACGATCCGGTCACCATCGCGCACCGTCCAGTTTCGCCCGCCGACCCGATTGCGCGCTTCCAGCACATGGACGGTGAACCCCGCCTGTTGCAGTTCATAGGCGGCGGTAAGGCCCGCGATCCCGGCACCAAGCACGATAACCGATTTGCCCGATCCGAAATTGGCGGGCAGCGCTGGCAAGTTCTGCGCGGCGGCAAGGTTGCCGAACAACCCTATTGCCTGCATCGCGCTTACAGTGGCTGCAGTACCGCCGACGTTTCCGATATGTTGTAGCAAGGTACGACGTGAAATAGTCAAGGCATGCCCCCCGGCTGTCCCGCATCAATAGGATGCGAGCGGTGAATTTCAGGGACCTTTGATTCGCCCATTACTGGACGTATCGGACATGCACTCTCCCGATGAGCGAAGCACTACGCGCTTGCTCTTATCTGGAACGCGTCAAATCGTGACTGCTATATGACAACGCATAAACGGGGCGCTGGCAAGAAGGAAAATTGCTGCGATGCAAAGTTTTTCGTTCGATCGTTGCAGTGCGATAATTTTCCCACAGCTTTCCCGTCAGTTGGGGCGCTTTCGCTTCGATCGACCGCTGGTCATCGAATCGGGACGGGCAGGGGGCTTCCAGCCGGGGGGTGGCATCGGTCGGCTGCGGCTACTGCCAAGGCCCATCGCGCCTGGCTGTTGGCGAGTCAGGCCGGCGGTATCGGCTTGCGCTGCCCCCTCGGGATCGGCACCGCCGCGCAACAGGTTGAGCTGATCACGCAATCGCCGGGCCTCCTCGAAGTCGAGTGCGTCCGCGGCCAGCATCATCCGGCGTTCGATCGAAGCAATGGTATCGGCCATGCGGTCATAACGCACGACGCTGCGAAACGACTCAGGCACGTTGAACCAATACGCCAAGCGAAACGACTATCTTTCATCGCCACCGCAACCCGAATGATGGGGGCACGTTTCCGCACCGTATTTCCCATTCATTCACAGCGGAGAACAAATGATGCGTAAGCCTTCCCAGACATCTTCCGGTTCCAGCGCCACGATCTTCGCCAGCTTGGGGCTGCTCGCCATCGCTGGGGTTGCCGGCGCGGTCGCATCGCGTCCTCGCAAGCCCGAAGGCGGCGAAGACAGCGCGCCTGGCCGCACCGCCCGGCACGGCAACTTTGGCGACTATACCGTGGTCGGCAAGACCGTGACGATCGCCAAGCCGTCGCGCGCCGAGCTGTTCGCCTTTTGGCGCGACTTCACCAACCTGCCCGCCTTTATGGAAAATCTCGATTCGGTGGTCATGACCGGGGGCAATCGATCGCGCTGGACGATCAAGTCGCCCGGCGGCACCGTGACCGTCGATAGCGAGATCGCCCAGGAGCGCGAAGGGGAGCTGATCGCCTGGCGCTCGGTCGAAGGCTCCGAAATCGACACCGAAGGGCGGGTCGCCTTTCGCGACGCCCCCGGTGGTCGGGGAACGCAGGTCGAACTGATCGTTGCGTACAAGGCACCGTTCGGCGGTGCCGGTCGCCTGGTGGCCACGTTGTTTCAGCGCGAGCCAAAGATACAGGCGCGCCGCGACCTTCGGCGCTTCAAGAGCCTGATGGAAACCGGCGAAATCGCCACATCCGATAATCGGCTAAATTTAGAGGAAGCTGCCTGATGCGCGCTCTTACCTTCCACGGCACGCAGGACGTGCGCGTCGATACCCATCCCGACCCCGAAATCGTCAATGCGCGCGATGCGATCATCCAGGTCACCTCGACCGCGATCTGCGGCTCCGACCTGCATCTGTACGACGGCGTGATTCCCGCCGTGATGAAGGGCGATATTCTGGGCCATGAATTCATGGGCCGAGTGGTCGAGGTTGGACCGCATTCGACGCTGAAAAAGGGCCAGCGCGTTGTCGTCCCCTTTACGATCTCGTGCGGCGCATGCTTCTTCTGCGGCCAGCAGCAATTCAGCGCATGCGATAACTCGAACCCCGTCGACAAGCGCGACATGTCCGAACAGCTTTACGGCACCCCGATGAGCGGCATGTTCGGTTATTCGCACCTCACCGGCGGCTATCCCGGCGGCCAGGCCGATCTGGTGCGGGTGCCCTATAGCGATGTCGGCCCCATCGTCATCGAAGACGACAGCCTCGACGATGACAAGGTGCTGTTTCTTTCTGACATTCTGCCGACTGGCTGGATGGCGGCGGAAAATGCCGAAATCACCAATGGCGATACCGTTGCCGTGTGGGGCGCAGGGCCGGTTGGCCTGTTCGCTGCCCAAAGCGCGCTGCTGATGGGCGCGCACAAGGTGATCGTCATCGATCACTATCCCAACCGGCTGCGGCTGGCGAAGGGGCTTGGCTGCGACGTCATCAACTTTCGCGAAAGCAATGTCCGCGAGGCGCTGATGGAGATGACCGGCGGCATCGGCCCCGATGCAGTTATCGATGCAGTCGGCATGGAAGCGCACGGCTTTAGTTTCGACAACATGCTCGACATCGCCAAGCAGAAGGTCGGCATGGGTGCGGATCGCGCATCGGCGCTCAAGCACGCCATCCTGGCGGTTCGCAAGGGCGGGCGGGTATCGATTCCCGGCGTCTATGGCGGCATGACAGACAAGTTTCCGCTGGGCGCGCTGATGGAAAAGGGCCTCAGCATCAAATCGGGGCAGACCCACACCCAGAAATATATGGAAAAGCTGCTGGGCATGATCACCGATGGCAAGATCGACACGACCTTCCTGATCTCGCACACCCTGCCGCTCGAACAGGCGGCAGATGGCTATCGCAACTTCAAGACGAAGCAGGATGATTTCACCAAGGTCATCCTGAAGCCCGGCATGGCTGCCTAAACGCATCAAGGGCCGGTGCCGCGATTGCGGTACCGGCTCGCCCCGTGCAAGATCAGCGTCCAATCGGCGTGAGGGGCGATGATGAACTGGACCGGCTTGGGTGCGATCGCTGCGGCGCTGTGGCTGGCACCGGCACTTGCGCCGGCGGCCTCAGCTCCGCAGGAAGAAGACAGCGTCCCCTATGTCCCCACGCCGCAGCCCATCGTCGAGGGAATGCTCGATCTCGCCCAGCTTGGCGCGGGCGACATGCTCATCGATCTGGGATCGGGCGATGGCCGCATCGTCATCGCAGCCGCCCGCCGCGGTGCCAGCGGTCTGGGGATCGACCGAAGCTCGCCGCTGGTAGCACGTGCCCGGATGCTGGCGCGCAGCCAGGAACTGCCCGGTCGCACGCGCTTCGAGCAAGGCGACTTGTTCGCCGCGCGCATCCGCGATGCCAACGTCGTCACCTTGTACCTGCTGCCGACGGTGAACCTCGCGCTTCGCCCTAAATTGCTCAACGAACTCAGGCCCGGCACGCGAATCGTCAGTCATGCCTTCGACATGACCGAATGGTCGCCCGATGAGCACCGGGTGGTGCAGGAAAAGAACCTGTATCTTTGGATCGTGCCGGCAACGGTTGGCGGCGAATGGCAACTGACGATGGCTGACGGACGAACCGCGATGTTGGCGTTCGACCAGCGGTTTCAACAGATCAGCGGCACCATCGATGGCGTACCAATCGAGCGACCGGTGTTGCGCGGTGATCGCCTGCGCTTTGTCATGCCTACGCCGCAAGGGCCACAGCTTTATCAGGCCATCGTCGGGGATCGTTCGATCGATCCCGACCCAGCCGCTTCCCCAAAAGGCGTGACAGGCTGGCAGGCGCTTAGGATCGACTGATCGGCCCGGCGAATTGCCGCGCGCCTCAGGTCGACCCGCATCTTCGCCAGACATGAAAAAGGGGCATCCCGCGAGGGACGCCCCTTTTCCAAAACCGTTCGATCGCCGCTAGGACGATCGATCCGATTACATGGCGTTTGCGACGTTCGCTTCGCCCGTGGCATCGGCGTTGTCGGCAGCCTCTTCGAGGTTGTCGGCAGCGTTCTCAAGCATCATGGCTTCCGACTCGGTGGTGGCGTTGTCAGCCATCATTTCCATGTTGTCGGCTTCCATTTCCAGGTTCGCTGCCATCGCGTCGCCAGCGTTCTCGGCAGGGGTACCCTGGTTGCACGCGGCCAAAGACATCAGGCCAGCGGCAGCAGCGACAAGAACCATCTTCTTCATGTGCGATTGCTCCCAAGCAATAATCTGTTTCGTAGCCGGCCCGAATGCCGTCACGAAGATGCCGCATTTAGCGACGCAGCGTGGCAGGTCAACGCCAAATTCATCCTACGGTAAGGTTTGAGGGGGAAAACCTGCCTCAATTCGCCGCATTTCGCATCCCGATCTCCTCGGGCGCATTCGCCACGACTGCCAGCATCGCGGTCCACGCCGCTACGTTTTGCTGCATTTGCGCCGGGTCGATTTTGTCGAGCGTGTCGTCGGGCGTGTGGTGCAGATCGAAATAGCGCGTGCCGTCCTGTTGCAGGTCGATGCCCGGCGTTCCTGCCGCGATCACCGCCGACACATCGGCCCCGCCGCGTGCGGGGGCCGAGCCGCCGGCGATACCCAGCGGCAACAAAGCCGCCTTCAGCCGGTCGGCGACCGGCTTGGCTTCGGGTGCAAAGCTGGTGTCGACCCGCCAGACGCGATCGGCCCCGAAATCGGATTCGGCGGCGGCGACATGGCGCTCGTTCTTGTGCGCCTCGAAATAAGCACGGCCACCGAATACGCCCACTTCCTCGGCCCCGGCCCACAGGACACGAATCGTTCGGCGCGGTTTGCCGGCATCCATGATTCGCTTGGCGGCAGCGGTGACGATGCCGCAGCCAGCCGCGTCATCAAATGCACCCGTTGCCAAATCCCAGCTATCGAGGTGGCACGCGACTAGCACGATCCCCGCCGCCGGATCAGTACCAGGCACCTCGGCGATTACGTTGCCCGACTGCCGGGTGCCAAGGATACGCGGCGTCAGGGTCAGCTTCATCCGCACCGGCTGTCCGCGCTGGATGATCCGTTCGAGCTGCTCGGCATCGGGGATCGACAGCGCAGCCGCCGGGATCGCGGCGACCCCGTCGGGAAAATTGGTGCCGCCGGTGTGCGGATTGCGATGGTAATCGGTGCCGATCGACCGGATCAGGATCGCCACCGCACCTTTTTGCGCTGCCAGACCCGGCCCCGAGCGCCGCGCAATGCCATAAGTGCCATATTGCGACCCGTCCTGGGTCGAGGTCATTTCATGGCTGATAAAGGCGATCTTGCCGTTGAGCGATCCGTCCTTGGCTTCGACCAGATCGGCATAGCTAGCGAAATACGCCACCTCGCCTTCGATCCCGCGCGCGGGGGTCGCGCCCGAATTGCCGAGCGCGGTAAGTCTCAGCGGTTGCGGGAAAGGCGCTAGGATCTCAGCACTCTCCTCGCCGCGCACCCAGGTTTTGAGCGGGAACGGCTCGTTTCGCACATTGCTGAAACCCATTGCCGTCAGCGTCTTTAGTGACCAGGCGCGAGCCCGCTCCTCGGCCTCGGTCCCCGCAAGTCGCGGCCCGACCTCGGTCGTCAGCCCCTCGGTAATCGCATAGGCGATCTCGTCGTCGAGTGCAGCGTCACGCAGCTGCGCTACCTGGTCGGGCACTTGCTGCGCGGTGGCGGGGGTGAGCGAAGAGGCCAAGGCAAGCGTCGCTAAAAAAACATTCTTCATGATTTGAGCGAATCCTCAGGTTTCGGGGGAAATAGCGTCGGGGCCTGGCATCGACGGTGCCTGCAACTTGCCGGCGTCGACTTAGAAGCGCTCCATAGCGACAGCCTATCGGGCGACCGTTCGTTTGCCAATGCGCCGCCGTATCGCTATGTCCCGGCAACGAAATTCCCTTCATCGCAATTCCGTCTAGCGGAGACCTCGCTCGTGGCCGTCCAATACAGCTTCGTCATGAAAGGCCTGACCAAGACCTTTCCTGGCGCCAACAAGCCCGTCCTGAGCAATATCAGCCTGCAATTCCTGCCCGACGCCAAGATCGCGATCATCGGCCCCAACGGCGCCGGCAAGTCGACGCTGATGAAGGTCATGGCGGGGATGGATACCGAATTCACCGGCGAGGCTTGGGCCGCCGAGGGGATCAAGGTCGGCTATCTGGCGCAGGAGCCGCAGCTCGATCCAAGCAAGGACGTCATGGGCAACGTCAAGGATGGCGTGCGTCCGGTCGCCGACCTGGTCGATCGCTTCAACGAGATTTCGAACATCATGGGCGACCCGCCCGAGGATGCCGATTTCGACGCGCTGATGACCGAGATGGGCGAGCTGCAGGAAAAGATCGACGCGGTCGATGGCTGGACGCTCGACAACCAGCTCGAGATCGCGATGGAGGCATTGCGCTGCCCGCCGGGCGATGCCGATGTCAGCAACCTGTCAGGCGGCGAGAAGCGCCGGGTGGCGCTCTGCAAGCTGCTGCTCGAAAAGCCGCAAATCCTGCTGCTCGACGAACCGACCAACCATCTCGATGCCGAAAGCGTCGCGTGGCTCGAAAATTATCTCAAGGAATATACCGGCAACGTCATTCTGGTGACGCATGACCGCTACTTCCTCGACAATGTCGTCAACTGGGTGCTCGAGCTAGATCGCGGGCGCTATTATACCTATGAATCGAACTATTCGGGGTATCTCGAAAAGAAGGTCAAGCGGCTCGAGCAGGAGGAGCGCGAGGAGCAGGGCAAGCAGAAGGCGATCGCCGACGAGCTCGCCTGGATGCGCCAGACCCCCAAGGCACGTCAGACCAAGTCGAAGGCGCGAATCCGCGCGTTCGACGATCTGGTCAAAAGCCAGGAAAATCGCGCGGTCGGCAAGGCGCAGATACTCATCCAGATCCCCGAACGCCTGGGCGGCAAGGTGATCGAGGCCGAGGGGCTAACCAAATCCTATGGCGACAAATTGCTGTTCGAGAATTTGACGTTCAGCCTGCCGCCGGGCGGCATCGTCGGCGTGATCGGTCCCAACGGCGCGGGCAAGTCGACCTTGTTCAAGCTGATCACCGGCCAGGAACAGCCCGACGAGGGCAAGATCGACATCGGCCAGACGGTGAAGCTTGGCTATGTCGACCAATCGCGCGATGCGCTCAATCCTGCGAACAATGTGTGGGAGGAAATCTCCGACAAGCTCGAAGTCTTCCGCTTCGGTAAGCAGGAGCTGGGCACGCGCGCCTATGTCGGCGCGTTCAACTTCAAGGGCCAGGACCAGCAGAAGAAGGTCGGCCAGCTTTCGGGCGGTGAGCGCAATCGCGTGCATATCGCCAAGATGCTGAAGGAGGGCGGTAACGTCCTGCTGCTCGACGAGCCGACCAACGATCTCGACGTCGAGACGCTGCGTGCGCTCGAAGAGGCGCTCGAAACCTTCGCGGGTTGCGCGGTGGTCATCAGCCATGACCGCTTCTTCCTCGATCGCCTGTGTACGCACATCCTGGCGTTCGAAGGCGACAGCCATGTCGAGTGGTTCGAAGGCAATTACGACAGCTATGAGGAAGACAAGCGCCGCCGCATGGGCGATGCCGCCAATCGCCCGACGCGGCTGGCGTACAAGAAACTGACTCGCTGAGGTCATGGCCGTGGTAGAGGATGCGCCGGCCGATCCGGGGCCGCGCCCACAGGGCGAGATCGACTATCGTCTGGGGCAGCAGCGTATCCTCGCCCGCTTCGGCATGGACGCGCTGCGGTCGCGCGACCTGGAGCAATTGTTGCAGCGCGCGACCGAGTTGTGCGCGGCTGGCATGAACGCCGGTTTCTGCAAATATCTCGATGCGCCCGACGATCAGGGGCGGATGCTGGTGCGCGCCGGGGTTGGCTGGGCGGACGGGATCGTCGGATCGGCACATCTTGGTGCCGACATCGCCTCGCCCGCCGGCTTTGCCTTCAAGATCGGCGAACCCGTGATCTCGAACCATCTGGAGGACGAGGAGCGGTTTCGCACGCCCGACATCATGGCCGATCACGGCATCCGGCGCGCGATCAACGTCCTCGTCGAAACCGACGGCCATCGCTATGGCGTGATCGAGGTCGACAGCGTCCATGACGGCAAGTTCGACGAAGACGATCTCGCGTTCATGCAGGGCTTTGCGAACCTGATCGGCGTCGCGATCGAGCGTCAGCATGCCGAAGGCAAGCTGAACGCGGCACTTGAGCATCAGGAATTGCTGGTGCGCGAAGCAAGCCATCGCGTGAAGAACAGCCTGGCGCTGGTCTCGGCGATGCTCAATCTCCAGATGCAGGAGGATGATGATCCGCGGATCATCCGCTTGCTCGGCGATGCCCAGGCACGGATCACCGCGATCGCACAGACCCACGACCAGCTTTGGCGCGGCGACCGGATCGGCATCGTCGTGCTCGACGATCTGGCGAGCGGCCTGGTAACCGGGCTGCAGGAGCAGGCACCGCAATGCCGGATCGAATGCGCCGCCGAACCGATCGCGATCAGTGCCGATACCGCGATCCCCCTGGGGCTGATGCTGACCGAATTGGTCACCAACGCAATCAAATATGCCGGTGGTGAGCGGCAAAGCGGCGCGATCGACGTCCGCATTGCCGAAGAGGGCGATGTGATCATGATGACGGTGACCGATAACGGCCCCGGCATGCCCAAGGGCTTCGACATCAATACTCAGTCGCGCGCCAGCCTTGGCATGCGGATGATCGCCAGCCTGACCCGTCAGCTTGGCGGCACCATCGCCTTCACCCCCGATCTGAATGACAAGGGCACCCGCGTGTGCCTGACATTCCCCAACCCGCGCGCGCTATAGGGCCGAGCTCGAGATCCGCAGCCCTGGGATCGCAATCGATTCGATCGCATCGCCAAAAGCGATTTCATGTCGGTCGCTATAGCTGCCATCGGCAGAGCGGCTCAGTTGGTGGATCACCCGCCGGTTGATGTCGGCAACCCAATATTCGGGCACGGCATTGCGGGCATATAGATCGGCTTTGCTACCCAGATCGGTCTGCAACGTCGTGTCGGCAACTTCGATCACCAGATGTACCGACGTACCAGGTATCAAGCCTTCGCCCAGCGGTTCGCTGGTCACAATGATGTCGGGTTCGGGCGCGTCGCTCGGGGGAAAGGCGATGCTGGCTTCGACGATCGGACAAAGCGTCGAGCCTAATACCGAAAGCGCATCGCGAACCGCATCATATAGCCGCATCTTGGTCAGCGCATGCGGGCGGTGCTGTGCGTTCGCGAACCAGATTTCCCCCGCGATCAGCTCGGTCTTGGCATAGCCCTCAAACGCGCCGGTTTGGTCGAGAACAAGATAGTCCTCGATCCGCAACCGCACCGCTTCCGGCGTGGTGTTCAGGGGGCGGTACTCGGTCATGCGGTAAGGCTATCACAAGAACGATAGGCCGCCCAAGCTCTCAGGCAGCGAACCGCTTGGTGAAGCCCTTGGCCGGCTTTTCGCTGTCGGGATCCGCCTCGACACTATCGACTCGGCAAAACATCGGCCCCTGGCGCGATGATTCGATGAACGCCGCCACCGCTTCATCCTCGCCCGACGCCAGCATCTCTACCCGGCCGTCGCGGGTATTGCGGACCCAGCCGACCACGCCATGCTCGCGCGCCTTGCGGACCATATAGTCCTGATAGCCGACGCCCTGCACCTTGCCTGAAACAAATACTCGCTGCGTCGCCATCATCATCGTACTCGTTTCACAAACACGCGGCCGCCTTCGCGCCGCTCGACCTGGAAATTCGGCACGTCGCCGATCAGGTCGGACAGCCGCGCATAGCCATAGTTGCGGGTATCGAAACTCGAACGATTGCCCGCCAATTGGCCGACATCGTTCAGGCTGGCATAACCCCGCTCGTCGCGCTTGCTAGCATTATACGCATCGATCAGCAGCTTCACCAATTCGTCGCTCACCGCACCCTTGGTGGTTTCCATCGCAAGCGGGGTGTCGATTTGCTGGGCGCGGTCTTTTTCGAGCCGGTCGAGGTCGATGAAGCGGCTGCACGCGGCGCGGAACCCTTCAGGTGCGCGCTGACTCCCAAAGCCATAGACCGGCAAGCCTTCCTGGCGGATTCGCATCGCCAGCGGCATGAAGTCGCTGTCCGACGACATCAGGCCAAAGCCGGTGACTCGCCCGCGAAACAGCAAATCCATCGCATCGATCGTCATCCGCATGTCGGTGGCGTTCTTGCCCTTGGTGATGTCGAACTGCTGATACGGCTCGATCCCGTGCTTCATCGTCAGCTCGGCCCAGCGCTTGAGGCCGGGCTTGCTCCAATTGCCATAAGCACGCCGGACGTTGACGGTGCCGAGTTCGGCCAGCACGGTCAGCACCGGATCGATCGTGGCAGAGGAGGCATTGTCGGCGTCGATCAGCAGCGCGACATTGCCGCTTGGCGGCGCGTCATTTGAAAAATCGGTCATGTGCGCAGTCTTAGGCCAGCCGATGTCGAAAGCCCAACGCTGTTAAGCGTCCGCCGCCACATCGGCGGGGCAGGGGGGATAGGCGATCGCCACCACCTCATATTCGCGCTCGCCCGCCGGCAGCACGACACGGCGAAGGTCGCCAAGCGTTGCCCCCCGCACCGCGCGCGCGATCGGCGAATTCCACCCGATCCTGCCGGCCGCCGCATCGGTTTCGTCATCGCCCACCAACGTCAGCACCCGCTCGGCATCATCCTCATCGGCCAGCGTCACCGTCGCGCCGAACCACACCCGGTCACGATCGGGCTGGCGCGCGGGATCGACGACCTTGGCGGCCTTCATCCGCCGCGACAAAAACCCCAGCCGCCGGTCGATTTCGCGCAGCCGTTTGCGGCCATAGATATAGTCGCCATTTTCCGACCGGTCGCCGTTGCCCGCCGCCCACGAGATAACCTCGACCAACTTGGGCCGCTCGCCACTGAGCAGCGCGTCATATTCGGCCATCAACGCCGAATAGCCCGCCGGGGTGATATAGTTGGGGCGATCCATCATCGACTAATGTCAGCCCGGCGTCCGTTTGCCCATATACCAGGACAGGTTCGTCGGCCCGCGCGACCGTGCTTTGTCGGGGTGCATCAGGTCATACACCACCGCGTTTTCCAGCACGCGCTGGACGTAATTCTTGGTCTCGAAATACGGGATGTCCTCGACCCAATCGAGCCAGTCGACCGCGCCAGTGCGCGGATCGCCATTGGCGCGCAGCCATTTGTTCACATTGCCCGCGCCGGCGTTGTACGCCGCGATCGCCAGCGGATAGCTGTCGCCATAATAGCTCAGCATCCGCTGGAAATAGGTCGAGCCGAGCTGGATATTGTAGCTCGGATCGCTGGTCAGCGATTCCGGGTTGTAGCTCAGCCCGATCTTGCCTGATTGCTCACGCGCGGTCGCCGGCATCAACTGCATCAGCCCGCGTGCACCCACCCGGCTTACCGCTGCCCGGTCGAACTGGCTTTCCTGCCGCGCGATCGCGTGGATCATCGTCCAGTTCGACGCTTGCGACCCCGGCACCGCGACGCTGGGGAAGCCGAACGCCGCCTGGGTATAGTGCCCGTTGGTCGACGCGCTCCGCCCCACCATCACGCCAAGGTCGGGCCGCCCGATCGACTGGCCAAGGTCGGCAGCCAGGATATGGTCCTCGGCGGTGGTGGCGTCGGCGGCGATCTGGCGCAGGAACAGCCCCTGATCAGCAGCCCGGTTCATCTGCCCCAGCGACCGCGCCGCGCGCACCACCTCGCGGTTCTGAAATGCAGCGCGCACCCCAGGGTTGACCGACGCTGCCGTCGGTGGCGCTGGCAACCGGCGGATCGGCTGGCCCAGCCGCTCGAGCGACAATTGCCCGTAATACAGGTCGGGGAACACCGCCGCGCGCTGGTAAAATCCCTGCGCCGCGGTCCGGTCGCCCGCCGCCTCGGCAGCGCGCCCGGCCCAATACAGGCCCTTCGACCGGGTCTGCGGGGTTTGCGATGCCATGCCATAACGCTCGTACATCCCGATCGCATCGCGTGGACGGTTGAGCCGGCGCATCGCGGTCTGCCCCGCCAGCCACGCCAGGCTGGTATAATCGTCGCGCTCGCCATAGGGGCGCGTCGAAACATCGGTGCCCGCCGGATAGGCGTCGTCGATCTGACGCGCGATGTCATAGGCGGTGCCGTATTGCCGATCGGCAGCGGCACCCTGCGCCTGTTGCAGCAGCACCTCGTACCAATCCTCGACCCGGCCGGGCAGCGCTGACAGCCGGCGCGGTTGCGCCAGATAGGTGCGCGCGGCCGGCGACTGGTTACTCGCGCGCAGCCAGGTCGCGCGATCGGCGATATAGCCCGGATCCTGCCGGTCACTTTGGCTCACTTGCGCGGCGAAGATAGCCGCCTCGGGCGAGCGCTTGCGGAACGCGAGCCGCGCGGCGAAGAGTGCGCGCTTGCTGGGTGACACCAACGCCAATTGCCGGTCGCCCGCGCTGGTCGCGCCCTGCCACAGCAGCATATCCATCCGCGCATCATGATCGGCGGGGCCGATCGCGCCGGGAAAACCGCCAAGCAGTCTGGCCTCGTCAGCAACACGCAGCGATCCTTTGCGCCACGCCGCACGCGCCGCTGCTTGCGCCTGGGTCTGCTGGCCGGTCGCCAGCAACGCCTCGGCATGGCGGATATGGCCGGCGGCGGTCAGCGGCGGAAAGCGCCCGAAGAAGCGCACGACCAGCGCGGCATTGGTCGCGCCGCTGCCGAGCATCGTCTCGGCCGCAGAACGCCGGCTCACCTCGCCCGGCCAGCCCGGATGCGCGAGCAGGAAATTGGCATATTCGGCGAAACTATAATTGTCCGACTGTTGCAGCCGCTTCCATTCATTGATGTCGCGGGTCAGCGGGTCGCTGGCGTAAGCGGGCAGCGGCTGGACTATTGGCCCAGTCGGCTGCGGGCCGGTCTGCTGCGACAGAGGCTGTGTCGCCATGCCGCGCGGCGGCCAGCTTTGCCCAGCCGATGGCTGCGTCTGCACCTGGGGCGCAAGCGAGTGAGCGGATAAGGTGACGCCCGAAACACCGGCGATTACCAATGCGAGCTTGGAATACGACCCTAGCATGCTGGACAGACTATGGCACTGCGACCTATCTGTCGCCTCCGAATTACCTCTGATCGGCAGTTTCATCGCATGTTTTCCGGTTCCATCCCGGCGCTCGCCACGCCGTTTCGCTCAGGCCGCTTTGACGAGCCGCAATATCGCGCCTTGATCGACTGGCAGATTGAACAAGGCTCATCGGGGCTGGTTCCCTGCGGCACCACCGGCGAAGCCGCGACCATGTCGATCGACGAGCATAATTATGTGCTGTCGGTGTGCATCGATCAGGCGGCGGGCCGGGTGCCGGTGATCGCGGGCTGCGGATCGAACGACACCTCGGTCGCGCTCGAACATATGCGCGCCGCCAAGGCTGCGGGTGCAGCCGCCGCTTTGCTCGTCCCGCCTTATTACAACCGCCCCAATCAGGAGGGCGTCTTTCGCCACTTCGAGAAATTGGCGAGCGAGGGCGGCCTGCCGATCATGCTCTACAATGTGCCCGCGCGCACCGTCACCGACATTCAGGTCGAAACGATGGCGCGGATCGTCGCGGCGTTCCCTGATGTGATCGTTGGCGTGAAGGACGCGACCGGCGTGTTGGCGCGCGTCTCGATGCAGCGCGCGGCGTGCGGCGAAGGCTTCGTCCAGCTTTCGGGCAATGACGACACCGCCCTGGCGTTTATGGCGATGGGCGGGGCAGGGTGCATCTCGGTCACCGCCAATGTCGCACCGCGCTTGTGTGCCGATTTCCAGGCGGCATGTCGCGCCGGCGACTATGCGACGGCACTGGTGCTGCAAGACCGGCTGTTCCCGCTGCATTCGGCCTTGTTCAGCGATGCTTCGCCGGGGCCGGTCAAACATGCGCTGTCGAAGGTGCGCCCCGGCTTTTCGGACGATCTGCGCTTGCCGATGACGCCGCCCTGCGACGAGTCAAAGGCGCTCGTCGATGCCGCACTGGCGCATGCGGGGTTGGTGTAAATTACATAGGGCTGTGCGCTACCACACGCCCCTCGCGATAAGGCGGGGGTGGGTGCAAACGAACCCACCCCGCCCCAGCATTACGGCATCAGGACGCCGTCGATCACATGGATCATGCCGTTCGACTGGCGGACATCGGCGATGGTGATATTCGCCGTCCCGCCCTTGGCATCGGTCACGGTATAGCCATTGCCCGCCTTGCGGAACGTCAGCGTTCCGCCCTGCACGGTCGGCACGGTCGCGCTGCCGCCACCCGCCTGGACCAATGCTGCGACGTCGCTCGCCGAAACCGCTCCCGATACGACATGATAGGTGAGGATGGTGGTCAGCGTGCCCTTGTTCTCGGGCTTTACCAGCGTCTCGACGGTGCCGGCAGGCAGCTTGGCGAATGCCGCGTTGGTCGGTGCGAACACGGTGAACGGACCCGCCGAATTCAGCGTATCGACCAGCCCTGCTGCGGTCACCGCCGCGACCAGCGTGGTGTGATCCTTTGAATTGACCGCGTTACCAACGATCGTCTTGTTGGCATACATGGCGGCACCGCCCACCATCGGGTTGGACGCACCCTGCGCTGCGGCGGGGGTTTCGGTTGGGATCGTTTCGGCCTGAAGCGCC
The DNA here is from genome assembly GCF_000786205.1 of Sphingomonas sp. 37zxx. Taxonomy (GTDB): domain Bacteria; phylum Pseudomonadota; class Alphaproteobacteria; order Sphingomonadales; family Sphingomonadaceae; genus Sphingomonas. Next base: position 62,061 of record NZ_JROH01000004.1, on the reverse strand, counting down.
GCGGCGTTTGCGCCGACCAGCATCGTGGCGGTCAGCATCATCGTCTTGAAGGTCTTTGGCATGAGATCTCTCCTTGGCGTAACCCGGCCATCGGGCACGGCATAGATACGCGCCAGGATGCGGTTGGGGATCGCGGCAATCGCCCATATGGGCTAAATCCCGTGTGGCATGCGCGCCACGCCTTTTGTTTGCCGTTTACTGCGCCTATGTCCCGCATCCCATGGCCCGACCCCGTCCCATCGAATTCGACAAAGTGAAGACCGTCGCCGAGAACCGGCGCGCGCGCTTCGAATATTTCATCGACGACGTGTATGAGGCAGGCATCGCGCTGACCGGCACCGAGGTGAAGGCGCTGCGCGGCGGCGAAGGCTCGATCGCCGAAGCCTATGCCGAGGTGAAGGGCGAAGAGATCTGGCTGGTCAACGCCAACATCCCCGAATTCAGCCACGGCAACCGCTTCAATCATGAGCCAAAGCGTCCGCGCAAATTGCTGCTGAAAGAGCGGCAGATCAACAAGCTGCATGGCGCGGTCGCCCGCGAAGGCATGACGCTCGTGCCGCTCAGCGTCTATTTCAATACGCAGGGGCGCGCGAAGGTCGAACTGGCGCTCGCCAAGGGCAAGAAGAACCACGACAAGCGCGATACGATCAAGGACCGCGACTGGAAGCGGGACCAGCAACGTATCTTGCGCGACCGGGGCTGAACCATGGCGCGCAAACAGGGTGACAAGGATTGGCTGGCGCGCACCATTGCGGCCAATGTACCGACCCGCGAACAGCTTGAGAGCAATCGAATCCTTCGCCCCGTCGCGCATCGGGTGCTCGCACCTGAATTATGGCGCTTCACGCGCCGCTCGGTGCCCAGCGGCACCGCGCTTGGGCTGTTCGTGGGGATATTCCTGTTGATTCCGGGTGTTCAGATGGCAGGCGCGGCGCTGCTGGCGCTGCCGTTTCGCGCCAATGTGCCCATCGCCGTTGCGATGACCTTTCTCAGCAATCCCGCGACGACGCCGTTCATCCTCTACGCATCGATCTGGCTGGGCAATTTCCTGCTGGGCCGAAGCGCCGATGCGTCGGGGTTCATGGCGTTGGTCAACGCGCATGCCGGCGTCGCCGAATGGGTCACCTGGCTGCTGTCGGAAGCTGCGCCGGCGATGATATTGGGGCTGTTCGTGATCTCGGCGGTATCGGCCTTTATCGGCTATTGGATCGCGGTGCTGTTCTGGCGGCTTCGCGTCGCGGCGAAGTGGAAGATCCGCCACCTGCGCCAGCACCCCGATTGAACAACTACGCCGCCGTTGACGCGGCGTGTCAGCGGCGTAAGACGCTGAGCAACCAGAAAATCGAGAGGTAGCTCATGCGTTTTACCGCCATGTCCGCAGCATTGCTTGGCGGTGCCGCCATGCTTTCGGGCTGCGCCACCCCCAGCCCCGCGACCGACACCGTCGCTGCGACTGTAACCGCACCGCAGCCGGCAAATGCCCCGCGTTATGGCGTATTCGGCTTCGACACCGCCGGCATGGACACGGGCATCGCGCCCGGTAACGATTTTTACGATTTCGCCAACGGCACCTGGGCAAAGACCACCCCGATCCCCGCCGACAAATCGAATTACGGCCTGTTCAACGTGCTGGACGACCAGGCCCGCACCCAGACTCGCGCGATCTTGGAAGAGCAAAAGGACATTGCCGGATCGAAGATCGGCACCGCCTATGCAACCTATCTCGACCAGGCAGCGATCGACGCCAAGGGCCTTGCCCCGATCCAGCCCTGGCTTACTCAGATCAAGGCGGTTGGCGACAAGGCGGGCTATGCCGCGCTGGTGGCAGAGGCGCAGCGAAGCGGCGTCGACGGTCCGATCGGCACCTATGTCGGCATCGATGACAAGAACCCCACCATTTATGCCGTGACCCTGGGCCAATCGGGCCTGGGCATGCCCGACCGCGATTACTACCTGTCGACCGACGCCAAGCAGGTCGAGACGCGCGCCGCCTATCTTGCCTATCTCACCAAGCTGTTGACGCTGGCGGGCGAGGCCAACGCCGCCCAGCGCGCCGCCGCGATCCTAGCGTTCGAAACCGACATCGCCCGCGTCCATTGGACCCGCACCGAGAGCCGCGACAGCGAGAAGACGTATAACAAGACCAGCCTCGCCGATCTGACGCGCGCCGCGCCCGGCTTCGATTTCAAGCGCTATTTCGCTGCCGCAGGGACGCCCGTCGACACGCTGATCGTCGCGCAACCAAGCGCGATCGCGGGCACCGCCAAGCTGATCGCCGCCGCGCCGATGCAGGTGTTGCAGGACCAGATGATCGTCCGCTCACTCGAAAACTTCGCTGGCAGCCTGCCGAGCGCGATCGACCAGACCGTCTTTGCCTTTAGCGGCACCACGCTCGCCGGCACGCCCGAGCAGGAGCCGCGCTGGAAACGGGCGGTCAGCTTCACCAACCGTGCGCTGTCGGACGAGGTCAGCAAGCTTTACGTCGATCGCCACTTTCCCGCCTCGACCAAGGCGGCGGCTGACGATCTGGTCAAGAACGTCATCACCGCGTTCGACAAGCGGATCGACAAGCTCGACTGGATGGACCCCGCGACCAAGGTGAAGGCCAAGGCCAAGCTCGCCGCCTTCACCCCCAAGATCGGCTATCCCGACCAGTGGCGTGATTATTCGTCGCTTGAGATTCGCGCGGGCGACGCTTTCGGCAACGCGCTGCGCGCCAATCACTGGGCGTATCAGGACAATATCTCGAAGCTGGGCCAACCGATCCGCAAATGGGAATGGGGCATGACCCCGATGACGGTGAACGCCTATGCCAATTTCGGCATGGTCGAGATCGTCTTCCCCGCCGCGATCCTCCAGCCGCCCTTCTTCGACCCCAATGCCGATCCGGCGATCAACTATGGCGGCATCGGGGCGGTGATCGGCCATGAGCTGAGCCATCATTTCGACGATCAGGGATCGAAATACGACCTGGAAGGCCGCCTCACCACCTGGTGGACGCCGCAGGATGTCGAGCGGTTCAAGCAGCGCTCGCAAGCCGTTGTCGCGCAATATGCGGCCTATGACGGCATGCCCGGCATGAAGGTGAATGGCGAACTGACGCTGGGGGAGAACATCGCCGATCTGGCGGGGCTGACGATGGCCTATGACGCCTATATCGCCTCGCTCGGCGGCAAGCCCGCGCCGGTGATCGGCGGCTTTACCGGCGATCAGCGGTTCCACCTCGGCTGGGCGCAACTGTGGCGGCGCAAATATCGCGATGCCGAGCTACGCCGCCGCTTGCTGACGGATTCGCACTCGCCCTCGGTTCAGCGGGTCGCGGTCGTCCGCAATATCGATCCCTGGTACGCCGCGTTCAAGGTGCAGCCGGGCACCGAGCTATATCTTGCGCCCAAGGACCGCATTTCGATCTGGTAAGTCCGATGATCTGCTAGGTAGGGCAGGGGCGGGGGAGGACTTCCCCCGCCATGCTGCTCGCACCACCCGGCGCGGCGAACCAACGGCCCGCTTGACGGCCCGAAAACCCGGCCCCAACACGCGGCGATGGCATCGCTTTCCCCTCCTGACGCGCAAGCCCCCGCAACCCGCGCGCTGCTGATTGCGGGCGGGGCGGGGTTGCTCGCTGCGCTCACCATCTTGTTCATACTCGACGATTGGCAGGTCGCCGCCGCTTTCCTGGCGACCGCATTGGTGCTTGGCGGCGCGATGCTGGCGTTTCGTGCTGCCCGCCCGGCGCAGGCGGCGGTCGCCCCGACGATCGACTGGTCGGTCGCCAATGCGCTTGCCGCTGCCAGTGTCGATGCCCTGGCGGTCACCGATTGCGACGGGCGGCTGGTCTGTGCCAATCGCGCCTATGAACTACTGTTCGAAGGGCTGCCGACCCCGCCCAACCTGCCGATCGACCCTGCCGCTGCCACCGCGCTCGGCACCACCGGGCGCACCGCCTGGCGCGACGGCGAAGGCCAGTCGACACTGACGCACGGCGGTGCGGCGCTCGATGTCGGAATCGTCCGCGCCGGCGACGACATGCTGGTCTGGCGTTTCGCGCGTGCCGCCGATGCTGGATCGGCGGTCGATCTCGATCCGTTGCTTGGCGGCGAAATCGGCGACCGGCTGGCCAGCGCCGGCATCATGGTGGCCACGCTCACGTCGCAGGGCCGGGTTCGCGCCGCCAACCGGGTGCTGTGCCTGCGCGCGATGGGGCAGCCCGATGGCGCGATTGCGGGGCGCGACTTCGCCCGCTTTCTCACCACCGACAGCAATGGCGTGCTTCGGTTCGAACGCGAAGGGGCCGCCGGCAATCCGCTGCGGCTGCTTCAGGTGCCCGTGAGCGCGCAGGACGATGCGCCGCTGGTGGTCGCGCTGCTCGATGAGGAAGACGCCGGCCTTCCCGCCGCGATCGGATCGAACGTCACCGCGCATGTTCGCGCGCTCGTCTCGTTATTGCCTTTCGGGATGGCGCTGGTCGATCGTGAGGGGCGCTTCGTGCATATGAACGATGCCTTTGTCCGCGCCGCCGGCATCGGCGCGGGGCCACCGCCGCTCTATCCCGGCGATCTGGTGATCCGCGAGGACAAGGGCGCGCTAGCCGATGCCATCCGCCGCTTTTCGGGCGGTGCCGCGCATTCCGCCGATATGCAGGTCCGCCTCGCCGGCCGCCCCGACGATCCGATCGCGCTGACGCTGGCCGGCGCGCGCGGCCTGGGCGAGGCGGCAGTCCTCATCAGCCTGAAGGAGACCGGGCAGGAGGGCGAACTCAAGCGCCAGGTCGCGCAGGCGATCAAGATGCAGGCGGTCGGCCAGCTCGCCGGCGGCGTCGCGCATGATTTCAACAATATCCTCACCGCGATCATCGGGCATTGCGACCTGATGCTGATGCGCCATTCGCCCGGCGACAGCGATTATGACGACATCCAGCAGGTGCGCGCCAATTCGAACCGCGCCGCCGCGCTTACCCGCCAGTTGCTCGCCTTCTCGCGCCAGCAGACGCTTCGCCCGCAAACGCTGCAATTGCCCGACGTCATTTCCGAAGTCTCGAACCTGCTGAACCGCCTTTTGGGCGAAACCGTCCTGCTCGACGTGAAGCATGGCCGCGGGCTGGGGGCAGTACGCGCCGATCCCGGACAGCTCGAACAGGTCGTCGTCAATCTTGCCGTCAACGCCCGCGACGCCATGCTCGCCGCTAACCCTAATGGCGGCGGCACGCTGACGATCGAAACGCTCGCGGTCACCGCCGCCGACGTCCGCCAGATGGATAATGACGTGCTGCCGATCGGGGATTATTCGGTGCTTCGCGTCAGCGACACCGGCACCGGCATCCCGATCGAGGCGCTGTCGAAAATCTTCGAACCGTTTTTCACCACCAAGGAAATCGGCAAGGGCACCGGCCTTGGCCTTTCGACCGTTTATGGCATCGTCAAACAGTCGGGCGGCTATATCTTCGCCGAATCGCCGCCTGGGCAGGGGGCGATATTCACCATCTATCTGCCGGTCCACACCGCGACCGAAACACCGGCAAAGGCACCGCCAAAGCCGGTCAAGAAAGCCGATACCTGGGGCACCGGCACGATCCTGCTGGTAGAGGATGAGGCAATGGTGCGCGCCGTCGCCGAGCGCGCGCTGACGCGGCAGGGGTATAAGGTGCTCACCGCCGAACATGGCGAAGCCGCGCTCGAACTGCTGGCGACGTCGGGCCGCCCCGATCTGTTGATCTCTGATGTCGTCATGCCGATGATGGACGGCCCGACGATGGTTCGCCATGTCCGCGAACAATATCCCGATCTGCCGATCCTATTCATGTCGGGCTATGCCGAGGAACAATTGCGGCGCTCGATCGACCTCGACAATGTCGCCTTTCTTCCCAAGCCCTTCTCGGTGCAACAGCTTGCCGAGGCGGCGCAGACGGCGTTGCTGACCGATTGAGACTTGGCGAAACCGCCATGTTCTGCCTATGACCCGGAATGACCGAACGCCAGCGTGTCCTCATTGTTGAGGACGAACCCCTTATTGCCATGATGCTCGAGGATTTCCTCGACGCGCTCGACCGTGATGTCGCGGGCACCGCCGAAACGGTGCAGACCGCGCTCGAACTGGTACAGGCGGGTAGCGTCGATGCCGCGATCCTCGACGTGAACTTGCGCGGCGGCGAGAAAAGCTGGCCGGTAGCCGACGCACTGGCCGCCGCCGGCATCCCTTTCGTCCTCGCCACCGGCGGCGATGTCCTTGCCGAAGCCCATCGCGACCGCCCGGTATTGTCCAAGCCCTTCACGATGGACGGCGTGGAAAAGGCGCTGGATTCGCTCTGAAGCTGCGGGCGAGCGGAGGCTTGGGGGCCGTTGCCGCCCTATGTCCCATCCGCACCCCACGAAGCGCAGGCCGCCCGCCATCCCCGTTCGTTTCGAGCGAAGTCGGGAAACCGGGCCGCCGACAGCAGTGTAACCGTTTGACGAATCTCCGACATGTCGCGGTTCCGGCGGAAGGAGCGCCGCGTGCCTTGGCTGTCCAAGTTCACCTCTTGTTCCGATAGAACAAACCATATACATAGCCATCATGCGTTGAACGGTTCGCGCGGTTGTTCTAGCGATAGGGATGCCTCGACATGGCAGCACAACTCAAGGTGATCGACAGCAAAATGGCAGCTTCCTCGGACAAAATTGCGGGTGACCGGCAAAAGGCGCTCGACGCTGCGCTCGCACAGATCGACCGTGCATTCGGCAAGGGCTCGGCGATGCGGCTGGGTTCGAAGGAGACGATGCAGGTCGAGGTCATCTCGACCGGGTCGCTCGGGCTCGACATCGCGCTTGGCGTCGGCGGTCTGCCGCGTGGCCGGGTGATTGAAGTCTATGGCCCCGAAAGCTCGGGCAAGACGACGCTGGCGCTGCATGTGATTGCCGAGGCGCAGCGCGGCGGCGGCACGGCGGCGTTCGTCGATGCCGAACATGCGCTCGACCCGGTCTATGCCAAGAAATTGGGCGTCAACATCGACGAATTGATCGTGTCGCAGCCCGACACCGGCGAGCAGGCGCTCGAGATCGTCGACACGCTGGTGCGCTCGAACGCGATCGACGTGCTGGTGATCGATTCGGTCGCCGCCTTGGTGCCGCGCGCCGAAATCGAGGGCGAGATGGGCGACAGCCATGTCGGCCTTCAGGCGCGGTTGATGTCGCAATCGCTGCGCAAGCTCACCGGCTCGATCAGCCGGTCGCGCTGCATGGTGATCTTCATCAACCAGCTGCGGATGAAGATCGGCGTGATGTACGGCAACCCTGAGACGACGACCGGCGGCAACGCGCTCAAATTCTACGCCTCGGTCCGCCTCGATATTCGCCGCACCGGCCAGATCAAGGATCGCGAAGACATCGTCGGCAACGCGACTCGCGTGAAAGTGGTCAAGAACAAGGTCGCGCCGCCGTTCAAGCAGGTCGAATTCGACATCATGTATGGCGAAGGAATTTCCAAGATCGGCGAAATCCTCGATCTCGGCGTCAAGGCCGGACTGGTCGAGAAATCGGGCGCATGGTTCAGCTATGACAGCGTCCGCGTCGGTCAGGGGCGTGAGAATTCGAAAAATTATCTGCGCGAACATCCCGAAATGGCCGACAAGCTCGAAAAGGCGATCCGCGCGCGTACCGACAAGGTCGCCGAGGAATTGATGGTCGGCCCCAGCGCCGAAGACGATCTCGACGACGAATGATCGTGAAGGGCAGGGGCATCAACGTGCGGGCATCCGCCGCGCCCCTGCCCATTGCGGGCTTCTTTGCTGAAAGGCTGCCGCTGCTGACGGCAACCTGCCTTCAGCGTACACTTCGTCCGGTTTCAGCATGACCGGCGCGGCGGATTGGAAAGCGCGGGTCGGCGATAATTGGGCCGCCGAATGGCAGCGCACCGATCGCAGCTTTGAAGGGCTCGACCCCCATCTGGTGGCGGCGATCCTTGCCGCCGCGCCGCCTAATGGCCGCGCTCTCGACCTTGGCTGCGGTGCCGGCGCGACCAGTCTGGCGATTGCCTCGGCTCGCCCCGACCTGGCGATCGCCGCAGTCGATCTTTCGCCCGCACTGGTGGCTGTCGCGCAAGCCCGTACCGCCGACCTGCCCAATGCCGAAGTCTTCGCCGGTGACGTGCTCGATGCCGGGTCAGCCACCCCATTCGATCTCATCTTCTCGCGCCACGGGGTGATGTTTTTCCCCGATCCGGCGGCCGCGTTTGCTCGCCTGATCCAATTTGTCCGGCCCGGCGGCGCGCTGGTCTTTTCCAGCTTTCGCGATCGATCCCTGAATGGCTGGGCAACCGAAACCGCCGCAGCGCTCGGTGCGTCGCCAACGCCTAGCGGGGGATCGCTGGGTGCTGGCCCTGGTCCGTTCGCCTTTGCCGATCGCAGCGAAGTAGCCGAGTTTCTGGCATCCGCCGGTTGGACGGCGATCGATGCCCGGCCGATCGACTATGCCTATCGCGCCGGTGCCGGGCTGGACGCCCTGGCCGACGCGGTCGATTTCCTGCGGCGAATCGGCCCGGCGGCTGCGCTGATCGCCGCTGCCGCCGAACCGGAACGCCCCGCACTGGTCGAACGTTTGACCCGGGCTTGCGCCGATCGCCTGCTGGGCGGTGTCGTCGATTTTCCCGCCGCTGCCTGGCTCTGGTCGGCACAGGCACCTCGCTGAAGCACGCGCTACATTGCCAAGGAGCCGCCATGACGATCATCGTCCACCACCTCGAAAATTCGCGGTCGCAGCGCGTGCTCTGGCTGCTCGAGGAACTGGCGCTGCCCTATGAAGTCAAGCGGTATGCGCGGAACAAGGCGACGATGCTGGCACCGCCCGAGCTGCGCCGCGTCCATCCCCTGGGCAAGTCGCCGGTGATTGAGGATACCGCGCCTGCCGGCGATGATACGGCACAGGTCGTCGCCGAAACCGGCGCGATTGTCGAATATCTGGTCGACAAGGCTGACGGACGGCTTGGTGCTCCCGCGCATCGCGCCGCGCTGCTACGCTATCGCCATTTCCTGCACTATGCCGAAGGGTCGCTGATGCCGCCGCTGCTGCTCAAGCTGGTGCTGGCGCGGGTGCCGCTGTTCGGCAAGGCGGCGCAAAAGAAGATACAGCCGATGATCGCCGTCCACCTCGATTATGTCGAGGCCGAGCTCGCCAGCCGATCCTGGTTCGCCGGCAACGCCTTCACCGCCGCCGATGTGATGATGAGCTTCCCGCTCGAAGCTGCGCGCAGCCGGGCCGGGCTGAACGCCTCGCGCCCCGCGACGATCGCTTGGCTCGAGAAAATCCATGCCCGCCCGGCCTATCAGGCGGCGCTCAAGGCGGGCGGCCCCTACGCCTACGCTTGATGGTCAGCCGCGGCGGACCGGTTCACCGAACTCGTCGAAGCTGGTCGGGCCGGTCACCGGGGGCAGGTCGTGCGGTGCCACATGCGTGCTGTAATCTTCGGGCTCGGGTGGATCGAGCCGCCCGCCTTCCCATTTTGCCACCACCGCGCTAGCCACCGCATTGCCAACGACGTTGGTCGCCGACCGCCCCATGTCGAGGAAATGGTCGACCGCCAGGATCAGCAACAGCCCCGCCTCGGGAATGTCGAAAAATGCCAGCGTCGCGGCGATCACCACCAGCGATGCGCGCGGCACCCCGGCGACGCCCTTCGACGTCACCATCAGCACCAGCAGCATCGTGATCTGCTGCCCCAGCGACAGATCGATGCCATAGGCCTGCGCGATGAACATCGTCGCAAAGGTCATGTAGATCATCGACCCATCGAGGTTGAACGAATAGCCCAGCGGCAGCACGAAGCTGGCGATGCGCGGTGGCACCCCGAACTTGTCGAGCGCCTCCAGCGTGCGCGGATAGGCGGCCTCCGACGACGCGGTCGAAAAGGCCAGCAGCAACGGCGCGCGGATATAGCCCACCAGTTGCAGGATTCGCGGCCCCACCACCAGGAACCCCGCGCCGATCAGCAACAGCCACAGCAACCCCATGCCCAGGTAAAAAGTGCCCATGAAATAGGCGAGGCTCATGATGATCCCCGGCCCGCGCTCAGCCAGCGTACCCGCTACCGCCGCGAACACCGCGAAGGGAGCGAAGCGCATGACGTAGTTGGTCACCTGCAGGATCACCTGCGCCAGCGCCTCGATCCCGCGCACCAAAGGCGCGGCCTTTTCACCCACCGCAGTGATCGCGACCCCGACGAACAGCGAGAAGACCACAATCTGGAGGATTTCATTGTCGGCCATCGCCTCGACACCCGAGGCGGGGACGATATGCGTGATGAAATTCTTGAGGTTGAACGCCCCGCGCTCGACCCCCGATGCCGCGTCGGCGGGCGGGATCGGGATTGCCAGGCCAACCCCGGGCTCGAACAGATTGACCAGAAACAGCCCCAAAGTCAGCGACACCAGGCTGGCGCAGAGAAACCACCCCACGGCGCGGAACCCTACGCGGCCCAACGCGGCGGTATCGCCCATATGCGCGATCCCCGCGACCAACGTCGCGAACACCAACGGCGCGATGATCATCTTGATCAGCCGCAGGAACAGCGTCGTGACGATCGAGAAATATTCGGCATATTGCGTCAACTGGGCATCGCCCGGCCCGCCACCGTCGGTGAGCGACAAATTGAGCGCAAGGCCGACGATGATGCCGAGCACCAGGCCGATCAGGATGTAGAGGGTCAGGCGCTTGGCCAAGGGGCAACTCCGAATGGAAACACGACATCCAACCAAGGGGATTGCGACGCGCGGGTCAAGCACCGTAATCGGGGTTATGTTCCCCGAATCGCGAAGTACCGACCTTGCGATTGACCATTTTCCGGTGCCTTCTGTGCTGCGGCAAGTTGGCGCGCTTAGAATGCCGGATGTCGTCGAAGGGCCAGAGGCAGGTGCCTTGGAAGGGCTGTTCGACCAAGTCGCTTCGGGCCGTCCTGGTGCCCGGCCCTCGATCGCGACGATCGCCCCGTTAACGGCTGTGGAGCGAGTGCGCGCCATTGTCGGCACATGGCTAGGACCGCAAACCCGGCCTGTCCGGATCCTGTTGCTCGACAAGAGCCCAACGGCGAATTGGGCGCTTGGCTGGCATCAGGATCGCACCGTCGCCGTGCGGGCGCGGCGCGAGGTCGCGGGCTTCGGTGCCTGGACGCGAAAGGCGGGGGTAGCCCATGCCGCGCCGCCGATCGACGTTTTGCAAAGGATGATCACTGCTCGGCTGCACCTTGACCATGTCGATAAGCGCAACGCGCCGCTCCTGATCGCGCCGGGGTCGCATCGGATGGGGCTGATTCGCGAAAGTGCGATTGATGCTGTCGTTGCGAATTGCGGTGTCTCAACCTGTCTGGCCGATCGCGGGGATGGGTGGTTTTACAGCACGCCGATCCTGCATGCGTCGGCTCGCTTGGCATCCGGCAGTCGCCGGCGGGTGATCCAGATCGACTTTGCTGCCTTCGATCTGCCTGGCGGGCTTGAATGGACGACTTGAGCCACGCTCGCACCTCGCATAAGCGTCACCCATGACATCGACCAACGACATCCGCCGCTCGTTCCTGGAATATTTTGCGAAGGAGGGGCACGTGCGCGTGCCATCGGCGCCGCTGATCCCGCAAAACGACCCGACGCTGATGTTCGTCAACGCGGGCATGGTGCCGTTCAAGAATGTCTTCACCGGGCTCGAAACCCGGCCTTATGTGACTGCGACATCGAGCCAGAAATGCGTCCGTGCAGGCGGCAAGCATAACGACCTCGACAATGTCGGCTACACCGCCCGGCACCATACCTTCTTCGAAATGCTCGGCAATTTCTCGTTCGGCGATTACTTCAAGGAACAGGCGATCGTCCACGCCTGGACCTTGCTGACGCGCGAATGGGGGCTTTCGCCCGATCGGCTGACCGCGACGGTCTATCACACCGACGATCAGGCGTTCGAATTATGGAAGAAGATCGCAGGCCTGCCTGAGCATCGCATCATCCGTATCGCCACCGCCGATAATTTCTGGGCGATGGGTGAGAACGGGCCGTGCGGGCCGTGCTCCGAAATCTTCTACGATCATGGCGATCATATTCCAGGCGGCCCGCCGGGAAGTCCCGACGAGGATGGCGATCGCTTCGTCGAGATCTGGAACCTGGTGTTCATGCAGCATGTTCAGGAAGCCAATGTCATCGTCAGCGACCTGCCGCGTCCGTCGATCGACACCGGCATGGGGCTCGAGCGAGTCGCCGCAGTGCTGCAGGGTGTCACCGACAATTACGACATCGACACTTTCAAGGCGCTGATCGCCGAATCGAGTGCGCTCACTGGCAGCGCGCCGACGCCGGAGACGCAGGCGAGCCATCGCGTCATCGCCGATCACCTGCGCGCATCGGGCTTCCTGGTCGCTGATGGCGTGCTGCCCGCCAATGAAGGGCGGGGCTATGTGCTTCGCCGGATCATGCGCCGCGCGATGCGGCACGCGCATTTGCTGGGTGCCAAGGATCCGCTGATGCACCGGATGGTCGGCAGCCTGGTCGCCGAAATGGGCGCGGCCTTCCCCGAACTGGTTCGGGCGCAGCCGCTGATCGAGGCGACGTTGCTGCAGGAAGAAACGCGCTTCCGTCAAACCCTGGTCAACGGCCTGCGGCTGCTCGACGAGGCGACCGCCGATATGCCTAGCGGCGCGACGCTCGCGGGCGAAACCGCGTTCAAGCTCTATGACACCTTCGGCTTCCCCTATGACCTGACCGAGGACGCGCTGCGCGCGCAGGGCTTCACCGTTGATCGCGCGGGATTCGACACCGCGATGGCCGAGCAGAAGCGCGCCGCGCGTGCCGCCTGGAAGGGTTCGGGCGAAAAGGCGTCGGACGATCTTTGGTACGACCTCGCCGAAGAACATGGTGCGACCGAATTTATCGGCTATTCGGCCGAAGAAGGCGAAGCCGCCGTCGTCGCGATCATCCGCGACGGCCAGAAGGTCGATCGCGCGGCTGCGGGCGACAGCGTCGAGCTGATCGTCAACCAGACGCCGTTTTATGGCGAAAGCGGCGGGCAGGTCGGCGATGCCGGCAGCATCACCGGCGATGGCATGGCGGCGACGATCACCGACACGCGCAAATATCTGGGCCGCGTGTTCGCGCATCAGGCGACGATCACCGCCGGCGAGATCGCGATCGGCGATGCTGTCCACCTCACCGTCGATCACGCGCGCCGCGCCGCGATCCGCGCCAATCATTCGGCGACGCATCTGCTGCACGAGGCGCTGCGCCAGACGCTGGGCAAGCATGTCGCGCAAAAGGGCAGCATGGTCGCGCCCGAGCGGCTGCGCTTCGACTTTTCGCAGCCGACCGCGATTGATCCGGCGCAACTGGCGGCGGTCGAGGCGGATGTAAACCGCCACATCCGCGCCAACGGCCTGGTCTCGACCCGGCTGATGACCCCTGATGAGGCGATCGCAGAGGGGGCGATGGCGCTGTTCGGCGAGAAATATGGTGACGAGGTTCGCGTCGTGTCGATGGGCACCGACGACGATGGCCACACCTATTCGCTCGAATTGTGTGGCGGCACGCATGTCCGCGCGCTGGGCGATATCGGGGTGCTCAAGCTGGTGGGTGAGGGCGCGGTGTCGTCGGGCATCCGCCGGGTCGAGGCGCTGACTGGTGAGGCGGCGCGCGCCTATCTCAACGCGCGCGACGAGAAATTGCGCGAGGCGGCATCGGTACTCAAGACCACGCCTGATGACGTGCCCGCGCGCGTCGCCGCCTTGGTCGAGGAACGCCGCCGGCTCGAACGCGAACTGGCCGATGCCAAGAAGGCGCTGGCACTAGGCGGCGGCGGCGCGGCTGCGGTCGGGCCGGAGCAGATCGGTTCGGTCAATTTCATCGGCAAGGTGCTCGATGGCCTTGAGGCAAAGGCGCTGCGCGGTGCGGTCGATGAAGAGCGCGCGCGGATAGGCTCTGGGGTGGTCGCGCTGGTCGCGGTGAATGACGGCCGCGCCTCGGTCGCGGTCGGGGTGAGCGACGATCTGGTCGCGAACTTTAGCGCGGTCGATCTGGTGAAAGCTGCGGTCGCGGCATTGGGCGGGCAGGGTGGCGGTGGCCGGCCCGACATGGCGCAGGGCGGCGGGCCTGATGGCGACAAGGGCGTCGAGGCGCTGGCGGCGGTGCGGGGATTGTTGGCGGGTTAGGTCTTTTGGGGGATCAGGATCAATTCTCCACCGCGCGCTCGCCCCGCACTCGCCGGATCCTTGGATCGCGATCGAGCCCCGCAGCCAGCTTGATCTCCTGTCGCATCTCATCGCGCTTTTGGTGGATCGACGCGATCACTGGCCCCACCGCTACGCCGAGATCGACCAGCACCGCTTCGGACAATTGCAGCGAGCTTTCGAGCGCTTCGGGCACCGCATCGGTCGCGCCGGCGCGATATAGCGCGGCAGCATGGGTGGCATCGCGGGCGCGCACGATGATCGGCAGCGCCGGCACCCACCCCCGCACGCGGCGGGTCAGGCGGATGCTCAGCACCGGATCGTCCATCGTGATGATCAGCGCCTTGGCATGGCCAAGGTCGAGCCGATCGACCATGTCGCTGCGCGCGACGTCGCCAAAGCGGACATTATAGCCCTCGATCCGGGCGGCGTTGACGACATCGATGTCGGCCTCGATCGCCATATACGGCTTGTCATGCGCGCGCAGCATGTCGGCAACGGTGCGACCGACCCGGCCAAAGCCGATGATCACCGTGCCTTTTTCATCATCAAGATCGGCGGGCATCGCTTCCTCGCCCATTTGCCGTTCGATCTGGCGGGCGATCAACCGCCCACCCTTGGCCAGCAACGGCGTGATCGTCAGCCCGATCGCGGTGACGGTGGTCCAGAAAGTGGCGGTCGATGGCTGGATCAGCCCGGCGGCGGTGGCGGCGGCAAGCACGATCAGCGTGGTTTCAGAAGGGCTTGCCATCAGCACGCCAGTTTCCGCCGAGGTGCCCGCGCTTGCGCCCGATACCCGCAGCAGCAGGGTCGTCACTACGACCTTCACCAGCATCACTCCGGTGATCGCCGCGAGCAATTCGGGCCAATAGCGCGCGACCATCCTAAGGTCGAGCTGCATCCCGACCGAGATCAGGAACACCCCCAGCGCCAATCCCTTGAACGGCGATATGATCGCTTCGACCTCGCCATGATATTCGGTTTCGGCCACCAGCAGGCCCGCAAGCAGCGCGCCGACGATCGGCGACAGGCCGGCGGCGGCGGTGGCGACGCTGGCGACGATTACCACCAACAGGCTGGCGGCAAGGAACAATTCGGGGCTTTTGGTGCGTGCCGCCTGCGCGAACAGGCGCGGCAGGATGAACCGACCTGCCAGATACAGGATCGCGATGGTGATGCCCCCGGCGATCGCGACTTCGCTCAATCCCTGCAAACCACCGCTGGCAGCGGTCGGTGCGAGCGCGCCCAGCATGAAGATGATCGGGACGAGCGCCACATCCTCGAACAACAGCATGGCGAAGGCGACCCGCCCGACCGGGCTGGTCATCCCGGCGATCGGCAACACCAGCGCGGTCGATGACAGCGCCAGCGCAAGGCCAAGGCCGATCGCACCGCCCCAGGGCTGACCCAGTAGATGCAGCGCGAAGCCGATCAGCAATCCCGACAGCAGCAGTTCGGCGGCGCCGATGCCAAATACGGTGCCGCGCATCGCCCATAGCCGCTTGATCGACAGCTCAAGCCCGATCGAGAACAGCAACAGGATGATGCCGAACTCGGCAAAGGGCGCGATCGCTTCGGGGTCAGAGATACTGACATAATAGAGCCACGGCACCTGGCCGATCATCGATCCGAGCGCGTTGGGGCCGACCAGGATACCGACCAGGATGAAGCCGATCACCGGGCTGATGCGAAATCGCGCGAAGGCTGGGATCACCAACCCGGCCGCGCCGAGGATGACGAGCGCGTCTGAAAGTGCGTTATTCTGGAGATCAAGAGCCATATTGCTATGGTAGTATGCTCCCGTGCGGCTGGTAACCGTAATTCGGATTTATTGATTGGCGGCGATGCTGCGTACTATCCGAACAACTCGCCTTGCGCCCCGGCAGGCGGCCGGAACAAATCGGTGCGAAGGCGGACTCGGTCGCCGTTCAGGCCGTATTTGCGGCAGGCAATCTGGAAACGGGTTCGCAGCAATTCGGCCCACGGCCCCTGACCCTGCATCCGCGAACCAAAATTGGGGTCATTATCGCGCCCGCCACGAAGCGACCGGATCGTCGCCATGACCTTGGCCGCGCGATCGGGAAAATGGGTGTCGAGCCAGGCGCGAAACAGCGGGGCGACTTCATGCGGCAATCGGACGGGCAGAAAAAATGCTGCCTGTGCGCCGGCATCGGCTGCGCGCGCCAGGATATGCTCGATCTCGTGATCGGTGATCGCGGGGATTATCGGCGAGAGCGACACAAAGGTCGGGATGCCAGCCGCCGCCAGCGCGGCGATTGCCTTAAGCCGTTTCTCGGGAGTCGGCGCGCGCGGCTCCAGTGTCATCGCGATTCGGGGATCGAGCGTGGTGATCGACACCATCGCCGCCGCCAGTCCCTGCGCCGCCATCGGTGCCAGCAGGTCGATGTCGCGCATTATCCGATCCGATTTGGTGGTGATCGTCAGCGGATGCCGGGTTGCCGCCAGCACCTCGATACATGCGCGGGTGATCCGCCATTCGCGCTCGATCGGCTGATAGGGATCGGTGTTGGTGCCCAGCGCGATCGGCTTACAGACATAGCCGGGCTTGCAAAGTTCGGCGGCAAGCAGCTCCGCCGCGATCGGCTTGGCGAACAGCCGGGTCTCGAAGTCAATGCCCGGCGACAGATCGTGATAGGCATGGGTCGGGCGCGCGAAGCAATAGATGCAACCATGCTCACAGCCGCGATAGGGGTTGATCGAGCGATCGAACGGGATGTCGGGAGATGTGTTGCGCGCCAGGATCGTGCGCGGCGTTTCGATCGTGACGTTGGTGCGAACCGGCGGGGGTGCCCCGTCGATGCTGTCGCGATTATCGAGCCAGTCGCCATCCTCCTCGCGCGCCGGCAGATTGAACCGTGCGCTTTCGGTGTTCAGCGTGGCACCGCGACTGGCGCGCTTGTGGCTCATGCCCCAGCGTTACCATTCTACACGGAACATATCAAGAACTTGTGGCCGGTCCGCTGCTTGAAAGCGCCTGCGACCATGCTAGAGCCAGGTGCCTTGGCGGGGGAACAAAACTCATGATGTTGGTCGCAACTCTTTTTCTGGCCCTGGCCGGCGCACCCCAGGCAGCCAAGGCACAACCGGTCGATCTCACTGACCCCGCCGTCGTCGCCACCTTGGTCCGCGACCTTGGCTACAAGGCCGAAAGCAAGGTCAACCAGGCCGGTGAGCCCTATATCGCCAGTGCCGCGAACGGATCGTCTTTCACCATCGAGTTTTACGGCTGTGAGGCGGGCAAATGCACATCGATGCAATTCTATGCCTGGTATAAGAAAAAGCCTGAATATACCGAGGCGTTCGTCAATAGCTGGAACACCAGGAAACGGTTTCTGAAGGCCCATATCGACAAGGACGGTGACCTCGCGACCGTCTATGACATCACGTCACTTGGTGGGACGCGCGAATCCTTTGCCGATAGCTTTGACTGGTGGACGGTCATGACCGCCGAGTTGTTCACGGTCATGGGCGACGCCGACCCGGCGAAAAAAATCGCGAGCTAAGGCTTTACCGCTCGAGCAACCTCGGCATCAGCTCGACGAAATTGCACGGCTTGTGCCGACTGTCGAGCTGCTGCGCCAGGATGCCGTCCCAGCCGTCGCGCACCGCGCCGGTCGACCCGGGCAGCGCGAAGATATAGGTGCCGCGCGCCACGCAGGCAGTCGCGCGCGACTGGATGGTCGAGGTGCCGATCTTGGCAAAGCTCAGCCAGCGAAACAATTCGCCAAAGCCTGGGATCAGCTTGTCGGCGACGCGCTCGACCGCTTCGGGGGTGACGTCGCGGCCGGTTACGCCGGTGCCGCCGGTGGTGATGATGCAGTCGATCTCGGGGTCGTCGATCCATGCGTGCAGCCGTGATACGATCGTATTGACTTCGTCGCGAACGATGTCGCGTGCGGCCAGGGCATGGCCGAAATCGGTCAATCGCTGTACCAGCACGTCGCCCGATCGGTCCTCGGCAAGCTGGCGCGTATCGGACACGGTCAGCACCGCGATCCGCACTGGGATCGGCGCGGCGGCGCTATCGGACACGAAGCTTGGCGCTTGCCCCCGGCGCAGTGCGGCCATTCACCGCGCTCTTGCCCGGCATCCCCGGGAAGCGCGGCCACAGCCCCTGCGACAAGGCAGTGCGGCTGGCCGATGCCTTGCCGCCTTGCGCTTCATACATCCAATAGTTCCGCAGCACCGTCATGACGTACCCGCGCGTCTCCCAATAAGGGATCGATTCGATATATAGCAGCGGATCGCCGCCATCGCGCGAGGACAGATTCCACGCCTCAACCGGGGTGGGGCCGGCGTTGTACGCCGCGATGACCTTGGGCAGCAGGCCGCCGGTGGTGGGCATGTCGCGCAGTTTTTCCAGATAGCTTTGCCCGACCTCGATATTGGTCGACGGACGCGACAGCGCCGAACGATCGATTACGATCCCTTTTTTGCGGGCGATGTCAGTGGCGGCTGCCGGCATGATCTGCATCAAGCCATAGGCACCCGCCGGGCTGACGACGGTCGATTGAAAGCGCGATTCCTGCAGGGCGTGGGCATAGACCAGCGACTTGTCGACCCGCCAGCCGCCATCGGGGGTCCAATTGGGGGCGGGATAGCGCGTCGCGACCTGCGGTGCCGATCCGCGCGGGGCATTGTGCGACAGCCAGATCTGCGTTGCGGGCAGGTTGATCGCACCGGCGACGCGCGCGAGCGCTGCGTGTTCGGACGCATCGCTAATCCGCGCCTGATGCCGGACCACGCTGGCGGCGAGAACGTCCTCGTCGATTTCCATCAGCGCTGCGGCAATGCGGACATTGGGGCGACGCTCCAGCGCGGTCCAGTCGGCGCTGGCGGGGCGGGTGGGCACCCGATCGGTCGCCTCGGCAATGCCCAATGCCTGGCGTGCGAGCATGCCATAGAAGGTTTCGTTGAACTGCGCCGCGCTTTGCAGCCGTGCCTGAACCAGATCGGGGCGGGCGGCGGCCATGTCGGCGCGGGCCGCCCAATACAGACCGGCGGCGCGCAGATCGACGTCCTTGGCGCGCTGGGCAACCGCGGTGAAGGCCATTTGCGCGGCGGCAAAGTCGCGCTGCCGCCAGGCGGCGAGGCCCTGGACCCAATCGGCCTGCGGCACCCATTCGCCCGATCCGCGCTGCGCCACGGCGGCGATGCGGCGGGCGGCGGTGTCGTCACCGTTGAGATAGTGGATCCAGGCAACGCGCTGTTGCCATTCGGTCAGGCAATCGGGGCTGAGCCGGTCGGCATATTCGGCCACCAACGCTTCGCCCGCCGCGCCCATATCGTCCTTGATGATCGGCTCCATCCGCCGCGCGAGATCGGCGGCGGCGGCATCGTTGGCGACCGATTTGAGGCGGATACGGTTGGGCGCGCCATCATACCACATCAGCCGCTGTGCGCTGGGCAGCGTCGGCAGCGTCTCGGCACCGCGAATCTTTGCCAGCCGTGCCAGGCTTTCGGCATGGGGGAGCTCGGGGGCTTCGGTCAGCAGCGCTTGCAGCGGCTGTAATTCGACCTTGGGCGAATTCTTTGCGGTGTAGAGCTCGGCGCGGGCAATGGCGTGGAGCGGGCCGGGGCGCATCGCGGCCAATTGCAACCGCGCGTCGTTCCAGCGCTCGGCTCGGATCGCTGTGAAAACCTGGCGATAGGCGGCGCGCTGCGAATCATCGAGTTGCTGCGGGATCGCGCTGGCGGTGGGGCTGGGCGACGCGGTGCTGCCGGCGTCCCGCTTGCTGGGGATGCGATCGTCGTCGGAAGCGTAAGCGGCAGCCGGTGCGGCGACCAGGGCGACTGCGATAACGGCGCGGATACTCACGTGCGCTTTCTCCCAAGCAACAACTGCCAATCTTTCCAGGCCTCCCGTTTGTGTGCCGGGCTGCTCAGCAGAAACCGGGGATGCACGCTGGAGATCGCCTGGAACATGGCCTGTCGGTGCTTAATGTCATGAAAAGATGCACGTGCGTTAGCGCGCTCTGTCCCAAGGAACGCACGGCTCGCCGATTGCGACAGCAAAAGCACCGTTTTGGTGCCCGCCAGCGCGGCGAGATGGTGCGCCCGTGCGACCAATGCCGGCTCGTCATCGACCGGGATCGACTGTGCCAGCGGTGCGGCGAGGCATAAGCTGGTCAAATACACGTCCTCACGGCTTCGCCCGATCGCGGCGAGCATCCGGTCGAGCAGCCGCGATTCGGCGTCGAGCAGCAAGCGATCGCCGGTGGGGTAATCGAGCATCACCATCAATTCGGACGATGGATCGCCTTCGCCCATGACAATCGGCGCATTCCAGCGCGCTTCGGGCCAGCGCGCTTCGGGCGCGCCTTTGTCCGCCCGCCAGGCCAGAAACGCCGCCAGCGTATCGGGAAACGGGGCCTCTACCGTGGCAGCCGGCGAATCAGCGGCCGCAGGAGCAGTGGCGGGCGCAGGCCGGATCGGGGCGGCGAACCAGTCGCGTACATGGTCTTCAACAAGCACATCGATCCCGGCATCGGCCCACCATTCGAGCGCGCTTGCCGTAGTCGCATGCCAATCGTTGTGTTGGTCCGCCTCCATACCCACCTACTCGATGGCAGCTTGACGTTTAGGTCAATCTGCGTGAACCGAATTTCTGCCAGGGCGGTGCCTTGGCCCGACGACCGGGTAGCGGTCAACGCTGCCGATTGGAGACTGGGATGAGTGAACGCGAGTCGATGCCCTATGATGTCGTGATTGTCGGTGCCGGTCCTGCGGGACTTTCGGCGGCGATCCGGCTCAAACAGCTCGCGAACGAGGGCGGCAGCGAACTATCGGTATGCGTGCTCGAAAAAGGCTCCGAGGTCGGCGCGCATATTTTGTCGGGTGCGGTGATCGATCCCAAGGCGCTCGACGAATTGCTTCCCGAATGGCGTGAGATGGGCTGTCCGCTGGCGCAGACCCCGGTGACCGAAAATCATCACTGGGTGCTGTCGAAAAAGGGCAAGCAGACGCTTCCCGAATTCGCGCTGCCGCCGATCATGCACAATGATGGCTGCTACACCGGATCGCTGGCCAGCCTTTGCCGCTGGCTTGCCGAACAGGCCGAAGGGCTTGGCGTCGAAATCTTCCCCGGCTTCGCTGCCGCCGAAGTGCTGTTCAACGAAGACGGATCGGTAAAGGGCGTCGCCACCGGCGATATGGGCATAGCTAAGGACGGCACGCGCAAACCCGATTGGCAGCCCGGACTCGAACTCCACGCGCGCTACACTTTCTTTGCCGAGGGTGTGCGCGGGCATTTGTCGAAGGAGCTGATGCGGCTGTTCGACCTGCGTAAGGATTGCGATCCGCAGGTTTATGGCCTGGGCGTCAAGGAATTATGGGACATCGCGCCGGGCAAGCATGTGCCGGGCCGGGTCATCCACACCCAGGGCTGGCCGCTCAGCGAGACCCAGGGGTCGAACGGTGGCGGCTTCCTGTATCATCAGGCCAATGGCCAGGTGTCGCTGGGCTTTGTCACCTGGCTCAACTATTCCAACCCGCATCTATCGCCGTTCAGCGAGATGCAGCGGTGGAAGACTCACCCCGAAATCGCGGCGATCCTAGAGGGCGGCAAGCGCGTGTCCTATGGCGCGCGGGCGATTAACGATGGCGGGTTCCAGTCGGTGCCAAAGCTCATCTTCCCCGGCGGCGCGCTGATCGGCTGTTCGGCTGGGTTCGTGAACGTGCCCCGGATCAAGGGCACCCACACCGCGATGAAAACCGGCATGATGGCCGCTGAAGCAGCGCTCGAGGCGATCGCCGCCGATCGCCGCGCCGACGAGCTGACTGCTTATGCCAGTGCTTATGAAGGAAGCTGGGTGCGCGAGGAGCTTCGCCGCGTCCGCAATGTCGTGCCCTTGGTGAAGAAGCATGGCGACCTGATCGGGTCGGGGCTGGCCGGCGTGCATATGTGGGCCGAGCATTTGGGCCTGAAGATGCCCGGCACGATGCATCACCATCCCGATCACGACAGCCTGTGGCGCAAGGAAGACGTGCCGGCGATTGACTATCCCAAGCCCGACGGCGTGCTGACCTTCGATCGCCTGTCGTCGGTGTTCCTGTCGAACACCAATCATGAGGAGGACCAGCCGGTCCATCTGACGCTGAAGAACCCCGACGTGCCGATCGCGCACAACCTGCCCTTGTATGACGAGCCGGCACAGCGTTATTGTCCCGCCGGTGTGTACGAAGTGGTGGGCCAGGAGACGGGCGATCCGAAGTTTGTCATCAACGCCCAGAACTGTGTCCACTGCAAGACATGCGACATCAAAGACCCTACTCAGAATATCAACTGGGTGGTGCCTGAAGGCGGCGGAGGGCCGAATTATCCCAATATGTAGGCATGGCATCATCGGTGGTGCGGTCCTGACCGGCGCGGCAATGCTCGCCGCGCTGGCCGTGCCTCCGGCGGTCGCAGCCAGCGACCCGCCGACCGGCGCCAGCCTTGCCGCCTATGTTCGTGCCCGCGCCGCCGCTGCTGACGGTGCCGCCGATATTGCCGCGCGTGGCTATGCCATCGCGCTGGCCGCTGATCCTGGCAACGAAGTCATCGCCATCCGCGCGTTTCGTGAGGGTATGGCGGTGGGCGACATCGATCTGGCGCGCCGCGCGCTGTCGGTGCTCGAACGATCAAAGGTCGCCCCCGCCGATACCGTGATGCTCCGCTATGCCGATCGAGTCCGCGCCCGCGATTGGGCAGGCGCCCGCGCCGCTGCGGTCGAGGTGTCGCAAGGGCCGCTCGATTTCGTCGGGCCGGTGCTGCTTGCCTGGGTCGCGTTTGAAGAGGGTGCAGCCGATCCCGCCGCCGAACTGGTGCCGAGCGAAGCCAACATCATCGCCCGCCGCTATGCCGCCGAAAACCGCGCGCTGCTATTGATCGCGCAGGGGCAATATGCCGTAGCCGCCGACGCGCTGAGCACCCTGCTCGGCAATGACCAGGCCAGCCTCGACCTGCGGCTGAACGCGGCGGCGCTGTTTCATGGCAAGCGGCAGGGGAAGCTGGCGCGCGAACTGCTCGCCGGCAGCGATCCGGTGCTGGTGGCGCAGCGCGAGCGGCTGGGGCGCGGGGTCAAGGCGGGTGCTGCCTTCGGTGCGTCGCGGCTGTTCACCCGGCTGGCCGCTGATCTTGGGCGCGAGGAAGCGTCGCCGCTGTCGATTCTGCTCAGCCGTACCGCCTTGTTGCTCGATCCAGCCGACGATCGCGCCCGGTTGCTGCTCGCCGATACGCTGTCGCAGCAGCGATCGGGCACCCGCGCCCTGACGCTGCTCGATATGATTTCGCCCAAAAGCCCGTTTGCCGGCGTGGCAAAGAGCGCGCGGGTAACGGTGCTGACGCGCATGGAGGATGCGACCGGCGCGCTGGCCGTGGCCAAAGGGCTTGCACAGGCACCCGGCGCAACTGCCGAAGCGGCGCAGGCCTATGGCGACCTGCTGATCGAACAAAACCAGTTTGCCGATGCCGCCGCAGCCTATGCGCTGGCGATGACGCGCGCGGGCGACGGTGCCGATTGGGTGCTCAACCTGCAACGCGGCGGCGCGCTCGAACAGGCTGGGCGCTGGGACGAGGCGCTGCCCTTTCTTCGCCGCGCGGTCGAGCTTGCGCCACAAGAGCCGGTGGCGCTGAATTACCTTGGCTATGCTCAGGTCGAACGCGGCGAAAACCTGGCCGAGGGACAGGCGCTGCTCGAACAGGCAAGCGCGATGCGGCCCGATGACCCCTCGATCACCGATTCGCTCGGCTGGGCCTATGTTCAGCGCGGGCAATGGGACAAGGGGCTGCCGCTGCTCGAACAGGCAGCTGCCGCCGAACCTGCCGATGTCACGATCAACGAGCATCTGGGCGATGCCTATTGGCGCACGGGGCGGCGATATGAGGCGCGCTATGCCTGGCGCGCCGCTGCGGTCCAGGCCGAGGGCGACGATGCCAAGCGGCTGGCGGCCAAGCTCGCCGATGGGCTCGCCCCGGCAACCGCAGCGCGTTGATCTGATGATCGTCGAACCGGCACCCGCCAAGCTGAACCTGGCGCTGCACGTGCGCGCGCGGCGGCCCGATGGCTATCATGAGCTGGAGACGTTGTTCGCCTTCGTCGCCGATGGCGATGTGGTGACGATCGAGCCCGCCGGCGCGCCGGGGCTCACCCTGACTGGGCCGTTTGCCGCCGGGCTGTCGGGCGAGGGCGACAATCTGGTGCTGCGCGCCGAGCGGCTGTTTCGCGCGCGCGTCGCCAATGGCGCGCCGGTCGCGATCCTGCTCGACAAGCGACTGCCGGTGGCGTCGGGCATTGGCGGCGGATCGGCCGATGCGGCGGCGACGCTGCGCGCGCTGGCACGGCTTGCGGCGGTGCCGATCGATGATCCGCGTCTGGTGGATTGTGCCGAGGCGCTGGGATCGGACGTGCCTGCCTGTCTGCTCGGCCGAACGGCGCTCGGGCGCGGGCGCGGCGAAGTTTTGCTGCCGCTCGACGGGCTGGCATCGCTGCCGGCATTGCTGGTCAATCCGGGCGTTGCGGTATCGACTGCGGCGGTGTTCGCGCGCTGGGACGGGATTGATCACGGGCCGATCGGCGCTGGCGATCCGCTGGCAGCCGCACTCGCCGGACGCAATGATCTGGAGCCACCGGCGCTCGCATTGGCCCCTGAAATTGCCGATGTCCTCGCATTGCTACAGGCGCAGCCCGGCGTGACGCTGGCGCGGATGTCGGGATCGGGGGCCACCTGCTTTGCGCTGTTCGACAGCGCCGCCAACCGCGCCGCTGCCGCCCAGGCGGTTCGTCGTGCCCATTCATGGTGGTGTCTCGAAACGGCACTGGCGGGAAGGCAGGGCTTGTCCCACGGCGACTCGCTGGCGGCGTGAGCGGCGGGTATCAGCCTGTTAACCGGTTGGCGCATATCGTGCCGCTCGCCGGACAAGCGGATCCTACGCCGGGAGCGTATCGTTCGCTAACGGCCTGCGCCTCACGGCCACGCCGTGGGAAAGCGGAGGGGCGGTGCGCGCGAGCGTGCCGCCTCGACGTTCCCATATGATCGCGCTGTCGATCACCGACCACATTGCGGTGCTTACGCTGAACCGTCCTGCCGCACGCAATGCCATGCGAATCGCCGATTGGGATGACTTGGCCGCCGCCATCCGCGATCTTTCGCCGGTAGTCCGCGCACTGGTGCTGCATGGCGGCGACAGTTTCTGCGCGGGAGCCGATCTTCGCGAACTCGAAACCCTTCGCGACGACCCCGCGATGCGTCCGCGTTTTCGCCTCGCGATGGCGTCGGCGATCGAGGGGCTGGCGGCATGCCCGGTGCCGGTGATCGCGGCGATCGGCGGCGGCTGCTATGGTGCCGGCGTCGCGCTGGCGATTGCCGCCGATATGCGGATCGCATCGCCCGATGCAGTGTTCGCCACCACCCCGGCCCGGCTGGGGATCGGCTACCCCGCCACCGATGTCGCCAGGCTTGCCCAACGGGTAGGACAGGGCAATGCCGCGCGGATGCTGTTCGCAGCGCAACCGATCGCTGCCGCCGAAGCGCTCAGGATCGGCCTGGTCGAGCAGCTTGCCGACGATCCGCTCGCCGCCGCGCAAAGCCTTTGCCGAACCATCGCCGCCAACGCCCCAGCCGCCGTGCGCTTGCTCAAGCGCGTGCTCCGCCATCCCGCCGATCCGGGGCATGATGCGGCGTTCGACGCCCGCTTCGGCACCGCCGCCTTTGCCGAAGGGCTCGCGGCGTTCGCGAGGAAACGAAAGCCCGATTTCCCATGAGCCATCCCCCGGTCGCGATCGTCGAGGGCAGCAGCGACATCATGCTGCTGTGCGACCATGCCTCCGCCACCGTGCCTGATGGCGTCGATCTGGGCATCGAGCCCGCGTTGCTTGCCAAGCACATCGCCGTCGACATCGGCGCGGCGGCATTGACCGAGGCATTGGCTGTCCGGCTTGCGGCGCCTGCATTGTCGGGCACCGTGTCGCGGCTGGTGATCGACCTGCACCGCGAACCCGATCACCCGGCCTTGGTGCCCGTGATCAGCGATGGGTATGCGGTGCCCGGCAATGTCGGAGTCGACCGCTTCGATCGGATCGCGCGCTTCCATGCGCCCTATCATGCGGCATTGTCGCGCGAGATCACCGCGCGCCGCCCCCGCTTGCTGGTGGCGATCCACAGCTTCACCCGCCAGCTCGAAGCCGGCGGCGATCCGCGTGCGATGGCGGCGGGCATCCTCTATAATCGCGACGACCGCGCCGCGCGGGTGCTGCTGGCGGAACTTCGCGCGGCGGGGATCGAAACCGGCGACAACGCGCCCTATTCGGGCCGCGCGCTGAACGCGACGCTCAACCGGCATGGCGAGGGTAGGGGAATCGCCTGTGTCTCGATCGAAGTATGTAACGATCGGATCGCCGATGCCGCCGGGGTGCGGCGCTGGTGCGATCTGCTGGCACCGATGATCGAAAAGGCACGTAACAGTCTTGCGTTCGGGGCCGCCCCTACGCAATAGGCTTGCGTATGACTGACCAAGCCCCCCCGCGCTTCGACAAGACGAAGCTGCCAAGCCGCCATGTTTCGCTCGGACCCGAGCGCGCACCCCATCGCAGCTATTATTATGCGATGGGCCTGCGCGAGGAAGATATTGCCCAGCCCTTTGTCGGCATCGCCAGCGCGGGCAATGACAGCGCGCCGTGCAACACCACGCTCAATGCCCAGGCCGATGCCGCGCGCGCGGGCGTGATCGACGGCGGCGGCATGCCGCGCCGCTTCAATACGATCACCGTAACCGACGGGATCGCGATGGGGCATCAGGGGATGAAATCCTCGCTGGTCAGCCGCGAAGTGATTGCCGATTCGATCGAACTCAGCATGCGTGGGCATTGCTACGACGCATTTTTGGGTTTTGCCGGCTGCGACAAATCGCTGCCCGGTATGATGATGGCGATGCTTCGCCTCAACGTGCCCGGCATCTTCGTTTATGGCGGCTCGATCCTGCCCGGCCGCTTTCAGGAGCGCGATGTAACCGTGGTCGATGTGTTCGAAGCGGTGGGCCAATATGCCGCAGGCAATTGCCCGCTCGCACAATTGACCGCGCTCGAAAAGGTCGCCTGTCCCGGTCATGGTGCCTGCGGCGGCCAGTTCACCGCCAACACGATGGCCTGTGTCGGCGAGGCGATCGGGCTGTCGCTGCCCAACTCCAACATGGTGCCCGCGCCCTATGACAGCCGCGAGGCGATCGCGATCGCGGCCGGCAAGCAGGTAATGACCCTGGTCGAGCGCAATCTGCGCCCGCGCGACATCGCCACCCGCGCCGCCTTCGTCAACGCAGCGCGTGTCGTCGCCGCGACTGGCGGATCGACCAATGCCGCACTGCATCTGCCCGCAATGGCGAGCGAGGCCGGGATCGACTTTGACCTGTTCGACGTCGCAGAAGCCTTCAAATCAACGCCTTATCTGGCTGACCTGAAACCCGGCGGCAAATATGTCGCCAAGGATATGCACGCTGCCGGCGGCGTCTATATGCTGATGAAGACGATGCTGGCGGGGGGATTGCTCGACGGCAATTGCATCACCGTCACCGGGCGGACGCTGGGCGAGAATATCGATCAGGTGACGTGGAACCCCGACCAAAAGGTGATTTACGACGTCAAGACACCGATCACCCCGACCGGCGGCGTCGTCGGCCTGCGCGGATCGCTTGCCCCCGATGGCGCGATCGTGAAGGTTGCGGGGCTGCAGCGTTTGCAGTTCGAGGGCGTTGCCCGCTGTTTTGATTGCGAGGAGGACGCCTTTGCCGCGGTCGAGCAACGCGACATCGCCGAGGGATCGGTGCTGGTCATCCGCTATGAAGGCCCCAAGGGCGGTCCCGGCATGCGCGAAATGCTGTCGACCACCGCCGCGCTCTATGGACTCGGGCTGGGCGAAAAGGTGGCACTAATCACTGACGGGCGGTTTTCGGGCGGCACGCGCGGCTTTTGCATCGGCCATGTCGGCCCCGAAGCCGCCGAATGCGGCCCGATCGCGCTGGTCGAGGATGGCGACACCATCCGGATTGATGCCGAAGCGGGGACGATAGACCTCGATGTACCCGAAGCGGTCCTCGCCGAGCGCCGCGCGGCATGGCGGCCGCGCACCAATGACTATCAGGCGGGGGCATTGTGGCGCTATGCCAAGACCGTAGGCCCTGCCAGTCGCGGCGCGGTCACCCATCCGGGGGCGGCGAGCGAAACCCATGTCTATGCGGATATTTGACAAGGCACCTGACTTCGCTCCCCTTCGCTTTGCGCGATGGGGGGCAGTTGCCTTGCTGGCATTGGCCGCTTGTTCCGAAGCCGAACCCCCGATCGCCAACGAACCCGTGATCGCCAATGTCGAGGAACAGGTCCGCGTTGCGCGCGCCGCCGACAGCCGGATTCTATGCCAGCCGCCGGGCACACAGGGCTTCGCGCCCAATTGCACCGCCGATCGAATCGTCGATGCCAAGGGCATATTGCTGACGCTTCGCTTGCCCGACGGCGGCTTTCACCGGCTGCGGGTGGCGAGCGATGGCGGCGGGGTGATCGCCGCCGACGGGGCGCAGCCCGCGACCGTGGCGATCGTCGCCGACGGCTTGATCGAAGTCACGGTGGGCGATGCCAAATTCCGGCTGCCGGCGGTGATCGACGCGGGCGGCGGCGCGTGAACCCGGCGCTCGCCGGCGCGCCGATCGTCACGGCTGCGCAGATGCGCGCTGCCGAGACTGCGTGCTTCGCCGCCGGCGCGTCGCAGACCGAATTGATGGAGCAGGCGGCGCGCACAGTGGCGCGACAAGTGGCGCGGTTCGCGCGATCGCGCCCGGTGCTGGTGCTCGCAGGGCCAGGCAATAATGGCGGCGATGCCTTTGGCGTTGCGTCGTTTCTTGCCGAATGGGGGCATGATGTTGCCGTGGCGGCGCTTGGCCAATGCTGGGCAGGGGCCGCCGGAGTGATGCGCGACCGCTGGCGCGGGCCGGTCGCCACGCTCGACGTCGCCACGCCGCGCCCGGTGCTGGTCGACGGGTTGTTCGGCATCGGCCTGTCGCGACCGATCGCCGCACCGATCCGCGATCGGCTGGGCCTATTGGTCGATGCCGCTGAACTGGTGGTCGCGATCGACGTGCCATCGGGCCGCGATGCCGATGCCGCGCCCGGCGAAGGCGCGCGGGCCGACATCACGGTGGCGCTCGGCGCGCTCAAGCCCTGCCATGTCGTCGGCGATGCCGGCGCTTGCGGTCACGTCACCCTGGCCGAATTGGCGATCGCGGTTCCTGGCGAGACGCGAATGATCGCGCGGCCCCGGCTGCATCGGCCTTTGCCGGGGGATCACAAATACACGCGCGGGCTGGTGCTGGTGATCGGCGGGGCGATGCCGGGGGCGGCGCGGCTGGCGGCGCAGGCGGCGGCGTGTGGCGGGGCGGGCTATGTCGCGCTGGCGTCGGACGATGCGCGGGTGCCGTTCGACGCGGTGGTATCGCGCGGGGTAGGGGCCGTCGCTGGCCTGCTCGAAGACCCAAGGCTCGGTGCGGCGGTGATCGGGCCGGGGCTGGGGCGCGACGACGATGCTCGCAATCTTTGTGAAGAAGTCGTGGCAAGTCACTGTCCCATCGTGATGGATGGCGATGCCCTGGCGCTGGTGTCGCTCGAACGGCTTGCCCTTCGCGCTGCCCCGACGATCCTCACCCCGCATGGCGGCGAGTTTGACCGAATGTTCGGCCCCGGCACCGGCAACAAGCTCGATCGGACTCGCGAGGCGGCGCAGCAAACCGGCGCGGTGGTGGTGCATAAGGGGGCCGATACCGTGATCGCCGCCCCCGATGGCTGCGCAGTGGTGGCGCACCCACCCGCCTGGCTTGCGACCGCGGGCACCGGCGATGTCCTTGCCGGGCTTGCCGCCGCGCGCCTCGCGGCATCGCATGACCCGATGCAGGCGGCGATCGAGGCGGTTTGGCTTCATGCGCGCGCGGCAAGCCTTGCAGGACCGGCGTTCGTGGCCGATGGGCTGGCGATGCACCTTCCCCAAGCGATCGCCGAATGTCTGTAGAACCCGATCCCGTGATCCGAGTCGCCGCGCGCGGTGAGGGCGTCACTGCCTCTGGCCGCCATGTCGCGATGGCAGCGCCGGGCGACATCGTGGGCAGTGACGGCGCGGTCAGCGCGGGCGCGCACCGCCAACAGCCGCCCTGCCGCCACTTTCCATTGTGCGGCGGGTGTCAGCTCCAGCATCTCGACGACATCGCCTATGCCCGTTTCTTGGTCGATCGGATCGAAAGCGGGCTGCAGGCGCAGGGGCTGGCGACCGACATCCGCACGCCGATCCTGTCGCCGCCACGCACCCGTCGCCGTGCGACTCTGCATGCCGAACGGCGCGGGCGGCAGGTGCATCTGGGCTTTACGCAAGGGGCGAGCCATCATCTGGTCGATCTCGACGAATGCTGGGTGCTTACGCCGGCGCTGTTCGCGGTGCTCGCGCCGCTGCGCGGCCTGCTCGGCGCGCAATTGACCGAATCGCGCCGGATCGACGTGCATCTGGCCGAAGTCGATCAGGGCGTCGACGTGGTGTTGCAGGGACAGCTTCGCGAAGGGTTGGCGGCTGCGGAGGGGATCACCGCCTTTTCGCGGCGTCACAAATTGGCGCGGCTGTCGATCGACGACGGCTATGGTCCCGAGGCGCGCTGGGAGCCCGATCCGGTGACGATCACGCTTGGCGGGGTGGCGGTGCCGATGCCTGCGGGGGGATTCCTCCAGGCAACGCGCGAAGGCGAAGCCAGCCTGGTCGAGACGGTGCGCGCGATTATCGGCGAGCCGCGCACGCTCGCCGATCTGTTCGCGGGGCTGGGTACTTTCGCCCTGGCGATGAAGCCGGCGACCAGGGTCTATGCTGCCGAGGGCGGGCGCGAGGCGCTGTTGGCGCTGAAGGCGGGGGCAGGGCGGGTGCAGCGGCAATTATTCGCCGACCACCGCGACCTGTTCCGCCGCCCGTTGACCGCCGAAGAGCTGAACCGGTTCGACGCGATCATCCTCGATCCACCACGCGCCGGCGCGCACGAACAGACGGTTAACCTTGCGACGTGCAAGGTACCGCGCGTGGCCTATGTTTCCTGCAATCCCAGCAGCTTCGCGCGGGATGCAAAGAAATTGTGCGAAGGTGGCTATCGGCTCGAATGGGTGCAGCCGGTGGGGCAATTCCGCTGGTCGACGCATGTTGAATTGGTGGGCTGCTTCACGCGCTGACTCTTCGCCACGGCGCTATGCGGGATAATCCGCCCCGACGAAGTACAGCCCGTCCGCCGGCGCATTAAGCCCCAGCGCCGCCCGATCGCGCGCCGCCAGTGCGGTCGCAATATCGTCGGGCGCCCATTTCCCCTGCCCCACCAGCGCCAGACACCCGACCATCGATCGCACCTGATGATGCAGGAACGACCTTGCTGACGCGAAGATGCGGATCAGTTCGCCCTCGCGCACCACGTCGAGCCGATCGAGCGTCCGCAGCGGGCTGTCGGCCTGGCAATGAGTCGAGCGAAAGGTGGTGAAGTCATGCCGCCCCAGCAAATGCCGTGCTCCCGCCGCCATCGCATCGGCATCGATCGGGTTGGCGATTCGCCATGCCCGGCCGATTTCGAGCGTCAGCGGCGCGCGCCGCGAGCGGATGCGATATTCATAATGGCGCGCGGTGCAGGCGAACCGCGCATGCCAATCGCCCGCCACGTCGACGCAATCGAGGATCGCCACCGGCTGTGGGCGTAGCACCGCGTTCAGCCCCTCCATCAGCCGGAACGCGGCGATCGGCCGCTCGACATCGACATGCGCGCGCATCGCCAGCGCATGCACCCCGGCATCGGTCCGCCCCGCCGCATAGACCAGCACATCCTCGCCCAGGATCCGCCGCGCGGCATCCTCGATCGCCTGCTGGACGCTGGGGCCGTGCGCCTGATGCTGCCACCCCATGAACGGGCGGCCATCATATTCGATCGTCAGCGCGAAACGGGTCACGCCAGGATCGTCCCCGGCGGAATGGCGAAGCCACGGAGCAGTTCGGCGGGCGTCATCGCCCCGCGACCGGCGCGCTGGACGAGGGTGGGGATCAGATAGCCGTCGGCGCAGGCGACGGCGAAGCCGGACGCATGTTCGATAACCGCCCCCACTTCGTCATTCCCGCGAAAGAGGGGGTTCAGAGACGCGAGGGTTTCCACTCCACCACTGCCTTCGGCCCCCTGGATCCCCGCCTGCGCGGGGATGACGGAAGCCGCCAGCACCCGAAGCCGCTCCCCCGCCACCTCGAAAAACGCCCCCGGCGCAGGATTGAACGCCCGCACCTGTCGCTCGACCTCGACCGCGCTCCGGGTAAAGTCCAACCGCGCCTCGGCCTTGTCGATCTTGGGCGCATGCGTCGCGCCATCGGCCTGCGCCACCGGGGGATACCCAGCCAGATCGCCCAGCACCTCGACCATCAACCGCGCCCCCATCGCGCTCAGTTCCGCGGTTAATTCGCCCGCCGTCTTGCCTTCGACCGGCGTCCGCCCCTCGAGCCGCACCGGCCCGGTATCAAGCCCCGCCTCCATTTGCATGATCCCCACCCCGGTTTCGGCATCCCCCGCCAGGATCGCCCGCTGGATCGGCGCGGCCCCGCGCCAGCGCGGCAGCAGCGAGGCATGGACGTTGAGGCACCCGTGGCGCGGCGCATCGAGCACCGCGCGCGGCAGGATCAGGCCATACGCCGCCACCACCGCGACATCGGCGTCATGCCCGGCGAACACCGCCTGCGCCGCCGCATCGCGAAGGCTCACCGGGCAATGCACCGCGATCCCCAGCGCCTCGGCACGCGCCTGCACCGGCGAGGGGGTCAGCGCCTTGCCCCGCCCGGCGCGGCGCGGCGGCTGGGTGTAAGCCGCGACCACATCGTGCCCGGCGGCGGCCACCGCATCGAGGATCGGAACGGCGAATTCGGGAGTGCCCATGAATACGATACGCATCGCCCTTCTGAACCGCTTGGCAGGCGGGCATGCAACCCCCTATCTGTGGCTGCGATGGCATCTCCCGAAATCGACGCGCTCACCCAGGCGCTGGCGCGGCTCCCCGGCCTTGGCCCGCGATCGGCGCGGCGGGCGGTGCTGCACCTGCTAAAGCGCCGCGAAACCGCGCTGGCGCCGCTGCTCGCCGCGCTCGATGCGGTGAATGAGCGGCTGGTCACTTGCTCGACCTGTGGGAATGTCGACACCAACGACCCTTGCGGCGTCTGCGCCGATCCGCGCCGCGACGGGCGATCGCTTTGCGTGGTCGAGGAGGTTGCCGATCTGTGGGCGCTCGATCGCTCGCGGCTATTTCCGGGGCGCTTTCACGTCCTGGGCGGCAAGCTCTCGGCGCTCGAAGGCGTTCGCCCCGAGGATCTGGCGATCGATTCGCTGGTCCGCCGGATCGAAGCCGGCGGGATCGACGAAGTGGTGCTGGCGATGAACGCCACCCTCGAAGGGCAGACCACCGCGCATTATCTGGCCGAACGGATCGAGCGGTTTCCGGTGCGCGTGACTCAGTTGGCGCACGGCCTGCCGGTGGGCGGCGAACTCGATTATCTCGATGAGGGCACGCTTGCCCAGGCATTGCGCGCGCGCCGCCCCGTCGCCTGACCAGCCCCGATCGAGCCCGGTGCTTGACCCCCCGGCCGCACAGGCTTAATTTTACGCGATGGCCATTCTCCCGATCATCGAAATTCCCGACCCGCGCCTGAAGCTGGTGTCGCAGCCCGTCGCCGACATTGACGACGACGTCCGCCAGCTTATCGCCGATATGTTCGAAACGATGTATGACGCCCCCGGCATCGGCCTTGCCGCGATTCAGGTTGCGGTGGCCAAGCGGGTGCTGGTGATCGACCTTCAGGAAGAGGATGAAGAGGGCAAGCCGGTCCGTAATCCGCGCGCCTTCATCAACCCCGAAATCGTCGAAGTGTCGGAAGAACTGCGCGTCTACAACGAAGGCTGCCTGTCGATCCCCGATCAATATGGCGAGGTCGAACGCCCCGCGCGTTGCCGCGTCCGCTGGCTCGATACCGAGGGGGCGAGCCATGAGGAGGAACTCGACGGGTTGCTGTCGACGTGCCTTCAGCACGAGATGGATCACCTCAACGGCGTGTTGTTTATCGACCATATGTCGCGGCTCAAACGCGACATGGTGCTCCGCAAACTGGCCAAGGCGCGCAAGGCAGCGGCTTGAGCGCGGCGTCATGACGCGGTAGGTTCGCGCTTCGTTCACCCGGAGTGCCGCCGCTTATGGATCCTGTTTTCGCAATTCTTCTGGTCGTGGCGGCGCTGGTCGTCGGCGCGGTGCTCGGCTGGTTCCTGGGTAATCGGGGGCTGGAAAGCGTGCGCGCCGAACGCGATTCGCGCGAGGCCGAGTTCAAGAAGGCGATCACCGATCTTGCGCTGGCGTCGGATCGTGCCGAGCGTGTCGGCGCTTTGGTCGCCGAAAACGAAACGCTGCGGATCGAGCGCGACAGTGCGCGGCTCGATTTGGCGACGCTCAAGGCCGACGCCCGCGCGTTCGAGGCGCGGCTTGAGGAGTTCAAAGCGGCCAAGGACGCGATGGCCAATCAGTTCGCCGACGTCGCCAACCGCCTGCTCGGCGACGCGCAAAAGGCGTTCCTTGCGCGCGCCGATGAGCGTTTTCACCAGGCCGGCGAGAACAACGAGATGAAGATCAAGGCGCTGCTCGCTCCGGTCGAACAGACGCTCAAACGCTATGAATCGGGGGTCGAGCGGGTCGAGAAGGAACGCTCGGAGGCTTATGGCAACCTCACCGGGCTGATGGAAGCGATGCGGATTGGCCAGGAATCGGTCAAGAGCGAGGCCGCCAAGCTGGTCAACGCGCTTCGCGCCGCGCCCAAGGCGCGCGGGCGCTGGGGCGAACAGCAGCTCAAGAACGTGCTCGAAACCTGCGGCCTTACCGAACACACCGATTTCCACATGGAAGTGTCGGTCGATGCCGAGGGCGGGCGGCTCCGCCCCGACGCGACGATCCGCGTTCCCGGCGATTCGCTGCTGGTGATCGATGCCAAGGTGTCGCTCAACGCCTATCAGGATGCCTATGGCGCGATCGACGAGGGCGAACGCGCGCGCCACCTCACGGCGCATGTCGCCTCGATGAAGGCGCATGTGAACGCGCTGGGCAGCAAGGCCTATCAGGGCCAGTTCGCCAACACCCCCGAATTCGTCATCATGTTCGTCCCCGGCGAGCATTTCGTGTCGGCCGCGCTCGAGCATGAGCCGGGCCTATGGGACTATGCCTTCGAAAAGCGCGTGCTGATCGCGACGCCGACCAATTTGATCGCAATCGCACGGACGGTGTCGGCGGTGTGGCGGCAGGAGAAGCTTGCCGGAGAGGCGCGCGAGATCGCCAATCTGGGCCGCGAGCTGCACGCGCGGATCGTGACGATGGGCAACCACATTGCTCGGATGGGCAAAAATCTCGAAAGCGCCAACACCGCCTACAACGCCTTTGTCGGCTCGATCGAAAGCCAGGTGATGACTTCGGCCAAGCGCTTCGAAACGCTCAACGTCGACACCGGCGACAAGGCGATCGACTCGCTGCCGATGGTGGAAAGCAGCCCACGCCCGCTGTCGAAGCTAAAAGCGCTGATCGGGGCCGAGGTGGCGGAATAAGGAGCGGCCCGCCGGTCTTGGCGGGCTAAGCTAAGCGCCGCTGGTTCAGCACTTCATAGGCCATCACCGCAGTCGCGACGGCGGCGTTCAGGCTGTCGGCCTTGCCCAGCATCGGCATCTTCACCC
Organism: Sphingomonas sp. 37zxx; assembly: GCF_000786205.1. Classification (GTDB taxonomy): domain Bacteria; phylum Pseudomonadota; class Alphaproteobacteria; order Sphingomonadales; family Sphingomonadaceae; genus Sphingomonas. The sequence continues at coordinate 26,123 of NZ_JROH01000004.1, read as the reverse complement.
GCACATCGCATTCGGCGGCATAAGCGGGGGGCAGGCCTTGCGCCTCGTTGCCGGTCAGCAGGAAGGTCGGCGCTTCGTAGCGCGGGGTCTGGTAATCGACGTCGGTATCCAGGCTTAGCGCCACCAACTGCCCCGGCCCGCCGCGCAGCCAGGGCAGGAACGCCGCCCACGTCGCGCGCGCGATCGGCACGGTGAACAATGCCCCCATGCTCGCGCGCACCGCCTCGACCGAAAAGGGATCGACACAATCGTCGATCAGGATCAGCCCACCGGCACCCACCGCATCGGCGGTTCGCAGGATCGTCCCCAAATTGCCCGGATCACGCAGCCGCTCGGCGACAAGCCACAGCCCCGCGCTGGTCCGGTCAAGCTGGTCGAGGGGGGTGAGCAACTCGGCATAGACGCCCACCACCGACCCCGGATTGTCCTTGCCTGACAGCTTGGACAGAATATCGGCATCGGTTTCGATCGCCTCGCCGCCATTGGCTTCGGTCGCATCGACCAATGCGGTGATCAGCGGATGCCGGGCACTATCGACGGCGTAAAAGACGAATTGCGGCAGAATACCCGCCTCGCGCGCTTCGGTGAGGATTCGCAGCCCTTCGGCCAGGAACAGCCCTTCCTCACGGCGATGGCGCTTGTCGCGAAGCCCGCGGATGCGCTTGACGAGCGGGTTGGAAAAGGCGGTGATCTGGCGGGGCATATCGCTTCTAATCCCCCTCCCGCTTGCGGGAGGGGCTAGGGGAGGGGATGTCGGTTTGGAGTGACGCTATCGGCACATGCCCTCCCCCGATCCCTCCCGCAAGCGGGAGGGGAGGAAGAACATCAATCCTCGCCGAAGCGCGCCTCGACCAGTTCGCACAGCGCCGCCACCGCGCTTTCGGCGTCGTCGCCCTCGGCGCTGATCGTGATCGTGTCGCCCATCGCCGCGCCCAGCATCATCAGCCCCATGATCGAGGTGCCGGTGACGAACGATCCGTCCTTCTCGACGGTGATTTCGGTGGGTTGCGCCGAGGCAAGCGTGACGAACTTGGCGCTGGCACGCGCGTGCAGCCCGCGCCGGTTCGACACCAGCACGCTGCGCGCTACCTTGCTCAAGCAGCCGCCTCGCCCAGCACTTCGGATGCGACCGAGATATATTTCCGCCCCGCCTCGCGCGCCGCCGCGACGGCTTCGGTGACCTTCATCGCCTTACGTGCGCCGCCCAGACGGATCAGCATCGGCAAATTGATTCCGGCAATTACCTCGACCCGCCCGGTTTCCATCAGCGAGATTGCTAGGTTCGAGGGGGTGCCGCCGAACAGGTCGGTCAGCAGGATCACGCCCTTGCCGTCGTCGACCTCGCCGATCGCGCGCGCGATGTCGGCGCGGCGTTCTTCCATATCGTCTTCGGGACCGATGCAGACGGTGGCGATGCGTTCCTGCCCGCCCACGACATGCTCCATCGCGACGACGAACTCTTCGGCGAGCCGCCCGTGGGTCACGAGTACCAAGCCGATCATCGAATCTTCTTCTTCCATAGCCTTCATGGCGTGACCGGAGCGCCCTCGAGCGAGTCTTGCGGTGCCGTTCCTAAATCACGATGCGTCACCGTGGGCGAAAATCCGGCTTCGCGCAACTGTGACGCCATGCGTTCAGCGACATGCACCGAGCGGTGTCTCCCTCCGGTACAACCGAACGCCACGGTAACATAGGATTTCCCCTCGGCACGATAGCGCGGCAGCAGCAGCTTCAGCAGCCCCTCGATCGACGCGAACGCTTCGGGATAGGCGGGATCGGCCTTCACATATTCGGCGACGTCGGTATCGCGCCCGGTGCCGGGGCGAAGCGCAGGCACCCAGTGCGGATTGCGCAGGAAGCGCATGTCGAACACCAGGTCGGCGTTGCGCGGCAACCCGCGCGCAAAGCCGAACGACTGGATCGACAGCGTCGGCTCGCCCAGATTGTCTTCGGAAAAAGCGTTGCGGATTTCCTGCGCCAGCGTGTTGCTGGCAAGGTCGGTCGTGTCGATCAGCCGGTTCGCCCAGCGCCGCACGGGGGCGAGCAATTCGCGCTCGCGGGCGATGCCGTCGCTTGCCGGGCGGTCCTGCGCCAGCGGATGGCGGCGGCGGGTTTCCGAATAGCGCCGCTCCAATTCGGTGCCGCTGCAATCCAGGAACAGCGTGCCGATATTATGGCCATGCGTGTCGCGCAGCAGCTTGATCCGCCGCACGATCCGCTCGGCATCGAAACCCCGAGTCTGCGCGCCGATGCCCAGCGCGAGCGGGCGATCATCCTGCTCGCTGTGCGCGGGCAATTCGGTGGCCAGCAGCCGATCGAGCAGCAGCAGCGGCAGATTGTCGACGACTTCCCAGCCCAGATCTTCAAGCGTGCGAAGCACCGTCGATTTGCCGGCCCCCGACATGCCGGTCACCAGCAGCAATCGGCGCGGGCGAAGCGGCGGTTTCATGCGCGCGATTCGAGCAATTGATGCAGCGCGATTTCCACCTTCAGCGGGGCCGAAGCCTCGAGCGCGGGGAGCGCGAATTGCGGCACATCGATGCCGACGATCCGTCGGCTGCTTCCCGGCTCGGGCATGCGATCGGGACGGGGGTCGATCATGATCACCGCCGCGACCGGCGCTTCCTGGGTGAAGGGCAGCTCGACGATGCCGATCCCGCGCACTTCGATCTGGCCGCGAATCGTCTGCGGGGGGCTGGCATGCAACACCCCGTCGCGGCGCAGCAGCAGCGTATAGTCATCGCTCACCAGGACCGCACCGCGATCGATCAGCCGCAGCGTCAGGTCGGACTTGCCCGATCCCGATGGCCCTTCGATCAGCACCGCATGGCCATCGATCGCGACACAGGAAGCATGCAGGGTGTCGGACGATAATTGGGTCACCGCATGCTCCGCGCTCATGGGGTGGGTGACCCCGTCAATCGTACCACGAACCGTGCGCCGTTCGCCTGATCCGCGCGCGATTCGACATGGATCGTGCCCGAATGTCCTTCGACAATCGTGCGGGCGATGGCAAGGCCGAGGCCCGAGTGGCGACCGAAACCTTCACCTTCGGGGCGCACCGAATGAAAGCGGCGGAACACCGCTTCGCTGGCATCAGGCGGGACACCCGGCCCTTCATCTTCGACGCACACCACAATAGCATTGTAGCTGATCGTAGCCGTGACGGTGACGATTGCACCGTCGGGCGAAAAGGAAATCGCGTTTTCGATCAGATTTTCGAACACCCGCTCGAGCCGCACGCCTTCGCCCAGCACCTGGATCGCCGCGCGTGAAGGGCGATCGAAGCGAAGCTGCACGCCGCGCTCTACCCCGCGCGCCAGTCGCCCAGCCACCATCGCCTCGAGCATCGCGCCCAAATCGACCGGCTCGAACTTGGCCCGGCTCAATTGCGCGTCCAGCCGCGACGCCTCCGAAATGTCCGAAATCAGCCGGTCGAGCCGAAGCACATCGTCGCGCACGATCGCCAGCAACCGACCCTGCAATTCGGGGTCGCGGACATTGCCCAGCCCTTCGACTGCCGATCGTAGCGAGGCGAGGGGGTTTTTCAGCTCATGCGCCAGATCGGCGGCGAATGCCTCGGTCGCGTCGATCCGCGCGCGCAGCGCCAGGCTCATGTCCGACAGCGCGCGCGCCAGCATGCCGATCTCGTCGCGGCGCGAGGGCAGGCGCGGGACCACCACTTCGCGCGCGCGCCCCAGCCGCACCCGCACCGCCGCGCGCGCCAGCAGCCGCAGCGGGCGGACGATCGTCCGCGCAAGGAACAGCGACAACAGCACCGAAACCAGCGCGACGATGGCCAACACCACGCCCAGCCGAAATCGCTCGACCCGCACCACGCTGGTGATGTCGCGCGCATTCACCGTCGTCAGCAGCGTGCCGCGCGCGCCCAGCGGGGCGGCGGCGGTGATCACCGGGGTGCGATCGGGCGCGCGCCACAATGTCGAGGGGGCGGCGTGGGTGGTAAAGGCGGCGCGGACGTCGGGCCAGTCATAGCCACGATTGCTGGGACGCTCGCGGTACAGTGGCGCACGGGCGGCCCCGACCACCGTGTCGATGCCCGCGTCGAGCAGCCGCGCGGCTTCGGTCTGCCAGCGATCCTTGTCGGGATCGCGCAACAAAAAGTTGCGGACGCCCAGCGCGCGGCTGTCGCTGCGCTGCACGCCATCGACACCATAGGTGCGAATCCGCGTGCCGGTCTGGCGCGCAAGCCGCGTCACCAGCGCCTCTTCGTCCGACTGGCGGGTTGCCATCAGCGCCTGCGCGATCAGCCGTGCCTCGCGACTGGCCTGTTCCATCCGGCTGTCGATCAGCCGAAGGCGATAGGAATCGAGGTAGAAAAACCCCCCGGCCAGCAGCGCGAGCGCAAAGATATTGACGAACAGGATTCGCGGCGTGAGCGAGACCCGGCTCGTCCAGCGCAGCGAAAGCTCACGCTCGTCAGTCGTCGGAAAAGCGATAGCCCGCACCATATAGAGTTTCGATCGCGTCGAATTCGGGGTCGACCTGGCGGAACTTGCGGCGGATGCGTTTGATATGGCTGTCGATCGTCCGGTCGTCGACATAGATGTCGTCGTGATAGGCGGCATCCATCAGCTGGTTGCGCGTCTTCACGATGCCGGGGCGCTGCGCCAGCGTCTCGAGGATCAGGAATTCGGTGACGGTCAGCGTCACATTCTCGCCGCCCCAGGTGACGCGGTGGCGCGCTGGGTCCATCGCCAGCCGCCCGCGCTCGATCACCGGCTGCGGCGGCGCGGCCGCCTCGCCATGTTCGCCGGGCACCGCCACTTCGGTGCGGCGCAGGATCGCCCGGATCCGCGCGATCAACAGCCGCTGGCTGAACGGTTTCGAGATATAGTCATCGGCCCCCATCGCCAGGCCGAGGGCTTCGTCGAGCTCATCGTCCTTGCTGGTCAGGAAGATCACCGGCACCGCCGATTTCTCGCGCAGCCGGCGCAACAGTTCCAGTCCGTCCATCTGCGGCATCTTGATGTCGAGCACCGCCAGGTCGGGGGGATTGTCGACCAATGCCTTCAGCGCAGCCTCACCGTCCGAATAGACGCGGGTCAGAAACCCTTCGGCCTGCAAGGCGATCGATACCGATGCGAGGATGTTGCGATCGTCGTCGACGAGCGCGATCGATGCGGTGTTCATGCGTGTCTCCACGCGCTGCTGCGGACCATATCCATCGCCTAGCCCAAACCGGGACGCGGCTCAATCACCCGCGCAATCCCAGCATTTGACGAAATCAGGCTCAATCAATAAGCGCCGGGCAACAATAAAACAGGTGCGACGATCCAGGTCGCGGGAGAAGTTAAATATGATAAATCATCCAGCGGCGCGTCATGATCTGGCCGCGCAAGGATTTGCCACAGTTGCGCTGCAGCATTGGAACCTGGGCAGTGCCGCCCTGATCGAACAAGCGCTGATCCGCGGCGAAGGACATCTTGCCGCCAACGGACCACTGGTCGTCGAAACCGGTCGCCATACAGGGCGATCGGCCAAGGACAAGTTCACCGTCCGCGATAGCGCTACCGCCGATACCATTTGGTGGGGCGGGGCGAACAAGCCGATGGAGCCCGATGCCTTTGCCCGGCTCAAGGCCGATTTCCTCGAACAGCTCGGGCGCCAGGATACGCTCTTCGTCCAGGATCTGTTCGGCGGGTCGCAGCCCGAACATCGCGTGAAGGTGCGCGTCATCAACACGCTGGCGTGGCACAGCCAGTTCATCCGCACGATGCTGGTCCGCCCGCAAGCCGATGATCTCGCCGATTTCATCCCCGACTATACGATCATCGACCTGCCCGATTTCCGCGCCGATCCAGCGCGGCATGGCTGCCGCAGCGAAACGGTGATCGCGGTCAACATCACCGACCGGCTGATCTTGATCGGCGGCACCCGCTATGCCGGCGAGATGAAGAAATCGGTGTTCGGGCTGCTCAACTATCTGCTGCCTGAAAAGGGGGTGATGCCGATGCATTGCTCGGCCAATATCGGGCCAAAGGGCGATACCGCGGTGTTCTTCGGCCTGTCAGGCACCGGCAAGACGACCTTGAGCGCCGATGCCAGCCGCACGCTGATCGGCGATGACGAGCATGGCTGGTCCGACACCCATGTCTTCAATTTCGAAGGCGGCTGCTACGCCAAGACGATCCGCCTGTCGCCGCAGGCCGAGCCCGAAATCTATGCCACCACCCAGCGGTTCGGCACCGTGCTCGAAAACGTCGTGATGGACCCGGCAACGCGCATCCTCGACCTCGACGACGCGACGCTCGCCGAAAACAGTCGCGCCGCCTATCCGATCGATTTCATCCCCAATGCCAGCGCCGATAATATGGGGCCGGTCCCGCGCAACATCGTGATGCTCACCGCCGATGCCTTTGGCGTGCTGCCGCCGATCGCCAGGCTCACCCCCGACCAGGCGATGTATCACTTCCTGTCGGGCTACACCGCCAAGGTCGCAGGCACCGAAATGGGCGTAACCGAGCCCGAGGCGACGTTCTCGACCTGCTTCGGTGCGCCCTTCATGCCGCGTCACCCCTCGGTCTATGGTAATTTGCTCAAACAGCGGATCGCGCGCGGGCAGGTCGATTGCTGGCTGGTCAACACCGGCTGGACCGGCGGCAAATATGGCGTCGGCAGCCGCATGCCGATCAAGGCGACCCGCGCATTGCTCAACGCCGCGCTCGACGGCAGCTTGAACGATGGCGATTTCCGCACCGATCCCAATTTCGGCTTCGAAGTGCCGGTATCGGTGCCCGGCGTCGACAGCGCGATCCTCAACCCGCGCGACACCTGGGCCGACAAGGCAGGCTATGACGAAACCGCCGCCAGGCTGGTGGACCTGTTCATCGAAAACTTCGCGCCGTTCGAATCGCATGTCGACGAAGGCGTGCGCGCCAGCGGGCCGCGCGCGGTGGCCGAAGCGGCCGAGTAAGTGGTGGCAATCAAAATGTAATATACCGCCTCTACCCTCAAGGTTTGCCGCTCGATCGGCAGCGGCAGGCTTTGGGGGCAGGGTGATGCGGAAAATTGCAATCGGCGTGATGGCGATGTTGGCAGGCAGCGGTGCTAGCGCCAACTCGGTTCAGGAAAGCCTGTGCGCGCGCCTTGCGCCGCAGATCGGCCTCAGCCCAACCAGCGATCCGAAACTATATCAGGGCCGCCTCGTTAACGGTTTGAAGGGCGCGCTTATCGGCGGCACCGGATCGATCGCGTTCCAAGTCGAGCCGACCGAGACGACTCCGATCGAGGATCAAGCGGCACTACAGAACGCCTGCCAGATCGTGAAGGGCAATTTCCGCTGCGCGATCGATCGCCCGATGATCCTGACGATTTCGACCAACAAAGGCGATGGCCGCGTCGAAGTCGCACCTGGCGAAAAGGCGCTGATCGAGACCAAGGGCGTCCGCGTGCGTTGTACCGATGGTATAGCGGCCTGATCCGTGCCGCTGTCACCCCGGCAGCGTGCCGGCGGTGACGGCTGCAAAGGGAACTCGGTGGCGTACCTACCGTTCCTCCGCTCATGCCTTCGTTCGACATTGCCGCCTGGGACATTCCCGCCCCGCTCATCAATCTGGCCATTACCGCGCTGGCGGTGTTGATCGCGCTGATCGTTCACGCGGTCGGCTTTCGGTTGCTTCGCGGCTTTGCCGCGCGCACCCCATCATCGTCGGACGATGTGTTCGTCGAGGAGGCGCGTCGCCCGGCGCGCTGGCTGGCGGTGGCGATCGCGCTGGCATTCGTCCGGCGGTTCCTCCACCTGATGCCGCTCAGCGACATGTTGTGGACTCAGCTTGCCGGGCTGATCGTGCCCGGCATCCTGGGTTGGCTGGCGATTGCGATGGTCCGCGCGATCAGCCGCTCGATCGAACTGACCTCCGACATGAGCGTCGCCGACAATCTGGCCGCGCGCCGCCGCCGCACCCGCAGCGTGATCCTGGGGCGGATCGTGATCTTCCTCATCGGCTTTATCACCATCTGCCTGATGCTGCTGAGTATCCCCAGCATCCGCAATGTCGGCGTCACGCTGATGGCATCGGCGGGTATTGTCGGCCTTGCGGTCGGTGCCGCCGCGCAGCCCGCGCTCAAGAACCTGATCGCCGGCATCCAGATGGCGTTTACCGAGCCGATCCGAATCGACGACGTCGTCATTGTCGATGGCGAATGGGGCAGGGTGGAGGAAATCCGCCTCACCTATGTCGTCATCGCGATCTGGGACGAGCGGCGGCTGGTGGTGCCGGTATCCAAATTCCTCGAGGAATCCTTCCAGAACTGGACGCGCAGCACGTCGAAACTGCTCGGCTCGGTATTCCTGTGGCTCGACCCCACCACCGACATCCCGCGCCTGCGGGCAAAGGCCGAGGAGGTCATCCGCGCGAATCCGCGCTGGGATGGCCGCGCCCAGGGGGTGCAGGTCACCGATACCAAGCCCGATGCGATCGAAGTCCGCATCCTGGCGACGGCAAGGGATGCCAGCACCACCTTCGACCTGCGCTGCGACATTCGCGAAGCACTGCTGGCGTTCATCCGCGAAGAGATGCCCGAGGCTTTGCCGAGGACGCGAGCAGTGGTCGAGCCAATGGCGTCCCGCCCGGAAGGGTAGGGGAGCGGCCTGACCCGAGTGTCACTTGTCCAATCACCCCCGCCGCGCCGCCGTCCAGCGATCGATATTGCCCGCCAGCACCGTCAGCGGCACCCCGCCGCCGCCGACCACCGCATCGTTGAAAGCCTTGAAGTCATAGCGCGCACCCAGATCGGCCTGCGCTTTGGTCCGCAGCCGGTTGATCTCGCTATGCCCGATCTTGTAGCCGCATGCCTGGCCCGGCCACGCGCAATAGCGGTCGACCTCACTGGTCACTTCGCCCACCGACGACCCGTTGGTCCGCGCGAACCAGTCGATCGCATAGTCGCGGGTCCAGCGCTTGGTGTGCAGCCCGGTATCGACCACCAGCCGGCACGCGCGAAACGCGATCGATTGCAGATAGCCCAGCCGCCCGACCGGATCATTGTCATACACCCCCAGTTCGTTGCCCAATTGCTCGGCATAGAGCGCCCAGCCTTCGCCCATCGCGCTGAACCCCATCAGCGAGCGTAGCAGCGGCAGCTTCTGCGCATACTCACCCTGCCAGACATGGCCGGGGATCGATTCGTGAAAGGTCAGCGTCGGCAGGCTGTATTTAGTGTGGAGCGCGGGGTCTTTCAGGTTGATCCAGAAACGCCCCGGCACCGATCCGTCGATCGTCCCCGCGCCGCCATAGGCGAGCGGCGCGCCTTCCTGCTCGGCGATCGCGATCCGCTTCACCTCGACGATCCCTTTTACCGGCGCGCCGAACGCACGGGGCAGGCGGGTGCGGACATCGGCGATCGTCGCCTGGATCATCGCCATGATCTCGGCGCGCCCGGCATCACCGGCGGCGAACTGAAAGCGCGGGTCTTTGCCCAGGCCCGTCATCCGCTCTCCGACGCTGCCCTTGGTATAGCCAAGCGTCTTGAGGATGCCGTCCATCTCGCCTTGCAGCCGCTGCAATTCGTCCTGGCCCATGGCGTGGATTTCGTCGGGGGTCATCCGCGTCGTGGTCGCCGCGCGCAGCGTCCAGGCGTAATAATCGGGGCCGTCCTTGAATTTCGACACCCCGGCATCGGCGTTGGTTGCCTTGCGATGCAGCTCCAGTTCGGTGATCTGGCGATCGAGCGCAGGCGCGACGTCGGCGGTCGCGATCTTCTCGGCGCGCGCGGCCCAGTCACCGGGGATCGCCTTGGTCCGCCGTGCCAGTGATTCGACAACCAGCCAGTCCTTCGCCGGCCCGGCGCGCGTCATCTTGATCGACGCCAGCGTCTTGTCCATCAGCACATCCGACGCGATCACCCCCCGTCCGCGCGCATCGCGCAGCCGCTCGGTCTCGCCATCCAGATTGTCGGCGAACGCCGCCAGCCGCGACAGATAAGCGTCGGTATCGGCCTTGGTTTCGACCTTGTGCGTGGCGTCGAGGAATTTCGGCACGTCGAGATACGCGCCCATATTCTGCGCGACGACATAAGGCCCGTTGCGCCACCCGCCGACCGCGACTGCGCCATAGGGAAAGGCAAAGCCGTCGATCGCGGTGGCATAGGCGGTGGTCGCGACCTCGACATCGGTGCGGATCGCCGGCGACAGCGCGGCGGTATCGAGCGCGCGTAGCCGATCGAGCGCGCTCTTGGTCCATGCCGCCTGGTGCAACCGTCCAGCGCTCGATCGATCCGATGCGCGTGCCTTAAGCCCAGCGCGCGCGCCGGTGTCGATGCCGAGCGCGGTCGCGCTTTCGGGCGAGCGCAGCAGATATTCCTCGGCGATCCCGTCCATCAGCGCCTGTGCGCGCACATCGGCAGTGGCTTGCGCCGCGCACAGCGGCATCGCGGTGAGCGCGGCAGTCGCGCCGGTGGCGAGCAATAATTGGCGGCGGTCGAGATTCATGCGGTCACTCCGGGGAAATCGGTTCAATGATAAGCGTGGTATTCTGGACGCCGACGACGCGCGCCGCCGCGCCCACCGGCAGCACCGGCCCGCGCGAGGGCCATTCGCCATCGGCAACGCGCACGCGCCCGCTGCCGTCGGCGTTCGACGAAACGACGATCACCGTCGCGCCCAGCATCCGCGCGCCGACATCGTTGAGCAGCGGATCGGCGCTGTCGGGGGAATAATCGACATACCAGCGCCGCCCGATCGCGATCGTCACCGCACTCCACACGGCAAGGCTCGCCAATTGGCCGGCAAGCGGCAAATCGGGAAACAGCAACAGGAACGCGCCTGTGATCGCCGCCGCCATCGCGACGAAGACCAGGAACACGCCGGGCACCAGCAGCTCGACGGCTGCCAGCACCGCGCCGGCGGCGATCCACCACAGCCCCGGATTGTCCCAGTCCATGCGGCCTCAGTCCTCCGCCGCCTCGATCCGCGGGCGCGGCGGCGGGGCAGGGGGCGATGACGCACCGCCGACGATTTCCTTGGCCAGCTCGCCGATTCCGCCCAGCGTTCCCATCAATTGCGTCGCCTCGACCGGGAACAGGATCGTCTTGGCATTGGGGCTGGTCGCGAACTTGCCGATCGCCTCGACATATTTCTGCGCGATGAAATAGTTGAGCGATTGCGGGCTGCCCTGCTCGATCGCGATCGAGACCAGTTCGGTCGCCTTGGCTTCGGCCTCGGCGGCGCGTTCGCGCGCTTCGGCGTCGCGGAACGCCGATTCTTTGCGCCCCTCGGCCTCCAGGATGCGTGCCTGTTTCTGCCCCTCGGCGCGCAGGATCTCGCTCGCGCGCGTGCCTTCGGCCTCCAGGATGTTGGCGCGCTTCTCGCGTTCGGCCTTCATCTGGCGGCCCATCGCGTTGACGATGTCGGCGGGCGGGCGGATGTCCTTGATCTCGACGCGGGTGATCTTCACGCCCCAGGGCGTCGTCGCCTGGTCGACCACGCTCAGCAGCCGCGCGTTGATCTCGTCGCGCTTCGACAGCGTCTCGTCGAGGTCCATCGATCCCATCACGGTGCGCAGGTTCGTCGTCGTCAGTTGCATCAGCGCCATATACAGGTCCGACACTTCATACGCCGCCTTGGGCGCGTCGAGCACCTGGAAGAACACCACCCCGTCGGTCGAGATCATCGCATTGTCGCGGGTGATGATTTCCTGTCCCGGAATGTCGATCACCTGCTCCATCATGTTCACCTTGCGGCCGACACGATAGAAAAAGGCGGGATACAGGTTGAACCCCGGCCGCGCGACGGTGGTGAAGCGCCCGAAATGCTCGATCGTATAGTTATAGCCCTGCCGCACGATCTTGATGCTCGCGAACAGATACGCCAGCACCAGCGCGACGATCACGCCCAGCAACCCTGCAATCACGTCCATGCCCGACATCCTCGCTTGCCTGTCGTCCGATGCTAGCAGGATCACCGCACCAAACCAGCACAACCGGCCCCGCACCCACACGCCCCCTAGCGTCAGCGCGCCCCCTTGGTTACATGGGCCGCCAACCTTCCCCTTCGCGCAGGATTCGGCACCACATGGACATTCCCCTCGGCCTCACCTTCGACGATGTCCTGCTGTATCCGGGGGCGTCAGACGTGGTGCCGAGCCAGGCCGATGCCCGCACCCGCGTTTCGCGTGAATTGAGCCTCAACATCCCGATCCTGTCATCGGCGATGGATACCGTCACCGAATCGGACATGGCGATCGTGATGGCGCAATTGGGCGGCATCGGCGTGCTCCACCGCAATTTGTCGGTCGAGGAGCAGGTCGCCGCCGTCCGCCAGGTCAAACGCTTCGAAAGCGGCATGGTCGTCAACCCGATCACCATCCACCCGCAAGCGCCGCTCGCCGAAGCGCGCGCGCTGATGCAGCGCCACAAGATCAGCGGCATCCCGGTGGTCGAATCCTCGGGCAAGCTGGTCGGCATCCTCACCAACCGCGATGTCCGCTTCGCCGAAAACCCCGCGCAACCGGTCGCCGAGCTGATGACCCGCGAAAACCTCGCCACCGTTTCGACCGCGGTGTCGCAGGAGGAAGCGCGCCGTCTGCTGCATCAGCGCCGGATCGAAAAGCTGCTGGTGGTCGATGATTCCTATCGCTGCGTCGGCCTGATCACCGTCAAGGACATCGAAAAGGCGGTGCTCTACCCCAATGCGACCAAGGACCGCACCGGCCGCCTGTGCGTCGCCGCCGCCACCACCGTCGGTGACAAGGGCTTCGACCGCACCGAACAACTGGTCGATGCCGAGGTCGACCTGATCGTCATCGACACCGCGCACGGCCACAACCGCGACGTCGCCCGCGCGGTCGAGCGCGTCAAGAAGCTGTCGAACTCGGTCCAGGTCGTCGCGGGCAATGTCGCCACCGCCGAAGCCACCCGCGCGCTGATCGACGCGGGCGCAGACGGGATCAAGGTCGGCATCGGCCCCGGATCGATCTGCACCACCCGCGTCGTCGCCGGCGTCGGCGTGCCGCAGCTCACCGCCGTGATGGAAAGCGCGCGCGAGGCGGCCAAGTCGGGCGTCCCCGTCATCGCCGATGGCGGCATCCGCACCTCGGGCGACATCGCCAAGGCGCTGGCAGCTGGCGCATCGACCGTGATGGTCGGCTCGCTGCTTGCGGGCACCGAGGAAGCCCCCGGCGAAACCTTCCTCTATCAGGGCCGCGCCTATAAATCCTATCGCGGCATGGGCAGCGTCGGCGCGATGGCGCGCGGCTCGGCCGACCGCTATTTCCAGCAGGACATCAAGGATCAGATGAAGCTGGTCCCCGAGGGGATCGAGGGTCAGGTGCCCTATAAAGGCCCGGCGCGCGACGTGATCCACCAGCTTGTCGGCGGGGTGAAGGCGGCGATGGGCTATACCGGCGCAGCCACGCTTGAGGAGCTGCGCGAAAAGGCGCGCTTCGTCCGCATCACCGGCGCTGGCCTTCGCGAAAGCCATGTTCACGACGTGACGATCACCCGCGAGGCACCCAACTACCCGACTCGCTAAGCAGCGGGCCGGGCACCCGCCGGCTTAGCCTTCGGCCTCTTCGCTATCACCCTCGATTGCCTGACCCAGTTTCAGCAGCTCGCGGTGATAGCGTTGCAGCCGCTGGAAATGCGCCTCGATCGCGCCTGCGATTTCGCGCGAGTTCTTCACCGCCAGGAAATGCCCGACAATCTGCGAATAATGCTCGGCCTGGCGCGGCAGCCTCAGGGCCGGGTCCAGCTTTTCGCGAATTTCGGCATCCGCCATCACCTGCACCCGCTGAAACGGATCGGGCAATGGCTCGGCAATCGCGGGTTTGGGCGGCACCTTGCCGTTCATCAATGCCGATCGCGCGTGAAAGGCATGGAACAGCCGATCTTCCAGGCCGCCAATATCGGCCACCTGCTCGACCGGATAGGTCCAGACATAGGCGATTTCCCACACATCGATCTGCCGATTGGCGATGATGTCCGATCGCGCCGATGTCAGATGACGGTTCACGCGAGCGCGGATGCCGTCGCGCGACTGGCCAACATATAGCGGAACATCGTCGAGATCGCACAGCACATAGCAGCCGATCTGATTGGTCAGGGTCTTCACCGCCGCCCGCCGAAACGAAAGATCGATCATCTTTTGGGGCTATGCCGCGCTTGCCAATGCGCCGCGCTCGTTCGCAGCCAGGATTTCCGACAGTAGATGCCGTTCCAGATGCCGAACGACCGGCACGCAGACGCCGTCACCCGCGACATGATAGGCGTCGTTATAGCGATCGGGCAGCCGATATTGATCGCTCAGCCCCATCAACCGCGCCGCCTCGCGCGGCGACAGCAATCGTGATCGGGTGGTCCTCCCTTCGACGACGATGATCAACTGCCGGCTCGATCCGCCCGCCGGCGTTCGCAGGCACCCCGCAATATCGTCGAACCGCACTTCGGCGCGTTGCCGTTTCACCCCGGCATGGTCGAGCCGGGTCCGCTTATAGACGCCGCCGACCCGCTTCGCCCCGGTCGCGCGCGCTGCTTCTAGCTTTTGCTGGTGCAGCGGAGCCATCATCGCCAGCAATTGCTTGGTTTGCTGCGGCGAATGCCAGGCACAGCCCGTCGGCTCGTCCTCGATCAGGTCTGCCAGCCCGAGCTTGCGAGCCGATGGCTGGGGCAATTTCCACCAAAGCCATTGCTTGCGCGAAGCCTTGGGCAATTGCCCGACCGCAGCCCTGAGCGACGCCGGATGCCAAAGCGGATCATGCTCCGCATGGATCACATGGCCCGGCACGAACTGGTCCTGGGCAATGGCGACGAAGAATAATCTGGGCCGGCTTTGCGGTAAAAACCATTTCGCATCGACCACCATTGCCCCGAACCGATATTTCGCGTCGGCCAGCACCCGGCAAATCGCCTCGAAGTCGCGCCCTTGCTTCGACGTTATCGCGCCCACCACATTTTCGAGCACGATTACGCGCGGACCGCGCTTGTCGTCCTGAAGCTTGGTCATCAAGGACCAGAATGGCCAAAAAGTGCCCGATCGCGTCGCCGCCGTTGCCGAAGCGTCGCCCAGTCCGCGCATCCCGCCCGCCAGCGACAAATCCTGACAGGGAAATGATGCCCAGGCCAGATCGGCGCGGCCAGGCAGGTTTTCGGTGGAAACCGCTGCGATGTCACCGGGGTGAAAATGCCCGGCACCCCAATTGTCGGTATAGACCTTGGCCTTCATCTCGCTGAAATCATTGGCGAACACGCACTGCCAATCGCTTCCCAATCCCGCCCGAGCCATGCCGCCGCCCGCGAAGAATTCGTAGAAGGTGCGCGGTTCGGTCATTGGTGTCGTCCTGCTTCGATTGCGCCGCGTTGAACGATTGCTCCGCCGACCGATTCGGATTTCCGATCATCGCTGGAGTAGCCCGATTCACGCTATGTTCCAATAGGGCCGCTGCTGTCGGACGCGGCTGGCCGCCCCGATGGTTGGTGCTGTCCTACACGTCGCCATTCGGCTAGGTCAGCCCCCATGTATTCGCTTTACGCCCAGTATTCCGCCACGCCGTCGAACTCATCGCACCCGACGTCGCTTTTCGACGCCAGCGACAGCCATCGCGCCGCCATCCGCACCCCCCGCCATCACCCGGAAGGGGCGAATCCGGGGGGTACGTACTGTAGCTTTTGTAGCCTTCCGACCCTTCCGGGCCTTCGCGCATGACCCCGCCAGCCCGCGTTCAGGCCGCGATCGACCTGCTCGACCTCATCATCGCCGCGGCGCGCGAAGGCGGCGCGGCCGCGGATACCATCATCGCGCGCGGATTCGCTGCGCGGCGCTATGCCGGGTCGAAGGATCGGCGCGCGGTTCGCAACCTGGTCTATGACGCGATTCGACTGTGCGGCGAATTGCCGCGCGACGGGCGCGCCGCGATGCTCGCACTGGCGCAGCGCCTGCCCGGCGTCGCCGCCGCTTTCGATGGCTCGACCTATGGCCCGCCCGCGATCAACCCCAATGAAAAGCCCGCTACCCCCGGCATCGCCCCCGCCTGGCTGGTCACCGCGCTGGCAGCGTCAGGGCTGGACGATGCCGAACAGGATGCGCTGCTCGAACGCGCGCCGCTCGACATTCGCGTCAACCGGCTGCTCGCCACTCGCGAGGAGATCATAATCGAAGGGGCCGAACCGCTCGCCTTCGCCCCCGATGCGCTGCGGCTGCCGCCCGATACCTCGGTCGACAAGCATCCCGCCTATGAAGCCGGGCTGATCGAGGTGCAGGATGCCGGCAGCCAGTTGGTGACGCTCGCCTGCGGCGTGCAGCCTGGCATGCGCGTGATCGATCTGTGCGCCGGGGCAGGGGGCAAGACGCTCGCGCTCGCTGCCGCGATGGCCAACCAGGGCGACCTGCTCGCCACCGATACCGATCGCGGGCGGTTGCAACGCCTGTCGCCGCGCGCCGAACGCGCCGGGGTGACGATCGCGCGCACGCTGCTGCTCAATCCGGGGCATGAGGCCGAAATGCTCGGCGACGAGATTGGCCGCGCCGATGTGGTGCTGATCGACGCGCCCTGTTCGGGCACCGGCACCTGGCGGCGCAATCCCGAAGCGCGCTGGCGGCTCACCGCCGATCGGCTGACCAAGCTTGAGGCGACGCAAAGCCGCCTGCTCGATCTGGCGGCGACGCTGGTTCGGTCCGGCGGCGCGGTGGTGTATGTCGTCTGCTCGCTGCTCGATGCCGAGGGGGCCGATCAGGCCGCCGCCTTCCTCGACCGCCATCCCGGCTGGCAGTCGGCGGCGATCGACCTGCCCGCCGGCGCGCGCCACGGGGCGGGGATTCGGCTGACGCCGGCGGCGCATTCGACCGATGGCTTTTTTGTCGCGATGCTTCGCGCCACATGATAGCCATGTAGCTGTGTCTGTTTCGGAGAAGATCATGCGGTTTACCACCGTCACCATCGCGTTGTCGCTTGCCGCCGTCAGCATCTCGACCTCGCTGCACGGCCAGCGCCCCGACGACCAGATCGATCCGCGATCGGTCGCCCTGGTCGAGCGGGCAAGGGCGGCGCGGACGGCGGGCAATCTGAACGGGGCGAACGACTTGCTCGAAACCGCTCTGGTGGTCGATCCGCGCAATCGCGAAGCCTTTATCGTCATGGCCGAAGTCGCGCGGGCACAGAATCTGCCGGGCAAGGCGATCCGCCTGTACCGCGAAACGCTGTCGCTGGAGCCGAACGACGTCGCGGCGCTGCGCGGTCAGGGTGAGGCGATGGTGCAAAAGGGTGCTCTGGCCAAGGCCAAGGAAAACCTCGCCAAGATCAAGACGCTGTGCAAATCCGAATGTGGCGACGCGACCGAGCTGGCGGCGGTGATCGCCAAGGGACCGCCGGTGACCGCAACCGCTGCGGCGACGACGACGGTGCCCGCGCCGGTGGCGGGGAAGAATTAACTAGGTCGGGAATCGATCACGCGGGCGATCGCGCAGAACTCGGTCACACTGACCGTTTCGGCCCGCCGCGTGGGGTCGATCCCCAGCGTCTCGACCGCCGTCAGCGCGCCCGGCATCCCTTTCAGGCTAGCGCGCAGCATCTTGCGCCGCTGGCCGAACGCTGCCGCGGTCAGCGTTTCCAGCGTCCGCAGCCGGATGCCTTCGGGCTGGTCGCCCGGCACGACATGCACCACTGCCGACATTACCTTGGGCGGCGGGGTAAAGGCCGATCGGTGCACCGGCATCGCGATCCGCGCGGCGCTCCGCCACTGCGCCAGCACTGCCAGCCGGCCATAGGCGTCGTCATTGGCATTGGCGATGATCCGGTCGGCCACCTCGCGCTGGAACATCAGCGTCAGGCTCTCCCACCACGGCGTCCAGCCGGCGGAAAGCCAGCCGACGAACAACGCGGTGCCGACATTATACGGCAAATTCGCTACCACATGCGGCTTGCCCTCGAACAGCCCGGCATGGTCGATCGCCAGCGCATCGCCCTCGATCAGCTTGAGCTGCCCCGGATACGCCTCGCCCAGTTCGGCAAGCGCCGGAATACACCGCCGGTCGCGCTCGATCGCAGTCACCCGCGCTCCTGCCGCCAGCAGCGACCGGGTAAGTCCGCCGGGGCCTGGCCCGACCTCGAGCACTTCGGCACCCGCCAGATTGCCCGGCACCCGTGCGATGCGATCGAGCAATTGCTGGTCGAACAGGAAATTCTGCCCCAGCGCCTTGCTGGCGGTCAGCCCATGCGCCCGGATCACCTCGCGCAGCGGCGGCAACGCGACGCTCATGACGGCAGCATATTCAGTCGCCGCTCGGCCGCACTCGCCGCCATCCGGATCGCCGCGATCATCGCGCCCGGCTCGGCACAATTCTTTCCGGCAATCCCGAAAGCAGTGCCGTGGTCGGGAGAGGTGCGAACGATCGGCAGCCCCAGCGTGATGTTCACACCTTCATCGAAATGCAGCGTCTTGAGCGGGATCAGCGCCTGGTCATGGTAACAGCAGATCGCCGCATCATAATTCGCCCTCGCGCGGGCATGGAACATCGTGTCGGCGGCCATCGGCCCGACCGCATCGATACCCTCGGCGCGCAATTGCTCGATCGCGGGCATGATCACTTCGATCTCGTCGGTCCCGAGCGCACCGTCCTCACCGGCATGCGGGTTCAGCCCGGCAAAGGCGAGGCGGGGGCATTCGATCCCGAAATTGCGCGTAAGCCCGCGCGCCGTCACCCGCGCCTTGGCGACGATCAATTCGATCGAAAGCAATCCGCGCACCGCCGACAGCGCGACATGCGTCGTTACCGGCACCACCCGCAGCGTCGGACCGGCGAGCATCATCACCGCATTTTCGGGCGAAACGCCGCAGCGTTCGGCAACGAACTCGGTCTGCCCCGGATGCTGGAAGCCGATGCGATAGAGCTGGGTCTTCGACACCGGCGCGGTCACCAGCGCGCCGGCTGCGCCCGACCGTGCCAGACCTACCGCCATTTCGAGCGACTCAAGCGCGCTGCGGGCACCTTCGCCATCCGGCTCACCCGGAGTCACCATGCCGGCGTCATGCACCGCCATCACCGGCAGCGCGGTATCAAATACACCGGCAACCTCATCGGGATCGCCGATCCGCGCGACAGGACCGTCCCACACTTGGGTGATTGCGCGCGGATCGCCGACCGCAAAAAATGGGGCCAGCCCATATTGTTTGCGGGCGGCCCAAGCCTTGGCCACGATCTCTGGCCCGATGCCGGCGGGATCTCCCAACGGGACGACAAGCGGGCGGATCATCGCCGGTTGGCCGCGGCGTGGCTCACCGATAGTCGACGATGGCGTCGCGGCGAAGATCGCGCAGCATGCGCTGGGCGCGAAGGTTCACACGCTCTTGCTCCAGGCCGGCCTGAATCTGTTCGGGGTTGGGCGCATTCGCCGCTGCAGGATCATCGCGGCCGCACAGCACCAAAACGCGCACCCCTTCGGAAGGCGAGCCGAAGGGCGGAGTTGCCTGACCGACCTGAAGATTCATCATCATTTCCTGCAACTGTGCCGGCAGCTCGCGGATACGGATTGAGTCATTGTCGACCACTTCGGCACCGATTTTCTGCGCGACGGCATTGACGTTGCCGCAACCCTGGATGCTTTGCGTCAGTTCGGCGAATTCGTCGGCCCTTGCCTGCACCTGCGTCGGTGTCAATGCGGTCGGAAACTTCACTGCGACCTGCCGCAGGCTTAGCCGCGCATCGCGCGGGTCGGCCATCAGCACCTGCCGCTTGTCGACCATGTACAGGATCGAATAGCCACCGGGAATTTCGATCGGGCCGGCGATCTGGCCCACTTGCATGGTCCTGGCTGCCTGTGCCAGCGGTTCGGGTAACACTGCCGGGCTGATCCATCCGAGATCGCCCTCGACCGCCTTGGTCGTCGCTTCCGAAAAATTACGGGCAAAATATTCAAAAGGCGTGCCGCCGCGCATCGCCTCGATCATCTTGCGCCCGTTTTCCATCACTTCTGCCGCACGATCGGGCGTGGCGCTGAGATAAATTTCCTTGAGGTGTGTTTCCTCTGTACCCTTGGCTGCTTCCAGCCGTGCAATGATCGCGTTCACTTCTTCTTCGCCGACGCTGATAAACGGCTCGACCTGGCGGCGAAGCAAGCGGGTCCAGGCGAGTTCGCCTTCGATCTGGCGACGAAGCGAACGATCGGACGAGCCGATTTGCGTGAGAAACGCCGTCATCTGTTCGGGCGTACGCTCGAAATTACGCGACACCCGGGCAAAGCTCTGATCGATTTCGGCTTTGGCAACCTTGATGTCGTTATTCGCCGCTTCCTGAATTTGCAGCGTTTCGTCGATGATCGCGCGCAACACCTGCAACCGAAGCTGGTCGCGTTCTTCCGCGCTGACCTGGACACCACGAAGGCCGGTGATCATCGCCAGACGCTGATCGACATCGGTGCCGGTGATAACCGCTTCGTTGACGATCGCGGTCGCCTTGCGGATATTCGGGTCGGCCTTGCCGAACACCTGCAGATCGCGTGGCAAATTTAGGTTGCTTGCCGGCGCTTCCTGCCCGGAACCAGCCTGCGGGTCGCTGACCGTCTGTGCCGCCGCAATACCCGCCAGCATCGTGGCGGCTGCAAGTGCGCTGAAGCGCTTCATCTTCGTACCCAAATCCGGTTACCTCATCACGCGCCTGGGCAAATGCCCTTTGACATGCAGTGTCATGGTGTTGCTCGCCTGAACCTCGCCTTAGCGCCCCAGGTTCGTCAATGCCAGCGTCAGCAAAAAGCTGTTGCCGCGCCTGGCATCCCCGATGTCGGCATAGTCACGCCGCCAGGCAATGCCGATCCGCAGGCATTCGTCCTCATATTCCACGCCGATCCGGTGGCGCACGGGGTCAAAGCCGTCGGACAACGACAGCGGGTCCTCACTGCGATCGGTAAGGTCGACGGTTGCGGAGCCATAAGCGGACCATCGCCCAGAAAGCGCGATCCGCCCGGCGACGCGCGCCTCTTCGCGATCCCGCAAATCTTCCAGCTCGGCACCGATGTTGCGGTTTAACCGAAGATAGCCGAACTGCGCATAGGTCTGCCGCGAACCGATCGTCGCGTCGATTTCGTTGCGGCGCAGTGCAAACCCGTCTTTGTCGATCCGGTAGCGGTGGGTGAGACTGACAAATTGACGGAAGCGCACTTCGGTCCGACCAACGAAATCAGACCAACGATCATCGAGACCTGTACCGTTAGGGAAAAGCGCAGGTCGCTCGATGAGGCGGTAACTCTGGCCGATATTGGCACTGATTGCGATGCCGGGCAGGTCGAGGGCATAATCGACGCCATAGGTGAAGCGGCTCGAATCCTCGAATCGATCATAGCCGGGAAAGCGGTTGAGCGCGAACAGGTTGGAATCCTCCAGATCGACCGCGCGGGCGTCTTCATTCGGAATCGACAGGTTTTCGATATGCGGTGCGATTACCACCTGCACGCGCGGCGTGAAGCGCTGGGTTCCGCCCATCGCCTCACCGATGAACGGCCATTTGACGTCGACCGCGGCAGCACCGATCGCGCGGGCGGAAAACCCTTCGTCGCCGCGATAGGAGATGACGCTGGTCAGCAACGTGTCCTGCGTGTTGTAAACGTCGCCGCGACCAAGCGCGCTGAACGTCACTTCCTGCCCCAGTGTGGTGACCCGGCGCAATTCCCACAGCGCCGATGCAAAGGCGCGCTGGGTGTCCTGTCCCGACTTTCGGCTGATCGCCAGACTGTTCAATTGCAGCGTGAACTTGCCGCCAAGGATGCCGTCGTCGAATCGCTTGCGGTAGTCGATCTCGGGCAAGGCCAGCGGTTGCGCGGTACCGGTGCCGTCGAGCCGCAACGACTGGACCGCCCAACCATTAATGGCGAAATAACTGTCTTCGGTGATCCGCATCACGCCGATATTGCTGCGCAGTCGATCTTCACGCGAAATATCGTAGCGTCGCAGGAAAGTGCGATCGCTGGCGACCCGGATCGAGGCATAAGCGCTCCATTCGGGGGTAAACTGCGCGCGGCCCGAGGCGTCGATGTAGCCGCGAAAGGCTTTTTCGCTGGTTGCTGCCACATCGGTGACGATCAGATCGTCGCTGCGCCTACTATACGTGCCGTAGGTGTTGACGCGGAACGCCCCCAGGCTGTTCAGTTCGCGATAATCTGCCTGGATCATAGGCAATGACCCGGTGAAGACGCGCGGCGTGATCGTCAGGTCACGATTTACCCCCAGATCGAAATGATAGGGCAGCGCAAATTCGAGACCGTTGACCCGGCCATAACGGATTTCGGGGGCCAGCACACCGTCCGCGCTTTTGCCGCCGATGGTGTGTGAGAAGCTGGGCAGCGGCAACGTCATGCCCAACAGGGTGATGCGTGCATCCTTGTACCGAACCCTGCTGCGCGCCGGGTCATAAGTGACTTCGCGCGCGTTGATTTTCCAAGTGGGTTCCTTGGGGCAGTCGCTGGTGTCGGTGACCGGGCAGGGGGTATAGGCGGCGCGAGTGACCCGGATGATTCCGCCCTCCTCGCGCACCCCGCGCTCGGCGGCAAGGCGTCCGCCCTGTTCGAGCACGACCAGCATGTTCCGGACGACGCCGTCGCGCAGGCTGTCGCTAAGTTCGATCCGGTCGCCATAGGCAATATCACCCTGCGGATTGGTGATCGCGATGTTGCCTTCGGCCACGACCTCGCCGGTAGTGCGGTTCCAGGTCACCTTGTCGGCGCGCAACCGTTCGCCCTGACGCGCCAGACGGACATCGCCGCTGGCGTCGACGACGTCGCCGTCAGTATTATATTCGAGCAGATCGGCGCTGAAATCGATCTCGTCGCCGCCGCGCGCGTCGATGCCGGCCTGTTCGGGGACAGGCGGCGAAACCGGACGATCCTGCAAATCCTGCGCCTGCGCCGCGACCGCCAGGCCAAGCGAGAGTGGCAGCGCGGCGGTACGCAACAAGGCCAGGCGCTTCACGATGGTTTGAGTCCCCTTACGCCGCAAAATACCAGCGACCAGCGCCGCCCTATCGCACCGAGTGTGGGCTTCCGCAATCAGCGCCTTTTGCCAGCGGCCCCCGCAATCCCTAGATGAGGGCAATCAAGCGCAGTTTGCGCCCGATGGAGAGAGCATTTCCGCATGCAGATCGATTTTGCCGCCGAGACCCCCCAGAACTCCAATACGATCGCCCTGATCGTCGAGCGCGACGGCAAGCCGGTGCTCGACCGCTTCGACGCATCGACCCGGACGCTGATCGAGGGTGCCGCAATCGCCGCTCGCTTCGACGGTGACGCAGGAACGATTGCGGAAATATTCGTCCCGCAAGAGCAGGGAACTGGCCGGGTGGTCCTGTTGGGGGTTGGTTCGGGCGATGAGATCGATCATGAAAAAGCTGGCGGCGCGCTTGCCGGACGGTTCCTGACCGCCGGAATTGGGACGATCATCGTCGACTTTGCCGGGACCAACCCAAGCCCCGCTGCCATTGCGCGTTTTGCCGGGGCGGCGGCGGCGCGTGCATGGCGTTTCGACGTGTATCGCACCAAGCAGCCCGAGCGGCAAAAGCCGACGCTGACCGGCATCACCATCGTCGGTGCGCCAGGCGGCACCGATGCCGCCTGGACCAAGGCCAAGGCGCTGAACGAAGGCCTGGAGCTAACGCGCACGCTGGTCTCCGAGCCACCCAACATTCTGTACCCCGAAAGCTTCGTCGATCGCTGCCGCCATCTCGAGGAACTCGGCGTCACGCTGACGATCCTGGATGAAGCGGCAATGACCGAGCATGGCATGGGGGCGCTGCTGGGCGTAAGCCAGGGTTCGGTGCGCGAAGCGCGCATCCTGGCGATGCACTGGAACGGCACCGACAGCGCTGGTGACCCCGACATCGCCCTGGTCGGCAAGGGCGTGACCTTCGACACCGGCGGCATCTCGCTCAAGCCTGGGCCGGGCATGGAAGACATGAAGTGGGACATGGGCGGTGCCGGCGCGGTGGTGGGCGCGATGAAGGCGCTGGCCGTGCGTAAGGCCAAGGCAAATGTCATCGGCGTGGTCGGGCTGGTCGAGAACATGCCCGATGGCAATGCACAGCGGCCGGGTGACGTGGTGACATCGATGTCGGGCCAGACGATCGAAATCCTCAATACCGATGCCGAAGGCCGGCTGGTGCTGGCCGATGTCATCACCTGGGTGCAGCAGACTCATCGCCCCAAGACGATCGTCGATCTGGCGACGCTGACCGGGGCAATGATCATCAGCCTGGGCAGCGAGCATGGCGGCCTGTTCGCCAATGACGATTCGCTGGCCGATCAGATCCTGGCGGCCAGCCGTGCGTCGGGCGATGCGCTGTGGCGTTTCCCGATGTCGCCGGCCTATGACAAGCTGATCGATTCGCCGATCGCCGACATGAAGAATATCGGGCCGCGCGGCGCGGGATCGATCACTGCCGCGCAGTTCATTCAGCGCTTCGTCGATCCGGGCGTGCGCTGGGCACATCTCGATATTGCGGGCATGGTGTGGGCCGACAAGCCGGGCAGCACCTATGACAAGGGCGCGACCGGGTTCGGCGTGCGCGTGCTCGACCGGTTGGTGCGCGATAATTTCGAAGGCTGAAGTCGATCGGCGGCTGGGCAGCGAAGGGGCGCAAGAGTGCAGGTCGATTTCTATCATCTGACGCTTACGCCGCTTGCGCGCGCGCTGCCGCAGATCGCGCAAAAGGTGCTGGCCAGCGGTGAACGGCTGTTGATCGTATCGGCCAGCGAAGAGCAGCGCGGGGCGATTGATCGCCTGTTGTGGACCTTTGCCGCCGACAGCTTCCTGCCGCATGCCTGCGCCGGATCAGGCGATGATTCGGTGCAGCCGGTATTGATCGCATCCGAAACGGCGCCAAAAAATGCCGCGCGCATGATCGCGCTGATCGACGGGGTCTGGCGCGACGAAGCGCTGACGTTCGAGCGCGCCTTTCACTTTTTCGACGAAGACGCGATCCTGCCGGCGCGCGCCGCATGGAAAGCATTGGCCGACCGCGATGGCATTGATCGGCGCTATTGGAAACAGACCGACAATGGCTGGAAACAAGCCGCCTAAGCGCGCTTGCATCGGCAACTTGGCCCGACTAAGGCGCGGCCATTCCCCTTCACGCACATAAATGGAGCCGAACGGCCATGGCCGCGACCCGTACTTTCTCGATCATCAAGCCCGATGCAACCCGCCGCAACCTGACCGGTGCGGTCACCAAAATGCTGGAAGAAGCAGGCCTTCGCGTCGTTGCTTCCAAGCGCATCCATATGACCCGCGAACAGGCCGAGGGCTTTTACGCCGTCCACCGCGAGCGTTCGTTCTTTGGCGAACTGGTCGATTTCATGATCTCCGGCCCTGTCGTCGTACAGGTGCTCGAAGGGGAGAACGCAATGCAGCGTAACCGCGACATCATGGGCGCGACCAACCCCGCCAATGCCGAACCCGGCACCATCCGCAAGGAACTGGCCGAGAGCATCGAAGCCAACACCGTGCATGGTTCCGACAGCGACGAAAACGCCGAGATCGAAATCGCGTACTTCTTTAAGCCGGAAGAAATCGTTGGTTAATTTGACGTGATTGCCGAAGTGGCGGTAGGCGTAAGCGCCTGCTGCCACTCATGGTAAGTGCGACGTTCGCCTTTAACCTTCCATTCCGATCGTCCGTTGCTGTTGCGATCAAGTACCACAGCAGCTGCTGCAGATGGGCTCTTAAAACTGTACGGCTTTACAAAGCTATACATCCCATCAGCCTGCATAACTAAAATGCCTAAATTGACGAGATTGTCTTTTAGGCTTGCGTAACTTTGCTGAACATAGCCGGTGTTGCGAAGGGCTTGAGAGCCTTCCAATACAACGAACTCACCATCTTCTTCTACAGCTTCAGCAGAGACGCCGGATTTGTGCCGGATTTCGAATTTCGTCTCGAACGCTGTTCGCTGTTCTGGTGGCGTGTCGACATATGCAACAGCGCGTGGCTGGGGCTTGAGTAAATCTAAACCGATCACGGGCAGGATAATTTTTAGATTTGCTAAAAACTGCTCCATGTTTGCTTGATCTGCTTCGGGCAGACGGCGCCGTTGCCCCGCCGGGCTTGTGCCGTTGTCCAACGTCACACGGTTGGCAATCAGTGCCATTTCTATAAGTCGGGCCTCTAACAGGCTGCTGAAAAAGGGCTTGGCT